>DATJXR010000055.1:0-50022 GCA_035499995.1 Rhizomicrobium sp. | reverse complement strand
GGTCGGGTGGCCTGCCAAATGCAATACCCAACTCAAGGGGCGCTTCGGCGCGTCGTGAGCGGAAATAAGCAGGGCGTGTTTAAGCCTCTGGTTTGTCACGCAGCTAACCACCTGGCACCAGGGTGTCTGGAACCGGCATGGACTTCGCGAGCAGTAGAGGGCTCGCGGATGTCTCCGGTACGACTACCGACAATAGTAATCTCACTGCTCTTTTCGTTATCTCTGGCCAACGCGCAAAACACGGATGGCCGACACGTTGGATACATAATTGTGCTTGATCTGTCTGGTAACCTGCTCGCTGATAATCCAATCAACAGTTTCGACTCTGAAGCAACGTGTGTGAGAGATCTTGAAACTAGCGGCTCCAAAGTACTGCATTCTATTTTTCGCGCGGCAACCACAGCACAGCACAAATTCCTGAACGCCCACGCGATAGTCATTAAAGACAACGACAATTATGGCAATTCGCGATGGTCGTTGATGTACGTAGGCTGCGGTACAGATCGTTCTTATGCGCCAACGCTACAAAATATATCAACAGATATGTCTACGAACTTTGAAGCCTTGCTCGATAGCGCTGCAAGTTTTGCTCGCCAATCAGCCAAAAGGGAACAATAATGGTGGGTGCTGACGATAGCGAGTCGTCAGCACCCCGCAACCACGCGATGGAGCGACCATGCGCGATCACGTTTCGATTCAGCGCGAACAGCGATTAGCTGATTTGCGCAATCTCACAGTTTCTGAGGCCCAACAAATGAGGACCATGCGAATGCACGAAATGCTTTGGCGATTCCTGAATCGCGAAAAGCTAAACAGTTGATTTAGTTGGCCGATTGACCGGGCTTTTCAAACAATCACTTAGTAGGCGCCGCGGCGGCCCAGCGCGACCGGGATCGTGCGCAGCAGGATCTTGAAGTCCTGCGCCAGCGACCAGCGCTCGGCATATTCGACGTCCAGCGCCACGCGCGCGTCGTAGGACACATCGCAGCGGCCGCCGACCTGCCACAGGCCCGTGATGCCGGGCAGGCAGGCGAGGTAGACGGCGGTGGCGCTGCCGTAGAGCGGAAGCTCCTCGGCCACCACAGGGCGCGGGCCGACCAGGCTCATCTCGCCCATCAGCACGTTGAAGATCTGCGGCAGCTCATCCAGGCTCGTCCTGCGCAGGAAGCGGCCGATGCGCGTGATGCGCGGATCGTTCTTGAGCTTGCGCGTCTCGTCCCACTCCGCGCGCAACGCGGGATCGCGGGCCAGATAGCTTTCCAGCTTCTTGTCGGCGTCCACCACCATGCTGCGGAATTTGATGCAGCCGAACATCTTGCCGTGCTGGCCGACGCGGCGCTGCATGTAGAAGGGATTGTGGCCGTCCATCGCCACGAGGAGCGCGATCGGTATCATCACCAACAGCGCGAAAGGCAGGCCCGCAAGAACGAAAATCGTGTCGAAAGCGCGCTTCACCAGGATCGAGGATTTTGTGTAGGCGCCAATCGCGACGCCGGGGGTGTAATCCAACCCCGCGACGTTCATCTCCAAACTCATGACCAGATACCCCCCACTTGTGCGACTCTCTTGGGTAAACGTGCGGCGCTTGCCGCGATCATAGCCACGTCTCTGATTTCCTTACAACTTCGCCATGCTCGCGTCGCCGGTTTTTGGTAAAATGCGGCGTGAACACACTGGGAACATTGCAACACCACCCAACCCCGCTCGTCTGGTTTGCTTGATTCCCTCCTTTCGAGTGCCCATTAAGGCCGCCCCTGCGGGAAAGGATCAAGACGTGGCAGCCGATTTTCCGACCCTGTTACCCACTTTTGCCCGGGCCGATGTGGCATTTTCGCACGGCGAGGGCGCGTTCATCTTCGACGAGCAGGGCAACCGATATCTGGATTTCGGCGCCGGCATCGCGGTCAACGCGCTGGGCCACGCCCATCCGCATCTGGTCGAGGCTCTGACGGAGCAGGGCGCAAAGCTCTGGCACGTCTCGAATCTTTACCGGGTTCCCGGGCAGGAGAGCCTGTCGAAACGGCTGGTGGACTCGACCTTCGCCGACACCGTGTTCTTCACCAATTCGGGGGTCGAGGCGATCGAGTGCGCGGTGAAGATCGCCAGACGATATCATTACAAAAAAGGCCATCCGGAGCGGTTCCACATAATCAGCTTCGAAGGTGCGTTTCATGGCCGCACGCTGGCGGGCATCGCGGCCGGGGGGCAGGAGAAGTACCTGGAGGGCTTCGGCCCCAAGGTGCAGGGCTTCGACCAGGTGCCGTTCGGCGACCTCAAGGCGCTGGAGGCCGCGATCGGGCCCCAGACCGCGGCGCTGCTGATCGAGCCCATCCAGGGCGAGGGCGGCCTGCGTCCCGCCGACGCGGAGTTCCTGCGCGCGCTGAGGCGCATCTGCGACGCGCACGACCTGCTGCTCATCCTCGACGAGGTGCAGACCGGCGTGGGCCGCACCGGCAAGTTCTTCGCCCATGAATGGGCGGGCGTGGAGCCCGACATCATGGCCATCGCCAAGGGCATCGGCGGCGGCTTCCCCCTGGGCGCCTGCCTCGCCACCGCCCGCGCCGCCAGCGGCATCGAGAAGGGCAGCCACGGCACCACCTTCGGCGGCAACCCGCTGGCTATGGCCGTGGGCAACGCGGTGCTGGACGTGGTGCTGGCGCCGGGCTTCCTCGATCACGTCGCCAGGGTCGGCAACTACTTCCGCCAGCAGCTCGCGGGCCTCATCGCCGCCCATCCGGACGTGTTCGAGGACGTGCGCGGCCAGGGCCTGATGCTGGGGCTGAAGATGAAGGTGCCCAACACGGCGTTCATCGACCGCCTGCGCGCCCACCGCATGCTCGCCGTGGGCGCCGGCGCCAACGTGGTCCGCCTGCTCCCGCCCCTGATCGTGGACGAAACCCACGTGCGCGAAGCCATCCGCCTGCTGAGCGAGACCGCGGCGGAGTTCGAGGCGGAGAAGAAGAAGGCGGCGGCGGAATGAACAAGCCCATCAAGAGCATCGTGCGGCCGAAGCACTTCCTCGACATCGCCGATCTCGATTCCGCGGCGCTGAAGGGGCTGATCGCGGACGCGCGGGCGCGCAAAACCGCCCGCGCCGGCCTGCCGCGCGGCACCGCCGACGCCGACGCCCCGCTCGCCGGGCGCGTGCTGGCGCTGATCTTCGACAAGCAGTCCACCCGCACGCGCGTCTCCTTCGACGTGGGCATGCGCCAGCTCGGCGGCACCACCATCATGCTCTCCGGCAACGACATGCAGCTCGCCCGCGAGGAGACCATCGGCGACACCGCGCGCGCCATGTCGCGCTATGTCGACGCCATCATGATCCGCCTGCTCGACCACGAGATGGTGCGCGAGATGGCCGGGGCCGCGACCATCCCCGTCATCAACGGCCTCACCCGCGTCTCCCATCCCTGCCAGATCCTGGCCGACGTGATGACCTTCGAGGAGAAGCGCGGCCCCATCGCCGGCGCCACGGTGGCCTGGCTGGGCGACGGCAACAACGTGCTCACCTCCTGGGTCCACGCCGCCGCACGCTTCGGCTTCCGCCTCAACATCGCCTCGCCCAAGGAATTGTCGGTGCATGAGGACGTGCGGCTGTGGGCCGAGGCCGCCGGCGCCGACGTGCGCTTCGGCGACGATCCCGACAAGGCGGTGAAGGACGCCGACTGCGTCGTCACCGACACCTGGGTGAGCATGGGCGACGAGGACACCACCAAGCGCCACAACCTGCTCAAGGCCTACCAGGTCAACCCCCGCATGATGGCCCGCGCCGCCAGCGACGCCCTCTTCATGCACTGCCTCCCCGCCCACCGCGGCCAGGAAGTCACCGACGACGTGATCGACGGCCCCCAGAGCGTGGTCTTCGACGAAGCCGAGAACCGGCTGCACGCCCAGAAGGCGGTGCTGATGTGGTGTTTGGGGTGAGGTAGACTCTAGGGCCTCAGTTTTCGTCGTTAGAGAGAATGCCAAGACTCGCTCGCCGTTCGGCCTTCGCTGAATCCACGGCATCCCGTATCGCTGCTTGAGTTGCATTGCCAATAAGCGGAATTAATTGCGCAAGCAATTCATTGCGTTCGGTCGCTATAAAAAAATCACCGCTGCACTCTGCGGCAATCCGATTAAAATCGATACCTTCAATCAGTTGAGCCTCTCGGAAACCAGCGAGAAGACATTGTGCACTCACTGGCATGAACACCGCTTCTGCTTCGTCTGTATCGGCGATCATGTAGGGTGTGGCTCTGCCTTTCGAACAAGAGACCGCAACGCTATCCGGCAGTACAAATTTGCCCTTCAAAGTCTGCCAGCAAAATTTTGACAAATCATCCACCCGCTTCTCGGGAGCGAGTGATGCACTTAACGCCTTTGCATGTGCTTGTTTTGCAGCGGGCTCAATTTTCGTGCCAATTTGCTGCACCATCTGTTCGATTTGAGGCCGTTGACGTTCAAAGAATGACGTAAATTGCTTGACGGTAATGTCGACTGAAATTTTTTCGATCAATTCTCGCTTCTCGCTGTTCAACGTTGGAAATCGCTCGCTGATGGCTTTGCGGATTGTGTCTCTCAACTCGCCGCCCGACTCCTGATCCACGCCCAACTTCTGCCTGCTGTATTTTTCGTCAGAAAATAAATCAGATACGGCGGCTACCGCTTCAACGCCAACGTTTTCGAACGCGTCTCTGATATGCGCATTGCGGACCGCTAGATGAACGGTCGTTTCGGCAGCGAGCCGAGCATCTATCGGCGCGCCAACCGCGGAGGCCCGGATTGCCGATAGTTGCTGAGCTAATAGGTTTTCATATTGCATGATCTCATCGTCTAAAGTGACTTTATCTGAAGAGACCGGAGAATAGAATTCGCGCTCTGCCGCTACGTCCAATGTATTCGTTTTGAATATCGACCATTTGCGCGAATAAATCCAAACAGGCGGCGCCTTCGCGTCAGGACGCGCTGAAAACGACCTAAGGAGCGATTGCGGAATGTAGTGCTGTTTTCGACCAGACAAATTTTTGCTCCAATCACATGAGTATATGGCGCTCCGCTAAGATGTTTTTACTAGCATCGCTATAGCTCCGCGCTGTTGAAACATCGTTTGTCCCCACCATGTAAGAGGCGCATGACCCCCTCCGCCCACCTACACCCCCGCCCCCGCGGCCGATTTCGTGTTGCCGTTCGACGTCCCCGGCTTCCGTGGGCGCCTGGTGCGGCTGGATGAGGCGTCGGCGCGGGCGCTTCAGGCGCATGCTTTGCCGGAAGGCGCGCAGCGGGTAGGGGCGGAAGGGGTCGTGCTGGCGGCGCTGTTGGGTTCGGCGCTGAAGCTGGACCGGCGCTAGCGACTGGAGTCCGTCCCGGACGAGCAAGGTTAGGTCAAGCCGCATCCTTCAGCGTCACCGAAAGCTCCTTCCCCAGCGCCGCCGCAGCGCGGCCCATGGTCTGAAGCGTCACAGATGTGTTCTTTTCGTCCAGCAGCCGGTCGAGCGCGGCGCGGCTGGTACGCATGCGCTTGGCCAGGACGGACTTGGTCAACCGCTGCTTCTTCATGGCCTGCGCGATCTGCCACGCGAGCACACGCTTCATTGCGGCGGCCGTGACTTCCTCGAATATTCCTTCTTCTTTCAGGAAGTCGTCGAAGCTCGATCCGAGGTGCGGATTTTTCCTTTTGATCGCCATGCTCAACTCCTACGCCATTGTTTCAGCCGCATCCGCGCCACATCCAATTCGGTTTCGGGCGTAGCCTGCGATTTCTTGATGAAGCCATGCAGCAACACCATCTTGCCGTCATCTACGGTGAAGAACACGCGCGCGATGCGGTCCTTCAAGTTCGTCCGCACTTCGTAAAGCCCTTTGCCGAGTGGGCGGCAGACCGGCATTCCGATCGGCCAGCCAAACTCCACAGTTTTGATGTCCTCTCCAATCGTTTTGCGATCCTCACCCGACATCGCAAGCAACCAGTCGCGCACGGGCGCTGCGCCATTTTCGGTCGTGAAGAACGCTACGGCTATTTTCTTCGCGGCCATGGAATTGTTACGTATCATAATTGATACCTGCGCGCAAGATTGAATTGGCGCAAAAATTCCTCATAACCGGTCCGATGACCCCTCGCCCCACCTACACCCCCGCCCCCGCGGCCGACTTCGTGTTGCCGTTCGATGTGCCCGGGTTTCGGGGGCGGCTGGTGCGGCTGGATGAGACGTCGGCGCGGGCGCTTCAGGCGCATGTGTTGCCGGAAGGCGCGCAGCGGGTCGTCGCCGAGGCGGTGGTGCTGGCGGCGCTGCTGGGCTCGGCGCTGAAGCTCGACGGGCGGCTGTCGGTGCAGACGCGCGGCGACGGGCCGCTCGATCTCGTCACCGCGGACTATTACGGCGCCGCCGGCGGCAAGCCCATCGGCCTGCGCGGCTTCGCGCGGCTCGACGAAACGCGCGCCGCGGCCACGAACGCCGCCACGGCCCCGAACGCCGCCGCGCGGAACGCCGCCCCGCGGAATTTCGCCGCGCTCGCCGGCGCGGGCTCGCTCGGCATCACCATCGAGCCCAGGATCGAATTGGGCCGGGGCGGGCAGGCGTATCAGGGGATCGTGGCGCTGTCGCCCGAGGGCCTCGCGGTCTCGGCGGAGGCCTATTTCGCGCAGTCCGAGCAGCTTGCCACCGCGCTCCGCCTCGCCGCCGCGCCGCTTTACGTCCCCGGAAAGCCGGTGCGCTGGCGCGCGGGCGGGCTGATGCTCCAGGCTACGCCGGAGCTGCCGCTGCGCGAGGACGATTGGGAACGGTTGCGCGCCCACATCGCCACGCTGGAGGATTTCGAGCTGGTCGACACCCAGCTCTCCGCCGAAACGCTGCTGTGGCGGCTCTTCCATGAAGACGAGATCCGCGTGCATCCCGCCGAGCCGCTCGCCTTCCGCTGCGGCTGCGACGGCGGGCGAATCGCGGCCGTGCTCCGGGCTTATGCGCCCGCCGAACGGGAAGGCCTGGCTGACGCGGACGGCATCGTCCGCGCGCGCTGCGAGTTCTGTGGAATCGTTCATGAAATTGCGGCAACGGCGTTGGCGCGATAGCTGGCCGGCCCGGCCGCGTTCCCGATCGCCGGTCCGGGCGCACGAACCTGTCGGCCTGCGATCCCTGGCTGCGATCCCTTGCTGAGATCTCTGGTCCAATTCGCGGGATTTGATCCGGATCAATTGTGTATCCCCGAAAAGCGCATTACAAACGGCGGCGGAGCGTGCCGGTAAGTGTTCAACTTCGGGGAGTGAGAGACATTGTTGAAAAGAGCCGACTACGAGGCGCTGGCGGCCTTCCGCCATTCGCTTCGGCGGTTTCTCGCGTTCAGCGAGAACAACGCCAAGCGCGCCGGAGTCACGCCGCAGCAGCACCAGGCGCTGCTCAGCATCACCGCCGGCTACAAAGGTCGTACCACGATCAATGTCGGCGAGCTGGCGGCGCATCTCCTGATCGAAAAGCATTCCGCCGCCGAGCTGGTCGACCGCCTGGAGAAGGCGGGCCTCGTCCGGCGCGGCCGCTCCAAGTCCGACCGCCGCGTGGTGATGCTCACCGTCACCGCCAAGGGCGAGAAGCTGCTCGCGGCGCTGTCGAAGGACAATCTCAACGAGCTGCGCATGGCCGCGCCCGTCGTGACCTCCCTGGTCAAGCGGCTGCCGAAATAGCGCTGGAAATCGCGGGAAAACCTGGAGCGGGCGAACGGATTCGAACCGTCGACCCTAACCTTGGCAAGGTTATGCTCTACCCCTGAGCTACGCCCGCGATCCAAGTTTGGGAGGCGGGTTATGGCGCAGCCCCGGGCGGCGGGTCAATAGGCCCCCGGCTCAAGGGTTCATGGCCGCGGCTTTCCGCGCGCCGCCTTCGCGGAAAGGGGAGCCGGGTTGCGATGGGCGCGGGGCCTGTCTAATCAGGCCGCATGCCGCCCGCGGTCGACACCGATCTGTACGCCCGCCTCGATGCGCTCGGCATCGCGCACCGCACCCATGCGCACGCTGCCGTGTTCACGGTGGAGGAGTCGCGAAAGGTCTGCGCGCGCATCCCCGGCTGCCACACCAAGAACCTGTTCCTGAAGGACGCCAGGGGCGGGCTGTGGCTGGTGGTCGTGCGCGCGGAGCTGCGGGTGGACCTCAAGGCGCTGTCGAACGCGCTGGCGAGTCCGCGCTTCTCCTTCGGCTCCGGGGAGCTGCTTGTCGCCACGCTCGGCGTCCCGCCGGGCTCGGTCACGCCCTTCGCGCTGATCAACGACCGGGAAGGCAAGGTGCGCGTGGTGCTGGATGCCGGGATGCTGCGCCACGATCCCGTCAACTATCACCCGCTCCGCAACGACCGCACCACCGCGGTGTCGCCCGCGAATCTGGTGAAATTCATCCGCGACACCGGCCACGAGCCGATGGTGTTGGAGATTCCGGAAAAGGGCGAATAGCGAATGGCGAGTAGCGAGTAGGGAGTAGGGAAGGGTTGACAGTCGTTCCGTGCATGCTATTCGCTATTCGCTATTCGCTATTCGCTATTCGCTATTCGCTATTCGCTATTCGCTATTCGCTATTCGCTATTCGCTATTCGCTATTCGCTATTCGCTATTCGCCATTCGCTATTCGCCATTCGCTTCTACAGCCACTCCGCCTTCGCCAGCCCGAAATGTTTCTGCAGCATCGTCTCCGCGCGCTCCAGCGCGCCCTCGACCCAGCCGGACGAATAGATGCCGTAGGCTTCGCCGCAGATGTAGAGGTCGCGGCCCGGCAGGGGCTGCATCACGTGGCCGGCCAGCGCGCGCCCGTCGCAGCCGCGCGCCCAGTAGTGCCAGCCGCCGCCATAGGGCGCCGCCGTCCAGTCCTGGTAGCACGCCGCCAGCGGCGCGGGCGGCGCCGTCCGATAGACCAGCGAAGCCTCGCGGTGCATCTCCGCGGCCAGCTGCGAATCCGGCCCGAGCCATTGGAATCCGGCGTTCGCGGCGGGCGCGGGATCCACCAGCTCGTCCCAGCGCGCCACGTTGGGCCCGTCGCTGTACATCATCAGCACGCCCATGCCGTTGGCGGGCTCGCTCGCGAGCCGCTCCGTCTCCGCGCCCAGCGCATAGAACTGCCGCGCCGGCATGTCCGTCACCGAGCGCCCCGCCGCAATGCCGATGTCGCGCCACCACGGCTTCGCATAGAGCAGCAGCGCCTTGCACGCCGGCACGGGCGTGACGGTGGCGAGCAGCGGCGCGATGCGCGGATCGTCGCCGATCCCCTCCACCGGCTCGAGCGCCCGCCGCGGCATGGCGAGCACCACTTTCTTCGCGCCGCGCGCCATGCGCCGGCGGCCGGTGAAGAAGAGGGCAAAGCCGTCCCGCCGCGCCTGCAGGAGGGCGAGGGTGCTCTCCGTCATGACCTCCACGCCCAGGCGCCTGGCCTCCTCCGCCAGCGCCAGCGGCAGGCGCTGATAGCCGCCGGCGAGCGTGAAGAAGGGCCTGGACTCGTCGTCCGCCAGGAACAGGTAGTCGAATTCGTCGAGGCCGTTCTCGTAATCGGCGATGTCGTCGTAGCCGCTGGAGTCGCGGAAGAAGCGCATCTCCTCCGCCGTGAACACGTCCGACAGGAGCGCCCAGGCCGACCAATCCTTCAGGAGCCGCCCCTTGTAGCGCATGCTCGACCGCGCCTTCAGCCACTGCGCGGCGTTCATCTTTCCCGCGCCCGGCACGATGCGGGCCATGGCCTCGGCAAACAGCGGGCTCGAGGGCAGCTGGCCGGAGGGCTTCATGGCGTAAGGGAAGAACTTCCCCCGCTGGCCGAACTCGCCCACCGAAAGATCGCGCCCGCGCAGCAGCATCCGGTCCGCGGGCAGCCGCACCGGATAGCCGCGCATCGGCAGGTTCAGTTTCTTCGCCAGATTGAACACATGCCTCTGCGCTTCCAGGAAGCGCATGCCGCCCACCTCGGCCACCAGATGCGGCGCCTGCGGGAACGCGACCGAGCGCAGGCGTCCGCCGATGCGCCCGCTCATCTCGAACAGGCCCACGCGCCAGTGCGGCCGCGCCCGCTTCAGCCGCCACGCCGTGTAGACGCCGGAGACGCCGCCGCCCACGACCGCCACGTCGAGATCGGTGTCCTGCGGGGCGCCCCTCGCCGCGGCCAGAAGCGGCAGCGCCGCCGCCGCGCCCAGCACCTGTCTGCGGGAATGGTTCATGCGCGCCCCCAGGCTCCGCCCCGGCTTAACACGGCGGAAATCGCTCACGAAAAGACAAAGCCGGCCGGGGCTTTCATTTCCCCGGCTCAAAGCCCATCTTACCAGCGCGATCGCGCGGCGCGGGAACCGGTTCGCGCCGGATCGCGCGTCAGTTCAAGGAGCGGGAGTCCAATCGCGATTCGAAGGAAGAAAGGCGATCCGGCTCCAGGCCCCCAAGGCAGGATTTTCGAATGGCTCTCATCGGTCCGGGCGGCCGGCCCGTCACCTCGGCCCCACCCAGCGGCAAGGACGCCGCGCCCGCCGCCTCCGGCCCTTATGTAAAGGACTCCTCGCTGGAGACCTTCGCGGCCGACGTCCTGGAGGCCTCGCGCGAGGTGCCGGTCATCGTCGATTTCTGGGCGCCGTGGTGCGGGCCGTGCAAGCAGCTCGGTCCCATCATCGAGCGCGTGGTCAACGAGGCGAAAGGCGCGGTGCGCCTGGTCAAGGTCAACATCGACGAGAACCAGGAGATCGCACGCCAGCTCCGCATCCAGTCCATCCCCACCGTCTACGCCTTCAGGAACGGCCAGCCGGTGGACGGCTTCATGGGCGCGATCCCGGAATCGCAGATCCGGGCCTTCGTGCAGCAGCTGACGGGCGGCGAAGCCGGCCACGACCATGGCGAGGAAGTGCTGGCCGCCGCCGCCGAGGCCTTCGCGGCGGGCGACATCGCCACGGCGGCGCAGGCCTACGGCCATGTGCTGCAGGACGATCCCGGCAACCCCAGGGCCGTGGCCGGGCTGGCGCGCTGCTATCTGAAGAGCGGCGACGTGGAGCGGGCCAGGACCACGCTGCAGCTGGTGCGCCCCGACGGCGCGGACGACGAGGCCATCCGCGCGGTCGAGGCCGAGCTCAGGCTGCGCGAGCAATCCGCCGCCGTGCCCGACCGCATGGGCGAGCTGCTCGCCATCCTCCAGGCGGAGCCGAACAACCACCAGGCGCGTTATGACCTTGCGCTGGCGCTGGACGCGAAGGGCGACCGCGAGGCCGCGATGGACACGTTGCTCGAGATCGTCAGGCGCGACCGCAAATGGAACGAGGAGGCCGCGCGCAAGCACCTCGTCACCCTGTTCGAGGCCATGGGCCCCACCGATCCGCGCACTGTCGCGGGCCGGCGCAAGCTCTCTTCCATCCTGTTCTCCTGAGGCATCGCCTTGCGCGCCTATCACGCCACCTCGGACCTGCCCGCGGAGCTCGCGGTGTTCCCGCTCTCCGGCGCGCTGCTCCTGCCGCGCGGGCAACTGCCGCTCAACGTGTTCGAGCCGCGCTACCTCGCCATGGTGGACGCCGCCATGTCGGGCGGCCGCGTCATCGGCATGATCCAGACGCGCGAGCCGGAGAGCCTGGCGCTCAAGCCCGCGCTCACCGCGGTGGGCTGCGCCGGGCGCATCACCTCCTATGCCGAGACGGACGATGGCCGCTATTTGGCCACGCTGACCGGCATCTGCCGCTTCCGCGTGGCCGAAGAGCTCGGCACCGAAGCGCCCTACCGCATCGTGCGGCCGGATTATTCGCCCTACGCCGCCGACCTGGTGGTCCAGCCGGAGACCGATTTCCCCCGCGAGCGGCTGCTCGACGCGCTGCGCGCCTATCTTTCCCAGCGCGACCTGAAGGCGGACTGGCGCTCGGTGATGAGCGCGCCGGCGGAGACGCTGGTCAACGCGCTCGCCATGCTCTGTCCCTTCGAGCCGGCGGAGAAGCAGGCGCTGCTCGAGGCGCCGGGCTGGATGGACCGCGTGGAAACGCTGGTGGCATTGCTGGAGATGGCGGGCCGCACGCCCGCCGGCGGCAACACCCTCAACTGAGCCCGCGCCATGGCCGAACCCGATCCCAAGCTGCTCGAGATCCTGGTCTGCCCCGCGACCAAGGCGCCCCTGATCTACGACCGGGAGAAGCAGGAGCTGGTCAGCAAGGCCGCCGGCCTCGCCTATCCCATCCGCAACGGCGTGCCGATCATGCTGCCCTCCGAGGCGCGCGAGCTCACCGATGCCGAATACGGACGCTGACGCCTGGCCCAAGGAGCTGCGCCTGTCGCCCGACAAGGCGACGCTCACCGTAAGCTTCGAGGACGGCGCGCGCTACGCGCTGGGCGCGGAGTATCTGCGCGTGGAATCCCCCAGCGCCGAGGTGCAGGGCCACACCGCCGCGCAGAAGCAGACCGTCGCCGGCAAGCGCGGCGTGAAGATCGCGGGCCTGGAGCCGGTGGGCAACTACGCCGTGCGCATCCTCTTCGACGACGGCCACGACACCGGCCTCTACAGCTGGTCCTGGCTCCACGAACTCGGCCGCGACCGGGAGCGCAAATGGGCGGACTACCTCAAGGCCCTGCGAACCGGGCGGCTGGAGCGGTGAAATGCCGACCGTCCTTCGCGGGAACGGATAGAGGCGTTCCCGAAAGCCTGGCATGACTATTTCGGCTGACATTCGCGACGCGCGCGTCGCCGGCGTGACGGTTACCGATCAGTCGTTGGTCGTGGCGCTGCGCGATGGCCGCGAGATCAGGGCACCGATCGCCTGGTTTCCGAGACTGGCGCGCGCAACTCCCGAACAGCGCAGCACCTGGGAGCCTTCCGCCGCGGGCCACGGCATCCATTGGCCGCTGATCGACGAAGATTTGAGCGTCGAAGGACTCTTGCGCGGCGCGGCCTGAAAATCTGCTAGTCTCGGCCATCCAATTCGGGGTGATGGGCCATGGATGGAGCGGCGCAAGGGCGGGTGCGGGGATTGCTGCGGCTGGAGGCGCTGGCGCTGTTCGTTGCCGCCATCGCGCTCTACGCGAAGTTCGGGGATGGCTGGAAGCTGTTCGCGTGGCTGATCCTGGTTCCCGACCTCAGCATGCTGTTCTACGTCTTCGGGCCCCGCGCGGGCGCCATCGCCTACAACACCATGCATTCCACGCTGGGGCCGATCCTCGCGGCCGCGGCGGGCTATCTCGGCGGGCCGCCGGTCCTGATCCCCGTGGCGCTGATCTGGGCCGCGCATGTCGGCATCGACCGCGCGCTGGGCTTCGGGCTGAAATATCCGACGGCCTTCGGCGACACCCATCTCGGCCGCTTCGGGCGGAGGCTCGCCGCGGCATGACCAAGAAGAAGGCGCCGCCGCCGCAATACATCCCGTCCACCGTCGGCAGGCAGCGCCGGGTCGCCATCGTGCGCGGGCAGGACAGGAGCCGGTGGACGGATTTCTACCACGCCGTGCTCATCATGCCGTGGTGGGCGTTCTTCCTGGCGCTGGCGGGCTCGTTCATCCTCATCAACGCGGTCTTCGCCTTCGGCTTCATGCTCGATCCCCAGGCCTTCGGCCGCGCCAGGCACGAGAGCTTCTGGGACGCGTTCCTGTTCAGCGTCCAGACCATCGGCTCGCTCAGCTACACCGTTTCGGTGCCGGCGAGCTTCTTCGCCAACGTGCTGGTGTCGGTCGAGGCTTTCGTGGGCATCGTCTACATGGGCGTGGTGACGGCGCTGCTCTATGCGCGCTTCTCCCGGCCCTACGCGCGGGTGGTGTTCAGCAGGGTGGCGCTGATCACCCCGTTCGACGGCGTGCCCACGCTGATGTTCCGCGCCGCCAACCAGCGCGGCAACCAGGTGCTCGACGCCGCCATCAGCGTCACGCTCGCCCGCCAGACCGTGACGCGCGAAGGCATCGCCATGCGCCGCTTCGAGGAGCTGGCGCTGATGCGCTCGCGCACCTCGCTGTTCGCGCTGTCCTGGACCATCATGCACCGCATCGACAAGGCGAGCCCGCTCCACGGGCTTTCCATCGACGACATCCGCGCCGCGCAGATGGAGATCGTGGTCCTGCTCTCGGGCCGCGACGACACGCTGGCCGACACCATCTACGCCCGCCACGTCTACCAGCCCGACCACATCGTCTGGAACCACCGCTTCGTCGACGTGCTGTCGATGACGCAGACCGGCATGCGCGTGGTCGATCTGCACCGCTTCCACGACACCGAGCCGGTCGTGGTGCTCGAGGAGATGGGACAATGAAGATGATCCGCTTCCGGCTGGTCGCGGCGGGCGCCTGCGCCGCGCTGCTGGCCGCCGCGCCCGCCGCGGCGAAAGACGCGCCGCTCTACAGGACCCGCGATTGCGGCAGCCTGACGGTCCAGGCCGACATGAACCGATGCGCCGGCGACAACTACGCCGCCGCCGACGCCAGGCTCAACGCGGTCTACAAGGCGTCGCTGGCCGCGCTGCCGGACGGCGCCGCCCGCAAGGGCCTGCGCGACGGCGAGCGCGCCTGGATCGCCTTCCGCGACCGGACCTGCGAGGAAAGCACCGAAGGCGAGAAGGGCGGCTCCATCTGGCCGATGGAGATGAGCGAATGCCTCCAGGACGAAACCGACAAGCGCATCCGCTTCCTGCTCGGGACCAGGGGCTGCAGCGCCGGCGCCAGCGTGTGCAATCCGCATTGACGCGCCCGCCGGATCGCGACGTCACCCGGCATCGCGGCCGGGACGGCGGCAGGCACGCGCGAGCGAACGGGCGGCTGTGCCCCTCATCCCCGCCGGAACCGCGCGCCGATCAGGCTCAGCAGCGGCAGCGAGATGAAGAACGTCAGGTGGTACCAGACCGGGAATTTGGCCCACACTTCGGGCGTCAGGTGATAGGGCACGAACACCGCCAGGATGATGACGCCGGCGCCGAGCGCCGCCCACATCCGCTCGCGCGACACCGCGCTGGCGGCGTAGCCGCCCACCAGCGAACCGATGCCGCTGGACGCGAGCCTGGCCGCCATCATCGGCACGGTGAAGGTCTCGGCCTTCTCGACCGCGGCATAGGCCGGCCAGAGATAATGCAGGGCCGAAAACAGCACGAACGCCGTCACGAACCAGCCCACGATGCCGGCGACGGCACCCAGTATCCCTCTCAGCATCGGCATTCCCCCGGATTGCGGCGGCGATCCTGCCACGAAGCGCCGCGCCTGTGGAGCGGGGATCATGTATAGTCGGGCGGCAAGGTATTGGACGAATTTTCCATGGGCGCGGCGGTGCACACAAGGCAGCGGCTGACGGTCGAGCGGGCCGGCGGTGCGGCGGGCGCCCATGTCACCGGCCTCGATCTCGCGCGTGCGCTCGACGCCGAAGAGGTCGCGGGCCTGCGCCGCGCGCTGCTCGATCATCTGGTCGTGGCGCTGCCCGATCAGGCGATGAGCCTCGACGATCTGGAGCGGCTCACCGACCAGCTCGGCGGCCGCGACGTCACGCCCTTCGTCACGCCGCTGCCGGACAGGCCCTGCGTCATCCGCATCCTCAAGGAGCCGCACGAGAAGCTCAACTTCGCCAATGCCTGGCACACCGATCTGTCCTATCTCCCCGCGCCGCCGGACTTCACGCTGCTTTATTGCCTGGACGCGCCCTCCTGCGGCGGCGACACGATCTGGGCGAACCAGTACCTGGCCTATGAGACCTTGTCGCCGGGCCTGCGCGAGACGCTGCTGGGATTGAGCGCCGTGCATTCCGCCGGCATGGCCTATGGCGACGGCGGCTATCTCGACGGCGTCAAGCACCTGATGTCGACGAAGATCGAGCCCTCGGCGGAGGCGCGGCGCGAGGAGAGCCATCCCGTCGTGATCGCCCATCGCGAAACCGGCCGTCCCGCGCTCTATGTCAATCCCGTCTACACCACGCGCATCGCGGGCTGGACCAACGCCGAGAGCCAGGGCCTGCTCAGCCATCTCTACAGGCATGCGGTCAACGAGAACTTCACCTGGCGGCTGCGCTGGGCCAGGGGCACGCTCGCGATCTGGGACAACCGCTCGACCCAGCACTTCGCCATGAACGACTACCACGGCCAGCGCCGCGAAATGGTCCGCACCAGCGTGAAGGGCACGGCGCCGGCGGCGTGGCGCGGCTGAATCGTATCGCCTTCAGACCGAAACGCCGCCCTACCGAATCCCAAACTGCCATCCCGGCCGGAGCGATGCGGGAGCATTGCGGAGGGCCGGGATTCCATGGTGCGGGTGTCCATGGTCCCGGCTCTCGCGGCGCTCGGCCGGGATGACAAGGGGGATGAGGAATGGGCGCGCGCAACGGCCATTTCGGGGCTTTGCGACACTATTGTTAAGTTCGCGCTAGTGCGAAAACACAAGCTTTCAACCCCGCGAACCATGTTTTCCCCGCATGGCTGGAGTCGCGCCAGGCGGGCGGTCCAAATCATTGTGCGCTGCGTCCAAGCCCCTATCTCCCGCGTGTGGCCGCAGACGGGCGTTTCCCCTTCGCTCCGGCGGCCCGATGGAGAGGCAAATGACGTCCCCTACGCATTCCACCGTCCAGGATTCCGGCGGCGAGGTCTTCGGATATCGCGTGCTCTATGCGGCGATCGTGATCGGCGCGGCGCTGCTCCTGGCCGGCGTGATCTGGCAGCCCGCGCCCGACGCGGCGCCGGTCCAGCAGGCCCAGGCGGCCCTGACGGCACAGGCCTAGGCGCGGGCGGCGTGCTCACGAACCCGTGACGGATGCGTTCTGGAGGCGTACACTTCCGGCCATCCACGGGGGCATGCCGGCCAGGCCCCCCGGCCAGGCCGGCAGGCCATGGAGGTAACCATGGAACGGCCAATTCATGCATCGGAAGACGTCGACCGCGACGAGAACACGCCGCGCATCATCGCCGTGGTGGCGGGGATCGTGATCGTCGTGGTCGCGGCGGTCGGCTTCAAGTATTCCGGCCTGTGGTCGCCGCCCGCGACCTCGCAGGCGCGGATCGCCACGACGCACCACGCGCCGTGACCGGCGCCGCGGCCTGGCGCCTTCGCGGGGTTACGGCCCTGTAAGGCTTCAGGCCGCGTCGTCGGCGATTTCGCGCAGGCTCACGTCGTGGCCCCAGAGCCGCTCGACGTGGGCGAGCACGGTCTCCTTGGTGCGCTCGTGCAGCGGCACGCCGCGATGCTGGCGGTGCTCCAGGACGAGCCGGCGGTCGCCCCTGAGATCGGCGCGCACCACCTGGATGTTCGGATCGCAGAGGCCGATGTCGTATTGCCGCGCCAGGTTCGCGCGCACGCGGCGATAGCCCTGGTCGTTGTGGATGCCCGAGACGCGGTAGACCGGATCCGCCGCCTTGTCCGCCAGCGCGAACAGCCTGAGATCCCGGATCGCCTTGGGCGACAGGAACTGCTCGATGAAGCTCTCGTCGCGGTAGTTGGCCCAGGCATCCCTCAGCGTGCCCATGGCGTCGCCGTTTCCGGCGATGTGGGGGAACCACTCGCGATCCTCCGCGGTGGGCGCCTCGCAGACGCGCTTGATGTCCGTCATCATGGCGAAGCCCAGCGCGTAGGGGTTGAGCCCGGAATAGCGGCGGTCGTCGTAGTCCGGCTGGAACACCACGCTGGTGTGGCTGTGCAGGAATTCCAGGAGCGAGCCTTCCGAGATGAGCCCCTTGTCGTAGAGCCGGTTCATGATCGCATGGTGCACGAAGGTGGCGCAGCCCTCATTCATCACCTTGGTCTGCTTCTGCGGATAGAAATACTGCGCCAGGTTGCGCACGATGCGCAGCGTCTCCCGCTGCCAGGGCTTCAGCGCCGGGGAATTCTTCTCCAGGAAATAGAGAAGGTTCTCCTCCGGCAATTTCATCGCGCCGAAATCGTCCTCGTCGGGATCGGGCGTGGGCGCGGCCGGCGGCTCGATGCCGGCGGGCAGGGTGCGCCACAATTCGCTGTAGGCCTCCTCCTCGTATTTGGCGCGGGCCAGCAGCTTCTCGCGCGTGCGCTCCTTCGACGGCCTGGGCGGGCGGCGGTAGCGGAACACGCCCTGGTCCATCAGCGCGTGCGCGGAATCCAGGATGGCTTCCACCTCGTCGCGCCCGTGGCGCTCCTCGCAGGCGGCGATATAGGCCTTGGCGAAGGCGAGGTAGTCGAGGATGCCTTCGGCGTTGGTCCACTGGCGGAACAGGTAGTTGTTCCGGAAGAAATGGTTGTGCCCGAAGGCGGCATGGGCGATGACCAGCGCCTGCATGGTCATCGTGTTCTCCTCGAGCAGGTAGGAGATGCAGGGGCTGGAGTTGATGACGATCTCGTAGGCCAGCGCGGAGTAGCCGCCGCGGTACATCGCCTCCTCGCGCGCGAACAGCTTGCCGAAGCTCCAGTGGTTGTACATCAGCGGCATGGCGAGCGAGGAATAGGCGTCCAGCATCTGCTCCGACGAGATCACCTCGATCTGGTTGGGATAGACGTCCAACCCCATCTCGCCCACCGCGACCTCCTCGATCGCCTTGTAGACGCGATCGAGCGCCGCGAAATCCCATTCGGATTCGGTGAAGAGGCGGGTCATTGTGCCTCCTTCGGGGCTCGCTTCGCTCGCACCTCAGGATGACGAGAGCGGAGTGGTGTTGCGGGTTTTTGCCGTCTTGCGCCTGTTGCGTGGAAGGTGTCGCTGAGGGCGCGCTTTGACGCCTTTGGGGCGGGAATTTCGGTTAGGCCGCCACGGCGTCTCGACAGTTGCCTGAGCGCTTGGCCGTCATTTGCGATCAGCGCCAGTCTCTTGGCTCGGCTCCACCCCTTCAGGCGCCGTTCCGCGGCGTGAGCGTCTCGCAGGTCGGCGAATTTCCGTGCCCAAACCAGCACAACAGGTCTGCGGGATGTGGTGTATCCGATATGCTTAGCATCGTTGTGCTCGACAACACGTGCTTCAACGTCGTCGTAAGACGTCGATCCCACATAGAAGCTGCTATCCGAACACCGCAACATATAAGTCCACCCACTCATTGCTGTCCCAGCCCGCGCACCGCTCTCGTCATCCTGAGGCGCGAGCGCAGCGAGCCCCGAAGGATCATCCAACCGTCTCCGACTTCTTGAACAGCTCCCTGAACACCGGGAAGATGTCCGCCGGCTTGCTGATCCGCTTGGTGGCGAAGTTCTTCCAGCCTTCCGCGACGGTGCGATAGGCGCGCCAGAGCTCGGCGCCCGAGTCCTCGCTGGCGAACACTTCCATCTCGCGCTCGTCCAGGATCTCGATATAGGCGTAGTACTGGCACAGCGGCATGACGTCGTCGTTGAGCATCTCCACGCAGCGGCGCGCGTCGCCGGACTGGGTGTAGCCGTCGGAGGCCTGGGCGGCGTAGATGTTCCAGTCGGCGGTGGCGTAGCGCGCCTTCTGGATCTCCAGCATCTTGTCCAGCGCCGTCGACACGATGGTGCCGCCGGACTGGCGCGAATAGAAGAACTCCTGCTCGTCCACCTCCTGGGCGTCGTGGGTGTGGCGGATGAAGACGATGTCGACCCGTTCATAACGTCTGCGCAGGAACAGGTGCAGCAGCATGTAGAAGCGCTTGGCGAGGTCCTTCTCGCGCTCGCCCATCGAGCCCGACACGTCCATCAGGCAGAACATCACCGCCTGGCTGGTCGGCACCGGCTGCTCGGCGAACGAATTGAAGCGCACGTCCACCGGATCGATGAAGCCCACCCATTTGCGCTTGGCCTCGGCGCGGGCGATGCGCTCCTTCAGCGCGGCGATCTTCTCGCGGGTGTCCGCGCTCTCCGGCTCGCGCTCCAGCGCCTCGAGCTCGCCGTGCATCGCCTCGACCTCGGCGAGCTTGGGGCGGTGCAGGGCGAGTCGGCGGCCCTGCGCGTTCCGCATGGTGCGCACCAGGTTGATCTGGGTGGGCGAGCCGGCGGTGGTGATGCCGGCGCGGCGCCAGGTGCGGTTGGGCGTGTCCTTCAGCGTGGTGCGCACCAGGTTCGGCAGCTCGAGGTCCTCGAAGAAGACGTCGAGCACCTCGTCCTGCGTCATGGTGAATTCGAAATCGTCCTCGCCCTCGGCATAGTCGGCGGCCTGCTTGCCGCGGCCCGAGCCGTCGCCCGATTGCGGCTTCTTGATCTCGTCGCCCGGCATGAACTCCCTGTTGCCCGGCAGGACGAAATCGTGCTCGCCGCCGCCGCGCGGATCGAGCCGGAAGCGCGGCTCCCGGGTGCCCTTGGTGGAGATGCGGATCTTGCGGTCCTTGGCGATGTCCGCGACCGCGGAATCTTTCAGCGACTTCTGCACCGCCTCGCGGATCTGGGTGCGCGCGCGGCGCAGGAAGCGCTGCCGGTTGGCGAGGCTCTTGCCCTTCGGATTGAGGCGCCGGTCGATGAAGTGGGTCATTCCATATAACCTGTCATCCCGGGCAAGCCGGCCTTGAGGCCGGCGTAGATCCGGGACCCATCGCGATGCGGCACCATGGTCCCGGCTCGCGCTCGCTTCGCTCGCACCTCGGGATGACGCCGGCTCGATGTCCGTCATGCTGAGGCGCGACGCGTAGCGGAGCCCCGAAGCACAAAGAAGTCACCCCGCCTTGTTGACCCGCATGTACCACTCCACGAGCCGGCGCACCTGGCGGGGCGTGTAGCCGCGGGCGTGCATGCGCTTGACGAACTCGTTGTGCTTGGTCTGCGTGTCGCTGTCCTTCTTGGACTCGAAGCTGATGACCGGCAGCAGGTCTTCCACCTGGGTGAACATCCGCTTCTCGATGACGGAGCGGATCTTCTCGTAGGCCGTCCAGGCGGGGTTCTTGCCGTCGTGCTGGGCGCGGTGGCGCAGCGCGAACTTCACCACCTCGTTGCGGAAATCCTTGGGGTTGGCGATGCCGGCCGGCTTCTCGATCTTGGAGAGCTCGGCGTCCAGCGCCTCGCGGTTGAGGAGCTGGCCGGTGTCGGCGTCCTTGTAGTCCTGGTCCTCGATCCAGGCGTCGGCATAGGCGATATAGCGGTCGAACAGGTTCTGGCCGTATTCGCCGTAGCTTTCGAGATAGGCCTTCTGGATCTCCTTGCCGATGAACTCGGCGTATCGGGGCGACAGCTCCGCCTTGATGAATTCGAGGTACTTCTTCTCGGTCTCGTCCGCGAACTGCTCGCGCTTGATGGCCTGCTCCAGCACGTACATCAGGTGCACCGGATCGGCGGCGACCTCGGTGTGGTCGAAGTTGAAGGTCTCCGACAGCGTCTTGTAGGCGAAGCGGGTGGAGATGCCCGTCATGCCCTCGTCCACGCCGGCGGCGTCCTTGTATTCCTGCAGCGTCTTGGCCTTGGGATCGGTGTCCTTCAGCTTCTCGCCGTCATAGACGCGCATCTTGGAGGTGAGGTTGGAGTTCTCGTGCTCCTTGAGCCGCGTCATGACGCAGAACTTCGCCAGCATCTCCAGCGTCTCGGGCGAGCACGGCGTGCCGTCGAGGTTGGAGGCCTTGAGCAGCTTCTTGTAGATCGCGGTCTCCTCCGTCACGCGCAGCGAATAGGGCACGCTGACGACGTTGATGCGGTCGAGGAACGCCTCGTTGTTGCGGTTGGCCTTGAACACGGTCCATTCCGCCTCGTTGGAATGGGCCAGGATGATGCCGGAGAAGGGGATCGGCCCCAGCGTCTCGGTGCCGATGTAGTTGCCTTCCTGGGTGGCGGTGAGCAGCGGGTGCAGCACCTTGATGGGCGCCTTGAACATCTCGACGAATTCGAGCAGGCCCTGGTTGGCGCGGCACAGCCCGCCGGAGAAGGAATAGGCGTCGGGGTCGTTCTGGCTGTAGTGCTCGAGCTTGCGGATGTCGACCTTGCCGACGAGGGAGGAGATGTCCTGGTTGTTCTCGTCGCCGGGCTCGGTCTTGGCGATGGCGAACTGGCGCAGCTTGGAGGGATAGATGCGCGCGACCTCGAATTTGGAGATGTCGCCGCCGAATTCGTCCAGCCGCTTCACCGCCCACGGGCTCATCACCTGGCCAGTGCGGTGCTTCTCGATGCCGTAGCGGTCGGCGAGCAGCGAGGCGAGCTCCGCGGAGCGGAACAGGCCGAGCGGGCTCTCGAACACCGGGCTGATCGCGTCGCCGGCCTTGAGCACGTAGATCGGATGCTTCTCCATCAGGTCCTTGAGCCGCTCGGCGAGCGAGGACTTGCCGCCGCCGACGGGGCCGAGCAGATAGAGGATCTGGCGCTTCTCCTCGAGGCCCTGGGCGGCGTGCTTGAAGTAGCCGACGATGCGCTCGATGGTGTCTTCCATCCCGAAGAAGCCGTCGAACACGCCGTAGCGCTTGATGGTGCGGTTGAAGAAGATGCGGCCGAGGCGGGGATCCTGCGCGGTGTCCACCAGCTCGGGCTCGCCGATGGCCGCCACCATCCGCTCCGCGGGCGTGGCATAGAGCATCCGGTCGTCCCGGGCGGCGAGGAGCCAGTCCCTCAGGCTCATCGTCTCGAAGCGTTCACGCGCGTAGTCCCGCGTGAAAATGTCAAAGACGTCCAGCGTGCTCATCGATCCCGGCTCCTTGCAGGTTCCGGCACGATGCCCTTCACGATTCTAATGTCGTGACCGATCGTGTCGAAACCAAGACTGAACTTCCGCGCGCACTCCTCTTTTTATAATAAACAATGTTTAACCATGAGTTACGTTCCCCCGCCTACGTACAAATACCTGCGCCGCCGCGAGCCGCGGCGCGCCTGCCCTCACTGACGCTCCTGTCCTGTCAATTTTTTCGACGCCCCGTTCGCCCGACACCTTGGGCGATTCACCGATGCGTTCGTCTTACGCAGATGGTAGCGCGATTTGCCCCGGAACAAAAGCGCTTATGACCGATCGCCGCGCCTGCGTGGCGTTTGCGCCGCGGTCGAACTCACGCGACGCTTGCCCGCGCCGCGCGCCGGGTTCAAGCTTCGCGCATGGAAAGGGGAGTCACCATCCGCCTGGCGCGGCCCGACGATGCGGCCTCCGTCGCGCGCGTCTACATCGACTCCTGGCAGGACACCTATCCCGGGATACTCTCCACGCAATTGCTCTGCGCGATGTCGCGGCGCGGATTGGCGTCGAGCTGGCAGGCGGTGATCGCCGCGCGCGGGCGCGAGAGCGTGCTCGTCGCCGAGATGGGACGGCACGGCGTGATCGGGATGACGAGCTTCGGCCCGTCGCGCGACGCCTCGCTCGGCTTCGACGGCGAGGTCTACACGCTCTATGTCGATCCCACGTTCTTCGGCGAGGGCGCGGGCCGCGCGCTGTTGCGCGCCGCGTTCCTCAATTTGCGCCAGCAGGGCTTCGCCCGCTGCATCATCTGGATGCACGCCAGGAACAATGCCCGCTTCTTCTACGAGCGCATGGGCGGGCGCGCCGTGGCGGAGCGCGTCATCGCCATGGGTGGCGGCCGGGTGCCGGAAACGGCGTTCGGCTGGCGAAAGCTCGCGCTGGCCGAGGCGAACCGCGCGTGAGCGCAAAGAACGTCATCCTCATCCTGCTCGACAGCCTGAACCGCCACATGCTGGGCGCGTACGGCGGCGCGGAGTTCCCCACGCCCAATCTCGACCGCCTCGCCGCGCGCAGCCTGCGCTTCACGCGCCACTACGCCGCGTCTCTGCCGTGCATCCCCGCGCGGCACGACATCCTGTGCGGCGCGTGGGATTTCCTGTGGCGGCCCTGGGGATCGGTGGAGCTGTGGGAGGACGCGATCACCCATCCGCTGAGGAAGGCGGGCGTGGTCTCCCAGCTCATCAGCGACCATCCCCATCTCTTCGAGACGGGCGGGGAGAATTACCACGTCGATTTCACCGCCTGGGACTACCAGCGCGGCCATGAAGGCGATCCGTGGAAGACGCGCGGCGACCCGAGCTGGGCGGGCGCGCCCATGTTCGGCCCCAGGCGCGACATGCCCTATGACAGGAGCCGCGGCTGGTTCCGCGGCGAGGCCGATTTCCCCGGCCCGCGCACCATGCAGGCCGCGGCGAACTGGATCGGGGAGAACGCGGGCGCGCATGCGCGCTTCTTCCTGTTCGTCGACGAGTTCGATCCGCACGAGCCCTTCGACACGCCCGACGACTACATCCGCCGCACCGATCCGGACTGGGACGGTCCGCCGCTGATCTGGCCCGCCTACGCGGTGGGCGGGGTGGAGAAGGGCGTGCTCACCGCGCGCGAAGGCCGGCACACCCGCGCCCGCTACGGCGCCAAGCTGATGATGATCGACCACTGGCTCGGCCGCGTGCTCGACGCGATCGACGCGCAGGACCTCTGGCGCGACACGATGGTGATCCTCTGCACCGACCACGGCCATTACCTCGGCGAGAAGGATATCTGGGGCAAGCCCGCGGCGCCCCTCTACGACATCATGGCGCGCATCCCGCTCATGATCGCGGCGCCGGGCGTCGCGCCGGGCGCCTGCGATGCGCTCACCACCAGCGCCGACCTCCACGCCACCCTGGCCGAGGTCTTCGGCGTGGCCGACAAGGTGCGCCAGCGCACCCATGGCCGCTCGCTGCTGCCGCTTCTGACGGGCGCGAAGACGGCGATCCGCGACTGGATCCTGGCCGGCGTCTGGGGCCGCGAGGTGCATTACATCGACGGCCGCATCAAGTATGCCCGCGCCCCGGCCGGAGAGAACGCGCCGCTCTCCATGTGGTCCAACCGCTGGTCGACCATGCCCACCCATTTCCTGGAGCGCGAACGCGAATTGCCGCTGCCCGACGGCCGCGCGGTGCTCGCGCGCATGCCGGGCTCCGAGGTCCCGGTCATCCGCCAGACGTGGGACGCGAGCGACCACGTCCCCTACTGGGCCTATGCGAAATTCTCCGGCAATCATCTCTACGATCTCGCCAACGATCCCGCCGAGACGGAGAACCGCGCGGGTGGGGCAAGCGAGCGCGATGCGGCGGACGCGCTTCGTGCCGCGCTGGAAGAAGTGGAAGCGCCGCCGGAGCAGTTCGTGCGATTGGGGTTGAGCTGAATCCAACCTCCCCCTTGCGGGGAGGTCGAAAACGCAAAGCGTTTTCGGGTGGGGCCGCGGCGCGCACCAACCCCCACCCGAAAAATCTCTACGCTGCGCTTCGCGATTTTTCGACCTCCCCGCAAGGGGGAGGTGGGCCTAGTCGTCCAGATCCTTCGGCCTCAGGAACAGCGACAGGGCGCCCGTGCCGGGGGACAGGTCGCTCCACGATGCGATCCCGAAATCCAGCACCGCGAGCGCGCAGGTGGGGAATTTCTCGCGCATGGCTTCCAGCTTCGCCGCTTCCGCCCGGGTGGCGGGCGTGCGCGCGAGCCGCAGCCCCAGATCCTCGAGGCCGGGATTGTGGCCCAGGATCATCGCGGCGTCCGCCTCGTCCGGCGCCTCGCGCGCAGCGGCCAGCAGGAGCTTGTGCGAAGCCAGATAGAGGTCGTCGCGGAAATCCACCGCCGGCGCCCTGCCGAGCTCGGGCGCGAGCAGCTCCCAGGTCTGCACCGTGCGCCGCGAGTCCGAGCACAGCACCACGTCCGGCGCATAGCCGCGAAGGTCGATGGCATGGCCCATGCGCGCGGCATTGGCCTCGCCGCGCGGGGTGAGCGGGCGCGCGTGGTCGCCCTGGCCGCCGTCCTGCGCGGCCTTGGCATGGCGCAGGAGCAGCAGGCGCTTCATCAGGCGACCTGGTAGCGGGCGCGCGCCGCGCGCTCCAGCGCCGCGGCCTCCAGCCGCTCGATGCCCAGCGTGCGCCGGATCATCTCCAGCACGCGGACCTCCTCCAGCATCACGCGCGAATCCGACAGCGCCACTTCCAGCGCCAGCCAATAGGCGGTCTCGCGCAGGTGCTCCGGCAGCGCCTCCTTGACGAGGCCGAGCACCGCGTCGAGCCCGTCCTTCTCCTGCAGGATCGAGCCGCATTCCTGGCACACCGAAAGCAGGCGATGCTCCTCGAAGTCGCGGAACACCGGCAGGTGCTTCACCAGGTCGCCCATCGCCCGCATCTCCTTCTCGCTCATCGAGCGGTCGGAGGCGGCGATGAGCACCATCACATAGATGAGCGCGGAATGGTGGCTGATGATCTTCATCGATCCTGTGGTCCTTCGGGGCTCTCCTTCGCTGCGCTCCGGATCGCACCTCAGGATGACGCGACCATATTCGCCTTGACCCTGACCGGGCAAGATTGTTTCGTGGCCTCGGCACGGCCCTCGCCGTCCTGAGGCGCGAGCGCAGCGAGCCCCGAAGGACGACGAGAGCGAGCCCCGAAGGACGGAAATGCCCACCAACAAGAAGCCCGGCAAATGGCGCCCGCGCACGATCCAGGTGCGCGGCGGGCAGACGCGCACGCCGTTCCAGGAGACGGCGGAAGCGCTGTTCCTCACCTCCGGCTACGCCTACGAGGCGGCGGAAGAGGCCGAGGCGCGCTTCAAGGGCGAGGCGAGCGGCTATCAGTACACCCGCTTCGGCAATCCCACGGTGACGATGTTCGAGGAGCGCATGGCGGCGCTCGAAGCGATGCCGGTGGCGCGCGCCACGGCGAGCGGCATGGCCGCGGTGACGGCGGTGCTGCTCTCCGCGCTGCGCCAGGGCGATCATGTGGCCGGCGCGAAAGCGATGTTCGGCGCCTGCCGCTACGTGATCGAGGAGATCCTGCCGCGCTACGGCATCGCCAACACGCTGGTCGACGGCGAGGACACCGCGCAATGGGCCGCCGCCATGCGCCCCGAGACGAAGATGCTGTTCCTGGAGACGCCCGCCAACCCCACGCTCGCCATCGTGGACCTGAAGGCGGTGGCGGCGATCGCGCACAAGGCCGGCGCGCGGCTGGTCGTGGACAACGCCTTTGCCTCGCCCGCGCTGCAGCGCCCGGCGGAATCCGGCGCCGACATCGTGGTGCATTCCTCGACCAAATACATCGACGGCCAGGGCCGCGTCCTGGGCGGCGTCATCTGCTGCAGGCCGGATTTCCTGAAGGACCATCTCCAGATCTTCCTGCGCCAGACCGGCCCGGCGCTCAGCCCGTTCAATGCCTGGGTGCACCTGAAGAGCCTGGAGACGCTCGACCTGCGCATGCGCGCGCATTGCGAGAACGCCGCGGCGGTGGCCGATTTCCTGGCGGGCCAGAAGAAGATCGCGCGCGTGCTCTATCCCTTCCGCGCCGATCACCCGCAATCCGCGCTCGCCCGCGCGCAGATGTCCGGCGGCGGCGGCGTGGTGACGTTCGACATCGCCGGCGGCAAGGACGCCGCGTTCCGCTTCGCCGACGCGCTGGAGCTGATCGACATCTCCAACAATCTGGGCGACGCCAAGAGCCTGATCACCCACCCCGCCACCACGACGCACCAGCGCGTGCCGCCCGAAGCCCGCGCCGCGCTCGGCATCGGCGACAGCATGCTGCGGCTGTCGGTGGGGCTGGAGGACCAGCAGGATTTGTGTGACGACCTCGCGCAGGCACTGAAGGCGGTGTGAGCGGCCCATCCTGCTTTCTCCCCCGCTCACGCGGGGAGGAAGCTCAAGGCAGCGCCGGCGGCGCGCCGGCGGGCGGGCCCTTCTTTCCCGTGAACAGGCGGCGCAGCCATGCCGCGGCGCCGGCGAATCCGGCCAGGATCAGCGCGATGAATTTCTTGACGAAGACGAGCCCGATCGCGAGCAGGCCGAGCTTCTTGACCACCACCGCGCCGATGCCGGCCGCGACCAGCCCGGCGATGCCGTATTCGGCTTTCTTGTCGGTGCCGGCCTTGTAGTCGGCATAGCGCGCGCCCGGATCGAAGGTGCCCACGTTCTGCAGCTTCGCCGCCGCCCGGCGCACCTCGGCGAGATCGGACATGGCGGAGAGGATGTTCATGCTGAGCACGCCGCGCCGGCCCAGCGCGCGCAAATCGTAGTTCAGCGTGTGGTCGCTCTGGTCGCCGAACCTGATCTCGCGCGCCCAGATCAGCGTGTGGTGCGGCTTGTCGTAGTAAGGCGGCTGCGCCCAGCCGATGAGGTGCATCTCCTCCACGCCCTCGGCCTTGCGGCGCGCGTTGATGCCGGGCTCGGCGTCCCTGGCCTGCTGGATGAGCGCGTTGTAGTCGGTCTTGTTGGCGTCGTCGTCGCTGACATAGCCTTCGTCGCTGTAGGTGATGACGGCGGACCATGTGCGGTCGGTGAAATCCTTGCCGGCGGGGAACACCAGGCCCAGCACGCCGTCCGCCGCTTCCGGCGGGTTGTGCCAGGCGTCCACCAGGATTTTCCGCGACTCGGCGGGATCGACGAAGTAGTAATCCTTGCCCAGGTGCAGCGTCGCGCCGGTGCCGGCCACGGGCACGTCGCCGGTCTGCGGCTTCAGCGCCGCGTAGATCGCCCTGATCCTGGCGACTTCGGCCTGCTCGGCCGGCGTCAGCGCGGGTTGCGGACCCGCCGCCCGCGCCGCGCCCGCCAGCAGCATCGCCGCCGCAAGGCAGCCCAGCAGAATGCGCATTCCTTCTCCCCCGAAATCCCCGCGTCCCGAGGCTATGATATCGCCGTCATCCGCACCACCGCCAAAGCGAAAGCAGTGCAAGCAATGTCCACCCACAAGGCCTCGGTCCGCTGGGCCCGCGACAGCGCCGATTTCACCTACGACACCTATAGCCGCGCCTTCGCCTACGTCTTCAAGGACGGCGCGATGGAACTCGCCGGCTCCGCGGCGCCCGCGTTCCGGGGCGATGGCGCCCGCGTCGATCCGGAGGAGGCCTATGTCGCCTCGCTCTCGGCCTGCCACATGCTCACCTTCCTCGCCATCGCCGCGCGCAAGCGCCTCGTGGTGGATTCCTACGAGGACGACGCCGACGGTCCCCTGGAGAAGGGCGCGGACGGCCGGTTCTGGATGCCGCGCGTCACCTTGCGTCCCTGCGTGCGCTTTGGCGGCAACACCGAAGTCGATTCCAGCACGCTGGCGCGGATGCATCACCAGGCGCACGAGCAGTGCTTCATCGCCAATTCCGTGAAGACCGAGATCCTGGTCGAGCCCCGCGCCTGATCCGCGCCGTTAACGTTGCCGCGCCCGCCGCGCTTGCGCCCGCGGGGCGGATCGCGCCATAGTCGGTCCATGAGGGGTCTGTCGTCAGGCGCGAGCGGGGAAGCGCGCTTTCCCATCTACCAGTCCGTGACGCGGGGCATCCGCGTGACGGTGAAGCCCTCCTATCTGGAAGATCAGTCCGATCCGGAAGAGGGCCGTTTCCTGTGGTCCTACCACGTGACCATCGAGAACAACGGCGGCGACACGGTGCAGCTTCTCTCCCGCCACTGGCAGATCACCGACGCGCATGGCCGCGTCAAGGAAGTGCGCGGGCCCGGCGTGGTCGGCGCCCAGCCGATCCTCGAGCCCGGCCAGTCCTTCAAGTACACCAGCGGCTGCCCGCTGGAGACGCCGTCGGGCGCCATGAACGGCCATTACGACATGCGCGATTCGCTCGGCTCCGGTTTCGCGGTGGAAATCCCGCTGTTCCTGCTGGAAAGCCCCCACGAGCGCCGGCAGATCCACTGAGGTCCGCGCCACGGCATCGGATTGAGTCCGGATTCCGCCCGCCAATCCCGCGATCCTGCTAAACCCCAACGCGCCCCGGCCCAATGCCCCCCGGGTTGATCCGCGCGCGAAGTTGGCGCGTTAATGGCGGACACTTTCCAAAGCGTTGCGAGAATCTCCATGTCCCAAGCTCCCAGGATGGCCTTCGGCAGCCAGCAGCCCGCGTCGGGCGAGCCGCGGCCCACGCGCGAGGAGGCCGAGCGCGCCGTGCGCACGCTGCTGCGCTGGGCGGGCGACGATCCCGCCCGCGAAGGCCTGGTCGACACGCCCGCGCGCGTCGCCCGCGCCTATGAGGACTGGTTCTCCGGCTACACCGTCGATCCGGAGGAATTCCTCTCGCGCACCTTCGAGGAGGTCGAGGGTTACGACGACATGATCGTGCTCAAGGACATCCGCTTCGAGTCGCATTGCGAGCATCACCTGGCGCCGATCATCGGCCGCGCCCATGTCGGCTACCTGCCCACCAACAAGGTCGTGGGCATCTCCAAGCTCGCGCGCGTGGTGGAGGCCTATGCGCGGCGGCTGCAGGTGCAGGAGAAAATGAACGCCCAGATCGCGCATTGCATCCAGAAGGTGCTCGAGCCCAAGGGCGTCGCCGTGGTGATCGAGGCCACGCACCAGTGCATGACCACCCGCGGCGTCCACAAGACGGGCGTCACCATGGTCACCTCCACCATGCACGGCGCCTTCCGCGACGACCCCACCACGCGGCGCGAATTCCTCGCCGTCATCGGCAACCCGTCATCGGGTTTCGAGAGCTAGCGACGACGGCCGCGCATGCGGGCCTTTCCTCTTCTTCACATGCGCGGGGGGCGGACTTGGCGGTGGCGCGGCGCGGCGCGGTGCCGGCGAGGCGGGTTCAGTGCAGCGTGCCGTCGGCGTAGGTGCGGCAGACGGCCAGGAGTTCGGGCTCCGCGAGAAGGCAGGCGCCCCCGTCGCTGAAGATCGCGAAGCGGCTCGCGGCCGGCAGATGCGCCAGCGCCGCCGCGCGCCCGATGGCGGCCAGCCGCGAGGCGAAGGGTTCCGCCCGCGCGACGCCGCCCAGGCTGTAATGAAGCCAGATCCTGTCTGCGCCCCGATACATGCCGCCGGTCCTTTCCCGGCAGCATGATGGGCGCTAAGTGCCGGGCGCGCCTTGAGGCGGATCAACGGCGGGGACCGTCAGTGCACGGATTGCCGGCCCAGGTCGCGGCAGATGATGGCCAGTGCGCCTTCGTCGAGCACCTCGCAGCCGTCGCTGTCGAGCAGGCAGAGGTCGCGGGCGCCGCCGCGCTGCGAAAGGTAGGCGGCCCGGCCCAGCGCGCCGACATGCGACTGGAAGGCCTCGGAATGAACCACCTGGCCGAGGCGATAGGTAAGCCACAATGTGCTGTTTGCGATGTCGCGCATGGCAGAGGTCCCGATATGCCGCCGGCGGGCGCTGCCGCGCGGATCCGTCGTCGCCGATCCGCTGCGGCCCGGCAGGCGAGGACAACACCATCCCGCGCCGATTCGAAAGGCCGCAAAAGCGCATGCCCGGTCGCAAGCCCGCACGTTCCCGCACCGGGTTTGCCCGCCGCCCGCATCGAAGTCGCGCCCGGCCGCCCAATCGGCGCACGCCCCGCGAGGGCCGCGGCCCATGTCGTGTGGATTAACGTTTCGTCATTTTGAGGCCGGACAGGCGAATATTCGCCTGTCGGCGGCCCTGGAGGGGGTAGACGGCAACCGAAACGTGTCGCGAACCACAATCACAGGATGCAGCCAAGTGCTTGCAGGAACAGCTATTTTTCCGTCCAGATTTCCATCCTGAGACTATCTGCACAAATTGAAAGATTATGTCCCTCTTTTTTGCTAGAAGTCCTTGACAGCGTCACGCTGGTCCGATAGTTTCCCAGCATCTCCAGAAATGCGCCCGGCCACCACCGCCCCTTCGGCGGCGCGCGCGGAGCATCCACACAACGGAGGAAACGGACATGAAACCCAACCAGCCGGGGAGGGCGGAGCCATGAGCGCGGATGCGCTTCCCGCGTCGCCGGTCGTGGCGGCGTTCGACCGCTATTGGGGCATCAGGCCCGAGGACATCGAGAAGGATTGGATCGCAGTCATGACCAACAGGCTCCTCAGGGAGATCAACCGGCAGCTGTCGTCGCTCGAAGCCATCAAATACGACAACCCGACCCGCCAGCCCACCGCCGCCGACCGCCTCACCAACGCCCGCTCGCTCGCCACGCTGCGCGACACGCTGGAGAAGGTCGCGCGCATGAAGATGGAGCACGAAGGTGTCATCGAAGGACGAAAGGCGCTCGACCATGACGGCATCCGCGGAGAGATTGAGCGCGTCGTGGATGGCATCGCAGCCGCCCGGCTTGCGCGACGCGATCTACTCGGCTCTGAGTGAATCCCAGCTCGCCTTCCTGCTCTGCGACTGGCGGTTCCGCGCCCGCGAGACGCAGCTTGCGCCGCCGGGCGGCTGGCGCTGCTGGCTGTTCCTGGGCGGGCGCGGCGCGGGCAAGACGCGCGCGGGCGCCGAGTGGGTGGCCGAGGGCGTGCGCGCCGGCCGCATGCGCCGCGTCGCGCTCGTCGGCGCGTCCCTGGACGACGTGCGCAAGGTCATGATCGAGGGCCCGTCGGGCCTCAAATCGGCGGCGCGCGAGGCGCGCTACGAGCCCGCCAACCGGCGCATGACCTGGCCCGGCGGCGCCGTCGCCACGGTGTTTTCGGCGGACGAGCCGGATTCGATCCGCGGCCACCAGTTCGACGCCGTCTGGGCCGACGAGTTCTGCAAATGGCCCGATCCGCAGGGCGCGCTCGACATGCTGCGGATGGCGCTGCGGCTGGGGAGCGATCCCAGGCTCTGCGTCACCACCACGCCGCGCAACATCGCGGCGCTGCGCACGCTGATGGAGGCGGCCGACACGGCGGTGACGAGGAGCACCACCCGCGACAACGGAATGAATCTCGCGCCCAAATTCGTGGACGAGCTGGAAGGCCGCTACGGCGGCACCCGGCTCGGCCGCCAGGAGCTGGACGGCGACCTGATCGAGGACAACGAGGCCGCGCTGTGGAAGCGCGAATGGATCGAATCCGGCCGCGTCGCGGCCACGCCGCCCATGAAGCGCGTCATTATCGGCGTGGATCCGCCGGCGGGCCGGACCGGCGCGGCCTGCGGCATCGTCGCGGCCGGCCGCGGCCAGGACGGCGCGTTCTACGTGCTGGGCGACTGTTCGGTGCAGGGCCTGACCTCGGCGCAATGGGCGGAGCGCGTCGCCGGAGCGTTCGAAACCCACCAGGCCGACAGGATCGTCGCCGAAGCCAACCAGGGCGGAGACATGGTGCGCGAGGTGATCGGGCACCGGCTCGAGAACGCTCCCATCACGCTGGTGCATGCCACGCGCGACAAGTACACCCGCGCGATGCCCGCCGCCTCGCTCTACGAGCGCGGCCGGGTGCATCATGTGGGCGCGTTCCCGAAGCTGGAAGACCAGCTCTGCGGCTTCGACGGAACCGGCCCTTCGCCCGACCGCCTCGACGCGCTGGTCTGGGCGCTCGCCCACCTGTCGCCGCTGGCAAGGGAGCCGAAGGTGCGGACGCTTTGAGCGTCAGGGTGGCGAGGGCGGGAACCGCACACCCGCCGCCGCCATGACGACAAGCGCGAGCCCGAGGCTGAGCGCGAACGCGTAGCCCGCCACGGTGAGGCCTTCGCGATCGCCCGGGAAGATCGCCAAGATCGCCAGCGGGTAGAGGCCGTCGTTGCTCAGCGGGCGAAGCAGGCCCCAGAACGCCGCGGCGGCGAAAAGAAACACGGCCAGCCGCACCTGGCCCGCCAGCGCGAAGCGTCCGGCGAATTCGTGGCAGCAGGCCGCCAGCGCCGCCGGCAGCAGGATCTCCGCGGCGCGCACGCGCCAGCCGCCGAAATGGTTCAGCGCCCAGCACACCACGAAGAACATCGCCACGCCGGCGGCATCGATGACGAAGACCATGCCGGGATTATAGCAGAATGCGCCGGCCGCTTCCTCCCCCGCGAGAGCGGGGGAGGTGGATGGCGCGCACTTCGCGCGGCAGACGGAGGGGGTGTGTCCGCTGGTGAAAGGCACGCCAGCTCTTCACCACCGCCGTCCCCCCTCCACCGCCTTCGGCGGTCCCCCTCCCCCGCTCGCGCGGGGGAGGAAGAACATAGACAGAAAGGACTCCACCATGTTCACCGACTGGTTTCGTCCCGCGGGCACGCGGGCGCGCGGTACGGCACGCGCGCCCGAGCAGAAGGGCCTCAGCGCCCCCCTGATCGCCCTGTCGCTCGCGGGGCGGCCCTCGTGGAGCAGGCGCGACTTCGCCACGCTGGCGCGGGAAGGCGTGATGGCCAACGCCATCGCCTACCGCGCGGTCAGGCTGGTCGCCGAAGCCTCGGCCTCCGTGCCGTGGCTGCTCTACGAGGGCGACATCGAGGCGGATGCCCGCCATCCGCTGCTCAGGCTGCTCGCCGCGCCCAACGGCGCGGAGAGCGGCAGCGCGCTGTTCGAGCGCTGGTACGCGTTCCTGCAATGCGCGGGCAATTCCTACCTGCAGGCGCTCTCCGCCGGCGGCGAGGTGCGCGAGCTGCACGTGCTGCGGCCCGACCGCGTGAGCGTGGTGCAGGATGCGGGCGGCCGCCCGCTCGGCTACGACTACAGCGTGGGCGGCGCCACCGCGCGCATCGTTCGCGACGCGAACGGATTCCTGCCGGTGCTGCATGGACGGCTGTTCCATCCGCTGTCGGACTGCCATGGCCTTTCGCCGCTCGAGCCCGCCGCCTTCGCGGTCGACATCCACAATGCCGGCGCCGGCTGGACCAAGTCGCTGCTCGACAACGCCGCGCGCCCGTCCGGCGCGCTGGTCTACAAGGGCCCCGACAACGCGCCCGGCCTTACCGAGGAGCAGTTCGGCCGGCTCAAGCGCGAGCTGGAGGACGCCTACCAGGGCGCCGCCAATGCCGGCCGGCCCATGGTGCTCGAAGGCGGGCTCGACTGGCGCGCGATGAGCTACGCGCCGTCGGAGATGGATTTCTCCGCCATGCGCAACGCCGCGGCGCGCGAGATCGCGCTCGCCTTCGGCCTGCCGCCGATGCTGCTGGGCCTGCCGGGCGACAACACCTACGCCAACTATCGCGAGGCGAACCTCGCCTTCTGGCGCCAGACGGTCCTGCCGCTGGTCGCGCGCACCGCCGCCGATCTCACCCGCTGGCTCGCCCCGCGCTTCGGCGACAATCTGCGCCTCGGCTTCGATGCCGACGCGATCCCCGCGCTGGCCGAAGACCGCCAGGGCGTGTGGGACAAGCTCAACGCCGCCGACTTCCTGACGCGCGAGGAAAAGCGCATGGCGGCGGGCTATTCGCCCGATGGTGTAGACTCCCTCTCCCCCACGCATGTGGGGCAGAGGGCAGGGTGAGGGGGCGGCGACGGCGGCAACGCTCTTGACGGCGTCGCTCGCGTCACGCCTCTCACCCAACCTTCTCCGCCCCCGAAGCGGGGGAAGGGAAAGCTACAGGAGTCGCCATGACCCTCATCACCGACGCGCTCCGGCCGCCGCCGGAGGCGAATGCCAGGCCGTTTGCGCTCCCGGCCGCCCTCGTGGCGGCTTTTTTGTTGCAGACGGCGGGCGCGCTGTTCTGGGCCGGCTCGGCGGCGGAGCGTATCGCCACGCTGGAGCGCACCGCCGCCCAGGACCAGTCCGCCATCGAGCAGGTCGCCGTGCTGGAAGAGCAGGCCGCGCAGATGAAGCAGTCGCTGGACCGCATCGAAGCCAAGCTCGACCGCCTGGAAGCGGAACGCACGCGCTGAATTTGCTTCCTCCCCCGCGCTCGCGGGCGAGGAAGAACAAGGACACATCCATGACCGAAGTACACCGCGCGCGCCGCAGGCTCGTGCATTGGGAGGGGCGCGCGCGGTTCGCGGCGCTGGGGCGCGACGAGTTCGAGGGTTACGCCTCGCTGTTCGGCGTGCCGGATTCCGCGGGCGACGTGGTGGCGCCGGGCGCCTTCGCGCAGTCGCTGAGGGCGCGCGACATCGGCCGCGTGCGGCTGCTCTACCAGCATTTCGCGCACGAGCCGATCGGGGTCTGGGAGCGGATCCGCGAGGACGCGACCGGGCTCTACGTGAAGGGCCGCCTCCTCACCGAGCTGGAGCGCGCGCGCGACGTGCTGTCGCTGCTGCGCGCGGGCGCGCTGGACGGATTGTCCATCGGCTTCCGCACCAGGCGGGCGCGGCGCGATCCGGCGACCGGGCTGCGCACGCTGCTCGAGATCGAGCTGTGGGAAATCTCGATCGTGACGTTCCCGCTGCTCCCCGGCAGCACCGTGACCGCGGTCGGCGCCAAATCCGACGTCGCCCAGGAGATCAGAAAGGCGGCGGAAGCGATGCGGAATTGAGCTTCCTCCCCCGCGAGAGCGGGGGAGGGGGACCGCCGAATGCGGTGGAGGGGGGACGGCGGTGGCGAAGAGTCAGTTCATCGACACCGACGCCCCCCTTCCGTCTGTCGCGGCTGCGCCGCGCCATCCACCTCGCCCGCTCTCGCGGGGGAGCAAGCAGTTTTTCCAAGAGAGAAGGAAGACAACACCATGCAACTCGAAACCAAATCGCTCGAGACCAAGGACGGCGCGGAGGCGCGGGAGATCAAGGAGGCGTATGCGGATTTCCGCCGCGCCTTCGAGGCCTTCAAGGACGCCAACGACGCCCGCCTCGAGGCGCTGGAGAAGCGCTCCGGCGACGTCGTCGCCGAGGAGAAGGTCGACCGCATCAACCGCGCGCTGGAGACCCAGCAGAAGACGCTGGACGAGCTCGTGCTCGCCGCCGCGCGGCCCCAGCTCGCCGACACCAAGTCGCAATCCGGCGCCGCGGCGGGCGACCGCGCCACGCGCGAGCGCAAGGCCGCCTTCGACCGCTACATGCGCAAGGGCGACGCCTCCGGCTTCGCGGCGCTGGAGGTGAAGGCGTTGTCGGAAGGCTCCAATCCCGACGGCGGCTACGTCGTGCCCTTGGAGATCGCCGATACCATCGACCGCGTGCTGGCCAAGGCCTCGCCCATCCGCCGGCTCGCCAGCGTGCAGCAGATCGGCTCCTCCATCTACCGCAAGCCGATCACCACGGTGGAAGCGGCGTCGGGCTGGGTCGGCGAGACCGACGCGCGCACGCAGACCGCCACGCCCACCATTTCCGCGATCGACTTCCCGGCGATGGAGCTCTACGCCATGCCGGCCGCCACGCAGCCGCTTCTGGACGACTCCCAGGTCGACATCGAGCAGTGGCTGGCGAACGAAGTGCAGATCGTCTTCGCCGAGCAGGAGGGCGCGGCCTTCGTCGGCGGCGACGGCTCCAGCAAGCCCACCGGCTTTTTGAGCTACACCACGGTGGCGGACGCGTCCTGGGTGTGGAGCAAGATCGGCTACATCGCCTCCGGAGCCGACGGCGCCTTCGCCTCGTCCGATCCGGCCGATGCGCTGATCAATCTCGCCTATGCGCCGAAACAGGGATACCGCGCCAACGGCACCTGGGTGATGAACCGCAAGACCGAGAGCGTCATCCGCAAGTTCAAGGACTCGACGGACAACTACATCTGGCAGCCCGCCGCGTCCGCCGGCCAGCCGGCGAGCCTGCTCGGCTATCCGGTGGCGGAAGCCGAGGACATGCCCGACATCGCCTCGAATTCCTATTCGATCGCGTTCGGCGATTTCGCCCGCGGCTACCTGATCGTGGACCGCGTCGGCATCCGCACGCTGCGCGATCCGTACTCCGCCAAGCCCTACGTGCTGTTCTACACCACCAAGCGCGTGGGCGGCGGCGTCCAGAACTTCGAGGCCATCAAGCTGATGAAGTTCGCGGCGTCGTAATCGAATCTTCCTCCCCCGCGAGAGCGGGGGAGGGGGACCGCGAAGCGGTGGAGGGGGTGTGTCGGTATCGAAGGTCATTCTTCGGCATCGGACACACCCCTCCGTCTGTCGCGCGAGGGCGCGCCATCCACCTCCCCCGCTCTCGCGGGGGAGGAAGAGGAAGACCCATGGCACTCGAACTGATATCCCCGCCCGCCGTCGAGCCGGTCACGCTCGACGAGGCGAAGGCGCATCTGAAGGTCGATACCACCGACGACGATGCGCTGATCGCCACGCTGATCTCCGCCGCGCGGGCGAAGGCGGAATGGCACACCGGCCGCGCCTTCGTCACGCAGGGCTGGACGCTGTGGCTCGACCGCTGGCCGGCCGCGGATTGCCAATATCTCCCGGCGGAGATCCCGCTGGCGCCGCTCTAGGCGGTGAGCGAGGTGGCGGCCTGGACGATGGACGACAGCGCCAGCGTGCTCGATCCCTCGGTCTACCAGGTCGACGCCGCGTCCGCGCCCGCGCGCCTGGCGCTGAAGCCGGCGGCGGTCCTGCCCGCGAACCTTCGCGCCATCAACGCGGTGTCGATCGCGTTCACCGCCGGCTACGGCGATGGCGAATCCGACGTGCCGGCGCCGGTCCGCGAGGCGATCCTGGAAATCGTGGCCGGCCTCTACGCCAACCGCGGCGACGCCCCGGCGGATCTTCCGCTCGCCGCGTTCGCGCTGCTCGCGCCGTATCGCGTGTTGAAGCTTTAGCACCCTGTCGGCCTTCCCCTCGCGGGGAGGCTGGAAAGGACCAGCCATGTTCGGAACCCTCAACCAGCGCGCCACCATCCTGGCGCGGGACGATGCGCCCGATGGCGGCGGCGGATCGGCGGAAAGCTGGAGCGCCACGGGCCGCGTCTGGGCCAGGCTCGACGCGCTCTCCGCCGATGACGCCTTCGGGCCGGACGCGCGCGAATCCCGCGTGCGCTACCGCGTCACCGCGCGGCGCAACGGGCTCATCGCGGCGGGCCTCAGGCTCGCCATCGCGTCACGGACGTTCCTGATCCACGCGGTGATGGACGACGGCCCGCCGTCGCAGCTCGTCACGCTTCTTTGCGAGGAAATCCCATGAGCTCCGCGAGCTTCTCGCTGCAGGCCGCCCTTTTCGCCGCGCTCGCCGCCGACGCGGGCGTCAAATCCGCGCTCGGCGATCCGCCCAGGATCTACGACCTCGTCCCGCGCGAGCCCGTCTTCCCCTATTGCGCGCTGGGCGACGACGGCGAGGCCGCGTGGGACACCGCCACCGGGACCGGCAGCGAGCATCGCCTGGCGCTCGACATCTGGTCGCGCGGCGGCGGCCACAAGGAGAGCAAGGACGCGGCCGATGCCGTGCGCGCCGCGCTCGACGCCGCGGCGCTTTCGCCCGCCGGTTACACGCTGGTGAACCTGCGCTACCTCGGTGCCGATTTCGCCCGCCAGCCGGACGGCGAAACCTACCGCGCCACGCTGCACGTCCGCGCGGTGATGGAAATGAGCGAATAGCGCGTAGCGAGCAGAAGCGAATAGCGAATAACGAGTAGAAGCGAATAGCGAATAGCGAATAGCGAATGGGGAAGTGGTGGAGTGGTAAGTCGTGAGTAGGGAATAGGGAGTGACTTACGGGAAGGTGGCGGCGGCTCGCTACCCTACCATTCGCTACTTGCTATTCGCTATTCGCCACTCACTACGCCCCATTCGCCATTCGCTATTCGCTATTCGCTATTCGCCACTCACTACTCCCATTCGCTATTCGCCATTCGCCCCTTCCCTCAACCACGGAGACCATTCAATGTCCGCCCAGAAAGGCAAGGATCTGCTCGTCAAGATCGGCGACGGCGGGTCGCCGGAGACGTTCACCACGATCGCGGGCCTGCGCGCCACGGCGCTGGCGTTCAACGCCGAGAGCGTCGACGTCACCAACGCGGATTCCGCGGGCCAGTGGCGCGAGCTGCTCGACGGCGGCGGCGTCGCCTCCGCCTCGATTTCCGGCTCCGGCGTGTTCAAGGACGCGAGCTCGGACGCGGCGCTGCGCGCGGCCTTCTTCGCGCAGTCGCTCGCCAACTACCAGATCGTGATCCCGAGCTTCGGCACGGTGAGCGGCCCGTTCAAGATCACCGCCCTGCAATATGACGGCCCCTACGACGGCGAACTCAAGCTCAGCCTCACGCTCGCATCGGCGGGGCAATTGAGCTTCGCGTAACGAATAACCTCCCCGCGAGGGGGAGGTCGAAAACCGCCACGCGCAGCGTGCGGTTTTCGGGCGGGGGGCGCGGTGCGTAACGTTTCGCACCGCGCCCCCCACCCGAAAAATTCTCGTTGCACTCGAATTTTTCGACCTCCCCGCGAGGGGGAGGTTGGCTTTTGTCCACCCCAAGGAGAACATCACCATGACCAACACCGCACGCGGCGATGCGACGCTCGCCGCAGGAAACCAGTCGCTCGTCATGCGCCTGACGCTGGGCGCGCTTTCGGAGATCGAATCCGCGCTCGGCAATGGCGGCGGGCTCGCCGGAATTTCCGGCAGCCTGACCAATCTCGCCAGCAAGGACATCGCGCTCGTCGCCTCGGCGCTGCTCAAGGGCGGCGGCTACGAGGTCAGCCCGGCCGAAGTGATGAAGCTGGAGACCGACGTGTTCACCCTGGTCGACGCCATCGCGGCGGCGTTCAACGCCTCCGGCGGCGGCGCGAACGCGGCCGGCGGAACGGCGGCCGGCACGAACGTTTCGGCCGGCGCGGGCGCCGCAACCGGCCCTTTGCCCGGCCCGTCGACTGGCGCCTCCTCCTCGAGCTCGGCCTCGGCGTGATGGGGCTTTCGCCGCGCGACTTCTGGGCGATGAGCCTGCCCGAATGGCGCGCGGCGGTGGCGGGATTCCGCCGGCGGCGGGGGCATGCGCCTTCGCCGCCGCTGGCCCGCGCGGAGTTCGATGCGCTGATGGCGCGCTTTCCGGATGAGACACGATGAGCACCGGCACTTTCTCCCTCTCCGCGGATCTTTCGCCGCTGGATTCGAGCCTGGCGGCGGCGGCGAAGTCGCTCGACGATTTCGCGGCCGGCCCAGTCGCGCAGGCCGGCGCCTCCATCGAGCGCGCGGTGAATTCGAGCTTCGAGGCGGTGGCGCGCACGATCGCCGGCGCCGCGGTGTCCGGCAAGACCTCGATGGACCAGCTGGTGGACGCGATCCTGGCGGATTTCGACCGCGTCGCCATCCGCGACTTCATCGTCAAGCCGGTGGGGGGCCTGATCGCGCAGGCCGCGGGCTCGCTCGCCTCCTCCATCGGCGGGGCGCTGGCGGCGGGCGGGCCGGTGGCGCCCGGCGAATCCTATCTCGTCGGCGAGGCGGGACCGGAGCTGTTCACGCCCGCGGGCAACGGCACGATCGTTCCCAACGCCGCGCTGGCCTCCGCCGCCGCGCGCCCGCAGGTCGTCGTCAACATCCAGACGCCGGACGCCGCGAGCTTCTTCAGGTCCCAGAGCCAGGTCGCCGCCCTGATGACGCGGGCGGTGGCCAAGGGACAGAAGAATTTGTGACGAACCTCCCCCTTGTGGGGAGGTGCAGAGAGGTACTCATGTCCTTCCACGACATCCGCTTCCCCACCGCGATCTCGCTGCATTCCGCCGGCGGGCCGGGGCGCAAGACCGAGATCGTCACGCTCGGCTCCGGCTTCGAGGAGCGCAACGCCGTGTGGGCCAATTCGCGCCGCCGCTACGACGTGGGCTACGGCATCCGGACGCTCGACGATCTCCACGCCGTCATCGCCTTCTTCGAGGCGCGGATGGGAAGGCTGTTCGGCTTCCGGCTGAAGGACTTCACCGATTTCAGGTCCTGCGCGCCCGGAACGGACCCGACCGCGCTGGACCAGGCGCTGGGCACCGGCGACGGCGCCACGACCGTCTTCCAGCTCACCAAGACCTACACCTCCGGCCCCGCGAGCTGGACGCGCGCCGTGAAGAAGCCGGTCGACGGAACGGTGCTGGTCGCCGCGGACGGGACGGCGGTGACGTCCGGGACCGGCATCGACGCCACGACGGGCCTTGTCACGTTCGTGACGCCGCCCGCGCCCGGCGCCGTCCTCACCGCGGGCTTCGAATTCGACGTGCCGGTGCGCTTCGACACCGACACGCTCTCGATCGACCTCTCCGGCTTCTCCGCCGGCGACATCCCCAGCATCCCCATCGTGGAGATTCTGCTGTGAAAAAATCGTGTCATGGCCCGCGAATGCGGGCCACCCAGCTGGGTTCTGCACCTTGTTTCCGCGTGTCACCTGGACGGCCCGCATTCGCGGGCCGTGACACAGCGGCGGGAGGTTGAAATGAAAACTCTTCCATCCGGCCTGCAGGATCATCTCGACTCCGGCACGACCACGCTGTGCTGGTGCTGGAAGCTCGCGCCGGTTGGCGCGGGCGCGCGCGGCTTCACCGATCACGACGCGGACGTGACGTTCGACGGCACCACCTATCTCGCGTCCTCGGGCTTCACCGCCAGCGAGATCGACTCCACGCTGGGGCTGGCGGTCGACAACCTCTCCGTCGCCGGCGCGCTGTCGGGCGACGCGCTCGCCGAGGCCGATCTCGCCGCGGGCGTCTACGACGCCGCCACTGTCGAGATCTGGCGCGTCAACTGGGCCTCGCCCGGCCAGCGCGTGCTGATGCGCACCGGAACGCTGGGCGAGGTCCAGCGCGGGCACGCGGGCTTCACCGCCGAGCTGCGCGGCCTCGCCGCCGCGCTCAACCAGGCGCAGGGCCGCGTCTTCGGCTTCTCCTGCGACGCCGATCTCGGCGATGCGCGCTGCACCGTCGATCTCTCCGCGCCTGCGTTCCATGGCGCCGGAACGGTCGTGACGGCGTTCGACGCGCGCCGCTTCGCGGTGTCGGGGCTCGATGCCTTCGCCACTGGCTGGTTCGCCGGCGGCAAGCTCGCCTGGACGGGCGGCGCCAATGCCGGCCGCGCCATGGACATCAAGCGCCACGCCGTCTCCGGCACGAACGTGACGATCGAGCTGTGGCAGCCGATGAGCGAGGCAGTGGCGCCCGCGGACGCGTTCGCGGCGACGGCGGGATGCGACAAGCAGTTCGCCACCTGCAAGTCGCGCTTCGCCAACGCCGCCAACTTCCGCGGCTTCCCCTACATGATCGGCAACGACGCCGCGATCTCGTACCCCACGCAACGCGCGCCCCTGGATGGAGGAAGCCGGTATGGGAACGGATGACATCGTTGCGCTCGCCCGCCGCTGGATCGGCACGCCCTATGTCCACCAGGCGAGCGTGAGGGGCGCGGGCTGCGATTGCCTGGGCCTCCTGCGCGGGGTGTGGCGCGACATGGGGCGCGAGGAGCCGCAGGCCGTGCCCAATTATTCGCCCGACTGGGCCGAGGCCCGCGCCGCGGGGACCGGGACGGAGGCGGAGACATTATATGCGGCGCTGGCGCGGCACTTCACCGAAGTCCCGCCCGCGCGGCTCGCGCCCGGCGACGTCGCGCTCTTCCGCATGCATCCGCGCGGCCCCGCCAAGCATTGCGGCATCCTGGCCGAGCGCGACGGCAGCGCGACCCTCATCCACGCGCGCCAGAACAAGCGCGTGAGCGAGGAGCCGCTGTCGGAATTCTGGCGGCGGAAGCTCGTCTGCGGATTTCGGATCCAGTGCTTCCTCCCCCGCGAGAGCGGGGGAGGGGGACCGGCGAAAGCCGGTGGAGGGGGTGCGTCAGTCGTGAAATTCGAACTCGGTCTTCAACACTGACACACCCCTTCCGTCTGTCACGCGCTTCGCGCGTGCCATCCACCTCCCCCGCTCTCGCGGAGGAGGAAGCAGGGATATCATCATGGCTTCTCTCATTCTCTCCACCGTCGGTCAGGCGATCGGCGGGGCGTTCGGGACGCTCGACGTGCTCGGCGTGTCGATCTCCGGCGCCCAGCTCGGCGGGGCGATCGGCGCGCTGGTGGGCTCGGAGATCGATGCCGCGCTGGCGCCCGGCCGGAAAGTGAACGGCCCGCGGCTCTCCGACATCTCCATCCAGTCCTCCACCGAGGGCGCCGCGATCCCGGGCGTTTTCGGGCGCGTGCGGGTGGCGGGCCAGCTGATCTGGGCGACGCAATACAAGGAGACGGCGAAGACCGAGTCGAGCGGCGGCAAGGGCCTCGGCGGCCCGAAGGTGACGACCACCGACTACAGCTACTCCATCTCCTTCGCCGTGGGCCTGGCCGCCGGGCAGGTGACCAGGATCGGCCGCGTCTGGGCCGACGGCACGCTGATCGACCTTTCGCAATTCACCACGCGCTTCTATCCCGGCAGCGAGGCCCAGGCGCAGGACCCGCTGATCCTGGAGACCGAAGGCGACGACAACACGCCCGCCTATCGCGGCCTCGCCTATATCGTGTTCGAGGACATGCCGCTCGCGCAGTTCGGCAACCGCATCCCGCAATTGCAGTTCGAGCTGATCCGCGCGATTTCGGATTCCGATCCCGCGGCGCTGGAGAACGTGCTGACCGGCGTGGCCGTGATCCCCGGCGCGGGCGAGTTCGTGTACGCGACGGACGTCGTCAGCGCCGACGACGGCGCCGGCACCACCGTGCCGCAGAACGCCCACAACGCGGCCAGCATCTGCGACTGGAGCGCCTCTCTGGACGAGCTCCAGGCGCTGGCGCCCGGCCTGGCATCGGCCTCGCTGGTGGTGGGCTGGTTCGGCGACGACCTGCGCTGCGGCTCGACCAGGATCATGCCGGGGGTGGAGATCGCCAGGAAGAAGACCTATCCGCAGACCTGGTCGGTGAACGGCGTGGCGCGGGCGGACGCCCATCTCGTCAGCCAGGTGGGCGGGGTTCCGGCCTATGGCGGCACGCCGTCGGACGCCGGCGTGGTCCAGGCGATCCAGGACCTGAAGGCGCGCGGGCTGTCGGTGATGTTCTGCCCGTTCCTGTTCATGGACATCGCGGGCGCGAACGCGCTCGCCGATCCCTATACCGGCGCGTCGAGCCAGCCCGCCTATCCCTGGCGCGGGCGCATCACCTGCGATCCCGCGCCGGGCGTGGCGGGCTCGCCCGACAAGTCGGGCGCGGCGGCCGCGCAGACCGGCGCCTTCTTCGGCGCCGCCGCGCCGTCCGATTTCGCCGTCAGCGGAACGGACGTGACGTGGACCGGCGCCGCCGGCGAATGGGGCTGGCGCCGCATGGTGCTGCACTACGCCCATCTCTGCGCCGCCGCGGGCGGGGTGGATCGCTTCCTCATCGGCTCGGAATTGCGCGGCCTCGTCCGCGTGCGCGATTCCGCCACCACCTATCCCGCCGTGGCGGCGCTGCGGACTCTGGCCGCCGACGTGCGCGGCATCTTCACCGCCGCGGGCCAGAGCGTGAAGCTCGGCTATGCCGCGGACTGGAGCGAATACGCCAATCACCAGACCGGCGACGCGCCGGGCGCGGTGCTGTTCAACCTCGATCCCTTGTGGAGCGACGCCAACATCGATTTCGTGGGGCTGGACAATTACATGCCGCTGGCCGACTGGCGCGACGCATCGCCCATCTCGACTACAACGCCAACGGCCCTACCACCACATGGGACCGCGCCTATCTCACGGCGAACATAACGGGCGGCGAGGATTACGACTGGTACTACGCCAGCGGCGCCGAGCGCGCCACGCAGAGCCGCACGCCCATCGCCGACGGGCTCGGCAAGCCCTGGGTGTGGCGCGCCAAGGACCTGTGGGGCTGGTGGGGCAACGCCCATTTCGACCGGCCCGACGGCAGCGAAAGCGCCGGCCCGACCGGCTGGGCCGCGCAGTCCAAGCCCATCCTGTTCTGCGAGCTGGGCTGCCCGGCGGTGGACAAGGGCGCCAACCAGCCCAACGTCTTCGTCGATCCAAAATCGAGCGAGAGCGCGCTGCCTTGGTTCTCCAGCGGCGAGCGCGACGATCTCATCCTGCGCCGCTTCCTGGAGGCGCACCTGAATTTCTGGAGCGACGCCGCGAACAACCCGCTGTCCACGGTCTATGGCGGCCCCATGGTGGAGGCGATCCACGCCTGGAGCTGGGACGCGCGGCCGTTCCCGTTCTTCCCGGCCTACGCGAACGTCTGGGGCGACGCGGCGGACTACGCGCTGGGCCACTGGCTGAACGGGCGGCTGGGCGCGGTGCAGCTTCCCGACCTGGTGAGCGAGCTCTGCGCCGGCGCCGCCGCCATCGACGTCACGGACGTGACGGGGATCGTCACCGGTTACGCGGTCAACGCCACCATGAGCGCGCGCGACGCGATCACGCCGCTCGCCGTGGCGTTCCAGTTCGACGCGGTGGAGAGCGAAGGCGCGATCAGGTTCGTGGCGCGCGGCCGGCCGGGCGCCACGGCGCTGGCGGAAACCGGCCTCGTCGTCGCCGACAGCGGCGAGCCGGGCTTCGGCTTCACGCTGGCGCGCGCGGAGGAAAGCGACCTCCCCGTGGCCTCGCGCGTCGCCTATGTCGACGCCGACGCGGATTATCGCGTCGCCGTCGCCGAGGCGCGGCGGCTTTCGGGCAGCGCCTCGCGGGTGGCCGACTCTTCGCTTCCCATCGTCATGGACCAGGGCCAGGCCATCGGCATCGGCGAGCGGCTCCTGATGGACGCCTGGACGATGCGGGAGACGGCGCAGTTCGCGCTGCCGCCGTCGCAGCTCGCGCTCGAGCCCACCGACGAGGTCGAACTCACCGCCGCCGGCCGCACGCACCGGCTGCGCGTCACCGATGTCGCCGATGCCGGCGCGCGCGCCATCGGCGCCGTCGCCACCGATCCCTCGCTCTACGAGGCCATCGTGGGCCCGTCGCGCGCGGCGAGCGTGGCGCAATCGCTGACGCAGACGGGCAGGGCGCTGGCGGTGTTCCTCGACCTGCCGTTGCTCGCCGCCGGCGAAACCGAATGGGATCCGCTGGCCGCCGCCTTCGCCGATCCGTGGCCCGGCGCGGTGCTGGTCATGCGCTCGGCGAGCGGATCGAACTATGCGCCCGACACCGCGCTGACGCTCGCCGCCACCATCGGCGAGACCACGGCGGATGTGTTCGCCGGTCCCGCCTGGCGCTGGGACGAGGTCAACGCGATCGCGCTCAAGCTCTATTCCGGCACGCTCGCCGGGCTCGACGATCTCTCGGTCCTGGGCGGGGCCAACGCGCTCGCCGTCCAGAACGGCGCCGGCGCGTGGGAAGTGCTGCAATTCGCCGATGCCGCGCTCACCGCGCCCGGCGAATGGACCGTGTCGCGGCTGTTGCGCGGCCAGGCCGGAACGGAAGCCGCGATGGGCGCGGCTGCGGGCGCGCGCGTGGTGCTGCTCGACGCGGCGCTGAAGCAGCTCTCGATCCCGCGCGAGCAATACGCGCTGCCGTTCGACTATCTCTGGGGGCCGCAGGACAAGCCCATCTCCGATCCCGCCTGGCAGGGCGCGAGCGAACAGTTCTCGGGCGTGGGCATGCGGCCTTTCGCGCCGTGCCAGCTGAAGGCGGTGTACGCGCCCGGCGGCGACGACCTCGCGCTCTCCTGGATCCGCCGCGACCGCGCGCCCGCCTCCGATTCCTGGGACCAGACCGAGATCCCGATGAGCGAAACCGCGGAGCTCTACGACGTGGAGATCCTCGACGGCGCGGGCGCGGTGAAACGGACGCTGCCGTCGCTCACCTCCCCCTCCGCCGCCTACGCCGCCGCCGACATCGCCGCGGATTTCCCGGCCGGCCTGCCGTCGCCGTTCCGGTTCACCGTCTACCAGCTCTCCACCGTGGTGGGCCGCGGACCGGGGAAGGCGGGGGCGGTGTTCTTCGCGTAGCGCTTCCTCCCCCGCGAGAGCGGGGGAGGGGGACCGCCGAAGGCGGTGGAGGGGGTGCGTCGATTGCGAAGATGTGCTTTCGCCACCGACGCACTCCCTCCGCCCCGCCCGCCGTCGCTCGCAATCCACTTCCCCCGCTCTCGCGGGGGAGGAAGCACAAGGGACCACAACCATGACCGACACCACACCGCGCACGGGCGCGCCGCTGCTCGCGGCGGCGCAGGCGCAGAAGCACGTCACGCACAACGAGGCGCTCTACCAGTTCGACGCGTTCCTCTGCGCGCGCTTTCTCGACCGCGACCTCAGCGCCCCGCCATCGTCGCCGGCCGACGGCGACACCTATCTGGTGAAGGCGGCGGGCAGCGGCGCGTGGACGGGGCAGGACGGCAACATCGCCTATTGCGCCGACGGCGCCTGGCGCTTCTATGCGCCGTTCCAGGGGCTGGCCGCCTTCGTCGCCGACGAAAGCAGGCTCGTCGTCTTCGACGGCACGGCCTGGGTCGACTATGCGAGCCTGATGGTCCTGCAGAACGTCCCGCTCGTGGGCGTGAACACCACCGCGAGCGCGCCCAACCTGCTCGCGGTGCAGTCCAACGCCGTGCTGTTCACGGACGTGCCCACCGGCTCGGGCGGCAGCGGCGACGTGCGCGCCACGCTCTCCAAGCAGGCGGCGGGCAACACCGCCTCGTTCCTGTTCCAGGACGCGTTCTCCGGCCGCGCCGAAGTGGGCCTCGCCGGCGACGACAATTTCCACTTCAAGGTCTCGCCGGACGGCTCGTCCTGGACCGACGCCATCCAGATCGCGGCGGCGAGCGGCACCGCCACGATCGCCAGCGCCGACATCAACGGCGGCACGATCGACGGCGCGGCCGTCGGCGCCAGCACGCCGTCGTCCGGCGCCTTCACGACGCTCACGGCAAGCGCGGCGGCGGCGCTGTCGCCCGCCAACGCCAGCGTCACGCTCGCGCCCACCGGCACGGGCACCGTCAGCATCGCGCCGGCCACGGCGGGCGCGCTCAACAACATGGTGATCGGCGCCGCCACGCCGCTCGCGGCGACCTTCACGTCGTTCCAGTCCAATGCCTTCAAGGACAACAAGTCGGCCGCGCAGACGACGGTGCAGACCGACGTCAACGGCAGGCTGCTGGTCGGGCCGAACGGCGGCTTCTCGACCGCCATCAATGTCGGCGGCAACGTCGGCGGCTTCCAGATCGCGGGCACCAACGCCTCCGCCAACATGAGCAATATCCGCTTCACCGCCAGCGCCACCTCGGGCGGGGCGATGAACCTCGGCCATTCGCGCGCGGCCGCCATCGGCTCGTTCGGCGTGCTGTCGGCCGGCGACCAGCTCGGCGTGATCAATTTCGCAGGCGACGACGGCGCCTCCTACTCCACCGTCGGCGCGCAGATCCGCGGGCTTGCGATCGCCGGCGGCACGATCTCGACCGGCATCGTCCCCGGCCAGCTCGTGTTCGCGGCCATGAACCCGTCCGGCACGCTGACCGACCTGTGCAAGGTGGACAGCAATGCGGGCCTCACCGTCTCCACCCAGGTCTCCACGCCCAAGGTCACGTCCAACGCCGCCGGCGCGCTCGACCTCGCCACCTCCGGCGGCACCCAGTTCGAGGTCGCGCACACCGCCTCCGCGGTGAACTACCTGCAGGCGACCGGCTCGGCCAGCGGCGCGGGCACCGCCACGCTCGCCGCCGCGGGCGGCGACGCCAGCATCGACATCGCGCTCTCGCCCAAGGGCAGCGGCGCGGTCCGGCTCGGCACCGTCGCCAACGGCTCGGTCGCCACCGCCCTGTCGTCGCTCGGCCCCACCGGGGCGCACACCACGGTGCAGGAATGGTTCGCGGTCAAGAACGCGTCCGGTGTCGTCCGTTACATCCCGGCGTTCTGAAAGGAGCGGGCGATGCCACGCAAAGCCGATCCCGTCATCGACGCGCGCCGCTATCTCGTGGAAGCCTTCCGGGCGCTGGAGGCGTTCCTCGCCCCGGGTGCGCCGCTGTGGCTGTGGGCGGAGATCTTCGGAACCGTGGGCTGTGCCTATGCCGACCGGGCGCCGTTCCGCCTGTCCGATCTCGAGCGCCTCCACAAGGCGTTCGACGCCGCGGTTGACGCGATGGAAGGATAAAGCAGTTTCGCTCGCGCCCACGCTCGGGCATTGTTGGCCGCGACCGCCATCCGGAGACGCGCCATGAAGGTCAGCGAAGCGCTTGCCACGCGCAAATCGGTGCGCGCGTTCCGGCCCGATCCGGTGGCGGCCGAGACCGTGCGCGCGCTCCTCGCGCAGGCCGCGCGCGCGCCCTCGGGCGGCAATCTGCAGCCCTGGAAGGTCTACGCGCTCCTCGGCGAGGCGCGCGACGGGCTGGTGCGGCGCGTGGCGGAGAAGCGCAAGGACCGCCCGATGGGCGAGATGCCGGAGTATCACATCTATCCGCCGTCGCTCAGCGAGCCCTACAGGACGCGCCGCTTCCGCATCGGCGAGGCGATGTACGCGGCCCTCGGCATCCCGCGCGAGGACAAGGCGGCGCGGCTCGAATTCTTCTCCGGCAACTGGGATTTCTTCGGCGCGCCGGTGGGCCTGATCTTCACCATCGACCGGCAGATGCAGCAGGGCCAGTGGGCCGACCTCGGCATGTACCTGCAATCGATCATGCTGCTCGCCCGCGAATACGGGCTGGACACCTGCCCGCAGGAAGCCTGGGCGGTGTGGCACACGGTGATCCGCGACTATCTCTCGATTCCCGCGAACGAGATGATCTTCTGCGGCATGGCCGTGGGCCATGCGGACGCCGCCCATCCGGTGAACGCGCTCCACAGCGAACGGGCGCCGCCGGAGGAATATCTCGTCCTGCGCGAGAGCGCCTGAGCGGGGAATGTGCTAGGGTGTGGACCCATAAAGATCGAGGGATTCCCAGTGGGTTAGGTTTGTGATTCCATATTTGGGCTGATTCTTTGGGGTTGGCCCATGAGCAACCTGTTCTGGCTGAGCGAAGAGCAGTTCGAGAAGATCAAGCCATTG
>DATJXR010000054.1:0-25220 GCA_035499995.1 Rhizomicrobium sp. | reverse complement strand
CGAGATCCTGACCACCTTCGTCACCGCCGCGGTGCTGGTCTACGCCGGCTGGCGCGCCGGCCACGGCGGCATGAACATCGGCGCCCTGGTCAGCTTCATCGCCGCCCTGGCGATGGCGGGCCAGTCGCTGCGCCAGCTGGCCAACCTGACGACCATCCTGGGCGAGGGCCTGACCGCCGCGCGCCGACTGTTCGCCGCGATGGACATCGTGGCCGAGGTCGGCGATGCGCCCGGCGCCGTGACCCTGGCCGAACCGGCGCGGACCGTGACCTTCGACAAGGTCAGCTTCGCCTATGGAGCGGAGGCGCCGGCGCTGGACCGCGTCAGCCTGACCGTCGCGCGCGGTGAGACCGTGGCCCTGGTCGGCCCGTCCGGCGGCGGCAAGAGCACCATCCTCAACCTGATCCCGCGCTTCTTCGACGTGGACGCCGGCGAGGTAAGCATCGACGGCCGGGACGTGCGCGGCGTCGCCCTCGCCTCCCTGCGCGAGCAGATCGCCCTGGTCACGCAGGAGCCGTTCCTGTTCGACGACACGGTGCGCGGCAACATCGCCTACGCCCGCCCGACCGCCTCTCCCGGCGAGATCGAGGCCGCCGCCCGCGCCGCCGCCGCCCACGACTTCATCGCCACCCTGCCCAAGGGCTATGACACGCAGGTCGGCGAGGCCGGCGCGCGGCTCTCCGGCGGCCAGCGGCAGCGGATCGCGATCGCCCGCGCATTCCTGAAGGACGCGCCGATCCTGCTGCTCGACGAGGCCACCAGCGCGCTCGACACCGAAAGCGAGCGCCAGGTGCAGGAGGCGCTCACCCGGCTGATGAAGGGCCGCACGACGATGGTGATCGCGCACCGGCTCTCCACCGTGCTCGACGCCGACCGCATCTACGTCTTCGACCGCGGCCGCATCGTCGAGGCGGGCACGCATGCGGAGTTGATCGCGATGGGCGGGCTCTATGCCCGGCTCTACCAGCACGACTTCGCCGAAGAAGGCGCGGCGCGATGAGCGGGACGCCGTGGGGTCTGCTGGCGTACCGCACCGCCACGCTGATGCTGGCGCCCGCCATCCCCTTCGCGCTTCGCGGCCGGCTCAAGCGCGGCAAGGAAGACGCGACCAGGCTGGGCGAGCGGCTCGGCCATGCCAGCCGCCCCCGGCCGGATGGGCAGCTCGTCTGGATCCACGGCGCCAGCGTGGGCGAGACGCTGTCGGTGCTGCCGCTGATCGGCAAGCTGCTGGAGGTGCCGGGGCGGCACGTGCTCGTCACCAGCGGGACGGTGACGTCGTCCCGGATGATGGCGGAGCGATTGCCGCCGGGCGCCTTCCACCAGTTCTCGCCGCTCGACACGCCGGGCGCCATCGCGCGCTTCCTGGCGCATTGGAGGCCGGACGCCGGGCTGTTCGTGGACTCCGAGATCTGGCCCAACATGCTGAGCCAGGCCAAACGCGCCGGCGTGAAGCTCGCCATCGTCAACGGCAGGATGTCGGAACGTTCGTTCCGCGGCTGGCGCTATGCGCGGCGCACGGCGGCGGCGATCATGGGCCTGTTCGACGTCTGCCTGGCGGCGGACGAGGACACGGCCAGACGCCTCGGCGAGCTCGGGGCGCGCGACGTGCGCGTCACCGGCAATCTCAAGGCCGACGCGCCGCCGCTTCCCGCCGACCCGGCGAAGCTCGGAGAATTGCGCGCGGCCATCGGCGGCCGGCCGGTGCTGCTGGCGGCGAGCACCCATCCCGGCGAGGAGGAAAGCCTTCTTCCCGCGCACGACCGGCTGCGGCGCACCCTGGCCGATTTTCTCACCATCATCGTGCCGCGCCATGCCGGGCGCGGCGGCGACATCGCCATGCTGTGCGGCACGCGCCAAGCGGTCCGCCGCTCGCAGGGCGCGCTGCCCTCGCCCGCCGACGCGATCTACATCGCCGACACCATGGGCGAGCTCGGCCTGTTCTACCGCGTGGCGCCCATCGCCTTCGTGGGCGGAAGCCTGGTGCCGCATGGCGGGCAGAACCCGCTCGAGCCCGCGCGGCTCGGCTGCGCGGTGATGGCGGGGCCGCACACCTTCAACTTCACCGCCGCCTACGACGCGATCTTCGCCGCGCAGGGCGAGGGCCGCGTGCATGCCAGCGGCGAGATCGCCGCGCTCGCGGGCAGGGCCGCGGCCGATCCGGCCTTCGCGAAATCGCTCGGCGAAGCCGCCGCCCGCGGGGCGCGGGCCCTGAGCGGCGCCATGGCCCGCACGGCCGCCGCCGTCGAGGCACTGCTCGGCCATGCGGACGCCTGAATTCTGGAACGGCGGCGGCCTTGCCGCGCAACTCGCGCTGGCGGTGCTGGCGCCGGCGAGCTGGGCCCATGGCGCGAGCGTCGCGTGGCGCCGCGACCATGCGCGCCCGCACCGGACCCGGGCGAAGATCGTCTGCATCGGCAACCTCACCGCCGGCGGCACGGGCAAGACGCCCATCGCCATCGCGGTGGCGCGCGCGCTGGCGGGACGCGGCTACCGCGCGGCGTTCCTCTCCCGCGGCTATGGCGGGCGGGCGAAGGGGCCGGTGATCGCCGATCCCGACAACGACAGCGCGCACGACGTGGGCGACGAGCCGCTGCTGCTCGCCCGCGCCGCGCCCGCCATCGTGGCGCGCGACCGCGTCGCCGGGGCGGAGCTGGCCGACGCCAGCGGCGCGGAGATCGTGGTGATGGACGACGGCCACCAGAACTTCGAGCTCGAGAAGGATCTCTCCATCGTGGTGGTCGACGCGGAGACGGGCTTCGGCAACGGCCGCGTGCTGCCGGCCGGGCCCCTGCGCGAGCCGGTGGCGCAGGGCCTGGCGCGCGCCGGCGCGGTGGTGCTGGTGGGCGACGGCGCGCCGGACCTGATGGGCTTCGGCCGGCCTGTGCTGCGCGCGCACCTGGCGCCGGTGGACGTGCTCAACGTGACGGGCCGCGACGTCGTGGCGTTCGCGGGCATCGGCCGGCCCGCGAAGTTCTTCGCCACCCTGCGCGGGATGGGAGCGCGGCTCGCCGACACGATCGCGTTCTCCGACCATCACGTCTACAGCGCCTCCGACATCGCGCGCCTCAGGGCCAAGGCGCGCGACGCGCTGCTCGTCACCACCGAGAAGGACTACGTGCGGCTGACGCCCACCGAGCGGGAGGGCATTAACTTTCTTCCCGTGCGCGCGGCCTTCGACGACGTGGACGCCTTCGCCCGGTTGCTTGACAGCGTCGCCCCCGCGCGATAGCCGCCATCGCCCATGCCCACCGAGATCGAACCCATCCCGCCCATGCCGCCCGGCAGGAAGCTCCGCTACGGCCTGGAGGCCGCGGGCTTCTTTACGATGATCGGCTTCTTCCGGCTGTTCGGCGCCGACACGGCCTCGGCCATCGGCGGCTGGCTGGGGCGCAACGTCTTCTATCGCCTGGGCACCACCGGGCGCGCCCGCGCCAACCTCGCCCAGGCCTACCCGGAGAAGAGCGCCGCCGAGCGCGAGGCCATCGTGGTGGAGATGTGGGACAATCTCGGCCGCACCGTCGCGGAGTACGCGCACCTGGCGGCCTTCTCGATCCATGGCGCGCAGGCGCGCCTGGAGGTGACGGGCACGCAATACGCCCAGGCCGCCATCGCCGCCGGCAAGGGCGTGATCTTCGTCTCCGGCCATTTCGCCAATTGGGAGATGATGCCGCTCACCGCCCACCAGCTCGGCTACGAAAGCGGCGCGGTCTATCGCCCGCTGAACAATCCCTATGTCGACCGCTGGATGGTGCGCCAGCGCATCGCCAACGGCCCCCGCGAGCAGATCGCCAAGGGCGTGCAGGGCACCAAGCGCATCTTCACGATGCTGCGCGGCGGCAAGTGCATCCTGCTGCTGGCGGACCAGAAGACCAACGAAGGCCTGCCCGCGCCGTTCTTCGGCCGCGACGCGATGACCACGCCCGCGCCGGCCGCGCTGGCGCTGAAGCTCAAGTCGGTGGTGCTGCCGGCGTCGAACGAGCGGCTGGGCGGCGCGCGCTTCCGCATGAAGGTGTTCCCGCCGGTGGAGTTCACGCCCAGCGGGGACCACGACCGCGACGTGCTCGGCCTGACCGCCGAGATCACGCGCCGCATCGAGGAGATGGTGCGCGAGCGGCCGTCGCAATGGCTGTGGATCCACCGCCGCTGGCCGAAGGACGGCGACAAGGTCCGCTCCAAGCGCGCCCAGGCCCTCGCCGCGCAAACCGGCGTCGCGGAGTGATCGCGCGCTGACGCGATGGCGCGCCCAAGCGATGGCGCGGCGAAGCGATGGCGCGGCCCAACGCGCGGCCCAACGGGCGACCCCCCGAACACGCAAAAGGCAGCGCCCGCGTCCGGCGCTGCCTCTTCGGATGGGACGAGAGCGGGCGCACCGGATGCGGCGGGCGGGCCGCGAGGTGGTGCGCACTGTCGTCTCACTGTCCACGGGCTTTGAGCTCCGGCGCGCGTCGTCCCGTAACCTTCCACCTCGGGAAGCGGGTTCGCATTTCACCGGGCACCCGGACGCGCGCGAGGTCGCGTCCCTTGCCCTGTCTGTCCTCGCGGCGTCATCGCGCCGTCATGGCTCTCAACCTGTAATGGTACACAGCGGGAACATAGTGCCGCTATCTGTGGTTGTCAAGCCAGATTAGGAAAATATGATTACATAGGAGAAACAATGGCTTGGCGGGTCCGCGAATGATTGCCACCCGTCCCTGGCGGGGGTGAAAGAAGCGCGAATGCTTTTCGGGGCGAAGGACTGCTGCCGTGCTCCCGCCACCGCGCCCCCCACCCGAAAAATTCTCGCTGTGCTCGAATTTTTCGACCTCCCCACAAGGGGGAGGTTGATTGCGTTGCGGACCTCGCTGCCTTTGCATTGCGCTTTCGCGCGGAGAGGACGCTACGTCTTTTCCGGCGCCGGCGTTTTGGCCGACAGAGACGGATCGAGCCGCACGGCGAACCAGTTCATCTGCCAGTGGAGGTGCGGGCCGGTGGCGCGGCCGGTGTGGCCGATGTTGCCGATCTGCTGGCCGCGCACGACCTGTTCGCCCGCCTTCACCAGCTGCGCGCTCTGGTGCATGTAGCCGGTGAACACGCCATGGCCGTGATCGAGCAGCGTGTAGCCGCCTTCGAGGAAGAACTGTTCGGCGAGAAGCACCGTGCCGGAGGCCGGCGCGTGGATGGGCGCGCCCTCGCCGCCCGCGATGTCGACGCCGAAATGCGGCGCGGACGGCACGCCGTCGAGCACGCGCTGGCTGCCGAACACGCCGGAGATGATGCCCTTCGCCGGCCAGTCGAACGGCTCGGCGAAGAAGGTGAGCGCGCTGTCGGTCCGGCGCACGGCATAGACGAGCGCGTGCTCGCGACCGATGCGCTCCACGATGTCGGGCGCGGTGGGGTGGGCCTCCTGCGGCGGCAGGCCGTTGATGCGCTGGATCTGATATTGCCGCGCGATGGGCGTGACCGGCAGCGATTGGCGCGAACCGTCCGGATAGGTCGCCGACACCGTGCTTGGCCTGGTCTGGTCGTATTCGAACCCGAAGGCGAAGTGGCCTTCCGGCCCGACACGGACCGGCGTCCCGTCCACCGTCACCGCGCTGCCGGGCAAGGTCTTGCCGACCACCAGGCTGCCCTGCTTCATCGTGCCGTTGAGCTCCAGCCGCTCCGGGCGGTCGCTCTGCGCCGCACCGCGCCCCGGCAGCAGCGCGGCCGCGGCGCCCGAGGCGAGGAGCAGGCGGCGGTCGATCATTTGGGCGTGCGGCCGGTTTCCTGGAAGCGGCGGGTGGCGACGTCCGGCGAGGCGTAGGGCTCCTGGAGGTCCACGCTCCAGTAGCGCAGCGCCTCCAGCGGGATCGGAACGTTCGTGACGGCGCACAGCACGAAGGAGCCGGGCCGCACCACGCGGTATTCCCCGTCGAGATATTCCAGTTCGGCCATCCCGTCGGGCCGGAAATCGCGGTCGTGCTGGTTCATGGGCGAAGTGTAGCTAGAACAGGTCGTCCTGACCAGCGTTGGAGCCGGCTTTCGCTTTTGTAACGCGGGGTTTCGGCGCGCCGGCGGCGACGGCTTCGCGCGCGCCGTCCGCGAATGTGAGGGTCAATGCCTCGCCGGACGATATGGCGGCGGCGCGGCGGCGCACATGGCCGTCGCCGCCGCGCACCAGCGCGAAGCCGCGCTCCAGCACGCCCTTGTAGGACACGCTGTCGAGCACGCGCGCGACGGCCTGGAGCCGCTTGCGCTCCCGCGCCAGAACGTTCGTTTCGGCGCGCGCCAGCCGCTGGCCGAGCACGCCCGTACGCTCGCGGCCCCTGGCGATCTCGCCCGTGATGGCGCGCGGGCGCAAGAGCGTGGCGGCGCGGGTGAAGGCGCGGCGATGCTCCTGGACGTTGCGCTGGAGCGCGCGGCCGAGCCGCTCCCCCGCCAGATCGAGGCGCTGGCGCGGCTGGGCGAAGAGCTGGTCGGCGCGGGGCAGCACGCGCGCGAGCGCCGCCAGATGGGTGCGCCGCTGCGCGATGCCACGGCTGAGGCTGGCGAACAGGCGGCGCTGGAAATCCAGCGTCTGGGTGACGAGCTCGGCGCGCACCGGCACGGCCATCTCGGCGGCGGCGGTGGGCGTGGGCGCGCGGCGGTCCGACGCGTAGTCGATCAGCGTGGTGTCGGTCTCGTGGCCCACGGCGGAGATGAGCGGGATGGCGCTTTCGGCGGCGGCGCGCACCACGACCTCCTCGTTGAAGGCCATGAGGTCTTCCAGCGAGCCGCCGCCGCGCGCCACGATGAGGAGATCGGGCCTCGGCACCGCGCCGCCCGGGGCGAGCGCGTTGAAGCCGCGGATGGCGGCGGCCACCTCGCCGGCGGATTTCTCGCCCTGCACCGCCACCGCCCACAGCAGCACGCGCCGGGGGAAGCGCTCGTTGAGCCGGTGCATGATGTCGCGGATCACCGCGCCCGTGGGCGAGGTGATCACGCCGATCACGTCGGGCAGGTAGGGCAGCGGCTTCTTGCGTTCCGCCGCAAACAGCCCCTCGGCCGCGAGCTTCTTGCGCCGCTCCTCCAGCATCGCCATCAGGGCGCCGGCGCCGGCGAGCTCGATCTGCTCGACGATGATCTGGTAGCGCGACGAGCCGGGATAGGTGGTGACGCGCCCGGTGCAGACGACCTCCAGACCCTGCTCGGGCCGCAGCTTCAGGAGGCGCGCGGTCTGCTTCCAGATGATGGCGTTGAGGACCGCCTTGTCGTCCTTCAGGTCGAAATAGATGTGGCCGGAGGCGGCCGCCTTCAGCCCCCCGATCTCGCCGCGCACGCGGACGAACGGGAACGCATCCTCCACCGTGCGTTTCAGCGCGGAGGCTATCTCGCTGACGCTGTATTCGGGAAGGTTGGCGGTGGTGGATTCGGGCATGACTGAAGCCGAGTGTAGCGCACGGAGTTTCAGGGTTTCCATACCTTCAGCGGGCCATGCCGGGCCATCCGGTCGAAATCCTTGTCCGCGGTCAGCATGGTCAGGTCGTAGCGCACGCAAAGTTGGGCAAACAGCGCATCGACCGATTCGATCTGCGCGCCGGCGCGCCGGCAGCGATTGAACAGGTCGGCCGCATTCACATGGTCGTTCCAGTCCGGTGCCAGCAAGGGAAACGATGACAGACGTTCAAGAATTTGATCGCGCTGGCGTGGCCCCTGCACACCCTGGAGGATCTCCTGCACGACGAGGCCCGTGGCGAATATTGCTTCGCCAGCATCGAGAGCGCGCAACAACTCGGCAACGAACGGCCCGCCGGGCTCTTCACGGCGAAATGCCAGCGACCATACGCTCGTGTCGACGAAGATGCTCAACGGCGCCTGCGCGCCGCCTTGTAGTCGTAGGTCGGATCCCAATCGATCTTGCCGAAAAGTTCAATGACGCGCTTTTGCTGGCGTCGCGCGATGAACTCCTGAAGCGCCTTGGTCACGGTCGCCTTCTTGGTGCGTTCGCCGCCGACCTCGAGCGCTTGATCGAGCAGATCGGGGTCTATGGAAAGGTTTGTTGCCATGCGGGAATTTTCACACATTGCTTCACACATGGCAATATCCTAGACCCCGCCCCATGAACGTCCTTCTCATCGGGTCCGGCGGGCGGGAGCATGCGCTGGCGTGGGCGCTGGCGGCGTCTCCCCTGCTGACGAAATTGTACTGCGCGCCCGGCAATGCCGGGATCGCCGAGGTGGCGGAGTGCGTGCCGGTCGCGGCGACGGATTTCGACAGGCTCGTGGGTTTCGCCCAGGCCGCGAAGATCGACTTCGCGGTGATCGCGCCGGACAACCCGCTGGTCGGCGGGCTGTGGGACCGCTTCGAGGCCGCCGGCATCCGCGCGACCGGGCCGAGCGCGGCCGGCGCGATCCTGGAAGGCTCCAAGGGCTTCGTGAAGGACCTCTGCCGCGAGGCGGGCATCCCGACGGCCGCCTATCGGCGCTTCCGCGAACCGGCGGCGGCGAAGGCTTTCGCCGACACGCTGGGCCTGCCCGTGGTCATCAAGGCCGACGGGCTGGCGCTGGGCAAGGGCGTGATCGTCGCGGAGACGAAGGCGGACGCGGCCAAGGCCATCGACTTCATGTTCGAGGGCGGCTTCGGCGACAGCGGCCGCGAGGTGGTGGTCGAGGAATTCATGGCCGGCGAGGAAGCGAGCTTCTTCGCGCTCTCCGACGGGGAGACCGTCATCCCGCTCGCCGGCGCGCAGGACCACAAGCGCGCCTTCGACGGCGACAGGGGGCCGAACACCGGCGGCATGGGCGCGTACTCCCCCGCCCCGGTGCTGCCGCCGGCGCTGGAGCAGGTGGCGATGGCGCGCTTCATCGAGCCCACCGTCGCGGCGATGACTGAGCGCGGGCGCCGCTACATGGGCGTGCTGTATCTGGGGCTGATGATCGCCCCGGATGGGCCGAAGCTCGTCGAGTACAACTGCCGCTTCGGCGATCCGGAGTGCCAGGTGCTGATGCCGCGGCTGAAATCGGACCTGCTGACCGCGCTGGTGGCGATGCGCGACGGCGGGCTCAGGCATATCGACCTGCGCTGGCGCGACGAGGCGGCGCTGACGGTGGTGATGGCGTCGAAGGGCTATCCGGGCGACTACGCGAAGGGCAGCGAGATCCGCAACCTCGAGGCCGCGTCCGCGGTCGAGGGCGTGACGATCTTCCACGCCGGAACCGAGCGGCGCGACGGCAGGCTGCTGGCGGCGGGCGGGCGCGTGCTCGACATCACCGCGCTCGGCCGCGACGTCGCCGAAGCGCAGGCGCGCGCCTACAAGGCCGTCGACCTGATCGACTGGCCGCAAGGCTTCTGCCGCCGCGATATCGGCTGGCGGGCGCTATCGCGCCCGGGGGCTGGCGGGCGCTGACGCGGCGCGTCACTTCAGCCGCTTCTCGAACGCGTATTTCAACGGCGCCCAGGGCGAGGACTGGTAGTAGTAGTCGATGACGCCATCGGTGACGATGCCGCCGACGATCGCCTGGCCCACATTCGCGGCGCCATACGTCGTCGGCGGATCGCCCTCGAGGAATGCCGAGAGATCCCACAGCGCGGGCCCCTGCCCCGCGCGATGCAGATAGGCGACGGGCATCGCGGTGCCGGCCTGCCAGTTGTCCTTCACCCATTCCTCGTCGCAGATGCGCGGCCAGAACTGCGCCACGGGGATCTGCGCGTCGATGTGCCAGACGGGGCCGCCACGGATCGCGAACAGCTTGCAGCCCGTCATGTAGTAGGTGAAGAACAGCCGCCCGTTGGGCGCGGCCTCGATGGTCTCGGCGCGCAGCTGGTACATCTCGCCCTGCCGCCACGGAAGCCAGAGGATGGTGACCTGCTCGCCCGGCGCGTTGGGGCTGATCCGCACCCCGCCCGGAATGGCGGTGAGATAGACCTGCCGGTTGCCCGTGCCCAGATCGTTCATGCCGTCGGCGAATTCGATGGTGAGCGCCAGGCCCCCCGTCATCGCGTCGCGGATGTCCTGCTCCAGCGGCATCGGCCCGTTCCTTCTCCAGTCTCCTATCGACGGCGGCGGACGGGGGGGCGTGAACGGAAAACCTTGCGCCGGGCCCGTTTCGCGCCCCAAATTGCCGTCACAGGACATTCAGGGAGTGGGCCGATGGCCGAGGCGGCGACGGACGACCGGCAGGAGAGATTCTCCGGCACGCAGGAGGTGCGGGAGGCGCACCGCTTCGACGTCGCAAAGCTCGAGGCTTATCTCGCGGAACGCATCGACGGATTCCGGACGCCGCTGGACGTGCGCCAGTTCAAGGGCGGGCAGTCCAACCCCACCTACAAGCTGATCACGCCGAACCGCAACTATGTGCTGCGCCGCAAGCCCCCGGGGAAGCTGCTTCCCTCCGCCCACGCGGTCGACCGCGAATACCGCATCATCTCCACGCTCCACCCGACGGGCTTTCCGGTGGCCAAGCCCTACCTGCTCTGCGAGGACGAGAGCGTCATCGGCACGATGTTCTACGTGATGGATTGCGTGGAGGGGCGCATCTACTGGGGGCCGATGCTGCCCGACCAGACGCCCGCGCAGCGCACGCAGATCTACGACGCGATGAACGAGACCTTCGCGCGGCTGCACAACCTCGACTACCAGGCGCTCGGCCTTCAGGATTACGGCAAGCCCGGCAACTATGTCGGCCGCCAGGTGGCGCGCTGGACCAAGCAGTACAAGGCGAGCGAGAGCGAGCACATCGAGGAGATGGAGCGGCTGATCGAATGGCTGCCGCAGCACCTGCCCCAGGACGCGCGCGACTCCATCGTCCATGGCGACTACCGGCTCGACAACATGATCCTGCATCCCACAGAGCCGCGCGTGATCGCGGTGCTGGACTGGGAGCTCTGCACCATCGGCGACCCGATGGCGGACTTCACCTATCACCTGATGCAATGGCAGATGCCGGGCGGCGTGTCCTCCGGCGGCTCGCTGCTCGGCGCCGATTTCGCCGCGCTCGGAATCCCCGACAAGGACGCCTACACGAGGATGTATTGCGCCCGCACCCACCGCGACACGATCCCGAACATGGACTACTACGCGGCCTACAATTTCTTCCGGCTGGCGGGGATCCTCCAGGGCATCGTGGGCCGGGTGCGCGACGGCACCGCCTCCAACGCCAACGCGGCGCAGAACGCCAGCGGCGTCAGGCCCCTGGCGGAGCGCGCCTGGCACTTCGCCCAGCGCGCCGGCGCGAAGTGATCGCCGGTCAAGACTGGTTACCGGCCGCTTAACGCGCAAGCTTCGTGCGCGGGCGCGTGCCATTTGCGCAAGCGTTGCTTAAGAGACACGGCGTAAGCTTTCCGGCTTGGGCGGCGGTGCCGTCCGGGAGGGCTTTCGGTGTCGGACGACGCCACACGCATTTCGCCGGAGGACGAGCTCCGCTCGGAGCGCGCGCAGTTCGCGCTGGCCGAGCGCGCCGCGCGCTTCGGCTACTGGCGCGTGCGGCTGTCCGACAGCCGGGCCAGCTGGTCGCCCGGCATGTACCGCCTGCTCGGCGTCGACCCCGCGCAACCCGCCGACATGGCGTGGCTGCTCGCGCAGGTCGAGCCCGAGGACGTGGCGATGCTCCAGGCCCGCATCGCCACCGCCATCAAGACGCGCTCGCCGTTCACCTACCGCACGCGCGCCGTCGACCCGAACGTGACGGCCCGCTTCGTCGACACCCATGGCGAGGTGGAGCTGGGGCCGGACGGGCGCGTGGTCTCCATCATCGGGGTGTGCCACGACGTGACCGAGCAGGTCATCGCGGAGGAGGCGCGCGAGAAGGCCGAGGCGCGCTACCGCCTGATGGCCGAGCAGGCCTCCGACATCATCATGCTGCACGCGGATCACGGCATCGTCTTCGCCTCCAGCGCGCTGGAGCGCATCCTCGGCCGCAGGCCCGAGGACGTGCAGGACGGACGCTACCTGCAATATGTCCATCCCGACGACCTCGCCGAGGCGCAGAAGATCCGCGGAAAGCCCCTCCCCGGCCAGGTCCGCACCGCCACCTACCGCGCCCGCCACGCCGGCGGCCACTACGTGTGGCTGGAGGCGACGACCCGCGGCGTCTTCGACGAGGACACCGGCGAGTTCCTGCACGAGATCTCCGTCACCCGCGACGTGACCGAGCGCAAGGAGCAGGAGATCCGCATGCGCGCGGCGCAGGAGAAGGCCGAGGCCGCCAACCGCGCCAAGACGCTGTTCCTCGCCAACATGAGCCACGAGCTGCGCACGCCGCTCAACGCGGTGATCGGCTTCTCCGACATCATGCGCGACGAGGTGTTCGGCCCGCTCGGTCACCAGCGTTACGCCGAATACGCGACGCTGATCTACGATTCCGGCCAGCTCCTGCTCGACCTGATCTCCGACATCCTCGACATGGCCAAGATCGAGGCCGGCAAGCTCGCGATGAATTTCGAGCGCGTGGACCTGACCGAGACCATCGAGGATTGCGTGCGCATGCTGCGCGAGCGGGCGAGGAAGGGCCATGTGCGCATCGGCTGCGACACCGGCCACGAGACGCTGTCGCTCGTCGCCGACCGCCGCGCGGTGAAGCAGATCCTGCTGAACCTGCTCTCGAACGCCGTGAAGTTCACCCCGCCGGGCGGCCATGTCGACGTCGAGGCCGATTTCGCGGGCGACCGCGTCCAGGTGACGGTGAGGGACGACGGCATCGGCATCCCGGCCGAGCACCTGCCCCGCCTCGGCCGCCCCTTCGAGCAGGTGTGCAACGACCCCATGCTCGCCAAGGGCGGCACCGGCCTCGGCCTCGCGCTGGTCCACGCCCTGACCGCCAGGCACGGCGGCGCCGTGCGCATAGAAAGCCGCGAAGGCAAAGGCACGAGCGTGACCGTGGAGTTTCCCCTCCAGCCGCCGGCGCGCGTCCAGGCGGCGTAGGGCTCTGGTCCTGAAATTTCACGCCCCGACCGGCGCCTCCTGAGGTGTAAGTGCCTATGGTACTTTAGAATTCGAAGGGCGCCGCCTCCGAACATGAAGCGAACAAGGTACTTGTGGAATTTTCCAAGTTCGTTAATTGTTCTTTTTGACGTAATGTCAAAATTCTTCCCAGCGAATCAGGGGGACCAATGTCCAAATTTTCAAGGCTGCGCAGGAAATCGGGATTGTCGATCAGGGAAGCAGCGGAGCGGACTGGCTATCACGAGCGCACGGTCTATCGATGGGAGAACGGCGAAACAGAACCACGCAAGGGCGTCTATGATCTGTTTCGCCCTTTCGCCGCGCCACGACCGGAGAAGCCCGCAAGCTTCAGCTTCATTGATCTGTTTGCCGGGATTGGGGGATTCAGACTGGGCTTTGAATCCATCGGTGGAAAATGCGTGTTCACCAGCGAATGGAATGAATGGTCGCAAAAGACCTATCGCGAGAATTTTGGATACGACCACGAGATCGCAGGAGACATCAGGGAAGTCCCGGCGGAAGAGATACCCGACCACGATGTCCTGCTGGCCGGATTTCCGTGTCAGCCGTTTTCCATTGCCGGCGTCTCAAAGAAAAATGCGCTTGGCCGTCCACACGGATTTCGCTGCGACGCGCAAGGGACACTGTTCTTTGACGTGGCGCGCATCATCGAAGCAAAACAGCCGAAGGCGTTCGTCCTCGAGAATGTGAAGAATCTCAAGAGTCACGATGGTGGCCGGACTTTTGAGGTGATCATTCGCACCCTGACGGAAGAATTGGGCTATCGCGTCCAGACCCGGATCATCGATGCCCGGCATTTCGTCCCCCAGCATCGCGAACGCATTTTTATCGTGGGCTTCAAGGACGAGAACGGCTTCGATTTCAACGACATGGTTCTGCCCGAGATTGGCAAGCCTTCGCTTTCTGCAATCCTCCATCCTGAAAATGGAAGTGAATTGCAGGAAACACCCTACACGCGCGGACCACTGGCGGAGGTCAGCGAGAAATATACCCTGACAGATCATTTGTGGGGCTATCTGCAGGGCTATGCCGACAAGCACAGAAAATTGGGCAACGGCTTTGGATTCGGCCTTGTCGATCCGGCCGGCGTTGCACGCACGCTGTCTGCCAGATACTTCAAGGATGGCTCCGAAATTCTGGTGAAGCAGGACGGACGAAATCCTCGCCGGTTGACCCCCAGGGAGTGCGCCAGGCTCATGGGATTTGATCGCGCTGGAGATGGCGCGTTCCGGATTCCTGTTTCCGACACCCAGGCATACAAGCAATTTGGCAATGCGGTTGTTGTGCCGGTGGTCAGCACGGTTGCACGACACATGAGGCCATGGCTCCTTCAATCCGAGGGAGAGAGAAAGGTTGCCTGACATAGTCGACAAGGCCACGCGCAGCAGAATGATGTCCGGCATCCGGTCTCAAAACACGAAGCCGGAGCGAATTGTCCGAAGCGGCCTGCACAAGATTGGTTACCGATTTGGACTCAACAACCGCTCACTCCGCGGCACGCCCGATCTGGTGCTTCGAAAACACCGCGCAGTCATCTTCGTTCATGGCTGCTTCTGGCACGGTCATGAATGCAGGCTGTTCCGGTTGCCGGCAACAAACAGGGAATTCTGGAGGACCAAGATTGCCAGAAATCGCCAAGTCGATTCGGAGTCGGTCCACCAGCTCCTTGGAGAAGGTTGGCGCGTACTAATTGTCTGGGAGTGTGCACTTCGCTACAAATCAGCCAGGCAAATTGAAAATCTGCTTCGCCGCGTCGATCGGTGGCTGAAATCGCAAAGCCGTTATCGGGAATTCCGCACAAGAGAAATTACGAATGCCACACCAAATCGGAACGCTTGAAAAACTTAGAAAACTTATGCAGTTGGCCGGGGCACGCCGCCTGATCGCGAAGCGCCTCGCCGAAAACGACAACTCAAAAAATCAGATATATCTCGGCAGCGGATTTGACGCTCTGAACATTCTGCCTTTTGGCACAATCCGCGCAGAACCCGGCAAGAATATCCTCAAGGCACCTCTCACTTTTCGGTGGTTGCAGGCAACCGGGCACACTGAGCCGGCTGCCGGAGCGCAGCTCATTCTTTATCCACAATATCCGGAGGTCCGTATGTCGGGCTTCCTGAAGGGTACGAAATCCGCCCCAACGGATGTCATGACCCGGCGCGAAGCGGGGCGCGTTCTGTTTCTGGGCGTAAGCAGCGCGCGGGATATCGTGGCAGCGGTTGCCCGCAGAGGTGATCCACTCGCGCGCGAATTCGAGATGCTCGTGAGAAACCAGGGCGAGAAATTGTTCTATGAGATCGGATTTGGAAAAGAGGAACTCGATAGCAGAGCGCTGCTCCTTCACGAGTTGGGGCGAATCCACAAACTCGGCTGGATCAACTCAAAGAAACTCTGCGGAGATGGAACCATCGAAGAATGCAAAGCCATGCACTGCGGCGGCTATACGCTGGAGGCGGAGCTTGGAATTAGGCCAAATAGCAAATCCATCCCGGATTATCTTGGTTGGGAAGTGAAACAGTTTGCAGTAACCGATTTTAACCGATTGGGAAGTACCAGTCCGATCACGCTTATGACTCCGCAGCCTACCGGCGGTTTCTACAAGGCGAGCGGCCTTGTGCCATTTCTTCGCAAGTACGGTTATCCGGACAGAAGCGGCAAACTGAACCGCACAAACTTTGGTGGCACTTATAGAGTTGGCCGTCCGGTACGCTTGACGGGACTTGTGCTGGTCCTTGACGGCTACAACCCCGCAACCGGGAAAATTGATGACCCTTCAAGGGGGATCACCTTGCTGGACGCGAGAGGAAATGTTGCGGCTGTTTGGGGCTATGCGGGTCTTATCGAGCACTGGGCCCGAAAGCACGAACATGCTGTCTATGTGCCGTCAGTCAAGCGAACGGAGCCGAGGCGCCAATACCAATATGGCGGAAAAGTCCTGCTATGCGAAGGCACGGACTTCTTCAGATTTCTTGATGCGATGACATCAGGCACCGTCTACTTTGATCCCGCATTCAAGGTAGTAGACGGTACGGGTGGGAACGTTTCGCAAAAGGCACGAAGTCAGTTCAGGGTAAAACTCGAAAATCTTTCATCGCTCTATGAGTCGGCCAAGTTCATTGAAGTATAAGATATTGTCTGTTCTGCGGCGCGCGAGTGTGCGCACATTCACCCGCCATCACCCTCGCGAAGGCGGCCGCCTCCGGCGGTCCCCCTCCCCCGCTCTCCGCGGGGGAGGAAGCAGCGTCGTTCCGCTCCCGCGCCTACTCCGCCGCGGCGCGCCTTGGGCGTTCCATGTACTTGCCGTATTCGAGCCTTGCGATGGTGCGGTTGTGGACCTCGTCGGGGCCGTCGGCGAGGCGCAGGGTGCGCTGGCTGGCGTAGGCGCGGGCGAGGCCGGGGTCGGAGGTGACGCCGGCGCCGCCCCAGGCCTGGATGGCGTCGTCGATGATCTTCAGCGCCATGCGCGGCGCGGCAACCTTGATCTCCGCGATCTCGGTGCGCGCGACCTTGTTGCCGACCTTGTCCATCATGTCGGCGGCCTTGAGCGTCAAGAGGCGGCACATGTCGATGTTGATGCGGGCCTCGGCGACGCGCTGCTCCCACACCGAATGCTCGGCGATCTTCTTGCCGAAGGCCTCGCGGGTGAGGAGGCGCTTGACCATGCTCTCGAGCGCGCGCTCGGCGACACCGATGGTGCGCATGCAGTGGTGGATGCGGCCGGGGCCGAGGCGGCCCTGCGCGATCTCGAAGCCGCGGCCCTCGCCCAGGATCATGTTCTCGACCGGCACCTTGACGTCCCTGAGGACGACTTCGGCGTGGCCGTGCGGCGCGTCGTCATAGCCGAACACAGGTAGCATGCGCACGATCTCGATGCCCGGCGCGTCCAGCGGCACCAGGATCTGCGACTGCTGGGAATGGCGGTCGGTGTCCGGATCGGTCTTGCCCATGACGATGGCGACCTTGCAGCGCGGATCGCCCACCCCCGACGACCACCATTTGCGGCCGTTGATGACGTAGTGATCGCCCTTGCGTTCGATCCGCGTGCAGATGTTCGTGGCATCCGACGAGGCGACCGCGGGCTCGGTCATCAGGAAGGCGGAGCGGATCTCGCCGTCGAGCAGCGGCTTGAGCCACTTGTCCTGCTGGTAGGGGCTGCCGTAGCGCTCCAGCACCTCCATGTTGCCGGTGTCGGGCGCGGAGCAGTTGAAGGATTCCGAGGCGAAGCCGACGCGGCCCATGATCTCGGCCAGCGGCGCGTATTCGAGATTGCTGAGGCCGGCGCCGTGTTCGCTCTCGTTGAGGAACAGGTTCCACAGGCCCTGGCTCCTGGCCTTCTTCTTCAGCTCCTCGACCACGGGCACCACGATCCAGGGATTGCCCTTGTCGCGCGCCGCCTGCATTTCCTTGTTGTAGACCGCTTCGGCGGGATAGATGTGGCGCTCCATGAAGTCGCCGACGCGCTTCATCCATTCCTTCTGCCGGGGCGAATAATCGAAATCCATGGCGGTCCTCCAATTGCGTGTGGGAGGACTTTAGCGGGAGCGAAGGGCTATACCAACCTCCCTTTTGGGGATCGCCCGCGTGCTTGCTCCCCCGCCGCCGCGGGGAGGAAGCGCCCAGGACAACGCCATGGCAGCGGCACCTGGCCGCCGGAGCGCGGCGCGTTGACGTGCATCAATGCGCCGGTCGCGCCACGCCGATATGCGGCGCCGGGCTCTCCATGCGCGGCGTCCCGCTTCGCCGGCGCGCCGGATGCCCGGCGAATGCATCCGGCCGGCACATCCCCGCGCCCGGCCCGTCTTCTCCCATTGCTTCGGGCCCGCGGTTTTGCGAAAATCCCCGCGATGAACGACATCTCGGACATCTTCAAGCTCAGCATCGCCGAGCGCATCCAGCTCGTCGAAGACCTGTGGGACAGCATCGCGGCGGAATCCGGAAAGCTGCCTCCGCTGACCGCGGAGCAGCGCGCCAGGATCGACCGGCGGCTGGCCGAGCATGAAAAGGACCCGTCCTCCGCGCTCGATTGGGAAACGGTGCGGGACCGCCTCTGGTCTCTCGTGAAGTGAGTCGGATCGTCCGATTCCGTGACGAAGTATGGATCGAGTTGCGCGACGCCGTTCTCTGGTATGAAGAGCGTGAGCCCGGCCTGGGCGCCGACTTCATCCGGGCGTTCGAGGCGATCGTCGCCAATCTCGAACGCAATCCCATGATCTATCCCGTTGTCTACAAGACGGCGCGCCGCGCGGTCATGCGGCGGTTTCCCTATCATGTCATCCACGCCGTGACGGACGATGAAATCGTCATCGTCACCGTGATCCACAGCCATCGCCATCCGCGGCGCTGGAAATCCCGCGTTTGACTTTGCCATCCGTGCCGGGCATTGACCGGCCATGCTGCTTTGGGCCGGTGTGGGGTTTCTTCTCTTCGGCGTGATCGCGTTCGCCTTCGACCGGCGGGCGGCGCATGCCGTGCACGCGGCCGTGCCGCGCAGCGTCCATCGCGGGCTGGCGCGCACGACGGACTGGGCCAAGGGCGCGCACTGGCTCGCCGTCGCCATCCTGTGCCTGGCCGCGGCGGACGCGATCCTGTGGCTGTTCGGGCGGCCGGACTGGCTGCGCCTGGCCGCGCGCGCGGCGCTGGCGTTCCTCGCCTGCCTCGCCGCCGCCAGCGCGGTGCTGCACACGATCAAGTTCCTCGCGGGGCGCCGGCGCCCGCGCGACGAGCTGGAGCACGACCTCTACGGCTTCCGGCTCCTGCATTTCGACAGCCAGCACGACTCGTTCCCGTCCGGCCACGCCATGACGATCTTCTGCGTCGCGGTGGTGGCGGCGGGGCTGGTGCCGGCGCTGTGGCCCGCCTGGTTCGGGCTCGCGCTCTACCTGGCGCTGACGCGGGCCCTCCTGAACGCGCATTTCTTCTCCGATGTGTTGATCGGCGCGGGCATCGGGCTTGTGGTCAGCCGCGAGGTGCTGCTCTATTTTTTCCCCGCCCTCACCCAGCCCTGGTTCTGAATGGACGCCGCCCTCGCCCTGCTGACGGACATCCGCACCTGGGAGAGCCTGGCCACGCTCACGGTGCTGGAAGTGGTGCTGTCGATCGACAACATCCTGTTCCTCACCATCGTGTCGGGCCAGCTGCCCGAGAGCCGCCAGCCCGCGGCGCGGCGCATCGGGCTTTCCTACGCGCTCGTCATGCGCATCGCGCTGCTCTGCGGCATCGCCTGGGTGATCACGCTGTCGAGGCCGGTGGTCACGGTGTTCGGCGAGGGCCTCTCCTGGCGCGACATGGTGCTGGCCGCCGGCGGGCTGTTCCTGCTCACCAAGGGCACGCGCGAGATCCACGACATGGTGGGCGGGCACGAGGAGTTCGCCAGGCGGGCGAGCGCCTCCTTCGGCATGGTGATCCTGCAGATCGCGCTGTTCGATCTCCTGTTCTCCTTCGACTCCGTCGTCACCGCCGTGGGCATCGCCGAGAACCTGGCGGTGATGATCGCGGCCATCGTGCTCTCGATGCTGGTGATGCTGGCGGCGTCGGGCGCGGTGTCGGCGTTCGTCGCGCGCAACCCCACGGTCAAGATGCTGGCGCTGAGCTTCCTGCTGCTCATCGGCACGGCGCTGGTGGCGGACGCGGCGCATTTCCACATCCCGCGCGGCTATCTCTACTTCGCGGTGGCGTTCTCCGGCGCGGTGGAAGCGCTCAACCAGGCGGTGGCGCGGCGCAGGAGGCGCCCGCCGTCCGCGGCGCCGGATTGACGGCCATGCCGACCGGGGCGCTCGTCCCGGCGATCGTTTTCGGATGCGCGCTGACGCCCGGGTTCCTCCGCGTGCGCGGCGCGGGCAGGGACTGGATCGTCACCCATTCCGGCAGCTTCCGGCGCGACGGCGATGCGGGCCTCTACGGGTTCCGGACGATCCATTGCCGCGCCGGCCCGGCGTTGGTGTTCGTGGCGGCCATCGCCACTATGTTCGGCCTGCCGTTCTCGAAGTGACGGCCTCGTCGTTGGCGATATGGCGGCGCAAGCCGTGCAGGAACGCGCGCACCTGCGGGCCCAGCGTGCCGCGCTCGAAGGCGGCGAGCGAAGCGGGCGTCCACGCCGCGGGCGTGAGCGCGGCTTCCAGCGCCGCGCGCCGCGCGGCTTCCTCCGCGTCGAGCGGCAGGCGCGTGGCGGCGCCGAGCAGCAGCAGCCATTCGTGGATTTTGCGCAAGGCGCGGAACGCGTCGAACATCTCGCGCGCCAGCGCCGGATCCTCCCGCCACGAGCGGCCGTCAAACACCTCCTGCACGACGCGCTGCCCCGCGCCGTGGCAGTCATAGGCGACGCAGCCGGAAAAGCCCTGCGCGTGGAGATCGCCATGGATGCGGCAGCGGTCGTTGCCGCCCAGATGGCGGCACGGCGTCGCCGCCGGCTTGTCGAACCCGAACTCCGCCGACCGGTCGAACGCAAATGCCACGCAGCACAGGGCCGCGCAGCGGGAGCAGTCGGCGCGAAGGTCGGGTAGAGGCATGCCTCGCTATCGCTGCACGATGCTCCGCGCGCTTTCAACCATTTTCTTGGCGCCCTCGCCGTCGCCTTTGCGCAGCGCGGCGAGGTCCTGGGGCACCTTGACGCCGCGCTGGACGGCGGGGCGTTCGGCGATCTTCTCGATCCATTTCTGCAGCGGCTCGAGCCCCTCCACCGACACGCCGGACCACGGATAGGTGCGAACCCAGCACCAGTTGGCGATGTCGGCGATGGAGTAGTCGCCGGCCAGCCATTCATGGTCCCGGAGGCGGTTGTTGAGGACCTCGAACAGGCGGCGGGATTCGTTCTGGTAGCGGTCGATCACCGGCTGGATCTTCTCCGGCCAGTAGCGGAAGAACACATTGGCCTGCCCCATCATCGGGCCGATGCCGCCCATCTGGAACATCAGCCATTGGGTGACGAGGCTCTTGCCCTTGGCATCCGCCGGCATCAGCTTGCCGGTCTTCTCGGCCAGGTAGAGCATGATCGCGCCGGACTCGAACACGGCGAAATCGCCGGCGTCGCGATCCACGATGGCGGGGATGCGGCCGTTGGGATTGATCTTGAGGAACCAGTCCTGCTTCTGCTGCTGGCTGGAAAGCTCGATGGCATGCATCTCATAAGGCACAGCCATTTCTTCAAGCGTGACGGACGCCTTCCAGCCATTGGGCGTGGCGGAGGTGTAGAGGTCGATCATTCGGCGGGTCCTTTGGCGAAAGTGGCGTCGGCGATGGCGTCGGAATCCGTAGGAGGCGCGTCGGCGCGGACGGCCACGATGCCGGCCATGATGTCGCCCTCGCCCGGCGCCTGGCGCTCGCCGCCGCTCCCGGCGCGGAGGCGGTCGACCTCGGCGCGCAGCGCGCGCTGCTCGCGCTCGCCGATCGGATAGCCCGCGGCGATGGCAAGGCAGGTGAGCGCGAGGCCGACCGGCACCAGGATGTAGAACGCGCGCAAATTCGAGACCACCTGGGGGGCGAAATGCGCGGCATTGGGATTGAAGCCGAGCAGGCCCAGCACGGGCAGCGCCAGCGCCGGCAGCGCGATGCCCAGCTTGGCGGTCAGCGCGAGGAAGGAATACATCAGCCCGGCGCGCTCGGTGTTGTTCTCGGCCGCGTCGGCGTCGGCGACATCGGCCATCATGGAGCGGATGAGGAAGGCGGGGGCGCCATAGGTCACGCCGGTCACCACCAGGACCACGGCGGCGAACATCACGTTGCCCGGCGGGATGAAGAACATCAGCGGCGACATGCAGCAGCCGTAGACATACGCGGCCATCAGCGCGCGGTGCTTGCCGAGGCGGCGGGAGAGCTTCATCCAGACCGGCATGCAGAGCACGCCGCTGACGAAGTAGAGCAGCAGCAGCGAATTGGCGGCCCGGGGCAAGGCGAGCACGATGTCGGCGAAATAGAAGAACATGACCCCGCGCATGCCCTGGTTCATGCCTTCCACGAGGTCGATCAGGATCACCCGGCGCATGGCGCGGTTGCGGAGCACGAACTTGAGGGTGCGGAAGAACCCTGCCCGCGTGCCCAGCTTCACCTCCGGCTCCGGCACGAAGATGACGCAGAGCGCCACGCCGGGCAGCAGCGTCGCCACCGAGAACGCGGCCATGGCCATGATCTGCGTGCCGTGGTCGTGAACGCCCGCGATCTCCAGGATCGCCGGGATCACCAGCACGCCCACCATGCCCGCCACGGTGAGCGCCTGCACCCAGCCATAGATGCGGCTGCGCTCGTGATAGGCGCCCGACAGCTCCGATCCCCACGACAGGTGCGGGATCACGCACATCGACCAGCCGAGATACATCACGAACAGCCAGAAGCCGAGATGCACCGCGCTCACCGGCCCGCCGGGCACGAACACCATCCACAGGCCGAGCGCGAGCAGCGGCGCGCCCAGCGCCAGCATCGGGCGGCGGCGGCCGAAGCGGGTGTGGATCTGGTCGCTGATGTAGCCGCAGGTGGGATCGACGAAGACGTCCAGCAGCCGCATGAAGCCGAAGACGCTGCCGGCGGCGAGCCCCAGCCCCACCTCGCTGGAGGCGTAGAAGGCCGGCAGGTGCACGACCAGGGGCATGCCCACCGCCGCGAGCGCGAAGCTGGGCAGCGCGTAGGTCACGATGCGCGAAAGGTCGACGCGATCTGAGCCCGGGCTCGGCATGGCGGGCCTCACGCCGCGCGGAAGCGCTGGACGAACGGCGTCTCCTCGTCGATCAGGGCCTTGAACGACGGCCGCGCGTGGTGGCGCGCGACGTAGGCGGCGAGCCTGGGCCAGCGCGCGCCATCCACCGTCTCGCCCGCATGGCCGATGTTCACGAACATGGACGACACCGCGATGTCGGCGATGGAGAACGCGTCGCCCGCCAGACAGGTGCGCTCGCCGATCTCCTTCTCGAGGTAGTCGCAGACGCCGGGCATGACGTCGGCCTTGGCGGCGGCGCAGACGCTCTCGTCGGTCTGCTGCTTCAGCATCTTCTTGACGACGCGCTCGAAGAAGAACGGGCGCACCAGGTTGGAGGCCATCTGCGTGTCGGCATATTCCTCGAACCACAGCGCGCGGGCCCGCGCATAGGCATCCTTCGGATAGAGCGCGGGCGCGGGGAATTTGTGCTCGAGATAGTCGCAGATGATGGAGGAGTCGGCGAGATGGTCGTTGGGCGGGGCGAGATCGGTGTCGCGGAAGGCGGGGATGCGCTTCAGGGGCGAGATGGCGAGGAATTCCGGCGGCGGCTGGAACGGGCTGACGGGCTCCAGCGAATAGGCCTGGCCCTTCTCCGCGAGGAACACCCTGACCTTCCGCACGAACGGCGAAACCGACCCGCCATACACGATGAGCGCCATCATTGTCTCCCTGAAGTGTTTTTGTTGGTGACAGGTTGTCAGAAACCGAAGGCCTATAGCAAGTAAACTCTTATCTCCCGCGGACGCGCGAGCGGGACCGCATCCCAAGTAACCTCCCCCTTGTGGGGAGGTCGAAAAATTCGAGCGCAGCGACGAATTTTTCGGGTGAGGGGCGCGGTGGAGACAGCACAGCACCACTCCCCTCACCCGAAAAATGCTTCGCATTTTTCGACCTCCCCACCAGGGGGAGGTCGACAATCACGCCGGTGCTTCCACCTTCAGCTTGGGTGCCCGTTCCTCCGGCAGGTTGTCATAGAGGTCGGCGATGAGGTCGCTCTTCAGGGTGCGGTGCCGGGGATCGTCCCACAGGTTCTCCCATTGCACGGGATCGTTCCTCAGATCGTAGAGCTCGCCTTCCGAGCCGTCGAATGTCACGCGCGTGGTGATGGCGCCGAATTGCGGCCAGGTTTCCTCGAGCCCGTTGGGCTGGCCGCCGGTGGACGGCTCGTAGCGCGTCAGCATGTAGCCGTCGCGGTAGATCGACCGGAGATGAAAGCCGTAGCCCGGGAACTGGCTGTCCCATTCGCAGAAGGCGCGGCTGCGCGAGCCGTCGTCGCCGGTGGGCAGCGGCCGGCCCTGCATCCACGGCGCGGGATCGACGCCGGCGATGGCGGCGCAGGTGGCGGCGATGTCCACCTGCTCCACCGGCTGCTCCACGCGCGCCGGCGCCACGCCGAGATTGGGCGCGGGGCGCCAGATGAAGGGCAGCCGCATCAGCGCGTCGACATGCCAGGGGCCCTTGTAGACGAAGCCGAAATCGCCCTGCATCTCGCCGTGATCGGTGGTGAAGATCACGTCGGTGTCGCCATCCCAGCCGCGCTCCCTGACCTCGGCCATCACCTTGCCGATCGCCTCGTCGATCAATTCGTTCATGACGTGGGTCTTGGCGTTGATCTCGCGGACGTTGTCGTCCGACAATTGCTGCGGCGTGAAGTTCATCGGCCCGCCCTCGATGTTGGCGAAGGTGCCGTCGTAGAAGGCGAGCCAATGCGCCGGCTTCCGCGCCAGCACCTTGCGGATGGCGTCCTTCGAGCCGGGGTGTCCCGCGGGCAGCGGCAGGTCGTGCCAGTTCGAGCGCCAGTTCTCGCTCATCGGCGGATCCCAGGGATGATGCGGGTCGGGGAAGCTGAGCCAGAGGAACCAGTCCTCCTCCGCATCGAGCCCCTTCAGCCAGTCGACGGCGAGGCCGGCGAGCCAGTCGGTATGATAGGCTTCGCGCGGCAGGGGATTGTTGTGCGTCTCCGGGGCGCCGGTGTCGCCGCCGCCGACGGCGTTGAGCAGCGGGGCGGCCTTGTCGAAGAACTCCGGATAGTTCTTCTTCACCCAGCGGCCATAATGGCCGGCGGGCTGCCCCCGGAAATTGTAGATGTGCATGGCGTGGATGGCGTAGTCGAAGCCGCGCCACGGGCCGTAATCGCCCTCCATCTGGCGGCGGTTCTCGCGCCACTTGCCGGTGGCATCGAAGCCCGGCTCGAAATGCGCCTTGCCGATCAGCGCCGTCCTGTAGCCGGCCTTGTCTTTCAGATATTGCGCGAAGGAGGGAGCGTCCTCCGGCAGCGGCACGCCGTTGGCGAACACACCATGGGTGCGGACATACTGCCCCGTCAGCATCGACGAGCGCGCCGGCATGCACACCGTGTTCTGATTGTACGCCCGCGCATAGTTGATGCCCTTCGCCGCCAGCGCATCGATATTCGGCGTCTTCACCACCGTGTTCCCATAACACCCCTCGGCGAGATTCAAATCATCGCAGATGATAAACAACACATTCATCCGCTTCGCCGGATCAGCCCGCACCACCGACCCCATCACCAACACCAACCCCACCACAACGATCGCAACGATTCCCCGCCAAACCCGCGCGCATTTCTCCCTCTCCCCGGTACTCCGGGGAGAGGGCAGGGGAGAGGGGTTAGCTACT
>DATJXR010000053.1:0-65231 GCA_035499995.1 Rhizomicrobium sp. | reverse complement strand
CCGAGTAGTCGACGCGCTTGCCCAGAAGGTTCTGGCGGAAGCGGCCCTGCTTGCCCTTCAGCATGTCGGCGATCGACTTCAGCGGACGCTTGTTCGCGCCGGTGATGACGCGGCCGCGGCGGCCATTGTCGAACAGCGCATCGACCGACTCCTGCAGCATGCGCTTCTCGTTGCGCACGATGATGTCGGGCGCCTTCAGCTCGATCAGGCGCTTGAGGCGGTTGTTGCGGTTGATGACGCGGCGGTAGAGGTCGTTCAGGTCCGACGTCGCGAAGCGGCCGCCGTCCAGCGGAACCAGCGGGCGCAGCTCCGGCGGGATCACCGGCACGTGCGTGAGGATCATCCACTCCGGCCGGTTGCCAGAATCGATGAAGGCCTCGACCACCTTGAGCCGCTTGACCATCTGCTTGGGCTTCTCGCCGCCGTTGGAGGCGGCAATGTCCGCGCGCAGCTGGTCGCGCAGCTTGACGAGATCGATCGCCATGAGCAGGTCGCGGATGGCTTCGGCGCCGATCTTGGCGGTAAAGCTGTCCTCGCCGTAATCGTCCTGGGCCTTGTAGTACTCGTCCTCGGAAAGCAGCGTCCTGTCCTTGAGCGGCGTCAGGCCGGGCTCGATGACGACGTATTTCTCGAAGTAGAGGACCTGCTCCAGGTCCTTCAGCTTCATGTCGAGCATCAGGCCGATGCGCGAGGGCAGAGACTTCAGGAACCAGATATGCGCGACGGGCGAGGCCAGCTCGATGTGGCCCATGCGCTCGCGGCGCACCTTCTGCACCGTGACCTCGACGCCGCACTTCTCGCAGACGATGCCCTTGTACTTCATGCGCTTGTACTTGCCGCACAGGCATTCGTAATCCTTCACCGGCCCGAAGATGCGCGCGCAGAACAGGCCGTCGCGCTCGGGCTTGAAGGTGCGGTAGTTGATGGTTTCCGGCTTCTTGATCTCCCCGTGGCTCCAGCGCTGGATCTGGTCCGGACTCGCGATGGAGATCCGGATGCGGTCGAACACCGGCTGCTCGTTGGCCGGCTTGAAGACGTTCATCAGATCCTGATGCTGGCGGGCGCCGCGGCCGGGCGTACGGATTTCGAAATCAGCCATTGACTAGCTCCACATTGAGACCGAGGGACCGCATTTCCTTGACGAGCACGTTGAACGATTCCGGAATGCCGGCCTCGAACGTGTCTTCGCCGCGGACGATCGCCTCGTAGACTTTGGTGCGCCCGGCCACGTCGTCGGACTTCACCGTCAGGATTTCCTGCAGCGTGTAGGCGGCGCCGTAGGCTTCGAGCGCCCACACTTCCATTTCGCCGAAACGCTGGCCGCCGAACTGCGCCTTGCCGCCCAGGGGCTGCTGGGTGACCAGCGAGTAGGGGCCGATCGAGCGGGCGTGGATCTTGTCGTCCACCAGATGATGCAGCTTCAGCATGTAGATGTAGCCGACCGTGACGGCGCGCTTGAACGCCTCGCCGGTGCGGCCGTCGAAGAGCGTGACCTGGCCGGACTTCGAGAGCCCGGCTTCGGACAGCATCTCCACGATGTCGTGCTCCTTGGCGCCGTCGAACACCGGCGTCGCCACCGGCACGCCGGTGCGCAGATTGTCGGCCAGTTCCATCAGGCCCTGGTCGTCCAGCTCCGCCAGCCGCTCGTCGCTGCCGTAGATGTGCTTGAGCGTGCGGCGCAGGCCGTCCGGCTTGCCATCGCGGCGCACCTTGTCGAGCGCGGCGCCGATCTGGCGGCCGAGACCGGCCGAAGCCCAGCCCAGATGAGTCTCCAGGATCTGGCCCACATTCATGCGGCTCGGCACGCCCAGCGGATTGAGCACGACGTCGACCGCCGTGCCGTCTTCCAGATGCGGCATGTCTTCGATGGGCAGGATGCGGCTGATCACGCCCTTGTTGCCGTGACGGCCGGCCATCTTGTCGCCCGGCTGGAGCTTGCGCTTCACGGCGACGAAGACCTTGACCATCTTCATCACGCCCGGCGCCAGTTCGTCGCCGCGGCGCAGCTTCTCCACCTTGTCGGCGAAGCGCTTGTCGAGGCGCGACTTGGACTCGTCGTACTGCTTGCGCAGGCCTTCGATCTCGCCCTGCGCCTTCTCGTTCCGGAGCCCGATCTGCCACCATTGATGGCGCGGGATCGTTTCGAGCACGCCCTGCGTAATCTTGGTGTCCGCGGCCATGCCCTTGGGACCGTGGGACGCGGTCTTGTGCAGCAGGATGTCCGACAGGCGCGCAAAGATATTGCGCTCCAGGATCGCCAGCTCGTCGTCGCGGTCTTCGGCGAGACGCTCTTCCTCGGCACGCTCGATGGCGAGCGCGCGCTGGTCCTTGTCGACGCCGTGACGGTTGAACACCCGCACTTCCACGACCGTGCCGGTGACGCCCGGCGGGACGCGGAGCGAGGTGTCGCGCACGTCGGCCGCCTTCTCGCCGAAGATGGCGCGCAGGAGCTTCTCTTCCGGCGTCATCGGGGTTTCGCCCTTGGGGGTCACCTTGCCGACGAGGATGTCGCCCGCCAGGACTTCGGCGCCGATATAGACGATGCCGGCTTCGTCGAGGTTCTTGAGCGACTCCTCGCCCACGTTCGGGATGTCGCGGGTGATTTCCTCAGGCCCGAGCTTGGTGTCGCGCGCCTGGGTCTCGAACTCCTCGATATGGATCGAGGTGAAGACGTCGTCGCGCACGATGCGCTCGGAGATGAGGATGGAGTCCTCGAAATTGTAGCCATTCCACGGCATGAACGCGACCAGCGCGTTTTTGCCCAGCGCCAGCTCGCCCAATTGCGTGGACGGGCCGTCGGCGATGATGTCGCCGCGCTGGACCCTGTCGCCCACCTTCACCAGCGGACGCTGGTTGATGCAGGTTGACTGGTTGGAGCGCTGGAACTTCTTCAGACGGTAGATGTCGATGCCCGGCCTGGTGGGATCGGCTTCCTCGGTGGCGCGGATGACGATACGGGTGGCGTCGATCTGATCGACGACGCCCGGCCGGCGCGCGGCGATGGCCGAGCCGGAGTCGCGCGCAACCACGTCTTCCAGTCCGGTGCCGACCAGCGGCGCTTCCGGCTGGAGCAGCGGCACGGCCTGGCGCTGCATGTTCGAGCCCATGAGCGCGCGGTTGGCGTCGTCGTTCTCCAGGAACGGCACCAGCGCGGCGGCCACCGACACCAGCTGCTTGGGCGACACGTCGATGAACTCGATCTGGTCCGGCGTCGTCATCATGAAGTCGCCGTGCTTGCGGCACGACACGAGCTCGTCGGTGATGCGGCCGCGGCCGTCGATGGTCGCGTTGGCCTGGGCGATGGTGTACTTCGCCTCCTCCATCGCCGAGAGGTACACGACCTCGTCGGTGACATGCTTGTTCACGACCTTGCGGTACGGACTCTCGATGAAGCCGTACTTGTTCACCCGCGCATAGGTGGCGAGCGAGTTGATCAGGCCGATGTTCGGGCCTTCCGGCGTTTCGATCGGGCAGATGCGGCCGTAATGCGTCGGGTGCACGTCGCGCACCTCGAAGCCGGCGCGCTCGCGGGTCAGACCGCCCGGTCCGAGCGCCGACATGCGGCGCTTGTGGGTGACTTCCGACAGGGGATTGGTCTGGTCCATGAACTGCGACAGCTGCGAGGAGCCGAAGAACTCGCGCACCGCGGCCGCCACGGGCTTGGCGTTGATCAGGTCGTGCGGCATGACGGTGTCGATATCGACGGCCGACATGCGCTCCTTGATCGCGCGCTCCATGCGCAGCAAACCGACGCGGAACTGGTTCTCCATCAGCTCGCCGACCGAGCGGACGCGGCGGTTGCCGAGGTTGTCGATGTCGTCGACCTCGCCGCGGCCGTCGCGCAGCTCCGCCAGCGCCTTGACGATGGCGATGATGTCTTCCTTGCGCAGCACCCGCATGGTGTCGGGCGCGTCGAGCTCGAGGCGCATGTTCATCTTCACGCGGCCGACGCTGGAAAGGTCGTAGCGCTCGGAATCGAAGAACAGCTGGCCGAACAGCGTCTCCGCCGTGTCGAGCGTGGGCGGCTCGCCCGGGCGCATGACGCGGTAGATGTCGATCAGCGCCTGCTCGCGGCTGTGGTTCTTGTCCGCCGCCATGGTGTTGCGGACATAGGCGCCGATGGTGATGCCGTCGACATTGATGCAGTCGATCTCGTGGAAGCCGTTCTCGACCAGCGTCTCCAGGCTCGCCGCGGTCAGCTCGTCGCCGGCCTCGACGAAGATCTCGCCGGTCTCGGGGTTGACCATGTCGAGCGCGGAGAAGCGGCCGACGAGGTCGTCGATCGACAGCGCGATCTGCTTGACGCCGTCTTCCTGCCACTTGCGCAGCATGCGCGCGCCGATCTTGGCGCCTGCCTCGACCAGCACTTCGCCGGTCTTGGCGTTCTTCCACTCGCCGACAGTCTTGGCGTTGCGCATCCAGGCGGGGTCGAGCGGGGTGGTCCAGCCCTTGTCCTTGGTGTGCTTGAAGGCGATCTTGCCGTAGAAATAGGCGAGGATGTCTTCCTGCGTCATGCCGAGCGCGTAGAGGAGCGTCGTCGCCGGCAGCTTGCGGCGGCGGTCGATGCGGACGTGGATGATGTCCTTCGCGTCGAACTCGAAATCGAGCCACGAGCCGCGATAGGGGATCACGCGCGCCGCGAACAGGAGCTTGCCCGAGGAGTGCGTCTTGCCCTTGTCGTGGTCGAAGAACACGCCCGGGGAGCGGTGCATCTGGGAGACGATCACGCGCTCGGTGCCGTTGACGATGAAGGTGCCGTTCTCGGTCATGAAGGGGATGTCGCCCATGTAGACATCCTGTTCCTTGATGTCCTTGACCGACTTGGCGCCCGTCTCCTGGTCCGTATCGAACACGATGAGGCGCAGCGTCACCTTCAGGGGCGCGGCAAACGTCATGGAGCGCTGCTGGCACTCCTCGACGTCGTATTTCGGCTCCTCGAAGTGGTAATCCACATACTCGAGAAGGGAATTCTCGGAGAAATCCTTGATCGGGAACACCGACGCGAAGACGGCCTGCAGGCCCTCGTCCTTGCGCGCGCCGCCCGCCCCCTTATCGACCTGGAGGAACTGGTCGTAGGAGGTCTTCTGCACTTCGATGAGGTTCGGCATTTCGGCCACTTCGTGCATTTTGCCGAAGAATTTCCGAAGCCTTTTGCGTCCCGTGAATGAGAGGGTCATTCGAGGTTCCCTTGCGTCGTACCGAATGTGCGAAAGCCACCGGCCCTGCGGCGGGCGACTCGCCGCAGGGGGTGGGGATGCGAAGTATGTACTCGGTGACGGAACTTCAACCCGTCACGTCTCCTTGCTTTACTTCAGCTCGACCTTGGCGCCGGCGCCCTCGAGCTGCTTCTTGATCTTCTCGGCTTCGTCCTTCGGAACGTCGGCCTTCACTTCCTTCGGGGCGCCTTCGACGAGGTCTTTGGCTTCCTTCAGGCCGAGGCCGGTGATCGCCCGGACTTCCTTGATGACGTTGATCTTGTTGGCGCCCGCTTCCGTCAGCACGACCGTGAATTCGGTCTTGGCTTCGGCGGCCGGAGCGGCCGCGGCACCGCCGCCGGCCGGCATCGCCATGGCGACCGGCGCCGCGGCGCTGACGCCCCACTTGTCTTCCAGAAGCTTCGCGAGGTCCGCGGCTTCCAGGACGGTGAGGCTGGAGAGGTCTTCAACAAGCTTTTCGATCTTCGACATTTCTCAGTTTCCTTGGTTTTCGGGTTCGAACGTTGATTGGGTTGCCGCTTATGCCGCGTCCTTCTTGGCGAACGCGCCGATGACCCGGGCCAGCTGGCCCGCGGGAGCCTGGACGACTCCGGCAATCTTCGTGGCGGGCGCCTTGAGCAGCCCCACGATCCTGCCTCTCAGCTCGTCGAGCGACGGCAGGGTTGCCAGGGCCTTCACGCCGTTGGCGTCCAATGCCGTCGTCCCCACCGTGCCGCCCAGGATCACGAGCTTGTCGTTCTCCTTGGCGTAGGCCACCGCGACCTTCGAGGCGGCCACGGGATCCTTGCTCACGGCAATTCCCGTCGGCCCCTTGAAAAGGTGCGCGATGCCCTTGGCGGGCGTTCCATCCAGAGCACGCAGGGCAAGGCGGTTCTTCGCCACCTGGAACGAGGCGCCGGCCTTGCGCATGCGCGACCGGAGCTCGCCCATTTCGGCGACCGTCATGCCCGAATAGTGGGCGACAACCACGGAGCCGGCATCGGCAAACACGCCGTTCAGCGCTTTGACGACATCCGCCTTCTCGGTTTTGTCCACTTGCTTCTCCTATCAACGTGCCCGTGACGATCCGGACACGCCCTGTTGCACGTCCCGTCTTCCTTCGGGGCTCGCGCTTCGCGCTCGCACCTCAGGACGAAGGGCAGCCTGCCCCAGGGTTCAAACCCGGATCGGCGGAGCGCCCGCTCCGCAAATCCGTTCCTCACCCCGTCTATGCTGGAGAATTAAGCCGCTAGCGGCACCAGCAGTCTCGGACAGGTATCCGGCAATCGCCCGCCGGAAACTCTTGCACCCTTCGTTGCCGCTGCGCGGCGCCTCCGGGTGATGAACGCACTCAACCTCGCGTCATGCCGGGGGACGTTGCGCGAGCAGCGCCCCGGAGCACAGCTATGCCACGCCACCCGCGCTGCCCAGCGCGACCTTCACGCCCGGGCCCATGGTGGACGACAGCGAAATCTTCTTCATGTAGGTGCCCTTGGCACCCGAGGGACGCGCCTTGCCGACGCTGTCGACGAACGCCTTCACGTTGGCGACAAGCGCATCCTCGGTGAAGCTCGCCTTGCCGACGCCGGCCTGGATGATGCCCGCTTTCTCGACGCGGAACTCCACCGCTCCGCCCTTGGCGTCCTTCACCGCCTGGGTCACGTCCATCGTCACGGTGCCGACCTTGGGGTTCGGCATCAGGCCGCGCGGCCCCAGGACCTTGCCGAGACGGCCGACGACGCCCATCATGTCGGGCGTGGCGATGCAGCGGTCGAAATCGATCTCGCCCTTGCCGACCGTTTCCGCCAGATCCTCTGCGCCCACGATGTCGGCGCCTGCCTTCTTCGCCTCGTCCGCCTTGGCGCCCTTGGCGAACACCGCCACGCGCAGGCTGCGGCCGGTGCCGCTCGGCAGGTTGACCACGCCGCGCACCATCTGGTCGGCGTGCTTGGGATCGACGCCGAGATTGATCGCGATCTCGATCGTTTCGTCGAACTTCGCGGTGGCCCGGGACTTCACCAGTTTCACCGCTTCTTCGACGGAGTACTGCTTTGCGCCGTCGATGCCTTCGGAGGCCTTGTTGAATCGCTTGCTCATGGCTTACCCCGTCACCTCGATGCCCATGGACCGCGCGCTGCCCTCGATGAGGCGCATCGCCATCTCGATATCGTTGGCATTGAGGTCCTTCATCTTGGCTTGCGCGATCTCGCGCACCTGCGCCTTGGTCACCTTGCCGGCGAAGGCAAGGCCCGGCGTCTTCGAGCCGTCGGTGATCTTGGCGGCCTTCTTCAGGAAGTAGGACGCCGGCGGCGTCTTCATCTCGAAGCTGAAGGACTTGTCCGAGAACACGGTGATGTTCACCGGAATCGGCATGCCCTTTTCCATCTGCTGGGTCTTGGCGTTGAACGCCTTGCAGAACTCCATGATGTTGAGGCCGCGCTGGCCCAGCGCGGGGCCGATCGGCGGCGACGGGTTGGCCGCGCCGGCGGGCACCTGCAGCTTGATGTAACCCACGATCTTCTTCGCCACTCTCGTACCGCCTCCTTAGCGGTTTGCGGTGCAGACGGGCCTGGCCGGCCCTCCCGCGGTTACAGAAGACAGAGAACGGGTATCTGAAGAATTTCGGCCCCTGTTTTCCGCATCCCGAACTCAGACTTTCTCCACCTGCCCGAACTCCAGCTCCACCGGCGTCGCGCGACCGAAGATCGAGACGGCAACCTTGAGCCGCGAGCGATCTTCGTCGACTTCCTCGACCAGTCCGGTGAACGTCGTAAATGGGCCGTCGATCACGCGGACCTGCTCGCCGATCTCGTAGACGATCGAGGGGCGGGGATGCTCCACGCCCTCCTGCACCTGGTTGAGGATCCGGTCGACCTCGGCCTTGCGCAGCGCCACGGGCTTGTTGCCCTGGCCCAGGAAGCCCGTGACCTTGGCCACGTTCTTCACCAGGTGATAGACCTCGTCCGTCAGCTTGGCGTGCAGCAGCACGTAGCCGGGCAGGAACTTGCGCTCGGAACTGCGCTTCTGGCCGCGGCGGATCTCGACCACTTCCTCGGTCGGCACCACGACATCCACGACCTCGCCGTCGAGATCCTGGATCTTGGCCTGGCGCTTGATCTCCTCGGCCACCTTCTTCTCGAAATTCGAGTAGGTGTGGACGATGTACCAGCGCGCGTCCGGGTTGACGACTGTGCCTGCTTCGCTCATTGCCGTCTCACTTGAATCCGCCGATGAGCCAGCCTTCGGCCATCGTGAAAAGGAAATCGACCGCATAGAAGAAAAGCATCATCAGGCCGACCATGATGAACACGACGACGGTGGTCAGCCGCGTTTCCCTGATGGTCGGCCAGGTCACCTTGTCGATGGCTTCACGCTTGACGTCGCGCACGAACTGCACGATCCCGCCCGAGCTCCGCGCGGGCGCGGGCAGCGAGCCCGTCGTATCGTCCGCTGATTTCCTGGATGCTTCGGCCACCGGTTGATTCCGTCTCTTCGTTGTGCGTCACTTGGCAGGAGTGGAGGGACTCGAACCCCCGGCCTACGGTTTTGGAGACCGCCGCTCTACCAACTGAGCTACACTCCTAGCGGCAAAAACGCAGCGCGCCGGAGAGCGAGCCCGCTCTTCAGCGCACGTGCGATGTCTGCCAAGGGGCGAGGGTTTACCAGCCGGTTACCCCTGTTTCAAGCGGTCCGGTCCACAAAAACACAGCTTTGGCAAGCCCCTCGGCGGGGTAGGGTTGCAGGTGCGAAAGCTTGCCCCGGAAGGCCGGGGAAGGCAGACATCGGGCCATGACCGCCCTCGCCCAGGACCTGGCCGCGTCGCCGGAGCCGTTTCCACACGACGTGAATGTGGAAAATGGGACGGTGAGCCTCGTCCGGCTCACCGAGCCGGACTACCGGGCGGCCAGCTTCCTGGATGCCCGTATCCTGGGACTGCGGATGCCGGTCCGAACCGTGGCCTGGCAGGAGGTGGCCGATGCCGCCGCCGGACTGCCGCAGACGTGCGATTTCATCTTCCACATCGGCCATGTCGGCTCGACCCTGCTGTCGCGGCTGATGGGGGCGCATCCGGGCGTCTTTGCCCTGCGAGAGCCGCTGGCGCTGCGGACGCTGGCGCAGAGAAAGATCGACGGCCGCGGCGATGTCGACGCCTACCTGCCAACGCTGCTGGCCCTGTGGTCGCGCACCTTCCGGCCACGGCAGCGCGCGGTCGTGAAGGCCACCAGCTTCGCCTCCGAACTGGCGGCGGACATCCTGGCCCGGCCCTGGGCGCCCAGGGCCATCTTCATGGCCGTGTCCGCCGAGACCTATCTCGCGACGATCCTGGGCGGGCCGAACTCGCGTCAGGAAGCGCGCATGCTGGGCGCCTCGCGCTTTGCGCGGCTGCAAAGGCGGCTGGGAAGATCGCTGCCCCCGCCCGCCACCGAAGGCGAACTCATCGCCATGAGTTGGGCGTGCGAGATGTCCGCGCTGCGCGCCGCGGGCGCGGGCGACCACGCGCTGTGGCTCGACTTCGACAGGTTCCTCGACGCGCCGGAGACATGGCTCGCGAAATGCCTGCGCCATATCGGCGTGACGCCGGACGATGCGGAGATCGCCGCCATCCTCACGGGTCCCGACATGCGCACCTACTCCAAGGCCCAGCAACACGGCTACGACGCCCAACTGCGCCGCGACGTGCTCAACCAGGCCCGCGCATTGTCGGGCGCCGAAATCCGGCGCGGCCTGAACTGGCTGGAGAAGAATGGGCCGGGCTGAGGTTCGCCCCCAGCCGATGTTTCGCGCTCGGGCGCTTCGCCGTAGCGGTCTTCATCGCGTCGCGGGGGACGGTTGGAGCGGGTGATGGGAATCGAACCCACGTAGCCAGCTTGGAAGGCTGGAGCTCTACCATTGAGCTACACCCGCATCGGATCGCAGGATACAGAACACGGGCATCGGAAGCACCTTGCGATCCCTGTATTCCACACTCCGTCGTCCGGTGGTGGGGGAAGTAGGACTCGAACCTACGAAGGCGAAGCCAGCGGATTTACAGTCCGCCCCCTTTGCCGCTCGGGACATTCCCCCAAACTCGAGGCTTTCCCCGCGGTTTGGCGGCCGCGGGCGGGCGGATATCGGGCAATTAGGCCGGGGTGTCAACTTCCCGGCCGGGCGGCGCAATCCGGGCTACGCCACGAACTCCGGCAGCAGCCGCAGGGGCGTGATTTTGGCGTCGGATGCGGCGGTTTCGCGGCGTGGCTCGAAATGGCCGGCGAAGCACCTGAGGATGCGGGGCCAGCCGAGATCGGACCCCATGCGGGCGCGGTAGGCATCGGCGCCCTCGCCGTGCCGGGCGAAGCCGCGATGCTCCAATTCCACCCGCGTGCCGCCACCCTCTTCCGGCAGGAAGCGAATCTCGACCTCGCTGGCCTTCGCGGGATCCGGCTCGGGCACGCGGCCGGGCCCCACGTGCCAGCGCAGATGGATGCGTTCCGGCTGGAGCCAGCGCTCGACGCGCGCCATGTCGAGGCGGAAACCGCCCGGGCCGCGCTCCCAGATGAGCCCGCCCTTGCGGCCCTCGAAATAGAGATCCTCGATGACGTCGCCCGACCATGTCTCGTCACGCGGCCACCAGGCGAGGATGTCGTGCCGGAACGCGGCGAACGCCCTGGCGCGCGGGGCGGCGACCGTCACCGAGCAGCGCACGCCGTCTTCGCTCGCGCAATCCTCGGCCGTTCCGCAATCCGCCGTCATGACAACCCTCCCTCATCCGGGCCGCCTTTCCGGCATGCCGCAACCCCCTTGAAGACATGAACGCACAGCCCTCTATCCGTCCGGTTAATCTCTCCGCTAAAGTTCGACGCGATCGACATTTCCGCCAGAGCGCATGCCAGGCCGCCACCCGCGACGCCACCAGAGGGAACATCCCGAACAGGGACATCACGGCCCGCGCCCGCAGGGCTGGTGGCTCTACGGACTGCATCCGGCGCGCGCGGCGCTCGCCAACCCGCGCCGGCGCGTGCTGCGCGCGGTGCTGACCGGGCGCGCGGCAGAGGAGATCGGGAGCGCGCTCCTCGGCCGCACGCGGCACGAGATCGCGGGCGCCGAACAGGTGGCCAGGCTCCTGCCACCCGGCTCCGTGCATCAGGGGGTGGCGTTGCAGGTGGAGAAGCTGCCGCACCGCGATCTGGACGAGGTCCTGGGCGCGAAGACGGAGCGGCGGCGCATCGTGCTTGTGCTGGACCAGATTTCCGATCCGCACAACGCGGGCGCCATCCTGCGCTCCGCCGCCGCGTTCGGCGTCACCGCCGTCATCGTGCAGGACCGCAACGCGCCCGCCGAATCGGGCGTGCTGGCGAAGGCCGCGTCCGGCGCGCTGGACCTCGTGTCCTACATCCCGGTCGTCAACATTGCCCGCGCGCTGGACGATCTCGGCCGCCACGAATTCTGGCGCGTGGCGCTGACGGGCGACGGCGAGATGCCGCTTGCCGAGGCCGCGCGCGGCGGCGACGTGGCGCTGGTGCTGGGTTCGGAAGGCTCGGGCATCCGCCGGCTCGTGCGCGAGCGCTGCGACGCATCCGCCTTCATCCCGATGGACGCCGCGATGGAAAGCCTGAACGTCTCCAACGCCGCCGCGGTGGCGCTGTACGAGCTGCGGCGCGGCTGAGCGGCCGCGCACTGAACGTCTCGTGACCTGGAACTTCGCCGCCGCTTCCCACATTATGATCCGGAGAACGCGCGTCAGAGGGTGAAATGCGCTCCTGCCTGCTCTACCTGATCGGCGTCCCGATCCCGATCATCCTGCTGCTCTGGCTGTTCACCGGCCACGCGTGAGCCGGGCAGCCCCGGCGGCTGGCCGTCCTGTCGCCTTGGGCCATGACCGCCCGCGCCGCGGCGGAACCGGGACGGAACCCCCGAGGTGCATCACTCCGCCGCCTGCGGAAGATCCTTGGGCTTCCAGCGCAGCACGGGCTTGCGGGCGGCGGCGGTTTCGTCGAGACGGCGGCGGGGGGCAAGCCGCGGGGCACCTTCGAAGCGCTCCTTCCTGCCGGCCTTCGCCTCCAGCGCCATTTCACGCAGCACATGGATGAAGCGGTCGAGCGACTCCTTCGATTCCGATTCCGTCGGCTCGATCAGCATGGCGCCATGGACCACCAGCGGGAAATACATCGTCATCGGATGATAGCCTTCGTCGATCATCGCCTTGGCGAAATCGAGCGTGGTCACGCCGGTGCCTTCCAGGAACGAATCGTCGAACAGCGCCTCGTGCATGCAGGGACCTTCGCCGAAGGGCGCGCTCATCACGTCCTTGAGCGAGGCGAGGATGTAATTGGCGGAGAGCACGGCGTCTTCGCTGGCCTGGCGGATGCCGTCGGCGCCGTGGCTCATCATGTAGGTGAGCGCGCGGCTGAACATCCCCATCTGGCCGTGGAACGCGCACATCCGGCCGAAAGGTTTCTCGCGTGCCGTGGCGCCGTCGCGGTGCTCGACGAGGCGAAAGCCCGCGCTGTCATGCACCAGCAGCGGCAGCGGCGCGTAGGGCGCCAGCGCCGCGGACAGCACCACCGGACCCGCGCCCGGGCCGCCCCCGCCATGTGGCGTGGAAAAGGTCTTGTGCAGGTTGATGTGCATCGCATCGACGCCGAGATCGCCGGGGCGCACCCGGCCGGCGATGGCGTTGAAATTGGCGCCGTCGCAATAGAAGTAGGCACCGGCCACATGCACGGCGTCGGCCATCTCCCTGATGCGCGGCTCGAACAGCCCGCAAGTGTTGGGATTGGTGAGCATGATCGCGGCGACATCGGGGCCGAGCTTGGCCTCGAGCGCGTCGGCATCGACATGGCCGTCTTTGGTGGCGGGCACTTCCTCGACGGCAAAGCCCGCGACGGCCGCGGTGGCGGGATTGGTGCCATGCGCCGACGACGGCACGAGGATACGATGCCGCTTCTCGCCGCGCGCTTCCAGCGCCGCGCGGATGGTGAGAAGGCCACACAGCTCGCCATGGGCGCCGGCCTTGGGCGACATCGCGACGGCCGGCATGCCCGTCAGCACGGTGAGCCAGCGCATCAGCTCGGAAATGCATTCCAGCGCACCCTGCACGGTGGATTGCGGCGCGAGCGGATGGGCGTCGGCGAAACCCGGCAGCCGCGCCATCTTCTCGTTGAGGCGCGGATTGTGCTTCATGGTGCAGGAACCGAGCGGGTAGAGCCCGGCGTCGATGGCGTAGTTCATGCGCGACAGGCGCACGTAGTGGCGGATCACCTCCGGCTCGGAGAGGCCCGGAAGTCCGATGGCGCCCCGGCGGCGCCGGCCGGCCAGCCGCTCCTCGCTCATCTGAACTTCGGGGATGTCCACGCCCGTCATGCCGGGGCGACCCAGTTCGAAGATCAGCTTCTCTTCATGGTCGAGCCCGCGGTCGCCGGAGATCGTCGGCAATTCGATGTTCTCGAAGGTGCCGGAAGAGGTGGGACGGCCCTGGCTGTTCATGGTCATCACACAACCTCCGACAGGGCTTTGACGAAGGCGGCGCAATCCTCGTCGCTGACCGTCTCGGTAGCGGCGACGATCAGGAGGTCGCGGACCTGGGGCTCGTGCGGCAGGAGCCGCGACACCGGCACGCCGGCGATGACGTTCTTCTCCAGCAGGCGGTCCACGACGGCGGCCGCGGGCTTGGGTAGCTTGATCGTGAATTCATTGAAGAAGGAAGGCGTCACCAGCGACACGCCCTTCACCTTCTCCAGCCGCGACGCCAGCGCGGAGGCGCGCGCATGGTTGGCGCGGGCGAGCCGCGTGAAGCCTTCCTCGCCCAGGAGCGACAGGTGGATGGTGAAGGCGAGGCAGCACAGGCCGGAATTGGTGCAGATGTTGCTCGTGGCCTTCTCCCGGCGGATATGCTGCTCGCGGGTGGAGAGCGTGAGCACGTAGCCGCGCTTGCCGGCGGCGTCCACCGTCTCGCCGGAGAGCCGGCCGGGCATCTGGCGCAGGAATTTCTCGCGGGTCGCGAAGAGCCCGACATAAGGGCCGCCGAAACTGAGACCGACGCCCAGCGACTGGCCCTCCGCCGCCACGATGTCCGCGCCCTGCGCGCCGGGCGGCTCGATCAGGCCGAGCGACACGATCTCGGTGACCACCGCGATGAGGAGCGCGCCCTTGGCATGCGCCGCTTCGGCGATGGGCTCGAGATCGCGGATCAGGCCGAACACGTCGGGCGACTGCACGACCACGCAGGCCGTCTTGTCGTCGATCAGGGCGACGATGTCTTCCGCCTTCCCCGGCGTGACGGGCGAACGGACGATCTCCTCGGATATCCCGGCGACCGTCTCCACGGTTTCGGCGTAGTGAGGATGAAGCCCTCCGGAGAGGATGGCCTTGCTGCGTTTGGTGATGCGCTGGGCCATCATCACGGCCTCGGCGGTGGCGGTCGAGCCGTCGTAGAGCGAGGCGTTGGCCACCTCCATGCCGGTGAGCAGCGCCACCTGGGTCTGGAATTCGAAGAGATATTGCAGCGTGCCCTGCGCGATCTCGGGCTGGTAGGGTGTGTAGGAGGTGAGGAACTCCGAGCGCTGGATCATGTGATCGACCGCGGCGGGGACGTGATGCCGGTACGCACCCGCGCCGCAGAAGAACGGCACGGATCCGGCGGCGGTCGTCTTCGCGGACATGCGGGTGAGCGCGCGCTCCACCGCCATCTCGCCCTGCGTGTCGGGCAGGTCGAAGGCGGAACGCGCGACGACGGCCTGTTTCGGCACGTCGCGAAACAGCGCATCGATGTCGCGCGCGCCGATCTTGCGCAGCATCGCGGCGCGATCGTCGGGGGTTAAGGGCAGGTATCTCATCACCACTCCCGTGTCATGGCCCGCGAATTCGGGCCACCCAGGTCACGCCTGGCACAATTCCATCACTTCGATCCGCGTCCCGCTCTTCAGAACCGCACCGACCTCGACTGGATGGCCCGTCCGGCGCGCGCCGCATGCCGATCATATCGTCGCGCGCAACGCGCGGGCGCGCCATGACGCAGAGTCAGTGCTCCTTCACGAACGCCGCGTACTGCTCCGCGGTCATCAGCCTGGTGAATTCGCCCTTGTCGGCGATCCTGAGCTTGAAGAACCACGCCTCACCTTCAGGGTCGGCGTTGACCTTCGAGGGATCGCCCGCCAGCGCGGCGTTGCCTTCGATCACCTCGCCGCCCACGGGCGAATAGACGTCGCTGGCGGCCTTTACGCTCTCCACCACCGCGGCCTCGCCGCCCGCGCCGATCTTGCGGCCGGCCTCGGGCACCTCGACGAACACCACGTCGCCCAGCTGCTCGGCGGCGTGCCTGGTGATCCCGACGGTGGCGGTATCGCCGTCGAGGCGCACCCATTCGTGCTGATCGGTGAAACGGACTTCGCTCATTGCTTACCCCTGGATGGCCGTTTGCGTGGATCGTTTGTAGCGGTGCGGCACGAACGGCATCGGCGCCACGTGCGCCGGGTTGGGCTTGCCGCGGATGAGAAGATCGAGCCCGGTGCCGTCGCCCGCGAAGGCGCTCTCGACGTAGCCCATCGCGACGGGGCCGTTCAACGACGGCCCAAAGCCGCCCGACGTGATGCGGCCGACGATGCGCCCGGACGTGTCGGCGATCTCCGTGCCCTCGCGCGCGGGCGCTTTTCCGACGGGCAGGATGCCGACGCGCTTCTTCGCCACGCCGTGGAAGACGCGGTCCATGATCCTTTCGGCGGCCGGAAAATCCTTGTCCATCTTGCGGCGCTTGCCGATGGACCAGACGAGGTTGGCCTCGACCGGATCGACCGTCTCGTCTATGTCGTGGCCGTAGAGGCACAAGCCCGCCTCGAGCCTGAGGCTGTCGCGCGCGCCGAGCCCGATCGGCAGCACCTCCGGCTCGCCGAGCAGCGCCCGGGCGACGCGTTCGGCGTGCTGGGCCTCGATTGAGATCTCGAAACCGTCCTCGCCAGTGTACCCGGAGCGGCTGACGATGACAGGCGCGCCCGCCACGATGGCGCGGACGACATGCATGAAGGTGAGCTTGTCGATGCCGGGCGAATGGCGCTCCAGCACCGCGCCCGCCATCGGACCCTGCAGCGCGAGCAGCGCGCGGTCCGGGCGCGGCGTGAGCCTGGCGTCCTTCAGCGACGCGGAGATGTAGGCGAAATCGCCTTCCTTGGTGCCGGCATTGACGACGACATAAAGTTCGCTCTCGCCCTTGAGCCGGGAGAACATGAAATCGTCCTTGATCGTGCCTTGTTCGTTGAGCAGCAGGCCGTAGCGCTGCATGCCTTCCTTCAGGCCTTTCACGTCGGCCGGCGTGACGCGCTCCAGCGCATCGCCGTTGGCGAGGAAAGCCTGGCCCATGTGCGAGACATCGAACAGGCCCGCCTTTTCGCGCGTGTGCAGGTGCTCCCTGAGGATGCCGGCCGGATACTGGACGGGCATCTCGTAGCCCGCGAACGGCACCATCTTGCCGCCCAGCTCCAGATGCAGCGCGTGGAGCGGCGTCTTGCGGAGATTTTCGTCGGTGCCAGCCATGTCGGTCCGTGCTGAAGGTTGCGCGGGGTCGCAGATGCGATCCGCGCCCCTCTGTCATCGGACCTGAGAGATTTCCCCCCGCAACCATTTTCCGCCTTCGCGCCACCCTGGAAAGGCGGACGAAGACATGGTGGCGGGGATTACCCCTTCGGTGAGAGCCGCCGTGACTGGCAGCCCTGCTTTCCAGAAGTTCATCCCCTTCGCGGTCCTTTTGCCTGAGAGTTTCCGGGGCGGTTGCTCCTTCGGCCCCCGCGCCACCATTTTCAATTTCCAAGTGCCTCCCGGAGGGAGGTGGAAACAGAAAATCGTGGCGGGGCGTCTCCCGCGAGGGATCAAATGTATCGCCGCGAAAGCGCGCCTCGCGGCGGGCTCTCACGTTGGCGGCCAATATAGGGGGCGGCCTCGGCGAGTCAACGCGCGCCGGGCGATTCGCTCACATCCGCGCGGGGACCTCGATGCCCAGCAAATCCAGTACCTTGGCGAGCGCCCTTAAGGTGAGGGCGCAGAGGCCCAGCCGCGCCGCGCGAAGCTCAGCGTCGGTCTCGGACAGGATGTGGTGCTCGGCGTAGAACCGGCTGAACTCCTGGGCGAGCGTAAAGACCCAGTCGCACAGGATGTTGGGCGCGCGCCTGGCTTCGGCATTCGCCATGGCGTCGGGAAGAGTCAGGAGCTGAAGCACCAGCCGCCGCTCCTCGGGCGAACGGACGACCGGCGCGCCGACGAGCGCATAGCCCTCGCCTTCCGCCCGGCGCAGGATCGACTGGATGCGCACGGCCGCGTATTGCAGATACGGCCCCGTCTTGCCCTCGAATTTCGAGAAGCGGTCGAGATCGAAGACGTAGTCCGTCTGGCGGTGGTTGGAGAGATCGGCGAATTTGAGCGTGGCGATGCCGACCATCCTGGCAGTCGCCGCGCGCTCCTCGGCGGGATAGTCCGCGGCGAGGCCTGCCTCGGCGAGGCGCTTCTCGGCTTCCTGTGTGACCATCGCGATCAGGTCGAAGAGCTTCATCACCCCGCCGGCGCGGGTCTTGAAGGGCTTGCCGTCGGGACCGTTCATGGTCCCGAAGCCCGCATGCTCGAGCGTCGCTTTGCCGTTGAGGCGCGCCTTTTCCGCCGCGCGGAACACCTGCTCGAAATGCAGATGCTGGCGCTGATCCACCACGTAGAGCATCAGATCCGGATTCTGCTCCTTCACGCGGTCGACGATGGTCGCAAGGTCGGTCGTGCCGTAGAGCACCGCGCCATCCGATTTCACCAGGATCAGGGGTGGCATCTCCTTCCTGTCGGTCTCGCGCGCCACTGGGACGACCAGCGCGCCTTCGCTTTCCTCGGTCACGTGCCGGGCCTTGAGGTCCGCGATCATGGGCGCGATCAGCGGCTCGACGCTGGCCTCGCCCTTCCACAGGTCGAAATGGATGCCGAGATTGCCCCACTCCCGCTCGAGCCCGAGGCGCGAGACGGCGAAGAAATGCTCCCACAGCGCGCGATAGCCGGGACGGCCCGCCTGCAGTTCCGCCGTCGCCTTGCGCGCTTCCTCGAGTCGCGCCGGATCGGCTTTGCAGGCGGCGGAGGCGGCGGGATAGATCTCCTCGAGATCGTCCATCGTCACCGGCGATGCTTCCGGATATGGCCCGGTGAACGCTGCATCGAAATAGACGGGCGCGATGCCGCGGTGACCGATCTCGCTGATGAGCTGACCCATCTGCAGGCCCCAGTCGCCCAGATGCACGTCGCTGAACACCGTCCAGCCATTGGCGCGGAAGAGACGCTGCAAGGAGTCGCCGATCACCGACGAGCGCAGATGCCCCACATGCATGGGCTTGGCGACATTGGCGCCGCCGAAATCGATGATCGCGGTCTTGCCCGCGCCGGTCTGCGGCGCGCCCAGCCGCGCGTCCTTGGCCATCGCGCCGCCGCGCGCGGCCAGCACCTCATCGGCGACGTTGAGATTGATGAAGCCGGGCCCTGCGACCTCCACCTTGGCGAAGAGCGGGCTGGACTTGAGCCGCGTGGCGATCCTGCCCGCGATCTCGCGCGGATTGGCCTTCGCCTCCCTAGCCGCGGGGAGCGCGCCGTTGCACTGGAACTGCGCCAGATCCTGCCGGTCGGAAACCTGCACGGCGCCGAGTTCCGGCGAAAGGCCCTCGGCCGCGAACGCGGCTTGCGCGATCGCCGTCAGCTCCGCGTTCAGCGAAGTCATTGCCCGTAACTTCCGATGTTCCGGTTGTACTGCAGGTCGCCCTTGGTCAGCGGCAACCCGACCAGCACCTGGTAGTCCCAGGGATGCTTGCCTTCGGTCATCTTGATATCGGCCGGCGAAACGCTTTCGTCGAAGTCGACGGCGGCCTGGCCCGGCGCGAAGGCGAACTGGATCTGGTGGGGAACCTTGCGGACGATATTGTCGCCCTGGGTGACGGCGATGAAATAGTTGACGACGTACTGCGCCGCCTGCCCATTGGGCGCGCGGGTGGCGCGGAAACGGATGTCGAGGTCGGTGCCGGCCACGCGGCTCTTCTTGGAGATGTCGCAAGTGCCCTTCACGCGCACGATCTGGACGGTATAGAGCACGTTCGACGGATCCGCCGCCGGCGAGCCGGGACGGAACACGTGCTGCGTGGCGGCATCGGCCAGCACCGCCATGCCCGGGCACGCTGCCTGCCGGTCGGCATGCGTGCAGCCCCCGGCAAGGCCCAGGACCGCCACCAACGCCACGCCGCGCAATACCGCCTTCATGCCTGCTCCGCTTGACTTTCCCGCGCCCCAAGGCTCACACCACAGCCCGAGAGGCGCGGGAATGTAGCCAAGCGGACCCTGCATGGAAAGCCCGGAAATCAAGCCGAAACTGACGCTGCTTCTGGCGGCGCCGCGGGGCTTCTGCGCCGGCGTGGACCGCGCCATCCGTATCGTCGAGCTGGCGCTGGCGAAGTTCGGCGCGCCGGTCTATGTGCGCCACGAGATCGTGCACAACCGCTTCGTGGTGGAGCGGCTGGAGCGCATGGGCGCGGTGTTCATCGACGAGCTCGAGGAGGCGCCGGCGGGCGCGCGGGTGATCTTCTCGGCCCACGGGGTGCCCAAATCGGTGCCGGCGGAGGCCGAGCGGCGCAAGCTGTTCTATCTCGACGCCACCTGCCCGCTCGTCTCCAAAGTCCATGTCGAGGCCGAAAGGCACTTCCGGGCGCGCCGCCAGATCGTCCTCATCGGCCATGCCGGGCACCCGGAGGTCGAAGGCACGATGGGCCAGCTGCCCGAAGGCGCCATCGTGCTGGTCGAGACCGTCGCGGACGCGGAAGCCTTCCAGCCGCGCGATCCGGATGCCGTGGCCTATATTACGCAGACGACATTGTCCGTGGACGACACGGCGGACATCGTCGCCGCGCTGCGCCGCCGGTTCCCCGCCATCGCGGGGCCGCACAAGGAAGACATCTGCTACGCCACGACCAACCGGCAGGAAGCGATGAAGGCTATCGCGCCCAAATCCGGCGTGGTGTTCGTGATCGGGGCGCCCAACTCCTCCAACTCCAAGCGGCTGGTGGAAGTGGCGCTGCGCGCCGGCGCCCGCCATGCCGCGCTCATCCAGCACGCGGACGATATCGACTGGAGCCTGGTAGACGGCGCGCAGACCGTCGGCCTCTCCGCTGGCGCCTCCGCGCCCGAGGACCTGATGGACCAGGTCGTCGCCGCCTTCCGCGCGCGCTTCGACGTCACGCTCGCGGAAGCCGCCGTCACGCGCGAGGACGTGGAATTCAACGTGCCGCGGGCGCTGGCCTCGTGACGGTCGACATCTTTACCGACGGCGCCTGCTCAGGAAATCCCGGCCCCGGCGGCTGGGGCGCGATCCTGCGCTCCGGCAGGCACGAAAAGGAAATCTCCGGCGGCGAGCCCGCGACCACCAACAACCGCATGGAACTCATGGCGGTGATCATGGCGCTTGGCGCTCTCAGGAACGCCTCCGCGGTCACGGTTCATACCGATTCCCGCTACGTGTTGGATGGCGCCACCAAATGGCTTCAGCGGTGGAAAGCGAATGGCTGGAAGACCGCGGACAAGAAGCCGGTCAAGAACGAAGATCTCTGGCGCGCGCTGGAGGACGCGGCCTCGCGCCACGAGGTCAAATGGCGCTGGGTGAAGGGCCACTCCGATCACGTCGAGAATGCGCGTGCAGACGCGCTGGCGCGGGCGGCCATACCCTGATGGCCGCACCTAGCGGCTGGGCGCACTGTCACGGCCGGCCGTGAAGCCCGGAATCGTGTCCGGGATCCCGATCCAGTCATGGCGGCTGCGCTCGAAGACGGAGCGCGCCGGCGCGGGATAGCGCGGGTCGGCGAAGCTGCCGACCGCGACGCCGATGCGGCCTGCATGATTGGCCGTGTACCAGTACACGGTCGAGCCGCAATCCGGGCAGAAATGGAAGCGCAGCCAGCGACCCTCGACGTGGCGCTCGTACACTTTCGAGTCGCCCGACAGGCTCACCTGCTCCGCGGGATAGTAGGCGCCGACGCCGAACGGGGCTCCGGTGCGGCGCTGGCATTCCAGGCAGTGGCAGAGCGAAACGACCGCCGGTTCGCCCCGGGCTTCCGCCCGGAGCGAACCGCAGCAGCATTGCGCGACGCGCGCGCTCAAAGCTGGGTCAGCACGTGCTCGGCGCTCGACACCGAAAACGCGCCGGGCTCTTCCACGTTGAGCTGCTTGACCGTGCCGTTGTCTATGACCATGGAGAAGCGCTGGCTGCGCTTGCCCATGCCGAAGCGCGACGCGTCGAGCTCCAGCCCCAGCGCGCGGGTGAAATCGCCGTTGCCGTCGGCCAGCATGGCGACCTTGCTGCCGGTCTTCTGCTGATCGCCCCAGGCGCCCATCACGAACGCGTCATTGACGGACATGCAGGCGATGGCATCCACGCCCCTGGACATGATCTCGTCGGCATGCGTGACGAATCCGGGGAGATGCTTGGCCGAGCAGGTGGGCGTGAACGCGCCGGGCAGCGCGAACAGCACGACTTTCTTGCCGGCGAAGAAATCGTCCGTGCTCACGGGCTTGGGCCCGCCGTCCTTCATCTGCATCAGCGTGGCTGAGGGAATCTTGTCGCCCACCTTGATCGTCATCACGTTCTCCTCTGGATTCCGGAACCCATTTTCACCGGGGCGGTTTTTAGCGCGGTCGATTTGGGAACGCAAAACGTCAAAACCATGTTACCTTAGGGGCCATGAAGACATCCGACCGGATCGAAGGCGACAATTTCCTCGAGGGCAAGCTCCTGATCGCCCTGCCCGGCATGACGGATCCGCGCTTCGAGAAGACCGTCATCTTCATGTGCGCGCATTCCAACGAAGGCGCGATGGGCCTTATCGTCAACAAGCCCGTCGAAGGCCTGGGCTTCCAGCAGCTGATGACGCGGCTCGGCCTGCGCATCACCGCCAACACGCCGGACTTCCCCATCCTCTACGGCGGCCCGGTCGAGACCGGCCGCGGCTTCGTGCTCCATAGCGGCGACTACGAGAGCCCGGAATCGACCATGCCGGTTTCCGAGGACGTCTCGCTTACCGGCACGCTCGACATCCTGCGCGCCATGGCGGAATCGCGGGGACCGGAAAAAGCCATCTTCGCGCTCGGCTACGCCGGCTGGGGTCCGGGCCAGATCGAAAACGAGATCCGGCTCAACGGCTGGGTCCATTGCGACGCCGACGCGGCGATCCTGTTCGATTCCGGGCTCGAGGACAAATGGAGCGCCGCGTTGCGCAAGCTCGGGATCGACGTTTCAAGCCTGTCGATTCACGCCGGCCGCGCCTGACTCTCCCACTTCGCCGGGCGCGGATTCGTCCCGGCTCGCCGCTTCGGTGCGGTAGTGGCGCGCGATGAAGGCGAGCGCGTCGTCTGCCGGCAGCGGGCCGCTGAAGAAGAAGCCTTGCGCGAACTCGCAGCCGAGATCGGCGAGCCGGTCGGCATCCTGCTCGCGCTCCACGCCTTCCACCACCACGCCGAGCCCCAGTTCCTGTGCCATGCGCACGATGGACTGGAGCACCACGTCGTCGTCGGACTCGCCGCGCGCCAGGAAGCTCTTGTCGATCTTGATCGTGTCGAAGGGCGAGCCGCGCAGCTGACTGAGCGAGGAGACGCCCGTGCCGAAATCGTCGATCGCCAGGCCCGCGCCCAACGCGCGCAGGCGCGACAGCGCGGCGTGCCCGTCCTCGCCGGTGCCCGCCGCGCTTTCGGTGAGCTCGAGCTTCAGCGAGCCCGGCTGAAGGCTCGCCTGCGCCAGCACGCGGCTCACGTCCTCCTCCAGCGAACCGTCGCCTAGCTGGCGGCGCGAGACGTTGACGCTCACGAACAGCGGCGGCTCGAGCGGAAAGAAGCGCTGCCACTGCGCCAGATCCGTGCCCGCGCGCTCAAGCGCGAAGCGGCCCAGCGCCACGATCAGCCCCGTCGCCTCCGAATGGGCGATGAACTCGCCCGGCACGACGAGCCCGCGCGTGGGATGGCGCCAGCGCAGCAGCGCCTCGAAGCCCGCGACCGTGGCATCCGAAAGGCGCACGATGGGCTGGTAGAAAACGTCCATCTGCTTCTCGTCCAACGCGCGCCGCAATTCCGCTTCCAGCGCGACGGCGTCTTCGGGCGCGGCGAGATCGGCGCTGTAGCGGCGCGCGCAGCAGCCGCCCTGGCGCTTGGCCTGGATCAGCGCCAGCTCCGCGTTCTTGAGCAGGTCGAGCGGGTCGCGCGCCTCCCCGCCGAGCGCCACGCCCACGCTCGCGGGCGCGAACACGCTGCGGCCACCCAGGGCGTGCGGCGCCTTGCATGTCTCGACCAGTTCCGCGCCGATCGTCTCCGCGTCGCCTTCCACGAAAAGCAGCGCGAAGGCGTCGCCGCCGGTGCGGAACGCGTCGGCACGGCCCTTGAAGCGCTTGGTCAGGCGCTGGGCGGCGGCGGTCAGCACGGCATCGGCGCCGTCGTCGCCCAGGCTGGCATGGATCGACTTGAACCGGTCGATGTCGAGAAGCGCGAAGATGACATGCGACAGGCCGCGCTGTTCCAGCTCGCCCATCAGCGCCACGCGGTTGCCAAGGCCGGTGAGCGGATCGCGCAACGTCCGGTCCATCGCGGCGGCTTCGGATTCCTTGCGCGTGGTGATATCCGCCATCAGGCCGAGGCAGCGCGTGGCCGGGCCGTGACCCGATTCCGGACCGAGCATGGTGGCGCGCAGCTCGAACCACGGGTAACGCCCGCTCTCGGAACGCGCGCGGAACTCCACGCGGAAGGCCGCCCCGGGATGGGCGCGGTAGTTGCTCACGGCCTGCTTGTAGATCTCGCGGTCGTCCGGATGGATGCGCGCCACCCAGGAGATGTGGGCCAGCGTCGTCTCGCCCTTCTCCAGGCCGATCAGCCCGGCGGCGTCGCCGGAGAGCTTCACCGCGTCACCGCGGAAATCGAGATCGAACACGCCCTGGCACGAGGCGCCGATCGCCTGCGCCGCCGCCAGGTCGGGCCGGACGGGCTCCGGCGCCGCCGCTTCTGCGGCCAGTTGCGGCGCGTCTCGCGCGGGCGCCGCGTTCGCGGTGGCGCGGACCGCGGGCAGGATCGCGATGCCCTCGCCCGCCGCGACCGCCAGCGTGAGCAGCACCGCGCCGGCCGCGAGGAAGCCGCCTACCATCGCCGGCGCCATGGGATTGGACTGGAAGCCGCCAAGCGCGGCGATGGCGCCCGCCGTCGCCACCAGCGAGAACACCGCCGCGCTCGGTGCCGCCACGCGCGCGGCCTGGACGCCGGCAATGCCCCGATTGACGAGGTAGGCCGTGATCGCGCCGGTGCCGACGAGGATCGCCACGTCGGTCAAGAGGATCGCGCCCGGCGCGCCGATGAAGGCGAGCAGCGACACCACGGTTACGCCGAGCAGCAGCCAGCGCATCCGCCGCCGGGCATCGGCGATCAGCCCGTCGATGGGCACCACGATGTCGGCGAGCCTGAGACCCGCCGCCAGAGTCAGCCCGGCGATCATGGCGGACAGGCCGTAAGGCCCGCCGACATAGGTGGTCCAGCCCGCGTCGAAGGTGCCACCGGCGGCGAGCCGCGTGAGGAACACGCCCAGGAGCACAATCGCCGTCCAGCGCGGCGCCAGATGCCCGGTCATCAGCGCCAGCCCCGCGGCCACCAGTATCGCCGCCGCGATCAGGCCCTGCACGGCGGCCATGAACACGGAAAGCTGGCGGATGTGAAAGATGAAGGCGGGCTCGGTCCAGGCCTGCACGCCCGGCTGGCGGCCCTGCGCGTTCTCGATGCCGATGGCGAGCGCGGCGGTGGTCGCCGGCGGAATCGTCACGCGCCAGACATGGCGGCCATAGGCGCGCGCCTTCACCACATCGACGTCGGAGTCCGAACTCGCGACCTGGTAGATCTGCGGGCGGCCACGCGGCGGGAAGATGTGGAGCGCCGCGTTGGATGGCTCGCCGGCGACGAGGATGCGCGTGACCGGATGCACCGACTGGTTGGCGGCGGTCATCATGAACCACTCGCCGGGGCCGTTCTGGTCCTTCATCTGGTAGCTGAGCGAGCCCGACAGGTCGAACATCGCGTCGCGCGCGGCGAAATTCACACCGGGATGCGCGCGCGCCGCGGGCGGCACGGCGACAGGCGCGGCCGCAGCGGAGACCACGACGAGGAGCGCGAGGAACGCTAAAAATCTCGACACTGTGAACCGGGCGTCGAATCGCCGGTTCACGCTAGCTTCGCTTCCTCGGCAAGCAAAGCGAACAGAACGTGGTCCTGCCACTCACCGTTAATCTGCAGATAGCACCGGGCGAGCCCTTCCTCGCGGAATCCGGCCTTGGCGAGCAGGTTGCGCGACGGCTCGTTGGACGGCAGGCACGCCGCCTCGATGCGGTGCAGGCCCAGCGTGCGGAAGATGAACGGCACCAGCGCCTTCACCGCGGCATGCATGTAGCCCTGGCGGGCGAATCGCTCGCCGACCCAATAGCCCAGCGCGCAGCACTGCGTGACGCCGCGGCGCACGTTGGAGAGCGTGCAGCCGCCGAGCAGCGCGTCGTCCTCGTCGCGGAAGACGAAGAAGGCATAGGCCGTGTCGTGGCGCGTCTCCTTCGCGTAGCGCTTGAGGCGGCGGCGGAAGGCGCCGCGGGTCAGCTCGTCGCTCGCCCAGGACGGCTCCCAGGGCGAGAGGAAGGCGCGGCTCTCGCCGCGGATGCGCGACCAGGCGAGGAAGTCGGCCATGCGCGGATAGCGCATGTAGATGCCGTCGCCCCTGATGACGGGCTGCTGGCCGCCCGGGAATGTCAGTCCGCGCATGAAGGCCATGGCGTCGCGCCTTCACTCCGCGGCCTTGCGCACGGTTCCGTAGCGGGCGGCGAAACGCTCGTAGCTTTCGAGCTTGCCGAGCGGGCCGACGGCGGCCATCGCGGGCCGCCCCGTCGCCATCACGCGCTCGCCGAAGCGGCGCACCGCCGAAACGTCCACGGCCTCGAGCTTCGCCAGGATCTCCTCCACCGGCACAACGCGGCCATGGGCGAGCAGCGAGGACGCGATCTGCTCGGTGCGGGTGGACGGGCGCTCGAGGCCCATCAGCAATCCCGAACGCAGCTGCGCCTTGGCGCGGCCGATCTCCGCCTCGTTGGCGTTGGCGGCAAGCGCGGCCATCTCGCCCGCGATCACCGCGGAGATCTCGCCCGCCTCGGTCTCGCCGGTGCCGGTGTAGACGCCGATCAGGCCGCCATCCCGGAACGACTGCGAAAAGGCCGAGATCGTGTAGCAAAGCCCGCGGCGCTCGCGCGCTTCCTGGAAGAGCCGCGACGACATCCCGCCGCCCAGCGCGGACGCGTACACCTGCGCGGCATAGTAATCGTCGCCGGCGCTGGCCACGCCCTCGAAAGCATAGGCGACGTGGACCTGCTCGAGATCGTCGTTCACCCGCCGCTCGCCGCCGCCGTAACGCGCGGCCTCGGCCGCGGGCGCGGCGCCGGGCTTGAGGTCCGCGAACTTCTCGCCCGCCAGCGCCACCATTTCCGCGTGATCGACGGCACCGGAGGCGATGAACGTCATCCCGCCGCTGCGGTAGTTTGCGCCCATGTAGCGCTTCAGGTCCTCGCGGGAGAAATTGCTCACCGTCGTCTCGTTGCCGAGGATCGGGAAGCCCATCGGCTGGTCGGGATAGACGGCTTCCTGAAGATGGTCGAAGACGATGTCGTCCGGCGTGTCGCGCGACTGGCCGAGCTCCTGGAGAACCACCTGCCGCTCCCGTTCCAGCTCCACCTGCTCGAAGGCGGGATGGGTGAGGATGTCGGCCAGGATGTCGGTCGCCAGCGCGACGTCGGACTTCAGGACGCGCACGTGATAGGCGGTCTGCTCGCGGCTGGTGTAGGCGTTGAGGAAGCCGCCCACGGCCTCGATCTCCTCCGCCAGGCCCAGCGCCGTGCGCCGCTCGGTACCCTTGAAGGCCATGTGCTCCAGCATGTGGCTCACGCCCATGTTGGCGGCCACCTCGTGCCGCGCGCCGCAATCGACCCACACGCCCAGCGCCGCGCTCTCGAGGCCGCTCATGGGATCGGTGACGACCGTCAAGCCGTTGGGAAGCCTTGTGATTTCGATTTTCATGGAGGCTGGGAATCCGCGATGCCGAGCCTTCGTCTTAGAGGCCGGACGGCACCGGCGCAATCCGCTCCCGGGGCTACCATATGTGGTGGCAGGGAATGTCCGCCACCACCTCTATTTGTTTTCCAGGAATCGAGGGGGGAGGGGTGTCCGTCTCAACGCCTTTGTCGTTCTCGGCAGGGATTTCAAACAACAGGATGGAACTTTACAGGAACAAATATGCCAAGTCAACCCTTCCGGTCCCAGCTCAGGCGGCCGTTGGAGACGTGGAAGGCTATGTAGACGCCGAGAAAGCCGCAGGCGAGCCCGAACCAGGTCACGGCGTAGGACAGGTGGTTGTTCGGCAGGTTGACGATGGTCTGTCCGCCCCTGGGCCAGCCGCCGGGATTGGCGGCGGCGTCGGCTTCAACCAGCACGGGCGCCGCGAGCGTGACGGCGTCGGCCTTCGCGAGCCCCTTCAGGTCGCGCGCGAACCAGATGCGGTGCGCGCGGTCGGGGACCGGCGCAAAGGCGCCCGGTGGATCGGGCGTGCGCCAGACGCCGAAGAATGTGCGCTCGCCCTGGGGCGCGGTGCGCAGGGCCGGGTCCTTCAGGTTCATCGGGATGTAGCCGCGGTCGGCCATCAGCACGCCGCCGCCATCGAGCCGGAACGGCGTCAGCACGTGATAGACCGGCGCGCCCTCGGGCCCGGTGGTGAAGAGATAAGCCTCCTTCGCATTCTCGAAGCGGCCATGCAGCACGACCTTGCGGTACTGCGCGGCGGGCCCCAGCCGGATCGCCTGCTCCGGCGTGATCGGCGCCGCGGACATGTGGGCGCGCATCTCCGCGATCAGGCCGAGCTTCCAGTGCAGCCGCTCGATCTGCCACGCCCCCAGCCCCATGAGGACCAGGAAAGCGGGGAGGAACCACATCGTCGGCACGAGAAGGGGGCGGAAGCGGATCATCCTTCGATCCGCCCCTCATGCGCCTGATGCCGGTACTGCTGCACCATCAGGAACGCCTTCACGAGCCTGAGGCCCGCGCCGACGAGGAGCGCGATGAGGGGGAGCCAGAGCACGGCGTGGACCCAGTAGGGCGGAGAATATTTCACTTCGACGATCAGCGCGGAGCCGGTGACGAGGAAGCCCGCGATCAGGACCACGAACACCGATGCGCCGTCGCCTACGTCGAAGCGCGAATAGTCGAGCCCGCACGAGGCGCAGCGCGGCGGCACCGTGAGATAGCCGTTGAACAGCGGGCCCGACCCGCAGCGCGGGCAGCGCGCGAAAAGCGTGGCGCGGAGGACGGAGGGCTGGGGCATTGGGGCCTAGCTTAACCTCCCCCTTGTGGGGAGGTCGAAAAATGCGAAGCATTTTTCGGGTGGGGGGCGTGCCGTGCTTCCTCCACCGCGCCCCCCACCTGAAAACCGCGCGCTGCGCGCGACGGTTTTCGACCTCCCCACAAGGGGGAGGTTGATTGGAGGCGCCACGGCGCGGTCATACCTACGCCGCCGTGATGGGCCCCTGGCCCCAGACATAGATGCAGGAGAACAGGAACAGCCACACCACGTCGACGAAGTGCCAGTACCAGGCGGCGGCCTCGAAGCCGAAATGGCGCGTGGGCGTGAACTGGCCGGCGATGGCGCGGCCCAGGCACACGATCAGGAACGTCGTGCCGATGATCACGTGGAAGCCGTGGAAGCCGGTGGCCATGAAGAAGGTCGAGCCGTAGATGGCGTCGAAATTGCCCACCCCCGCGGCCAGGAACGAATGCGCCGTGCCGTCCTTGAACGGCAGGAGCGGCAGGTGATTGCCATGGAAGCCGAAGGTGAAGGGCGCGTGCATGTATTCGTAGGCCTGCACGCCGGTGAAGGAGAGGCCGAGGATCACGGTGAGCAGGAGGCCCTGGATCGCGCCCTTGCGGTCGCCTTCCTGCAGCGCGTGGTGCGCCCACGTCACGGTCGTGCCGGAGGTGAGCAGGATCAGCGTGTTGAGCAGCGGGAAGTGCCAGGGATCCAGCGTGACGATGCCGTTGGGCGGCCAGGAGCCGATGCCCACGTCGTGCGGGAACAGCGCGGAATTGAAGTAGGCCCAGAACCAGGCGAGGAAGAACATCACCTCGGAGGCGATGAACAGCACCATGCCGAACCTGAGGCCCAGCTTCACCACCGGGGTGTGGTCGTGGCGCACGACGGATTCGTTGGCCACGTCGCGCCACCAGCCCGCCATGGTGTAGAGCACCAGGACCATGCCGATGATCATGATCCAGGGCTGGCCGGCGAGCGGGCCGAAGAACTTGGACGCCCCGTCGTTCATCCAGAAGATCGCGCCGATCAGCATCGTGAACGCGCCGACGGAGCCGATGATCGGCCACGGGCTGGGATCGACGAGATGGTAGTCGTGCTTCACGTTGCCATGCGCCATGATCTTTCAAGCCCCTTCAGTCGAAAAAGTGCACGACGTCGCCGCCGAGCCGCACGATGGTCATGAGGAAGAACAGCAGCACCAGCCCCGCCAGCACCAGGGCGATGGCGACGCTGCGCCGCTTCTTGGCGCGCATGTCGCGCGCGGGATCGAAGTTGTCCGCCATCGCCATCACATCCAGGCCCCGATCAGCCGCTCGGCGATGAGCGCCGCGAACAGCGAGAAGAGATAGAGGATGGAGACGGCGAAGAGCCGCCTTGCCGCCGGCTCGCGCGCTGTGTCGCGCTCGAAGAGCACCGCGGCGGCGCAACCGGCCATGGCGATGCCCATCGCGGCGGCGACCGCCAGATAGGCGGGGCCGGCCAGGCCGATGAAGTACGGCGCCAGGCCGAGCGGCGCCAGGAGCAGCGCGTAGGCCAGGATCTGCCGGCGTGTCGAGGTCTTGCCCGCCACGACCGGCATCATGGGGATGCCGGCGCGCGCGTAATCGTCGGAGCGGTAGAGTGCCAGCGCCCAGAAGTGCGGCGGCGTCCACAGGAAGGTGATGGCGACCAGCACCAGCGGCGCCCACGACAGCGAGCCCGTCGCCGCGGCCCATCCGATGGCCGGCGGCAGCGCGCCCGCGAGCCCGCCGATGACGATGTTCTGCGCCGTGCGGCGCTTGAGCAGCAGCGTGTAGACGCCGACGTAGAAGAAGACGGTGAAGGCGAGCAGCGCCGCCGCAAGCGCGTTGACCAGGAGCCCCATGATCGCGACCGCGCCGGCGCAGAGCCACCAGCCGAAGGCCAGCGCCTCGCCCTTGCCGACATGACCCATGGGGATCGGGCGCGAGGCGGTGCGCGACATGCGCGCGTCGATGTCCGCCTCATAGGCCATGTTGAGCGCGCCGGACGCGCCCGCGGCGACGGCGATGCACAGCAGCGCCGTGAACGCGGTGAGCGGATGCACATGCCCGGGCGCCACCACGATGCCGGCGAGCCCGGTGAAGATGACGAGCGACATCACCCTGGGCTTGAGCAGCGCGAAGTAGTCGCCGACGGTGGCGACACGGCTGCCAGGCAGATAGGTCTCGGCGATCGCCATCGGTGGCCTCAGGTGATCCGCGGCAGCTCGTTGTAGGTGTGGAACGGCGGGGGCGACGGCAGCGTCCATTCCAGCGTCGTGGCGCCCACGCCCCAGGGATTGTCGCCCGCCCGGCGCTTGCGCGCGAAGGCCTCGGCCAGCATGACAAGGAAGATGATCACGCCGAAGCCGCCGATGAAGGCACCGATGGAGGCCACGAAGTTCCACGGCGCATAGGCGACGTTGTAGTCGGCGATGCGGCGCGGCATGCCCTGCAGGCCGAGGAAGTGCATCGGGAAGAACGCCAGGTTCACGCCGACGAAGGTGATCCAGAAGTGCAGCTTGCCGAGGAATTCGTTGTAGGTGTAGCCGGTCATCTTCGGGAACCAGAAATAGAAGCCCGAGAAGATCGCGAACACCGCGCCGAGGCTCAGCACGTAGTGGAAATGGCCCACCACGTAGTAGGTGTCCTGCAGCACGACGTCGACGCCCGCGTTCGCCAGCACCACGCCGGTCACGCCGCCCACGGTGAACAGGAACACGAAGCCCACCGCCCACAGCATCGGCGTCTTGAACTCGATGGAGCCGCCCCACATGGTGGCGATCCACGAGAACACCTTGATGCCCGTCGGCACCGCGATGACCATGGTGGCGAAGACGAAATAGGCCTTGGTGTCGACGTTGAGGCCCACCGTGTACATGTGGTGCGCCCACACCATGAAGCCGATGAAGCCGATCGCGACCATGGCGTAGGCCATGCCGAGATAGCCGAACACCGGGCGCTTGGAGAACGTCGCGATGACGTGGCTGATCATGCCGAAGCCCGGCAGGATCAGGATGTACACTTCCGGATGCCCGAAGAACCAGAACAGGTGCTGGAACAGGATCGGGTCGCCGCCGCCGGCCGCGTTGAAGAACGAGGTGCCGAAATGGCGGTCGGTGAGCAGCATGGTGATCGCGCCGGCAAGCACCGGCAGCGAGAGCAGGAGCAGGAACGCCGTCACCAGGATCGACCACACGAACAGCGGCATCTTGTGCAGCGTCATGCCCGGCGCGCGCATGTTGAAGATGGTGGTGATGAAGTTGATCGCGCCCATGATCGAGGAGGCGCCGGCGATGTGCAGCGAGAAGATCGCGAAGTCCATGGCCGGGCCGGGCGAGCCGGTGGTCGACAGCGGCGCGTAGAGCGTCCAGCCGCCGCCCACGCCCAGACCGCCGGAATCGCCCTCGACGAACATCGAGCAGATCAGCAGCGTCAGCGAGAAGGGCAGCAGCCAGAACGAGATGTTGTTCATGCGCGGGAACGCCATGTCCGGCGCGCCGATCATCAGGGGCACCAGCCAGTTGCCGAAGCCGCCGATCATGGCCGGCATGATCATGAAGAACACCATGATCAGGCCGTGCGCGGTGACGGCCACGTTGAAGGTGTGCGGCTCGGAGAAGACCTGCAGGCCCGGCTCCATCAGCTCGCCGCGCATCAGCATGGACAGGCCGCCGCCGATGATGCCTGCGAAGATGGCGAAGATCAGGTACATCGTCCCGATGTCCTTGTGGTTCGTCGAATAGACGAACCGGCGCCAGCCGTGCGGGTGGTCTTCTTCGTGGGCGTGGGCGATATCGGCCATGACTTGCGTGTCCTTATTTCGCCGCGAGCTTCGTCGCGTCGCCGTTCCGGGCGAATTTCTTCTTGGCGTTCGCGATCCAGGCGTCGTAGTCGGCCTGGGAGACGACCTTCACTTCGATCGGCATGAAGGCGTGGCGCGCGCCGCACAGTTCCGAGCACTGGCCGTAATAGGTGCCGGTCTTCGTGGCCCGGAACCAGGTCTTGTTGATGCGGCCGGGCACGGCGTCCATCTTCACGCCGAACTGCGGCACCGCCCAGGAATGGATCACGTCCGATCCCACGGTCTCGACGATGACGTTCCGGTTCACCGGAACGACCACCACGTTGTCCACGCCCAGCAGGTACGGCTCATTCCTGGCCTTGGCCTGCTCCGGCGTCAGCACCAGCGAGTCGAACTGCCAGTCGCCCTGCCCCGGATACTGATAGGTCCAGAACCACTGCTTGCCGATGGCGCGGATCGTGACGTCGGCCTTGGGCAGGGTCATTTCGTAGTAGAGGAGCTTGAACGACGGGATGGCGATCACCACCAGGATGATCACCGGCACCACCGTCCACACCACTTCGAGGATGGTGTTGTGCGAGACCTGGCTCGGCACCGGATTGGCCCGCGAGTTGTAGCGGATCATGATCCAGAGCAGCAGCCCCAGCACCACCGCGCACACCAGGGTGATGATGATGAGCAGCTCGCGGTGGAAGCTTTCGATGTCGGCCATCACGGGGGTGACGGCGGGCTGCATGTTCGTGCCCCAGGGGACGGGCATGGCGAATGCGGCACCCGTCATCAGCGCGAGACAGGCGGCCGTCGCCAGCCCCAGCTTCGCGAGCCCGTTTTTCCTAAGCGTCATCCGGCGGCCTCAAGATGGTTCGGCGGGCGGCCTTTGGCGCCCGCTTCCAAGAAGATTCACCCAGCCGGTGTACTGGGGCCAAGCCCCTGAAGTCATTGCGACCTTATGACACGCGGGCTTTGGGGAATGGCGCCCGGCTGGCGAAATCGGGCGCCGCCGTCATTATCTGAGGATCGTTCAGGTACAAGGAGCATGGCATGGCGAGCAGCGACGTCTTCTTCGGGCCCACCGGCATGGATCGCGGACGCGTGGAAACGCTGGTCGACGACTCGCTCAGGAGCGCCGACGACGGCGAGCTCTTCCTGGAGTATCGGCAGAGCGAGGCCTTCGTGTTCGACGACGGGCGGCTGAAGGCGGCCAATTTCGACACCAGCCAGGGCTTCGGCCTGCGCGCGGTGGCGGGCGAGTCCACCGGCTACGCCCATTCCACGGAACTCTCCGAAGACGCGATCCGCCGCGCCGGCGACACCGTGCGCGCCGTGACCAAAGGCTACAACGGCACCGCCGCGCCCGCGCCCGCGCGCACCAACGCCAGGCTCTACACCGACCTCGATCCGCTCAAATCGGCGGAATTCACCGCCAAGGTGAAACTGCTGGAGGACATCAACGCCTATGCCCGTGGCAAGGACGGCCGCGTGCGGCAGGTCTCGGCCTCCATCGCCGGCGAATGGCGGACGGTGGAGATCCTGCGCCCCGGCGGCGAGGTTTATCGCGACGTGCGCCCGCTGGTGCGCATGAGCGTGTCGGTCATCGTCGAGGAGAACGGCCGCCAGGAGAGCGGACAGTACGGCGGCGGCGGGCGCGGCGGATACGAGGCCTATCTCACGCCGGACTACTGGCGCGCGGCGGTGGACGAGGCGCTGCGGCAGGCGCTGGTGAACCTGCGGTCGATCCCGGCGCCGGCGGGCGAGATGACGGTGGTGCTCGGGCCCGGCTGGCCGGGCATCCTTCTGCACGAAGCCATCGGCCACGGGCTCGAGGGCGACTTCAACCGCAAGAAGACCAGCGCGTTCGCCGGCCTGCTCGGCCAGCGCGTGGCCGCGCCCGGCGTGACGGTGGTGGATGACGGCACCATCCCCGGCCGGCGCGGCTCGCTCACCATCGACGACGAGGGCACGCCGACCTCGCGCACCGTGCTGATCGAGGACGGGATCCTCAAGGGCTACATGCAGGACCGGCAGAACGCGCGGCTGATGGGCGTGGCGCCGACGGGCAACGGGCGGCGGGAGTCTTTCGCCAGCTCCATCATGCCGCGCATGACCAACACCTGCATGCTGGGCGGCAACACGCCGCCCGAAGAGATCATCGCCTCCGTCGGCAAGGGCATCTACGCCACCAATTTCGGCGGCGGGCAGGTGGACATCACCAACGGCAAGTTCGTGTTCTCCTGCACCGAGGCCTACCTCATCGAAAACGGCAAGGTGGGCGCGCCCATCAAGGGCGCCACGCTGATCGGCTCGGGCCCCGAGGCGCTCACCCGCGTGAAGATGCTGGGCAACGACATGAAGCTCGACACCGGCGTGGGCGTCTGCGGCAAGAACGGCCAGAGCGTGCCGGTGGGCGTCGGCCAGCCGACCGTGCGGCTGGACGGGCTGACGGTCGGCGGCACGGCGGCCTAGAATTTCACGTACGGGATGAGCCCGACGAGATCGAGGCTGGCGTGCGCGACCACCACGGGCCAGAGCCGGCCCGTTCGCGCGTACCAGTAGGCGAAGATCAATCCGATCGGGACGATGTTGATGACGCCGGTGGCGCCTTGATAGAGGTGATAGGCGAGCCGGACGCCCACGCTGGTGTTCACGGCGAGCAGATTGTCGCCGTCGCCCGTCTTGAGCGCGGTGACGATGTAGCCGCAGACGAAGACCTCCTCGAACAGCGAATTGACGAGCGAGGTGCCGCCGACGGTCAGGAGCGATATCCCGGACGACACGACATGCGTGGACGCGGCGATGCCGTATTCGAGGGTGGGAGCCACCATCCAGAACGTCACCCAGATCGTGTACCAGACGGCATAGACAACGACGAAAAGGCCGAAGCCGGTCGCGGTGTCGCGCCAGCCGGGCAACAGCCCGATTTTTCGCGCCGTCCAGCCGCGCATGTTGAGGAAGGGCAGCAGCACGGCGCCGGCCGCGATCTCGTAGATCATCAGCCCGATCAGCGTGCGATTGTTGTGGGCGGGATGCTGGGTCACCGGCGAACCCAGATGCAGCACCGCGGCCACGCTGCTCAGGATGAGCAGGCCAAACGCGATCGAGACGACCACCGCGAACTCCGTGCGCGGGGAGATGCGGCTCAGAAATTCGCGCATGCCGATTGGTTGACCCTTGCCATGTCACGCTCCTAGCATATCCGGCGCCATGATCTTCAAGATTGTTCACGCCTCCGATTGGGACCGAACAGGCAGCTGTTATCGCGGCTCCGACAAGGACCGCGCCGACGGGTTCCTGCATTTCTCGACCGCGGCGCAGCTTCCCGGCACGCTGGCGAAGCACTATGCCGGCGCGACGGACGCGCTCGTGCTGGTCGCCGCGGACTGCGCGGCGCTGGGCGACACGCTCAAATTCGAATCTTCACGCGACGGCGCGCTGTTTCCCCATCTTTATGGACCGTTGCCGCTTGCCGCGGTGAAATGGGTCAGGCCGATCGAACGCGGCGAAGACGGCCGGTTCGTCCTGCCCGGCGAACTGTCGTAGCATCCGCGATCCTCCCCCGGGAGGGACATGAATTGAGGGGCCCATGCGCGATCTCACCGGACTGAAGCGGGAACTGGGCGACGGGTTCAGCGTGGCGCGGGTGTTGCCGCAGCCGGGCGCGCGCACGGTGGGGCCGTTCGTGTTCTTCGATTATTTCGGGCCGGTGGAGTTCGCGCCCGGCAAGGGCATCGACGTGCGGCCGCATCCCCATATCGGGCTCGCCACCATCACCTATCTCTTCGCGGGCTCGCAGGTGCATCGCGACAGCCTGGGCAACGTGCAGGAGATCGCGCCCGGCGACGTGAACTGGATGACGGCGGGGCGCGGCATCGTGCATTCCGAGCGCACCGGCCCACAGGTGCGCGCCAACGGACACCGCATGCACGGCATCCAGAGCTGGGTCGGGCTGCCGCGCGCGCATGAGGACGACGCGCCGAGCTTCCAGCATGTGGCCGGGACCGACCTGCCCGTGCGCGAGGCGGACGGCGTGACGCTGCGGCTGGTCGCCGGCAGGGCGTTCGGCCTCGCCTCGCCCGTCGCCGTGCCGATGGCGATGTTCTACGCCGACGCACGCATGCGCGCCGGAAGCCGCGTCGTGCTGCCGGACGATCACGCCGAGCGCGGCGCCATGGTGGTGGGCGGCACGGTGGAGGCCGGCGGCGCGCGGCACGGCGACGGGGCGATGATCCTGTTCGACAAGGGGGAAATCGCCGAGATCGCGGCCGTCGACGACGCCCGCGTGATGCTGCTCGGCGGCGCCCCGCTGGATGGGGAGCGGCACGTGTGGTGGAACTTCGTCGCCAGCGACCGCATGCGCATGGCGAAGGCCAAGGCGGACTGGAAAGCAGGCCGTTTTCCCAGGATTCCCGGGGAAACGGAGTTCATCCCCCTGCCCGAGTGATTTTTCGCTTGCATGCGCATTTAAAGTGCGCATATTATATGCGCATGAACTCGAAGCTACAGATGATGCTGCTCGCACAGAGCGCGATGTCGGCCTCCGCTTATGGCGGCGGCGGCAACTGCCCGCCCACGGAGCGCAAGCGCGCCGTCAACGTCTCCATCGACGCCCAGCTGCTGGCCGAGGCCAAGGCGATGGGCCTCAACCTGTCGCAGACGCTGGAGACCACGCTGCGCCAGATCGTCCACGACGCGAAGATCAAGCAGTGGAGCAAGGCCCACGAGAAATCGGTGGAGTCCTACAACCAGTTCGTCACGGGCGGAGACGGCAAATGAGCCTCTCGCAATACGACATCATCCCCGCCAACACGCCCTACAGCTTCTTCGTGGTGCTGCAATCCGACCTGCTGGGCGATCTCACAACCCGGGTCGTGGCGCCACTGGTCGATGCCTCCAAGGTCAGCGCGCTGGAATCGCTTTGGCCCAAGGTCACGGTCAACAACACGGCCTATGTCGTGATGATACCGCTGACGCAATCCATCCGCCCCGACCCCAGCGCCGTGGCGACGACGAACATCGCGCCCAGCGGACCCGCGATCCAGCGGGCTCTCGATCTGCTGTTCAAGGACCCCGAGTAGAGGCGCGACAAGGCGATGCCGCGGCATCGCGCGAAGCCGGGACCCATCGAACGCTGGGCCGATGGGTCCCGGATCCTATCCGTAACGCAGCTTGAAGCCGAGCACCGTGCAGGCCAGCGCGCAGGTGATGGCGTTGGCCGCGATGAGCGGGCCGTCGCCCACCATCAGGCCGTAGACGAGCCAGAGAAACGTCCCCAGCGCCAATACGGAAATCCAGCCGAGCGACACGTCGGTCGTCGAGCGCGTCGTCCAGGCCTTGAGGACCTGCGGCACCAGCGCGACGGTGGTCAGGAACGCGGCGGCATAGCCGACGATCGGCGCGATCATGCGAACTCCCCCTGGGACGACCATGAAGGAGTCGCGGGATTGCCGCAATCGTTGCCGCAGCCGCACGCGCGGGCGTAGCATTCGCCTGGGCAGCAACGGAGAAGGGCGGCAACGGAGACGCGCGATGAAATACAATCAGCTCGGAAACACCGGCCTGTTCGTGTCGGAGATCTGCCTCGGCACCATGACCTTCGGCGGCGCGGGCTATTTCAAGATCGTGGGCGAGGTGCAGCAGAAGGAAGCGACGGAGATCGTGGCGGCGAGCATCGAGGCCGGCGTGAACTTCATCGACACCGCGGACGTCTATTCGCACGGCCTGTCGGAGACCATCACCGGCCAGGCGCTGAAGGACGTGGGCATCAAGCGTTCCGACGTCGTGCTCGCCACCAAGTGCCACGGGCGCACGGGCAAAGGTCCCAACGACATTGGCGCGTCGCGCGGTCACATCATGGACTCGGTGCGGCGCAGCCTGGAGCGCCTGGCCACCGATCACATCGACCTCTACCAGATCCACGCCCAGGATGCCGTCACGCCGGTCGAGGAGACGGTGCGCGCGCTGGACGACCTCACGCGCCAGGGGCTGGTGCGCTATGTCGGCTGCTCCAACTGGCAGGCCTGGAAGCTGATGAAGGCGCTGGGCCATGCGCAGGCCGGCAACATGGCGCGCTTCGAGACCGTCCAGTCCTATTATTCCATCGCCGGGCGCGACCTGGAGCGCGAGATCGTGCCGCTGCTGGCCGACCAGAAGGTCGGGCTGATGGTGTGGAGCCCGCTGGCGGGCGGGCTGCTCTCCGGCAAGTACGGCCCCGGCTCCAACGGGCCGGAGGGCGCCAGGCGCACCGCCTTCGACTTCCCGCCGGTGGACAAGGACCGCGCCTGGAAATGCATCGATGCCATGCGCGAGGTGGCCAGGGCCCACGACACCTCGGTCGCCCGGGTGGCGCTCGCCTATGTGCTGGCCAAGCCCTTCGTGACCACGGTGATCATCGGCGCCCGGACCATGGAGCAGCTCAAGGACAACCTGGCCGCCGCGGCGCTGAAACTCACAGACGCCGAACTGTCCAAACTCGACGAAGTCAGCGCCCTGCCGCCCGAATATCCGGGCTGGATGCTGGCCCGCCAGGGGGCGGAACGTATCCCGCAGCCGAAATGACGCAAACCGTGCTATAATGCCCGCCTCATCCTGAGGGGGACATCATGCGTGGATTGCTGTTGCTGGTAGGCCTGATCGCGATCGTGCTGGGCGTGTATTGGGTCGTCGAGGGCATGAAATACGTCAACTACGTCGTGCCTTACATCCCATCGCACTATGGCGAGCAGACCTGGGCCTATTACGGCGGCGGCATGGCGGTCGTGGGCCTGATCGTCGCGCTCTACTCGCGCCGCAGCTGAGGGCGTTCGAAGGGGAATCAGATGAGCGGGCTTTACGGAATCATTCGCGTCGTCCTGACCGTCATGGGCGTGCTGATGGTACTGATGGGTCTATTGTGGATCGGCCAAGGCACCGGACTCGTTATGTGGCCGTCGTCGAGCTTCATGCTGAAGGACATGAAATGGGCCTTCAACGGTGCATTGCTTGCGAATTTCGGGCTGTTGCAACTCTACATTCTGCATCGGCGCTGAGGGACCGTGACACTTCCCGGATCTGACGGCGGGCCGTCTCCTCAGACGGCGCCAAGGAAGCAGCTTCGGCCCTTCGCGAAGCCGCCGAGCACGGCCGTCTATTCCATAATTGTATCGACCGCCGCGCTGTTGGGGACATTGTTCAATTTCTGGTATTCCAACTGGCGGAGCGCAGACATCGAAGTACAGGAGGGCAAAACCGCCTCGATCGCCCACAATTTGAACGGCGCACTCGACATTTACGTACCGGTGGTATTTTGGAATCATGGCGCTCGGCCCGATGTGGTGACGGACACCGAGCTGTCTCTCAAGTACCTGCCGACTGGTCGCGAAATTCCGCTCAAGCCGTTTTCTTACTACATCAATGAGGGCTCTTCGACAAAGTTTGGAGACGATCCCGTGCCCGAGATCGTGGCAGGTCAACAGATTGTCCGCCGGAACATTGTCTTCCAGTCGACACTCAGCGACGCCGCCCGGTTCGGTGATTTGAAGGCGGGGACGTATGAAATGGTCCTGAGCTATCACCTTATGAACTCCGAACGAATTCATCGTCTCAGTTCAACGCATTTCAAGCTAGGGGATGATGCCGTCGACTATCTTTCGCAACCATATGGATCGAGAGGCGCGGCGGTCTGGCCTTTCTGGATCGACCGATAGACATCTCCTCGCAAGGCCGGTTGCGAGATCGATGAAGGACCGCCTCACCTGGACCGGCGCGTCGCATGGTCCTGACGTCGGCTACTGCAGCTTCACGAAGACAAGTTCCGGATCGCCGGGATCGAGGTTCTCGATGCGGCCGCTGGGCGCATAGCCTTGCGCCTTCAGGAGCGCGCGCATGGGCGCGTTGGACTCTTTGGTGGAGGTGAAGAACCGGCCGCCGGTTGCCACACGCTCCCCCGCCGCGAGCAGCGATGCGCCCACGCCTATGCGGCGCGACGCCTCCGTCACGAAGAGGAGCTCCAGGAAATCGCGGTCGAAGAAATTGCGGCTGAGCAGGGCATGACCCGCCACCCCGCCCGCCCGCTCCGCCACCCAGCAGCGCGCGCCGCCAATGCGGAGTCGATATGCTCACGACGCGACAGATCCGGGCGCGCCGCCGGATCGATCGGGGACGACCGCCCGCCTGTCCTTGATGATCGCCAGCCGCGTGCGCAGGTCGTGGGGCATGGCGGCACGATACCCCCGCACGGGAGGGCTGGAAGCACTTTCGAGGCCAGATCACCTCCTCGCGGAGACGTATTCGGCTTCGGGGCGGCCGACCCGGCCAAGTTCCTCAGGTCAGGCTTCTGGAGCAACATTCGCCAACTCAGGGACGCGTGGCGCCACCGTTGCTCGCTTCATCGGCGGATTTGCGGCGGCGATGGCGCACCGCATGGCCCGGCGCTGGCTGCGCCGCGACGACCGCGGCGTGCCACTCCTTGAGCGTCCGCCATGGCCAGCCCTCGATCTTCACCTCGGCCTGCGTGGCGTCGAAATAATCGCGCCAGAACTGCTTCTGCGCCTCGCTCTGGTATTGCATGGACTGCGGCCTGATCAGATAGCGCGCGACCACCGTCACGCCCTTCAGGTTTGGGACGTCCTGGAACGCGTCCTTGCGCTGCAGGAAGGCCGCAAAACCCGGCACGCCCTTGTAGTGGGTGTAGAGCTCGGTGTTCTGCAGCATGTCGCTGACGATGACGAGCCTGCGGTTCTTGACGTCGGAATCGAAGTCCGTGCGCAGGCTGAGCCCGAAGATCGACTCCACCAGCGGCGTGCTCTTCTGCCCGTCGGTCATGGCACTTTGCTGCGCGGCGAGCATCAGGGGCCTGTCGAATTTCTGCTGCCAGAAGGTGCCGAATACCTCCGGATTCTCGCTGAGCCAATCGGCGTCCTGGCGGTTTTTCGGCGCGCAGGACGTGAACAGGATCCGCGGCGTGTACGGATGGTCCTGATCGATCGTGGCGATCGTGATCTTGCCATATGGCGGCACCGCGTGCGCTTCGTTCGCCACCACCGCCAGCACGACATCCGCCTGGTTCTTCTCCAGCTTGTCGGTGCCGTCCACGAGCACGACGGTATGCGAAACCGGCGGCCTGTCGAGCAGGCAATTGCTGGAGTCGACCGGCGGAGGAGCTTGCGTATCGAAGACCATATACAGCACGGGCAGGAGGGCCGCCGCGAAAACGGCACCAACGAGGGTCAAGCCCAGCCTCTGCTGCTGGAACCAGTTGCCACGCCGGCCATACCCGTTCATGACGGTTCATCCGGATCGCGCGGTGGAGGCGATGAGCCTGCGGAGCCCGGCGAGGCACCGGGCTTGCGCTCATGGTCGGCCAGGAACGTCGCCTTCTCGAGAATGTCTTCGAAGTAAGCCGCGAGGTCGCTGCTCGCCCAATCCGTCAGCCCGGCGAGCGATTTGTCGAACTCCTCCTTCCTTTGCAGGTTGCCTGCGAGCGCCGCCTTGGCCAGCGCGAGCTTCTCGTCGATCTCGGGATCGCGCTCGAGCCTGATGGCGAGTGTCGGATACGTGTCGAAATACCGTGGCGCCCTGGTCGTGCAAACGTAGATATTGGCCTCGCGATACGATTTCAGGTTCTGGATGCAGGCGCGCCCGAGCTCGGCCACGCTGTCGTTGGCCTCGCGTACGGCTTGCTCCGCTTCCGAAGCGATTTCGCGCGCCTCGATGACGGCCGCCTTGTCGCGCTCGATACGCGCGTCCATCTCGGCCGCGACGCGGCCCAGCGCCCCGTTGACGCCGTTGCGGAGGTCGCGTGCTCCCGCCTCATAGGCCAGGCGCGCATCCTTGTGCTTGCGGTCCGCCGGTCCGTAGCCGGGATAGACATCATCCCATCCGTAAAAGCCTTCCACGCCCAGGGCGAAAAAGATCAGCAAGCCCACGATGAACAGCACGAGCGCGGGCCATGACGGGATGTTCCAGAACCCGGCCAGCATGTGGGCGATCCCATCCACCGGATTGTTGGTGAAATCGGCCAGATTGTGCGTTGCCTGGAACAGCGCGAATTTGACTTCCGCCGCTTCGCGGTAATGCGCCACGTAGAGATTCCAGAGCAGCCCCAGCAATATCGCGAAGCTCAATCCGGACCAGCCGAGCTGCCGCTTCCACGGCGTGCGGTGACCGGCGTAGCGCGCCGCCGCGAACCCCAGAACGAAATATCCCAGCGCCACGTTGACCACGCTGAAGGCGAGCGCCTGGACGATGCCGCCCACCGTGTAGGACGGGCTCACCTCGCGGAAGATCATTCCGTTCAGGAAGGACTCCACCAGCAGCGCGCCGCCGATCGCCGCGAGGACCAGCGTTGGCGGACGCGAGCGCGGATAGGTGGCGCTGCGCGCGAGCTCGTTCTCGCCCTTGAACAGCTTCAGGTCGCGCCAGGCCTCGCGCTCGTCATGGCGAAGGCCGATAAGCTCCTCGCGGAAGCGATCCTTGGTCCGTTCGATTTCGTTGCGCAGGCGCGAGACGACCGTCGCGGTGTCGAGTTCCCTGGGTATCCGGTCGACGATTTGTTCGAGCGCCCCGCGGAGCGTGTTCCACAGCGCCTGGCTCAGCGACTCCGCGCCGCTCGAAAATGTATCGAGGATCTGCCGTTGCGTGAGATCCGGCTCGACGTCGTCCTCGACGGGCAGGTTGTTGCGCCCGTTCTCGCGCGCGCGGCGCTTGATCTCGAGCGTGATCTCGTTGTCGGCGGCGAGCTTGCGGAATTCGCCGCCGATGGTCTCGATCCAGCGGCGCGAGAATGGCCTGTTGAAAAGCCGCTTCGGTGACGTATCGGTCATGCCCCGTTCCTTGATCCACCAGGGGGCAGACACGAGACGGCGGGAGCGGACGTCGCCGTCCGCGCAAGAATTCAACTATGTTGTTGGCCCGACGCCTCGGAGCCTGCCCGGCACCCTTCTGGGGCACTATTCCTCGATTGTGGATCAAAAACAACTACAAGTTACATAAGAAGAATGATTATATGCAACTTGAAGTGATAATCACGTTGAATATCAACGCGTTAGCCAAATCGCGTCCCGGCTAGAGAAAATTGTATTCCTTGAACAGCGGCTTCATGTCTCCGGCCCAGTCGCCGTGGAAGCGTTCGAGCAGTTGCTCGGCGCGGGTCTGGCGGCGGGCGACGAGTTCGCGCAGGGGATTGAGGAAGCCCTCCTCGGTCATGCCGACGGAGTCCTGCGCGGCGCGGCGCTTCAGGCCGGCGGCGGAGATGTCCAGCATGTGCTGCGCCAGGTCGCCGACCGTCCGCGTACGGAAGGGCGTTGCGAAGGCCTGGCGAGGCACGGCGTCGCGCATCGCCCAGCGCTCCTCCGCGGTCCAGTCCTTGACCATGTCCCACGCGGCATCGAGCGCCGCCTGGTCGTAGTAGATGCCGGTCCACAGGGCGGGCAATCCGCAGATGCGCCGCCACGAGCCGCCATCGGCTCCGCGCATCTCCAGGAACGTCTTGAGGCGCACTTCGGGGAAGATGGTCGTGAGATGATCGGCCCAGTCCGCCATCGTCGGCACGACGCCTTTCAGCTCGGGAACCCTGCCGGCCAGGAAAGCGCGGAAGCTGCGGCCCGCCACGTCGATGTATCTGCCCTCGCGGTAGACGAAGTACATCGGCACGTCGAGCGCGTAATCGACGTAGCGCTCGAAGCTCATGCCATCCTCGAATACCCAGGGCAGCATGCCGGCGCGCGCGTTGTCGACGTCCTTCCAGATCTGCGAGCGGTAGGAGAGGAAGCCGTTCGGCCGGCCCTCGCGGAAGGGAGAATTGGCGAACAGCGCCGTCGCCACCGGCTGCAGCGCCAGGCCGACGCGGAATTTCTTGACCATGTCGGCTTCGGAGGAGAAATCGAGGTTCACCTGCACCGTGCAGGTGCGGAACATCATCTCCAGCCCGTAGCCGCCGACCCTGGGCATATAGGCGCGCATGATCCCGTAGCGGCCCTTGGGCATGATGGGCACTTCGTCGAGCCGCCAGTCGGGCGCATAGCCGAGCCCGATCACCCCGGCGCCGATCTCGTCGGCCACCTCGCGCACCTGCTCCTGATGGGTGTTCACCTCCGCGCAGGTCTCATGCACGGTCTTGAGCGCGGCGCCGGAAAGCTCGAACTGCCCGCCCGGCTCCAGGCTGATAGAGGCGCCGTTCTGGGTGAGGCCGATGACGGTCTCGCCTTCCTTCACCGGCTCCCAGCCGAAGCGGCGCATGCCCTCCAGCAGCGCGAGGATGCCGGAGCGTCCCTCATAGGGCACCGGCCGGAAGGTCTTCAGGTCATAGACGAACTTCTCGTGCTCGGTGCCGATGCGCCATTCGGACCTGGGCTTCGAGCCCCCGGCGAGATGGCGGACCAGATCGTCGCGCGAGCCGATGGGGCCGCCGGCGGATTGCGGTATGGACATGCGGCCCTCCCTGGCTGGGCCGCGCGGTCAAAGCCCCCACGGCCTTGTGTAAATCCTGAACCGCTCGTTCAGCGCACGACTATGTAGTGATGGGACAGGGGCCCGGCAAGCGACACCCTGCCGGGCCCCCTATTCCCAAACGGCATTGCGAACAATGCGTTGCCGGCCGAAGCCGGCCAGGCGCGAAATGAACCGCGAAATCAGGCGCGCGTGCCGGACCAGTCGAAGGAGCCGAAATTGCCTGCCTTGACCTTGCCGCCGAGGCTATCGCCATTGAGCGTGCCGGAGAATTCGAGCGTCATCGGGAAAGGCGTGGTGATCGATACCTTCCAGGAGACGTTGTTGCCGTCGATCTTGCCGTCCTGGATCGCCTGCGAATTGCCCTGCGCTTCGCCGGTGCCGGTGAGCGTGGAGCCTTCCGCTTTGAAGGTGACCACGGACTTCTGGTCGCCCATGGGCGACTTCACAACGATGTTCCACTTGCCGTCGATCGACATTCCATTTTCCTCCGTAGGATGAAGGCGCGCATCTAAAGGGCTGGCGCGTGCCCGCGCAAGGTACTCCGGGCCCGGTCAGGGCCGCCGGGCGCCATTGCTGCAGGTCACCGACTGCTTGCTGCAGTCGGTGACCATGAGCGTGGCGAGCACATCGCCCGGACCTGACGCAGCGTAATCGGGCGGTTCGAGCATGTAGGCGGCGGAGACCGTCACATGACCTTCATCGGGCAGCCAGTCCGCCGCATAGCCGGCGGCGCCCGTCACCCGCATGGCCACGCGCAGGGGGCCGCAGCCCTCGGCCTTCCAATGCACGATGTACTCGTCCACGCGGTAGACCTTGCCCTGGTTCTTGTAGGTACCCTCGTCCAGCTCGCTGCCTCCGGCGCCCTCGGCGTCCACCCCCGGCCCGCCCGGCGGCTGGACCGCGGCGCTGGCATCCGCGCGCGCCTTGAGGATCCGTTTCATGTCGATCTTGTTTTCGACGAATGTCGCTGTGGTCTTCGTTTCCAGCCATATGCGCGCCAGCTTGGGGCAGCAGCACAGCTCGTTGTTGCCTGCATCGCTGGTGACGTCGGATTTGCGTGCCATGTCTCGGCTCCTGTCAGAAGACGCCCGCGAATTTGGACGCGAACGGGAATGGGACGCCCATGGAGAGCGTGTTGATCGAATTGGGGCCACTGGTCGCCGTGGCGCCCAGCCCGATGCCGTCGATGTCGTAAAGCTCCTGTCCCGGATTGCCGGTGGTCATCGAGCCGGAATCCCCGGGCGACAAGGCGTTGGCATGCAGGTTGAGATAGAAGATCACGAACACCGGCAAGAGCGGCACCGGCATCGGAACGATCAGGTTGGTCAGGATGCAGCTGCCCCAGGTGAGAAACGTTTCCCGCCCCAGCTTGTAGACCGCGTCGCCCGGCGACGGGGTCGCCGGCGAGCCGAGCCCGACATTGAAGATGTTGGTGTTGGGGAAGAAGGGCTGCGTGACCGCTCCCATGTTCAACGGGCCGGCCGCGATGTCGAGATAGACCAGCACGGCACTGCCGGCGACGGGCAGCAATGGGATCGGCACCAGGATCGGCCAGGGCGTGTCGACGGTGAACAACGGCAGCTGCGCCTGACCGGGGTTCTGCACGCCGGCGGTAAAGAGATGCCGGCCGCTTGGAGGCGTTATGAGGGTGAGAAGACTTCCCGGAAAATTGCTGAGAAGATTGTCGATGCCGGCGTCGAGCGCGACATGGGCATTGGTCACGCAACGCAGCGAATGGCCGCCGCTGGACCGGAACGTGCCGCTCAAGGTTCCCCCGCCCGGCTGATTGGGACCTGGCGCGCTTGGGATCGTGGAAATCGAGGAGCCGGTGTAGCCGGACGCCGCCAGCGTGTTGCGCGGCAGCGGCCGGGGCGCGCCGAGACGGTGACCGAAACCCTCGGGCGCCAGCACCATCTCGCGCACCCGGAATTTGGCGTTGCCGGATCGGGCCGTCTCCGGCAGCCGCGCCTTCGCGCGCCTGTCGCTGGCGCGCGCCAGGAAAACGACGGCGAGCGAACCGGACTTCGCGTCCCGCCCGACACCGACGCCCCAGTGGTTGGGCGATTTCAGGACATGCGCCAGCCCCTCGGTGCGGGCATAGGCCGCCGCCTTCGCCAAGTCACCCTTCAATCCAGCGGAAAACAACTGGTCCGGCGTTCCGGGCAGGGGCGGCAAATCGGCCGGATACCCGATCTCTCTCAGGATCCCTGCACTATCGTCCATTTTACGAGTACTTGTCTTGCCTCGCTTTGGCACGGCGCTGCTCCGCGAGAACAATGAATTATCAAATGTATATATCGACTGGACTTTGGGATCAATCCATCCAGTCGCCCGCCATCGCCTGCCAGATCGCAAGCGCCGAGAGCGCGGCGGTGTCGGCCCGAAGGATGCGCGGACCCAGCGCCACCGCCGTGACGGCGGGATGAGCGCGGATGAGTTCGCGTTCCACGGGCTCGAAGCCGCCCTCGGGACCGGTGAGGATCGCGCACGGTCCCGTGGCGCCTCGCATGGCATCGGCGGCGGCCCGCGCCTCGCCGCCCTCGTCGCAAAAGAATAGGCGGCGTCCCGCGGGCCAATTGGCCAGGAGCTTTTCCAAAGTGACGGCTTCGCGAATGCCGGGCACGGTCAGCCGGCCGGATTGCTCCGCCGCCTCGACCGCGTTGGCGCGCATGCGCTCTTCGTTGATGCGCGTGACGATGGTGCGGCGGGTGAACACCGGCCACAGCGCGCGCGCGCCGAGCTCGGTTGCCTTCTGCACCACATAGTCGGCGGGCGTCTTCTTGACGGGCGCGAAACAGAGCCAGACATCGGGCACATCCGATTGCGCCTCGGTCCGCGCTTCGCAGAGAAGGACGCAGCTCCGCTTCGTCACCGCGTCGAGGCGCGCCAGCCACTCGCCGTCGCGCCCGTTGAACAGCGACACGGCCTCGCCGGCGCGGGCGCGCATCACGTGAAGCAGATAATGCGCCTGCTGTTCGCCCGGCACGACGCGCGCGCCGGCCGAGAGCGGCGCCTCCACGTAGAGCCGCACCTTGCCGCCGGGTCCGGTGAGATGCCCGCTCATGGGCCCGGATAATCCGGCTGGGCTTCAGGCCGGGCGCGGCGGAACGCCTCGAGGCCGGTGCATTCCTTCTGTACCGCCAGCAGCAGCGGATAGACGGAAACGTCGCAATCGAGCCTGCGGCCATTGGCGAGCTGCGGAACGAGATGCAGATCCGCCCAGCCCGGGGTGTCGCCGAAGCAGAAGCGCGAGGGGGCGGCCCGCCCTGCCAGCATCGCCTCCAGCGCGCCGAATCCCTGCGTGAGCCAATGCCGCACCCAGCGCCTCACGTTCCACTCGTCGACGTTCAATTCGGCCAGGAACAGGCGCACGCGATTGACGGTCAGCGCATGCATCTCGGACGCCACCAACGCGGCGAACGCACGCGCCTCGGCGCGCGCGACCGGATCGGGCGGCAGGAGCGGCGGATCGGGATGCGTCTCCTCCAGATATTGAAGAATGGCCGCGGATTGCGCGATGGCGCGGCCGCCGACGTCCAGCGCGGGCAGGAGCCCTTGCGGATTGATCTCCCGGTAGCGCCCGGGCGGCAGCGAGCTTACCGCCACGTATTCGTACGCGAGGCCTTTCAGGTTGAGCGCGATGCGCACCCGCTCGCCCGCGGAATTCTGCCAGCGCGTGTAGAGCTTCACCTTGGCCTCACGTCCAGGAGCGTGACACAATCGGAGAATGACCGCCGCGCCGCAAGCCATCCCCGCCGACGCCGTCCCCGCGAGCTGGGTCGATCATGCGCCGGCCGGTGTGCAGCCGTGGCTGCGGCTGATGCGGATGGACCGGCCGATCGGGGTGTGGCTGCTGTTCTGGCCGTGCGTATGCGGGCTGTCGCTGGGGGCGGCCGCTGCCGGACATGGACTCGACACCTGGCGGGACGCCGGCCTCGTCGCGCTGCTCGCGGCGGGCGCGGTCGTGATGCGCGGCGCGGGCTGCACCTACAACGACATCGTGGACCGCGACATCGACGCGGCGGTGGCGCGCACACGCGGACGGCCGATCCCGTCGGGCGCCGTGAAGGTCGGGGCGGCATGGGCATTCCTGGCGGCGCAGTGCCTGATCGGGCTTCTCATCCTGCTCCAGCTCAACCGCTACTCGATCGGGCTCGGCGCCTCGTCGCTGCTTCTGGTGGCGGCCTATCCCTTCATGAAGCGGATCACCTGGTGGCCGCAGGCCTGGCTGGGGCTGACGTTCAACTGGGGGGCGCTCGTGGGTTTTTCGGCGGAAGCGGGCACGCTGGCCCTGCCTGCCCTGCTGCTCTACGCCGGCTGCTTCTTCTGGACGCTGGGCTACGACACGATCTATGCGCTGCAGGACGCGGAGGATGACGCCCTGATCGGCGTCAAATCCACCGCGCGGCTGTTCGGCGATGCCGCGGCCGGCTGGGTGGCGGCGTTCTACGCAATCGCGCTGCCGCTGATTGCCTGGGCCGGCCACGCCGTCCTGCCGGGGCCGCTCGTCCTGCTGCTGCTTTTGCCGGCGGCCCTGCAACTGGCGTGGCAGCTCGTGCGTTTGCGCTCGCGCGAGGCCGATCACCTCGGGCTGTTCCGCTCCAACAGGGAGGCGGGGTTCCTGCTTGCGGCGGCGCTCGTGCTGTCGTCCTATGCGCTCTGAAGTCCGCCGCGTCGCCCGGGGAGGCAATCGATGAATATCGTGACCGTTCCGCATTCCATCGTGGCGCTGGTGTTCTATGCGCTGTGGGTGATCGCGCTGGTGCTGATGGTGGGCGCGGACCGCGTGCTCCAGGTGATGCGCGGCGAGGCGGCGATCACCAGCTTCACGCCCGGGGTGCCGCATGGCGAGGACTCCTATTGGAGGATCAACCGCGCGCACATCAACGCGGCGGAGAACCTGGCGGTGTTCGCCGCCATCGTCCTGGCGGGCTGGATCGCCGGCATGGAGAGCGCGACCTTCAACGTGCTGGCGGAGATCGTGGTGGTGGCGCGCATCGTGCAGTCGGTGATCCACATCTCCTCGGGCTCGGGGACCGCGATCAATTTCCGCTTTGCGGCGTTCGGCGTCCAACTCGTCTGCGAGATCTGGATGGCGGTGCTCGTGCTGGCGGCCGCCAACGTGCTCTGATGCCGTCGCACGCGGTGCTCGACGCATTCGTCGCCACCGTCGTGGCCGGGCGCCACGACGAGGCCATCGACCGCTTCTATGCCGAAGACGCGACCATGCAGGAGAACCTGGCGCCCCCGCGCAGGGGCCGCGGCCTGCTGGTGGCGCAGGAACGCAAGACCATGTCGCGCTTCAAGGAGATCCGCACGACCTGCGTGCCGCCCGTTCTGGTGGAGGGCGACGTGGCGGTGGTCCGCTGGGTGTTCGAATTCGTGAAGGCGGACCGGTCGACCGTGCGCATGGAGGAACTCGCCTGGCAGCGCTGGGCGGGAGACAAGATCGCCGAGGAGCGTTTCTATTACGACCCCGCTCAGACCGCCGCCCTCAGGGGGTAGCGGCTGGGCGGGGGTATGGCGCATAATGTGGTCATGGCGCTCGACCGCTTCGATCCGACCGAGAAATTCACGCCCGAGGAGATGGCGCGGGTCCGCGCACGCTCGAACCTGACGGGGGCGCTGTGCGTGATCCACGCCTGGGTGGTGATCGCGGCGATGATGACCGTGTTCGCGCTATGGCCGAACCCGCTCACCTTCCTGGCCGCCGTGGTCCTGATCGGCAGCCGCCAGCTCGGGCTCGCGATCCTGATGCATGACGGGGCGCACGGCGTTTTGATGCGCTCGCGCCGGCTGAACGAATTCGTCAGCCAGTGGTTCTGCGCCTGGCCGGTGTTCACCGACACCATCCCCTACCGGCACTATCACCTCGTCCACCACCGCACCACGCAGCAGCCGGACGATCCGGACCTGTCGCTGTCCGCGCCCTTCCCCATCACCCGCGCGAGCTTCCGCCGCAAGATGATCCGCGACATCACGGGGCAGACGGGTTTCAAGCAGCGCCGGGCGCAACTGCGCGCCGCGCTGGGCAAGGCGGGGGCGCCCTTTGCGGTGCGTTTCGCGACCTTCCGCGAGAAGCTCGGCATGCCGCTTCTCGTCAACGCGATCCTGTTCGCCGTGCTGGCTGCGCTGGGCTACTGGTATTTCTACCCGATCTTCTGGCTCGTTCCCCTCCTCACCTGGCAGCAGGTCATCACGCGGGTGCGCAACATCGCCGAGCACGCGGTGGTGCCGGACAACGACGACGTCTTCCGCAACGCGCGCACGACCTATGCCTCGTGGTGGGAGCGCGTGCTGTTCGCGCCCTACTGGGTGAACTACCACGTCGACCACCACCTGATGTTCTACGTGCCGTGCTACAACCTGCCGCTCCTGCACGCGCTGCTGCTGGAGAAGGGCTACGGCCCGAGGATGGAGATCAAGCCCAACTACGTCTCCATCTGGAAGGAAGCGACATCCAGGCCCGAACCGCGGGCGGTCGCGGCGTAACATCCTTCACGCCTTCGCGGCCGGCATTTTCCTGCCCCCGAAGCGCAGGCCGCGCATCAACGACATCGCGGCGGTGAGGCCGACCCAGCCCAGCAGGGCGCGGAAGGCGAAGACGAAATCGGTGAACAGGCGCGCGTCGGTCGAATTGACCAGCTCGCTGAAATGCCAGTCGTATATCTCGGGGATGTCGAGGGCGAGCGCGCCGGCGATCTGGTCGCCGGTGAAGCGCCAGACCTGCTCGTTGGCGACGTGGGCATTATCCACGGGGCCTTCGTCGTTCTCGAACATCTGGTTGTAGGGCAGCGCGTGCACGGTGGTGATGGTGACCGAGGCGAAGGCGAGCACCAGGAACACCGCCCCCGCGATCAGGATGGCGCGCCCGACGGCGATCTGGCTGCGCGCGGCGCCGGCCTCCTCGTTCACCGCGGCGAGGCAGGCGTCCCTGGCGTCGTCCGGCACGCCCGCGCGCTCCATCAGCCGCCCGACGCGGACGGGATCGAGCGGGCTTGCGAACAGGGCCGGCAGCACCATCACGAAGCCTGCCAGCAGCACGGTCACCGCGTTGACCAGCAGCACCAGCGCGAAGAAAACCCAATAGCCGGTCGCGTTGGCGCCGGTGGCGAAGCTGCCGGGCAGGAAATTCGCGAGCCAGGAATGGCTGCTCGTCATCGAGGTGACGAGCATCGCGAACAGGATCGTGTTGACGGCGACGAAGACGAGCAGCAGCCTGATGCCCGTGAACCCCTTCGGCATGACGCACCCTCACCCTCGCCCCGCCCGCCATCCTAATCCGGGACGGATGTGTTAACCAACGCCGATGCAACCCGCTGAATTCGTTGTCACGAATACCGCGCTCGTCGCCCCGCCACTAACCCCGGAACTGCGGCTGCATCTGGCCGTGGAAGTGATGGCATTGTGGCGCAAGACGGAAGAGGAACTCGCGGCCATGGGCGTGCCGCCGCCCTATTGGGCCTTCGCCTGGGCGGGCGGGCAGGCGCTGGCGCGCTACACCCTCGACAATCCGGCCACCGTCGCCGGCCGCAGCGTGCTCGACTTCGGATCGGGCTCCGGGATCGTTGCCATCGCGGCGGCGAAGGCGGGCGCGCGCTTCGTCTGCGCGGCGGACATTGATGCCTACGCGTGCGCCGCCATCGCGCTCAACGCGGACGCCAACGGCGTGGATATCGCGATCGAGGGGCGCGACGTCATCGGTTCCTGCGAGAACTGGGACGTCATCCTCTGCGGCGACATGTGCTACGAGCGCCCGCTGGCGGAGCGCCTGCTCGACTGGCTGCGCGAACGCGCGGCGCAGGGCGCGGCGGTCCTGCTCGGCGATCCCGGCCGCTCCTATTTCCCGAAATCGGGCGTCGAGACCCTCGCCACCTATCGCGTCCAGACCACCCGCGAACTCGAAGACCGCGAAATCCGCGAGACGAGCGTGTACCGGCTGCACGGCACGCGCTGAACAATCCCACCAGGTTCCACGAACGTGGGCGAATCGGCCGGATGCCGCCCCCTGTTGGCGATGCAGGACGGCCATGCAAAGGTAGGAGGCGAATCCGCGCCAGGGGCGCGATTGTGAGGGGGCATGCGCATGGCCGGCATACCGGAAAATCCCAATCCCGAGATCGACAACGATCTCAAGCGGGCGCTGGGCCCGATCCACCTGATCGCGCTGGGCATCGGGGCGATCATCGGGGCGGGTATCTTCGTGCTGACCGGCCACGCCGCGGCGAGCTACGCCGCCTCGGGCGTGGTGATCTCCTTCGCCATCGCCGGCACGGGCTGCCTGTTCGCGGGCCTCTGTTACGCCGAATACGCCGCCATGATCCCGGTCGCGGGCTCGGCCTACACCTACACCTACGCCACCATGGGGCGGTTCCTGGCCTGGATCATCGGCTGGAACCTGGTGCTCGAATACCTCGCCGCGGGATCGACCGTGGCGGTCGGCTGGTCGGGCTACTTCAGCGACTTCATGACCAAGCAGCTGCACATGCCGGTCCCGGCCGCGTTCGACGGCGCGCCCTTCAAGCTGGAAGGCTTCCACCACCTCGTGTCGACCGGCGCCTATTTCAACCTGCCGGCCGTGGCGCTGGTGGCGCTCGTCACCTTCGTGCTGATCGTCGGCGTCAACATGAGCGCGAACTTCAACAACCTCATGGTGGCGATCAAGCTGACCATCGTGCTGGTGGTGATCTTCGTCTGCTTCTCGCAGGTCGTGCCCGCCAATCATGTGCCGTTCATCCCCCAGAACACCGGCACCTTCGGGCAGTTCGGCTGGACCGGCGTGTTCCGCGCCACGGGCGTGATCTTCTTCGCCTATATCGGGTTCGACGCGGTCAGCGTGGCGGCGCAGGAGGCGCGCAATCCCCAGCGCGACGTGCCGATCGGCATCCTGGGATCGCTGCTGATCTGCACCGTGCTCTACATGCTGATGTCGTGGGTGCTGACCGGCATCGCGCCCTACCAGACGCTGAACGTCGCCCATCCCGTGTCGCAGGCGGTCGAGGCGCTGCCGGCGACGTCGTGGCTGGCGCCGTTCGTGAACCTGGGCGCCATCGTGGGCCTGGCCTCGGTGGTGCTGGTGCTCCTGCTCGGCCAGTCGCGCATCTTCTACGCCATGGCGAAGGACGGGATGATCCCGCAGGCGTTCTGCGACATCCATCCGCGCTTCCGCACCCCGTGGCGCGGCTCGCTCATCACCGGCGCGTTCTGCGCGCTGGGCGCGGGCGTGCTGCCGCTCGACATCCTGGGCGAACTCGTGTCCATCGGCACGCTGCTGGCGTTCGTCATCGTCTGCGCCGGCGTGATGGTGCTGCGGGTGCAGCGGCCCAACGTCAAGCGCCCGTTCCGCGCGCCGGTCATCTGGCTGGTGGGACCGCTCGGCATCTTCATGTGCCTGTTCATGATGTTCTTCCTGCCGCTCGACACCTGGATCCGGCTGGGCGTGTGGACGGTGATCGGCCTGATCATCTACCTGTTCTACAGCATGGGCCACGCCAAGCCGGCGCGCTTCAAGCTGGAAGACGCGTGAGGCACATCCGATGAGCGACGGCGCGCTGGGGCAGCCGGATCCGGTCGTGGCGGAGGCTCACCAGCTCCGCCGCGCGCTGGGGCCGGTCAACCTGATCATGATCGGCATCGGCTCGATCATCGGCTCGGGCATCTTCGTCTACACCGGGACGGCGGCTGCGGAGCATGCGGGCCCCGCCGTTATCCTCTCCTTCGTCATCGCGGGCTTCGGCTGCCTGTTCGCGGGCCTGTGCTACGCCGAATTCGCCTCGATGATCCCGGAATCGGGCTCGGCCTATACCTATGCCTACGCCACCATGGGCCGCTTCATGGCCTGGTTCATCGGCTGGAACATGGTGCTCGAATATCTGGTGAGCGCCGCGGGCGTAAGCGCGGGCTGGTCGGGCTACCTCGTCAGCCTGCTCAACGATTTCGGCATCCACCTGCCGGCCTCGCTCACCATGGCGCCGTTCGCGGGCAACGGCTTCGACAACATCCACATGACCGGCGCGCTGGTGAACGTGCCCGCCGTGGCGCTGATCGCCATCCTCACCACCTTCCTCGTCGTCGGCGTGAAGGAATCCGCGCGTTTCAACGGCATCATGGTGGTGATCAAGGTCGCCATCGTGATCGCGGTGATCGCGTTCGGCCTCTCCTATGTGAGGACCGCCAACCTCACGCCGTTCATCCCGCCGAACCCGGCCGCCGCCGGAAAGTCCGGCTGGGAAGCGCTGGCGGCGGACTTCCACAATTACGGGCATTTCGGCATCACCGGCATCCTCGCCGCCGCGCCCATCGCCTTCTTCGCCTATATCGGCTTCGAAGCGGTATCGGTGGCGGCGCAGGAGGCGCGCAAGCCGCGCAGCGACGTGCCCATCGGCATCCTGGGCTCGCTCGGCATCTGCACCGTGCTCTACATGCTGATGGCGCTGGTGCTGACCGGAATCACCGACTGGCGCACGCTGGACGTGACCAACCCGGTCTCCTTCGCGGTGTCCAGGATCGCGGGCCTCAAATGGCTGATGATCCCCATCGACGTGGGCGCGGTGGTGGGGCTGGCGTCGGTGGTCTTCGTGTCGCTCTACGGCCAGAGCCGCGTATTCTTCTCCATGGCCCGGGACGGCTTTCTCTGGCCCACCTTTTCGCAGGTGCATCCCCGGTTCAAGACGCCACATCGCGGGACGATCATCATCGGGGTCGCCGCCGCGGTGCTGGCGGCGGCGTTCCCGTTCGACGTGCTGGCGGATCTGGTCTCCATCGGAACGCTGGCGGCCTTCATCGCGGTTTGCGTGGGCATCCTCATCCTGCGCCGGACCGCGCCCCGGGCGCGGCGGCAGTTCCGCACGCCCTATGCCGGGTTCGTGGCGCCTGCGGGCATCGTCGTCTGCGGCATCATGATGGTGAGCCTGGGCTGGGCGACCTGGCTGCGCCTGCTCATCTGGACGATCGCCGGCGTCGCCATCTATTTCGGCTATGGCATCCGCCATGCGGCACCGTCGAAGTGGCAGGTGACGAACGAAAGCTGATAGCTTTCGCGCCATGCCCTACCGCTCGCTCCGCGACTTCATCGCCAGGCTGGAAGCCGCCGGCGAACTCGTGCGCGTGCGCGAGCCGGTGTCGACCGTGCTGGAGATGACGGAGATCCAGACCCGGCTGATCGCGGAAGGCGGGCCGGCGGTGATCTTCGAGAAGCCGCTGAAGGCGGACGGCACGCCCTCGCAGATGCCGATGCTGGTCAACCTCTTCGGCACGGTCAGGCGCGTCGCCATGGGCGTGACGATGGCCGGCGCGGAACGCACGGACGCAAAGGCGCTGCGCGAGGTGGGCGAGATGCTCGCCACGCTGCGCCAGCCCGAGCCGCCGCACTCGCTGTCCGAAGCGATGGAGCTGCTGCCGCTCGCCAAGACGGTGATGAGCATGCGCCCGAAGACGGCGGGCTCGGCCGCCTGCCAGGAGATCGTGCTGCGGGGCGACGACATCGACCTTGCGCGCCTGCCCGTCCAGACCTGCTGGCCGGGCGAGCCCGCGCCGCTCATCACCTGGCCGCTGGTCGTGACGAAGGGCCCGGGCGACGCGCGCGAGGACAATTACAACCTCGGCATCTACCGGATGCAGGTGCTTTCGAAAAACCAGGCGATCATGCGCTGGCTCAAGCACCGCGGCGGGGCGCAGCATCACGCGCGCTGGGCGAAGGAGAAATCCGCGCCGCTGCCCGCCGCGGCCGTGCTGGGCGCCGATCCGGGCACCATCCTCGCCGCCGTCACGCCCGTGCCGGACACGCTGTCGGAGTACCAGTTCGCGGGACTGCTGCGCGGCAGCCGCGTCCAGCTTGCCGATTGCGTGTCGCAGCCGCTCAAGGTGCCGGCGGAGGCGGAGATCGTGATCGAGGGCGAAGTCTCGCTCGACGATTATCGCGACGAGGGCCCGTACGGCGATCATACCGGCTACTACAATTCCGTCGAGCGCTTCCCCGTTTTCACCGTCACGGCGATCACCATGCGCCGCGACCCGATCTATCTCTCGACCTATACCGGCCGTCCGCCCGACGAGCCGTCGATCCTGGGCGAGGCGCTGAACGAGGTGTTCATCCCCCTCTTCCGCCAGGTCTTCCCGGAGATCGTCGATTTCTGGCTGCCCCCGGAAGGCTGCTCCTACCGCATCGCCGTGGTGTCGATGAAGAAGGCCTATCCGGGGCATGCCAAGCGCGTGATGATGGGCGTGTGGTCCTATCTGCGCCAGTTCATGTACACCAAATGGGTGATCGTGGTGGACGACGACATCGACGCGCGGAACTGGAAGGACGTGATGTGGGCGGTGTCCACGCGCATGGATCCGGCCCGCGACATCACGCTGATCGAGAATACGCCGATCGACTATCTGGACTTCGCTTCCCCTGAAAGCGGATTGGGCTCGAAGATCGGTCTTGATGCGACCAACAAGCTCCCGCCCGAGACCCATCGCGAGTGGGGCCGCCAGATCCGCATGGAGCAGGCCGTGATCGACACGATCACCGAAAAATGGCCGCGCCTTGGCCTGCCCGGCTCGGGAAAGCCCGTCTGGAAGCCGGAATAGCGCGGATTATCCTCGCTGTGGCAGGCATGCTCTTGCCAAATTCCGCCCACGGCGGATCATGGCGGGCGGGGACGCATCGGACAGGCGATCATGCGATTTTGGAACAGGGCCGCGCTCGTGGCCGCCATTCTCGCGACACCGGCCGTGGCGGACGATTGCAAGCCGCTCACCATCGTCACGTCCGTCGACATCCAGGTGACCCGGCCGCGGGCCGCCGTCTTCGCGCCGGTCACGATGGACGGCGTCCAGAAGATGCTGCTGGTCGACACCGGCGGCGCGTTCGGCGAGATCACCAAGGACACCGCGGACGAGCTCAAGCTCGACCGCGAGCCGGTGAACGTGGCCGTGGTCGACGTCTCCGGCGAGGCCTCCTACGAAGCCGGCCGCGTGAAGGACCTGACCATCGGCAACCTGCACGCCAGCAACGTCGACTTCATCATCGCCCGGCACAACCCCTTCGGCGAGGGCAACGGCGTGATCGCCGGCATCCTCGCCCCCGATTTCCTGATGAACTACGACGTCGAGTTCGACTTCGGCGCCGGCAAGATGACGCTGCTGTCGCCCGACCATTGCCCCGGCAAGGTGGTCTACTGGCCGGCGGCGGCGGTGGCCATCGTCCCCATCCACGTCGCGAAAGGCGGGCACGTCGCGTTGCCCGTGACACTCGACGGACAGCGGATCACCGCGATGCTCGACACCGGGGCCAGCGACACGATCGTGAACCTCGGCACGGCGGAGGAGAAATACGGCCTGGCGCCGGATTCGCCCGGCGTAACGCCCGCGGGCGCGCTGAACGGCAGCCATGGCGCGCCGATATGGCAGCACCGCTTCAAGACCCTCGCCTTCGGCGACGAGAACGGCAACGTCACGGTCGCCAATCCGCAGGCGCTGCTCGTCCCCAACCTGCAGGGCTCACGGCACGAGACCGAAGGCACGCTGCAAAATGGCACGCGCCTCAAGCCCAAGGACAACGAACAGATCGGCCTGCCCGACATGCTGCTCGGCATGAGCGTGCTGCGCCACCTGCACATCTACATCGCCTATGGCGAGCAGCGCCTCTACGTCACTGCGGCATCCGCGCCGCCCAAGCCATGATGGAACCCAAACCCCGCGCATCAGGTATCGCCATGCGGAAAATGCTGATTTCGGCCCTTGCCCTGCTTGCGATGACAGCCGCGGCCCGCGCGGAGGACTGCCACCTGGAGCGCATCGCGAGTCTGAACATGATCTGGGACCGGGGAGACATGCTCGTGCCCGTGGACATCCAGGGCCAGACGCGGAAGTTCCTGATCGATATCAGCGGATACAAGAGCCAGATCACGGAAACGGCCGCCGATGAACTGAGGCTCACGCACACCGCGCTCAATCCCAACTTCCGCATCCAGATCGAGAGCGGAAAGTCCGTCACCCATGAGGCCGCGGCAGGTCCGGTCAAGCTGGGCGCCTTGTCGATCGACCGCATGAAATTTCTCGCGGTTCCGGACGACGTGTTCATCAAGAGCGTGGACGGCACCATCGCCAACGACATCCTGGGCAACTACGATGTCGAGATCGATCCGGCGGGCGGCAAGGTCAATCTGTATTCGCAGGACCACTGCCCGGGCCAGGTCGTCTATTGGACAAGAGCGCCGGCCGCGGCCATCACGTTCCGCACGGGCGACTGGCTGCATGACGATTTCATGGCCGACCTCAATGGGCACCCCATCGATGCGATGATCGATACGGCGTCTTCCAAATCTCATATCGAGTCCGACCTGGCCGCGCGCGAGTTCGGATGGAGCGAAGACGAGTTCAAGTCCTACGGCGGCATCCTGGGCGAGGACGGCGAATACAGTCCGGCGTTCACGCACCTCTCGCTCAACGGCGTGGAGATCGTCAATCCGCGCATCGTGATCGCAAAGCAGCAGTTCCACGGCGACGGTCCGGTGATGCTCAGCCTCGGCATGAACATCCTGCGCAACTTCCATATCTTCATATCGAACAAGGACCACACGATCTATCTGACCGCCGCGAACGCGCCGCCGGTGGACGCCGCCGCTCCGCCCGCCACCACGAACCCTTAGAGGACGGCCATGCGCAAAGCCTTCATCGCCGGAATCGCCATGGCCGCCGCAGCCGGCGCCGCCCAGGCGCAGGATTGCACGCTCAAGGAGATCGTCAGCCTTCCCATGCAGCAGCCGGCGACGGAAAGGGTGATCGTTCCGGTCACGATCGACGACACCCCGCGCGTGATGATCGTCGATACCGGCGCCCCGCTCGGGATCCTCGACGCCACCGTGGCCGACGAGCTTGGCATCAAGCGCAGGGCGATTCCGCCGGGTTATGACTTCCTCGACATCAATGGCGGGAGGGCAAAGGAGTTCGCCACCGTGCCATCGCTCAAGATCGGGCCCGAGGAAGCCAAACGCACCGACTTCCTCGTGGAACAATGGAGCGGCGACCTTCCGGAGCATTTCGCCGGCACGCTCGGCGGCGACATTCTGCGGAATTTCGACGCCGACTTCGACTTCGCGGCAGGCAAGCTGAACCTGTTCTCGCAGGACCATTGCGACGGAAAGGTCGTCTACTGGGCCAAATCCTACACGGATGCGGATTTTCAGCTGGTTCGCGACGGCAATATCGAACTCACCATGAGCCTGGACGGCCATGACGTCGATGCGGTGCTCGACACGGGATCGCCCACGACGATCGTGAACGAGAGCTTCGTGAAGAGTGCGCTCGGCGTCGACACCTCTTCGCCCGGCATCGAGACGACACCGGGAAGGGACGGCGCACCGGCGATCTACCGCTATCGCTTCAAGTCGCTCACCGTCGCCGGGGTCTCCATGCCCAATCCGGTGCTCATGATTTTTCCAGATGCCATCGCGCGCGCGTCCGAGCGCGAACTGGATTCGCAGAAGCTCCAGAGCTCCCCGGTGGATGAAGGCGTGCGCGGCCCGCAGCTGGTCCTGGGCCTTGACGCGCTGCGCCAGCTGCACCTTTACATCGCGTACAGGGAAAAGAAGATTTACATCACCGCCGCCGACGCGCATTGAGCGCGCACGACCGGTGGCGAAGACGCGTCGCGCCGCCCTTTTGCGGGCGAGGGCGCGCCGGCCGGGAACATGGGCGGTCCGTAACGGTCCCCCACGGCCGGCCCGCTTGACCTAGGCCCCAAACCGCCTACACATGGCACCCTGCCTTCACCGGGGACTGGACCATGTGGCAACTGACCGAGCCGTTTCACATCTTCACGCTCTATGCGGCGCTGAACGCGCTGATCATGCTCGTCCTGGGCGTGCTGGTGACGCGCGCCCGCGTGGTCACGCAGACCGACATCGGCGACGGCGGCAGGCCCGAGATGGCCGGCCCCCTCCGCGCCCATGCCAACAACACCGAATGGGTGCCGATGGCGATGATCCTGCTCTGGCTGTTCTGCCCGCTGGGCGGCAGCGGCTGGGTGATGCATGCCATGGGCGCAACGCTGACCATCGGCCGCATTCTCCATGCCATCGGCCTTTCCCGGAGCACCGGGCCTACGCCCCTGCGCTTTCTGGGCATGGTGCTGACATGGATCGCCTACATCATCGGCATCGTGGGCGTGCTGTATTTCGCCTTCTTCGCCGCAGCGCCCGCGGTGGACATGACGGCGTCCTGATCCGGTGGCGGGCCAGAAGAACCCGGACCCGCAAACAACGCTCGACCGCCTGATCAAGGCTTCGCTGGCGGCGGGCGCGGACGCCGCCGACGCCATCGTCGTGAGCGGCGTCTCGGCCGGCGTATCCTGCCGGCTGGGCAAGCTGGAGGATGTCGAACGCGCGGAATCGACCGATCTGGGCCTGCGCGTCTTCGTGGGCCGGAGGGTCGGATTCGTCTCCTCGAGCGACATCGCCGACGCCACGCTGGCCGAGTTGCCGGCACGCGCCGTCGCCATGGCGCGGCTGGCACCGGAGGACCGCTTCGCCGGCATCGCGCCGCGCGAGCTTCTGGCGACCTCGCTTCCCGAACTCGATCTCGACGACCGGGGCGAACCCTCCACGGACTCGCTCATCGACGCCGCGCGCAGGATCGAAGGCGCGGCGCTGGCGGTGAAGGGCGTGACCAATTCGGAGGGCGGCAGCGCCAGCTTCGGCCGCTCCGACATCGCGCTCGCCACCTCCGCGGGATTCAACGGCCGCTACGCCGCCACCAGCTACGGCATCGGCGTCTCGGTGCTGGCGGGCGAAGGCACCGGCATGGAGCGCGACGACGACCACGCCAGCGCGCGCCATCATTCCGATCTCGAAGGCGCCGAGGCCGTGGGCAAACGCGCGGGCGAACGGGCGGTGGCACGCCTCAATCCGCGCAAGGTGAAGTCGCGGAGCGTGCCGGTGGTCTACGATCCGCGCGCCTCGAGCGGACTGCTGGGGCATTTCGCGGGCGCCATCTCCGGCGCCGCCATCGCCCGGGGCGTGAGCTTCCTGAAGGACCGGATGCACCAGCCGGTGTTCGCACGGGGCATCTCCATCATCGACGATCCGCACCGCCTTCGGGGGTTGCGCTCCAAGCCGTTCGACGGCGAAGGCGTGCGCAACCGGCGCTGGGCCTTGATCGAGGACGGGATGCTCAAGACTTGGCTGCTGGACTCGACCAGCGCCAGGCAGCTCGGGCTCGTGTCGACCGGCCATGCCGCGCGCGGCACCGGCAGCCCGCCCTCGCCCTCCACGACCAATCTCTACATGGCGCCAGGCACCGTCACGCGCGAGGCGCTGCTGGCGGATATCGACGAGGGCTTCTACGTCACCGAGCTCCTGGGCATGGGCGTGAACGGCGTCACCGGCGACTACAGCCGCGGCGCGGGCGGCTTCTGGATCGAGAAGGGCAAGATCGCCTATCCGGTTTCGGAGGTGACCATCGCGGGCAACCTGAAGGACATGTTCCTCGGCCTGACGCCCGCCAACGACCTCGTCTTCCGCTACGGGACGAACGCACCCACGGTGCGCATCGAAGGCATGACGGTTGCCGGCGCCTGACGACCTCGCCCTCATCGAAGCGGCCGCGAAGGAAGCGGGCGGCATCGCCAGGCGCTACTTCGGCGGACACTACAAGACCTGGGACAAGGGCAAGGGCCAGCCGGTCACCGACGCCGACATCGCCGTCGACCGCTTCCTGCACGGTGCGTTGCTTGGCGCGCGTCCGGAATATGGCTGGCTGTCGGAAGAGACGCGCGACGATCCCGCCCGGCTCGGGAAAGCGCGCGTCTTCGTCGTCGATCCCATCGACGGCACCATCGCCTTCATCAAGGGGCGGCCCTATTTCACCGTCTCCATCGCGGTGGTGGAAGCGGGACGCCCGGTGGCGGCCGTCATTTTCAATCCCGTCCTGGAGGAATGTTTCGCCGCGTCCGCCGGGCGCGGCGCCCATCTCGGCGGCGTCCAAATTCATGCCAGCCAGGCCACCGCGATCCAGGATTGCCGCATGCTCGGCGACAAGCAGATGTTCGCCCATCCCGGATGGTCGGTGGCGCCCAACACGGCGTGGCCGCCGATGCACATGGAGAACCGCAACTCCATCGCCTACCGCATGGCGCTGGTGGCGGACGGGCGCTTCGACGCGGCGCTGGCGCTGTCCGCGAAATGCGACTGGGACCTTGCCGCCGGCGATCTCATCGTGCGCGAGGCCGGCGGATCGTGCGGCGACTATCGCGGGAACACGCTCACCTACAACGGCGCCGCGCCGATCCAGCGCACCATGCTGTGCGCCGCGCCGGATTTGTTTCCCCTGCTGGTCGAAAAGATGAAGTTCGTCACGCTACCGTGACGCGCGGGGCGCCTGTATAAGAGGCCATGGTCTCCAGGCCCGAATCGAAACAGCTCCTCCATCTCGTCTTCGGCGGCGAGCTGGTCTCGCCCGACCGGCACGAATTCAAGGACCTTTCAAAGCTCCACTTCGTGGGCATGTATCCCAACTACAAGACCGCGCTGACGGCCTGGCGGGGCGCGGCGCAGGCCACGGTCGACAACGCGCAGATGCGCTATTTCATCGTCCATATCCATCGCCTGATGGACCCCGAGGAAGAGGCCAAATAGCTCGCCCCGGGCGGCCCTGCCGTGCTAGACGGGCGGCCGATGAACATCCGCCAGGACCCGTCCCGCCTCGCGCGGGCAAAGGTTAACGTCGTGCGCCCGCTCGGCGACATGGCCGTGATCCGCCGCCTGATGCGGGATTACCTCGGCAACCAGAAAGCGCTCCTGGCGCTGGGCATCGTCTGCATGATCGTGACGGCGGCGATGAGCGGGCTGCTGGTCGGCCTCATCAACCCGGCGATCAAGCGCATCTTTCTCATGAGGCACGCCGACCAGATCGTCCCGATGTCGCTCGCTTTCATGGGCGTCGTCGTGCTCCGGGCGATGTCGCAATTCGGCGAGCAGTCGATCACCAACACGATCGCGGAGCGCATCGGGGCCAGCATCCAGCGCGACATGTTCCGCAACCAGATCCTGCTGGACATCGGCGGGCTGAACGCCGTGCATTCCTCCGAGATGATCGCCAAGTTCCTCTACGACACCTCGCTGTTGCGCAACGCCATCAGCCGGGGCGTCCTCGCCATGGGGCGCGAGGTCCTGACCCTGGTCGCGATGCTGGTCGTGATGGTGTGGAACAGCTGGCAGCTTTCGCTGATTTCGCTCCTGCTCCTGCCCCCGGTGGTCTGGGTCATCGACAAGATCAGCCGCTCGCTGCGCAAATCGTCGACGCGCAGCATGGAGGAGACCGGCAATCTGTCGAAGTCCCTCACCGAGGCGCTGGCGGGCCGGCGCATCATCAAGGCCTACAATCTGGAAGATCACGCCACCGAGATGGCGAATGCGCGAATCGACAAGCGGCTGCGCTATCTGCTCAAGGCCGTTCGCGCGCGCTCCGCGGCGGTTCCGTCGACGGACCTGATCGGGGGCATCGCCGGCGCCCTGACGCTCATGGTCGCCGGCTATATGAGCGTCCACCACATCCTGGCCGTGAATCAGTTCTTCGCCTTCCTCGCCGCGATGCTGCTGGCGCAGCAGCCGGTGCGCAACCTGAGCCAGCTGCAGACGATCTCGACCGAAGGGCTGGCCGCGGCCAACCGCATCTTCGGCGTGATCGACGCCAGGCCAGGCGTCTTCGACCGTCCGGGCGCGAAGCCGCTCGCCATCGCGGCCGGAGGCGGCGCGGTGCGCTTCGACCGCGTCAGCTTCCGCTACAACGCCGACGCGGTGGCGGTGGACGAGGTCACGTTCGACATCAGGCCGGGCCAGAAGATCGCGCTGGTGGGCCCGTCCGGGGCCGGCAAGACGACCGTGTTCAACCTCCTGCTGCGCTTCCACGACATCGATTCCGGCACCATCGCCATCGACGGCCAGGACATAAGCGGCGTGACGCTGGCTTCGCTGCGCGACCACATCGCGCTGGTGACGCAGGATCCCATCCTGTTCGACGAGACGATCGCGGAGAACATCGCGCTCGGCCGCCGCGGCGCCGGCCGCGCGGACATCATGGAGGCCGCGAAAGACGCCGCCGCGCACGACTTCATCATGGCGCAGCCGGCGGGCTACGACGCGCGCGTGGGCGAGAGCGGGCTCAAGCTCTCCGGCGGCCAGCGCCAGCGCATCGCCATCGCGCGCGCCATGCTGCGCAACGCACCGATCCTTCTGTTGGACGAAGCCACTTCGGCCCTGGATGCGGAAAGCGAGCGCCAGGTTCAGGACGCGCTGGCGCGCCTGACGGCCGGGCGCACCACCATCGTCATCGCCCACCGTCTTTCCACCGTGCGTGACGCCGACCAGATCTTCGTGCTGGACAAGGGCCGCGTGGTCGAAGCGGGCAAACACGATGTCCTGTTGGCGCAAGGCGGCCTTTACGCCCAGCTC
>DATJXR010000052.1:0-28759 GCA_035499995.1 Rhizomicrobium sp. | reverse complement strand
CGCGCGAGACGGAAGGGGGGTGTCAGTAGCGAAGAAAGTGCGAGTTCTTCACCACTGACACACCCCCTCCACCGGCTTCGCCGGTCCCCCTCCCCCGCTCTCGCGGGGGAGGAAGCGCGCGGCATCACGCGGGGGAGGAAGCAGGGGCCGCTCTCAAGGACGAAGCGCAGGCGCATCTCCCCGAGCCGGGGAGCTTCCTCCCCCGCTTCGGCGGAGCTTCCTCCCCCGCGAGAGCGGGGGAGGTGGATCGCGCGACGACAGTCGCGCGAGACGGAAGGGGGGTGTCAGTAGCGAAGAAAGTGCGAGTTCTTCACCACTGACACACCCCCTCCACCGGCTTCGCCGGTCCCCCTCCCCCGCTCTCGCGGGGGAGGAAGCAGGGGCCCCACGCGGGGGAGGAAGCTTAGCGACCGAACGTGATCGTTTCGCCGTTGCGCGGGCATGCCGGCGAGAGCAGTTCCACCACCAGCGGGGCGACGGCGTCCGGGGGGCGCAGCGTTTCAGGGTCTTCGCCGGGCATGGCCTTCTCGCGCATCCTGGTGCGCAGAGGGCCGGGGCTGAGGAGGTTCACCTTCACCCTGGTGTGCGCGCACTCCGCGGCGTAGGTCAGCGCCAGCGATTCCAGCGCGGCCTTGGTGACGGCGTAGCTGCCCCAGAACGGGGTGTGCTTGCGCGCGGCGCCCGTGGTGACGAAGAGGACGCGGCCGGAATCCGACGCGCGCAGGAGCGGATCGAGCGAGCGGATCAGCCGCGCGTTCGCCGTCACGTTCACGTCCAGCGCCTCCTGGAACACCTTCGGCTCCAGATGCGCGAGCGGGGTGAGCACGCCGAGCTGGCCGGCATTGCCGAAGAAGCCGTCGAGCCTGCCCCAGCGCTCGAAGATGGACGCGCCCAGCCGGTCGAGCGCGGGGAAATCGCGCAGGTCCAGCGGCACCAGCGTGGCCGAGCCGCCGGCCTTTTGAATCTCGTCGTCGAGCTCTTCCAGCCCGCCCACCGTGCGCGCCAGCGCGATCACGTGCGCGCCTGCCTTCGCCAGCGCCAGCGCCGACGCCCGCCCGATGCCCCGCGACGCGCCGGTGACGAGGACGATGCGGGCGGCGAGGGGGCTGCTCATGGGCGGAGTCGTATGAACGCGAATGACGAATGGCGAATGGCGAATGGATGGACGCTATGCATTTGCCACTCCCTATTTCGCTATTCGCCATTCGCGCGCGAAGCGCAATCACGCCACGTCGGCCAGCAGCGACAATTGCCGGTGGGCGGGGCCGTCGCTCATGTCGGTGAGGCGGATGGGATAGTCGCCGGAGAAGCAGGCGTCGCAGAAGCGCGGATGGGCCGGGTCCCGGCCGGCTTCGCCCATGGCGCGGTAGAGGCCGTTCATCGAGATGAAGGCGAGGCTGTCCGCGCCGATGAACTTGCGCATCTCCTCCACGTCCATGCCGTGCGCCAGCAGGTCGGCGGTATTGGGCGTGTCCACGCCGTAGAAGCAGGAATGCGCCGTGGGCGGGCTCGCCACGCGGAAATGCACCTGGCTCGCGCCCGCGTCGCGCACCATCTGCACGATCTTCTTGGAGGTGGTGCCGCGCACGATGGAATCGTCGATCAGGATCACGCGCTTGCCCTTGAGCGTGGCGCGGTTGGGATTGTGCTTCTTCTTCACGCCGAAATGGCGGATGCCGTCCGTCGGCTCGATGAAGGTGCGGCCCACATAGTGATTGCGGATGATGCCGAGCTCGAACGGCAGATGCGACTGGTTGGCGTAGCCGATGGCGGCGGGGATGCTCGAATCCGGCACCGGCACCACGATGTCGGCCAGCGCCGGGGATTCCTTGGCCAGCTCCTCGCCGGCGCGCTTGCGCATGTCGTAGACGTTGCGGCCCTCGACCACGGAGTCCGGCCGGGCGAAATAGATGTATTCGAAGATGCAGAAGCGCTGGGGCTGCTTGCCGAAGGGAAAGAGGGACTCCACGCCATCCTTCGTGATCACCACCATCTCGCCGGGGGCCACGTCGCGCACGAATTCCGCGGAGATGATGTCGAAGGCGCAGGTTTCCGACGCCAGGATCCAGGCCCCGTCGAGCCTGCCCAGCACCAGCGGGCGCACGCCCCAGGGATCGCGCACGCCGATCAGCTTCTTGGAGGTTAGCGCCACCAGCGAATAGGCGCCCTCCACCTGGCGCAGCGCATGGGTCAGCCGCTCCACGATGGGGCCCTTGCTGCGCGCGGCGAGGTGGATGATCACCTCGGTGTCGGAGGTGGACTGGAAGATCGCGCCCTCGTGCACCAGCTCGTCGCGCAGGGCCATGGCGTTGGTCAGGTTGCCGTTGTGCGCGATGGCGATGCCGCCGCCGGCGAGGTCGGCGAACATGGGCTGGATGTTGCGCTCGGTGGAGCCGCCCGCCGTCGAGTAGCGGTTGTGGCCCACGGCGTTCATGCCCTTGAGGTTCTCCACCCGGCTCCTGTTGCGGTCGGCGAAGATGTCGCCCACCAGGCCGCGGTGGCGCTCGGCCATGAACTGTCCGTCGTGGAACGACACGATGCCGGAGGCTTCCTGGCCGCGGTGCTGCAGCGCGTGCAGCCCGAGCACGGTGAGCGCCGCGGCGTCGGGATGACCGAAGACGCCGAACACCGCGCATTCCTCGTGGAACGCATCGTCGGCCGAAAATGGCAATTCGAGTTGCGAAGCCGTCATTGCCGGGGGCTGCCGCCTGTTTGCTGGATGAGGTTGTCTAGCGCGCGGCGGTCGCGGGCGCCATAGCCCTTTTGGCCGCGCGCCGGCTGGCTTTTGGCGTGGGGATTGGGCCTGGGCGTGGGCACCGAGGCCGAATCGCCCGCGGAACCGGCCGGGTCGTTGGCCATGCGGCTGCCGCGGCCCTCATGGTCGGGGACCAGCGACAGGAGCACCTGGGCGCAGTTCTGCATCAGGGGCAGCGTGTGGGCCCTGGTCAGCCAGTCCGGCTGCTTGCGGGTCTCCACCGCGCTGGTGAAGATGATGTAGGCGAAGCCCACGATGGCGAGCCCGCGCACCACGCCGAAGGCGAGCCCCAGCGAACGGTCGACCCCGCCCACGGGCGATTTGTGCACGCTTTCGGCGAAGCGGTAGCTGACGAAGGAGAGCGGGACCAGCACCAGGAGGAAGATCGCGGCATAGCCCACGAGGTAGCCCAGCCATTCCGGGGAGAGCCGCGTCGAGAGGAACGCCGCGGCGGCGGGGCCGAAATAGAGCGTGGCGAAAGCCGCGGCGATCCAGGCGATCACCGACAGCGTCTCGCGCACGAAGCCGCGCCAGGTGGCGTAACCGGCCGACACCAGCACGATCACGACCACGATCAGGTCGACGAAATTGAAGTGCAGGTCCATCGACTCCTACTCTACCACGCCAAGCCGCCGTCCCGCCTGCGCCACGCCGCCCGCCAGGGCCGCAAGCTCGGCGACGTTGCCGATCTGCCGCAATTCGAGCCCGATTTCCGGGCCGGGCGACCGTGTCCCTTCCGGAACCACCGCGCGCCGGAAGCCCAGCTTCGCGGCTTCCTTGAGGCGGAGTTCCGCCTGCGGCGCGGGCCTGATGTCGCCCGAAAGGCTGATTTCGCCGAAGAACACGCAATCCCTGGGCAATGGCCTTCCCGAGAACGAGGACATCAGCGCCGCCGCGGCGGCCACATCCGCCGCCGGCTCGCCGATCTTCAGCCCGCCGGCCACGTTCAGATAGACATCGTGTCCGCTCATGCCAAGCCCGGCGCGGGCGTCGAGCACCGCGAGGATCATCGCGAGGCGCCCGGAATCCCAGCCCACCACCGCGCGGCGCGGCGTGCCGTAGCCGGCGGCGGCGACCAGCGCCTGCACTTCCACCAGCAGCGGCCGCGTGCCCTCGATGCCCGCGAACACCGCGGCACCCGGCGCGCTGGCGTTGCGGTCGCCCAGGAAGAGGGCGGAAGGGTTGGCGACTTCGGCCAGGCCCTGCCCCGTCATCTCGAACACGCCGATCTCGTCGGTGGGGCCGAAACGGTTCTTGGCGGAGCGCAGGATGCGGAAGTGATGGCCGCGCTCGCCCTCGAAATAGAGCACGGCATCGACCAGGTGCTCGACGGCCTTGGGCCCCGCGATCTGGCCGTCCTTGGTGACGTGGCCGACGAGGAGGAGCGCCGCGCCGCTCGCCTTGGCGTAGCGCACCAGGTCGAAGGAGGCGGTGCGCACCTGGGCGATGGTGCCGGGCGCGGCCTCGAGCGCGGAGGTCCAGATGGTCTGGATGGAATCGATGGCGACGATGTCGGGCGTCCCGCCCGCGTCGAGCGTGGCCAGCACGTCCTCGACGCAGGTGGCCGAGGCGAGCGCGACGGGCGCGTCCGCCAGATCCATGCGCGCGGCCCGCAGGCGCACCTGCGCCATGGCCTCCTCGCCGGAGATGTAGACCGCGCGGCGTCCGGTCCTAGCGCCCTTCCTGGCGTAGGCCGCCAGCACCTGGAGGATCAGCGTCGACTTGCCCACGCCGGGATCGCCGCCGATCAGCAGCGCCGAGCCGGGCACGAGGCCTCCGCCCGTGACGCGGTCGAACTCGCCGATGCCGGTGGCGCGGCGGGGCGGTTCCCGGTCGGTCGTCTTCAGATCTTCCAGCGCGAGCCGGCGGCCCTTGACGCGCGGCCGCGCGGCCATGCCGATCGGCGCCGCGGCGCCTTCCTCCGTGATCGTGTTCCAGCCCCCGCAGGCCTCGCACTTGCCCGACCATTTGGAATGGACCGCGCCGCAGGACTGGCAGACGAAGGCGGATTGCGAGCGAGCCATGACCTAACCGATATCCGGTCTCTCAATAGCAGCCTTCGCGTGTCTTTTTTCAGTCCTCATCTTTGAGCTGAGCCTCGAGCAACCCGGCCAAATATGCTTCCAACTCCGAGAAGTCGAGATTTCCTTCTTCCCACGCCTGATCGGCAGACCGCAACGCCGCATAGTACGGCTGGCGATCTTCCCGAATTCTCTCAGGTACAACTTTCCGTCCTGGCAACAACGCTCCCGAGCGGGTGCAAAGCAGGTAATAGAACGCCGCGCGCGCCGTCCGTCCGTTGCCTTCAATAAACGGATGAATCCAGAGCAACCGCCACAAACCATACGCAGCCACTTCCGTAGGCTGCCAATTGAACCAATTTTCGTGCAGTGTCGAAATAAATCGATCCATCAAGTCCGGAACTTCGCGAAAATGTGGAGGCCTATGATTGCCGACGTAGATCGGCTCTTTTCGAAATCGCCCACCGAATTGCGAAATATTCGCCACAGCCACATGATTCAATACCCAAAGGACATATTTGTCGAACGATGTATGGCCTTGTCGAAGTCCGAGTTCAATGCAGTTCGTCAGTAAGTCATATTGCCGGATCAGATTCAGCTCCTGAACCTGCGCATATAAGTCCGGGTCTTGCTCTTCAATAACGAGCATTGACAGCCATGGTTATCGCTCAACCTATCAACCGGTTACGCCGAGATGCGTCGCGAGCGGTTTCCTTCGTAATGCGGTGCGCATTCGCAGGAGCGTTGCCATAGGCAAAGCTGGCACGTTGCTCGACCAGTTGCTCATCCGAGACACCGGTTTGCCGCGCTGCTTTCAGCAACGCATCAAGCTCCGGGCGCTTTGGCGCTCGTTTCAAGACAGATTTTCGTGCTGCCATCGCCAGTCTCCCTTGGGCTGATTCTACCGATTGATTCGTGTCCTGCATATAGCGATTCCATACACGGAATTCACCCATCGGATTGATCAATATTCCGCGTCATCCCCGCACTTCCATCTTGATCGGGCCTTCGGCGCGGCCGTGGATGAACTGGTCGACGAAGGGATTGCCGCTGCGGTCGATGTCCTGGGTGGGCCCGCTCCAGATGATCTTGCCCTTGTAGAGCATGGCGATGCGGTCGGAGATCTTGCGCGCGCTCGCCATGTCGTGGGTGATGGAGAGCGTGGTGACGCCCAAATCCTTCACGGTGGAGACGATGAGCTCGTTGATCACGTCCGCCATGATGGGATCGAGCCCGGTGGTCGGCTCGTCGAAGAAGATGATCTCCGGGTCGGCGGCGATGGCGCGGGCGAGGCCGACGCGCTTCTGCATGCCGCCGGAGAGCTCGGAGGGCGAGAGGTCGATCACCTCGCTGCCCAGCCCGACCCTGGCGAGCTTCTCCACCGCGATGTCGCGCGCCTTCCTGCGGGGAATGCCGCGGCCCTGGATGAGGCCGAAGGCCACGTTCTCCCACACCGGCAGCGAGTCGAACAGCGCCGCGCCCTGGAACAGCATGCCGAATTTCCTCAGCATGGCGTCGCGGGCGCGGCCGGTGACGCGGGTGACGTCCCTGCCGTCGACATAGATGTGGCCGGCATCCGGGCGCAGGATGCCCAGCACGCATTTGATCATCACCGACTTGCCGGTGCCCGAGCCGCCGATCACCACCAGCGACTTGCCGGGCTCGAGCGAAAGGTCGAGCCCGTCCAGCACCACCTTGGGGCCGAAGCGCTTTGAGACTCCGCGAAGCTCGACTTTGGGGGCCGCCATCGTCACCTCGGAAACAGGATGGAGGTGAGGAAGTAGTTCGCCGCCAGGATCAGGATCGAGGCGGAGACCACCGCGTTGGTCGTGGCCGCGCCGACGCCCTGGGCGCCGCCCCGGGAGCGGAAGCCGTTGTAGCAGCCCATCATGGCGATGATGAAGCCGAACACCGCCACCTTGATGACGCCGGAGCTGACGTCCTGGTTGGTCATGAAGTCGATGGTGTTCTTGAGGTAGACCGCGCCGTTGAAGCCGAGGCTGCGGGTGGAGACGGTGTAGCCGCCGAACACGCCGATGGCGTCGGCGACCAGCACCAGCGCCGGCAGCGTGACGACCGACGCGACCAGCCGCGGCACGACGAGATACTTGACCGGGTCGGTGGACAGCGTGGTCAGCGCATCGATCTGCTCGGTCACGCGCATGGTGCCGATCTCCGCGGCGATGGCCGCGGCGACGCGGCCCGCCACCATCAGGCCCGCGATCACCGGCCCGAGCTCGCGGGTGATGCCGAGCACCACGATGTTGGGCACGAAGGATTCCGCGCCGAAACGGTTGCCGCCGACATAGATCTGCAAGGCCAGCGCGCCGCCGGTGAAGAAGGCGGTGAGGCCCACCACCGGCAGCGAGAAATAGCCGATGCGCATCATCTGCTGGCCGATCAGCCGCCAGTAGATCGGCGGGCGGATGAGGCTGGAGACGGCGGACCAGGTGAACAGCGTCAGCGCGCCGATCTCGGCCAGCAGGGCCAGCACCACGCGGCCGATGGCGGCGAAGACGTTCATCGCGCTTCCCCGGCATGGCGGCGCGGCACGCGGGCGCCGATGCGGGTGAGGATCTCGTAATGCGCGGTGCCGGCGGCGCGCGCGATCTCGTCGATGGAGATCACGTCGCCGAAGAACTCCGCCTCGGCGCCCACTTCGCGCGCGCGCGGCGGAACGTCCGTGACATCCAGCGTGATGAGATCCATCGAGACGCGGCCCACGATGGGCGCGCGCACCCCGCCGAGCGCGGCATGGCCGGCATTCCCGAGCGCGCGCATCGCGCCGTCCGCATAGCCCAACGCCACGGTTGCGAGCATCCCCTGCCGCTCGATCCTGTGGGTGGCTCCGTAGCCAACGCTCTCGCCCAAGTCAACGCGGCGGAGCTGGAGGACACGGCCCGCGAGCCGCGCCACGGCGGCGAACGGAGTTGCGCCGCCGTTCCACGGGTTTCCGCCATAGAGCCCGATGCCGGGACGCACCATGTCGAAGGCGTAATCCCTGCCGAGCAGCACGCCGCCGGACGACGACAGGCTGGCCGGCGCCGCCGGCAGCATGGCGAGTGCGGTGCGGAAGCGCTCGCGCTGCAGCGCGTTCATCGCCGAAGCCGGATCGTCGGCGCAGGCGAGATGGCTCATCACCAGGACGGGGCGCAGCGCGCGCAGCCGCTCCTTCGCCTCGCCCGCGAGGGTGGCCAGCTCGTAGGCCGGAAGGCCGAGACGGTTCATGCCGGTGTCGACATGGATGGCGGCGTCGAGCGTGGTGTCCATCTCGCGCGCGGCGGCGGACCAGGCGGCGATCTCCGCGAGCGAATTGAGCACGGGCGTGAGGCGATGGGAGAGCAGCGCCGGAACCGAATCCGCCGTCGCGCCGTCGAGCACGAAGATGCGCGCCTGCGGCACGACGGGGCGCAGCGCGATGCCTTCGCCGGCCCGCGCCACGAAGAAGGTGTCGCAGCCCTCGCCCGCCAGCGCCCTGGCGACGGGCGCCATGCCGAGGCCGTAGGCGTCGGCCTTCACCACGCCGGCCGTGGCCGCGGTTCCGGCCAGGCGCCGGATTTCGCGATAGTTCGCGCCCAGCGCGCCCAACCGTACCGTCAGGCACGCGACATCGAGGTCGTGGTTGCTCATGTGCGCGGACAATGGCAGGGCGCCCCCGCACCGGTCAAAGCGGCGAAGCGCTCCCTTGAACACGGCGCGGCGGGTCGTGCCAGTTTGGAACGTATAAGGAACATGCGGGGCGCGGTCAAGGCCGCTCCGGCCGCGGGCGCGCGGTTAACCAGCCGGCGCGAAAGCCCGGCGCCCCGGCCGGGTGTTGCGCCAAAATGGGACCGGAGGCCAAGCCCATGCGCGCGATCATCCTTCTTGCGGCGGCCACGCTGATGCTGGCGGCCTGCGACCAGTCCCCCGAGGCAGTGGCGCCCGCCGCCACGCCGGCGCCCGCCTCCGTGCTGCCGGCGCCGCCACCCGCCGCTCCCGCGCCGGTCGTCGCTGCGGTCCATCGCCGCCATCATCGTGATGCGTGGCAGGGCGAGCGCGCGGGGGCGGAGTCGTCCTATTCCCATGTCTCGGAGAGCTACGCAGAGAGCGGCGTCACCGATTACGGCTATGTCAGCGACTCGCGCAGCTACGGCGGCGGCGCCCGCGGCGCGGACCGCCGCAACGGCTACGGCCTCTGGGTCGACGGCTTCGGCCGCCCCCACGACAGCGACGACCATGCCCGCGAGGCCGGAACGATGACCCGCGGGCGGCGGAAGCCGTGGGCGTATTACGACGGGGATTGGGACAGGTAGCTCAGCATCGGCGCGGTGAGCGTTGCCGACGGCAGGGCTGAAGCCGGCTCAGCGATTGCGCGCCAAAGCCCGCGTGACGGCGTCCGGTTCGCGCGCGATCACCTCAAGAAGCACCCGGGCCGGACCGCGCGGCCGGCGATGCCCCTGCTCGTAATTGCGGATCGTCTCCACCGTGAAACCGTATCGATCCGCGAACTGCTGCTGGCTCAGGCCCAGCCGCTTGCGGATCGCCTTGACGGCGCGAGGCTGGATTGCCGGAACCACGCGGCGGGCGCGCGCGAGTTCCGCATCGGTGAAAAGCGGCGCCGTATCGGCATCCGACGCCGCCTGTGCCGCGATCTGGCGCCCGGTGGTTTTCGAGACCCTGGTCCAATCGATCCTGGACAGGTCCAGGTCAGCCCGGGTACGCCGCACGATAGGCATTTCGTTCCTTCCTGCTCGCAACACGCAACGAGATGATGCGCCTTGCTTCGCCGCGGTCGCTGTAGACGCAAACCAGCACGACCGCGTACACGATTCCGATGGCCTTGATGCGGGTTTCGCCGTAGTCGAGCCGGCCGTCCCGCGCCTCGAGTGTCGGGCCGTCGAACAACGCCATTCCCGCATCGAATGGAAGCCCGCGCTCGCGAAGGTTTTTCGCGCTCTTCGCGGCGTCCCATTCGAAGTCCATGCCGGCATATACGTCGTTGACGGCTCTATGTCAATGACGTGGAGGGAGTGGAGCCGGGCCGCGCGGCGCTTCCGCGTTCCATCCTCCGGCATCGGCCCCAACGCCGCGCGACGCTCGCCGGGACGGGCTAATTGCCCTCCGCCGCCAGGCTCGAGAAGCGGGTGAAGCGGTCGTCGAACATCAGGTCGATCTTGTTGGTGGCGCCGTGGCGGTGTTTTTCGACGAGGAGTTCGGCGCGGCGGTGGACGCGCTCCATGCGCTCCATCCACTTGCCGTGCTCGGGCGTGCCGGGATCGGGCTCGCGGGACTTGAGGTAGTACTCCTCGCGGTAGATGAACATCACCACGTCGGCATCCTGCTCGATGGAGCCGGATTCGCGCAGGTCCGACAGCACCGGGCGCTTGTCGTCGCGCGCGTCGACGCCGCGGGAAAGCTGGGAGAGCGCGATCACCGGCACGTCGAGGTCCTTGGCCAGCACCTTCAGGCCCTTGGAGATCTCGGTGATCTCCTGCACCCGGTTCTCCGCCCTGCGCGAGGGCGCGACGAGCTGGATGTGGTCGATGATGACGCAGCCGATCTTCTTCTCGCGCTTGAGCCGGCGGGCGCGCGCGGCGATCTGGGCGATGGAGATGCCGCCGGTGTCGTCGATGAAGAGCGGCAGCGTGGAAAGCTCCTGCATGGTGAGCACGAACTTCTCCCACTCGCTCTCGGAGAACTTGCCGTTCCTGATCTTCCACATCTCGATCTCGCTCATCTCCGAGAGAATGCGCGCGGCGATCTGCTGCGCGGCCATTTCCAGCGAGAAGAACAGGATGGGCGCGCCGCGCGAGACCTCGGCGCCGGCTTCCGCGTCCTGGGTCCAGAAGCGGGCGGCGTGGACGGCGATGTTGGTGGCGAGCGAGGATTTGCCCATGCCGGGGCGGCCGGCCAGGATGACCAGGTCGGAGCGCTGCAGCCCGCCCAGCAGGGAGTCGATGTCGGAAAAGCCGGTGGCGACGCCGGAGATGCGCCCGCCGCGCAGCTGCGCCTGCTCCGCGGACTGGACCGCGCGCCTCAGGCTCTCCGCGAAGTCGATCGGGCCCTCGCCGTAGCGCGAGGTCTCGGCGATGCGGTAGAGCGCCTTCTCGGCCTCCTCGATCTGGGATTGTGGCGGCTTCTCGTGCGGCGCCTCGTAGGCGGTGTTGACGATGTCCTCGCCGATGCGGATGAGGCCGCGGCGGACCCCGAGGTCGTGCAGGATGCGCGCATAGTCGCGCGCGTTCGGCAGCGCGGGCGCGGCCTGGGCGAGGCCGGCCAGGTAGGCGTGGCCGCCCACTTCCACGAGGCCCGGATCGGCCTTCATGTAGGCGTTGAGCGTCAGCGGCGTCATCGCCATGCCGCCGCGCTCGAACATCGCCTCCATCGCCTCGAACAGGCGCTGGTGCAGGGGATCGTAGAAATGCTCCGGCCTCAGGAGCTGGGAGACGCTTTCGAGCGCGCGGTTATCCACAAGGATCGCGCCCAGGAGAGCCTGCTCGATCTCGATGTCGTAAGGGACGTGACGGTAGTGCTCTTGTTCCATCTGTGCTTTTGCGCCGGAGGGGGGACAGGGCGGAGAGCGAATCAATCCGCGCGGGTCCCTGCGCGCAAGCTTAAAGCAATTCGATGCACAATTTAATCCGCGGCCGCGCCGCTTGACATCGCCGCAGCCGGAAGGAGGTCCTCGCGCCACGGCGCGAGCTCCGGAAAGTGTCCGAGCAGCGCGTCGAGGCGCGCCCGGTGGGCCGGCGTGAAGTAGGCCGCGCCCCGGCCCATCACCCCCTTGTTGAAGCGCTGGGCCGCGCGCTCCCGCCACACGCCGTCCACCGCGGAGCGGCAAACCGCGCGCGAACGCGGCAGGTCGGCATGGCGAAGCGCGGCCTCCAGCACGGCGGCGGCATCGGCGAGGAAATCGGCATAGCGCAGGATGCAGACCTCGTCGGGGCAATCGCGTGCGTAATCGCGCCAGGTTGCGAAATAGCCGGCGTACCAGGGCGCGACGACATCGATCAGGTATCCGGCCTTCTCGGCATGCGGCAGCGTCGCGAACGCGGCCGGAATTGGGCAGTTCAGCCCGTCGATCGCCGGATCGGCGCTTGCGCTCAGCATGTCGCAATACGATGCCAGCATGTCCGGGATCGGGCGCAGCATGATCACCGGGCGGATCCCCAGCGCTTCGAGGAAATGCCGGTTCGCGGGAAGCGCCTGCATGTGAGCATGCACCACCATCGGCCCGGCGCACAGCCCGCCGAGATAGTACTGGAGGAAGACCGGCAGGTAGGGCTGGGCATCGCGGCCACCCTGGGCGTGAACCCCGCGCACCAGGCTGCCGCCCACCGCCTCGATCGCCGCCGCGCGCAGGAACGTGCCCGCGGCCTTCGGCGGGAACGCGAAAAACAGCACCGGGCGCCGGTGCCCCGCGATCCGCAGGTAGTCGCCAAGGGGGCCGCTGAACCGCCCGTCGATATCCGGCTGCGCGAATGCCGCGGCGACCGCTGTTTCGTCGATGTCCACGGCCCGCGATCAGAACGCATTCGCGGCCGCGGCACCCGTGAACAATGCGACATCGCGCGGCGACAACTCGATACAAGTCGTGCGCCCGGCGGGCCTACTCCGCCGCCTGAGGCATGCGTTCCATCCCGGCGAAGCGCATGGAGCGTTCGTCTTCCAGCATGTAGTCGCGGGTGATGGGCAGCGCGTCGACGCGCCTGGCGAGCTGAATCTGGTAGACGCAGAGGTGCTGGCGGCGGAAAGCCACCTCCATGGCGGTGAGATAGAAGTCCCACATGCGGCAGAAGCGCTCGTCGTAGATGGCGGCGGCCTCGGCCCAATGGTCGCGGAAGCGCGCCCGCCAGGCCTTGAGCGTCTCGGCATAGTGCAGGCGCAGCGTCTCGATGTCGGCGACGTAAAGGCCGGAGCGCTCGATGGCGGGCAGCACCTCGCTCAGCGCGGGCGTGTAGCCGCCGGGGAAGATGTATTTGGTGATCCACGGATTGCTCGCGCCCGGCCCGTCGAGCCGGCCGATGGTGTGAAGCAGCATCGCGCCGTCGTCCGCCAGCAGCGAGGCGCATTTGGCGAAGAAAGCGCGGTAGTTCGGCACGCCGACATGCTCGAACATGCCCACCGAGACGATGCGGTCGAAGCGGCCGGCGAGCGCGCGATAATCCTGCAGCGCGAACCGCGCCCGCTCCGAAAGCCCGGCCTTCATGGCGCGCGCGCGCGACACGGCGAGCTGCTCTTCGGAGAGCGTCACGCCGGTGACGTCGGCGCCGAGGTCGCGGGCAAGATCGAGGGCGAGCCCGCCCCAGCCCGAGCCGATGTCGAGCACCTTCAGGCCCGGCCGGTCGAGATGCAGCTTGGCGGCGACGTGGCGCTTCTTGGCGGCCTGCGCGTCCTCCAGGCTCTCGCCGGGATGGGAGAAATAGGCGCAGGAATACTGCTTGTCGGAATCCAGGAACAGATCGTAGAGGCGGCCGGAGAGGTCGTAGTGATGCGCGGCGTTGCGGCGCGCGCGGCGGGCGGAATTGAGCTGCTCGAAGCCCTTGGTCAACACCCGCAGGCGGCGCAGCGCGCGCAGCAGGGCCGGCGTATCCGCCTGCTCCATGTTGCGCATCAGGATGTCGAGCGCGACGTAGAGGTCGCCGCCGTCGGCCGAAAGCCGGCCGTCCATGTAGGCTTCGCCGAACTTGAGCTCGGGATTGCCCAGGATTTCGAAGGGGACGCGCGCGTCGTGAAGACGGATCGTGGCGCGCGGCTCGCCCGCGCCGAACGTCTCGACCCTGCCGTTGGAATGAACGAGCGTCAGCGTCCCGTTGCGGACGATGCGCGAGAGCAACAAACCCAGCATGCTTCACCCCCGGGGCCGACTGCGAAGAGAAGGATAGGACCGCAACGCGCGGCCGAAAACCGGGTTCCATGCGCGAATGAGAATGGGTCGCGGGCGAGCGAGGCACCGGGGCTGACTACGATCAAGCAATCCGCGGCCCCGGCCGCAAAGGGGAGAACGAAAAAAATTCGAGGCCGGCCCCGCCCAGCGCACCGCCGGTCATCCCCGGCGAGGATCGCCCGTCGCGGGCGGCCCGAGGGAAGGGGATGACGACCAGGGCCGGTCCGGACCGACGGCCCCGAACCTAGAAAATCCTTTCGTAGATCTCCGGCTTGAAGCCGACGGTGATCTTGCCGCCGTGCTCGGCCACGGGGCGCTTGATCATCGCGGGCTGCGCCAGCATCAGCGCGATGGCCTTCTTCCCGGTGACGGCCTCGCGGTCTTTCTGCGGAAGCTTCCTGAAGGTCGTGCCGGCGCGGTTGAGCAGGACGTCCCAGCCCACTTTCCTCACCCAGCTTTCGAGCTTGTCCTTCGCGATGGCTTGGGTCTTGTAGTCGTGGAAGGCATAGGCCACGCCATGCGCGTCGAGCCAGGCGCGCGCCTTCTTCATCGTGTCGCAGTTCCTGATGCCGTAGACGGTGACGGTCATGGCCACGCCGGAGGGGTTGCCCGCCGTGAGATAGAGCGTCTCCCGCGCAAGTCAACGCGGGGCCCGCAAAGGCCCCATTGTCCGTGCCGGATTGGCCGGGAGGCGGAATTCATGGCCGGCCTTGTCCAAATCCGGGCGCGTCGCGCGTCTTAAGGGCGGAACCCCGGAGACGACCGGGGCGCGCGTGCGTTCCCGCATCGAGCGGGGTCGCGAAACCTGGAGGCCCGTCATGCAAGCGAGAATGAAGAATCCCGCCTATCTCTTTCCCGACGCGCTCAAGAACCTGCGGGCGCTGGCCGAAACGGGTGCCGGGGAAGTTCCCGGGAAGACCGTCGCAATGGTCCATCTGCGCGCCAGCCAGATCAACGGCTGCGGCATCTGCACCGACATGCATGCCCGCGAGCTGCGGGAGGCCGGCGAGACCGACGAGCGCCTGTGGTCCATCGCCGCCTGGCGCGAGGCGCCGTACTACACCGATGCCGAGCGCGCCGCGCTGGCGCTCACCGAAGCCGCCACCCGCATCGCCGACCGGCCCGAAGCCGTGAGCGACGAGATCTGGAACGAGGCGGCGAAGCATTACGGCGAGAAGGCGCTGGCCGTGCTGGTGCTGCACATCGGCATGATCAACATGTGGAACCGGATCAACGTCACGATCCGCCAGCCGGTGGTGAAGGTGGCCTGAAGCTCAGGCCAGCGCCCAGCGGCCGAGGTGCGCATGCTCGGTCTTGCCGAGGCGGCTGTGGACGAGGACGAAATCGCGCACGGTCCAACGGATGGGATCGACGGCGTGCGGCGCCACGCGCACCGCGTCGTAGGCGAGCGTGACATGGGGCTCGAACGCGCCCTGCGTGGCGCCGCCGAGGCCCGCGGATTTGAGCGTGGCGGCAAGCGCGCCGTAGAGCGCGCGCCATTGCTTCGCGTCGCCTGTCAGCACGAAGGGGAACACCCCGGTGCGGTTGCGGAAGCTCCGGGCGCGGGCGAAAGAGACCTCGAAGGGCATCGCGCGCACCTCGCCCGCCGCCGCCCTGGCCAGCCGCACCACCTCCTCCGGCACGGCCTGCCAGTCGCCGAGATGGAACAGCGTGACATGCAGATGCCGCGGCAGGATCGGCGCGGCGGTCAGGCCGTGCCGCGCCGCCAGCGTTTCGCCGAGCGCATGGATCCTGGCCGCCGTGGCTTCGTCGGGAAGCGCGGCCAGGAAGATGCGCTCCTTCTGCGAGGCCCCGAATTTGCGGCGCGGGCGGCGGGCAACCATCGCGCTCAGCCGGCGTGTACGGGCGGGGCCGTCATGGCGTCGCCGGCGCGGCCCAGGACGGTCACATGCAGGCGCCGGCGGATGCTCATGCCCTGGCGCCGGTAGAGCGCGACGGCGGCGGCGTTGTCGGAGAATACGTGGAGGAACGGGATCTCCCCGCGCGCCAGGATGCGGCGCGACACCGCCGCGAGCAGCGCCTGGGCGTAGCCGCGGCCGCGGAAATCCGGATGCACGCAGACGGCGGTCATCTCGGTATAATTGCCGGGTTTCATGCGCTCGCCCGCCATCGCCACGAGGCGGCCGTCGAGCCTGATGCCGAGGAATTCGCCGAGCTCATGCGTGCGCGGACCGAACGGCCCCGGATTGGTGAGGGCCACCAGCGCGCGCATGGCGGGCGCGTCGTCGCCGGTCAGCGCCACGAGCGGCTCGCGAACGCGCGCGTCCGCCGGCGTGCCGGTCATCTGCTCGCCGGTGGCGGCCATGAGCGTCTGCAGGCACGCAGGCGCGTCCACCGGCTCCGGCGTGAACAGCACCGCGGGCTCTCCGGGATTGAGCAGGGCATGGATCGCTTCCAGGCTGGCGCGCGACATGTCCTCGGCGTCGGCAAACGGCGCGAAGGCCGGATCGAAGCGCCGCGCGGGACTGCAAACCTCGGCCAGATGCGCCTGGCGGGTGGTGAGGGCGGTCCAGATGGGGCGATCCAGCGGATGCGGCGCGGCCATGCGCCTTCTATAGCCGAATTCGGCGCGCGGCGGCGGCGCGGCCGTCATGCGCCGGTCGCGAAGCGGGCTTGCGGAGGTCGAAGGCTTCAGGGCGCGCGGCCGGAGCGGATCCGGTAGAGCGGGTTGGGCTCGGGCTCGGCGACCTTGCGCAGCGTGTTCACGTCGCGATGGCGGAACGGCTCGGTCCGGCCGCGCACCGCCAGCATGGTGTCCGACACGTAGCTCCAGCTTCCGTCGTCGTGGAAGGTGATCTCCAGGCGGAAGGAATCCGTGCGGAAGGCATATTCGAGGAACGCGGTGGAGCAGATGCCGTATTCCGTCGTGCCGCGCGCGGCGTAGATCACCAGCGTCTTGTCGTCCGGTTTGGCGAAGCCCGAGGACAGCGCCACCTGCCCGCGCGGGATGGCCAACGTCTGCAGCACCAGCCCGGTCTCCTTCTCCCACAGCCAGTAGCCGGTCTGGTCGTGGAAGGTGATGTCTTCCTCGCGGGTGTTGATGTGGACGTGGTAGCGCAGGCCATAGAACAGCTGCGGCCCGTTGGCCTGCGGGTCGATGGGCTGCATCACGATGCGCTCGAGATACTCCCGCCGCTCGGGCCCTTCGGCCTTCGGGTTGAGGTCGATGCCCTTGACGCCCTCCCAGGTCCCCGCCAGCCGCCTGAGCGGCCCGAGATTGGACAGCGTGTCGGGATCGACATTCTCCTGCTCGGTGAAGATGTCCTCGGGAAAGGGAGTCATGTGCCGCGCCCCAGCTGCGAATGGAAGTCCGGGCGGCATATTAGCCCGGCCCCGGCGCGTGCCGACAGCCCTTGCGGCCTCTATCGCGGCGGCACCGAGGCGTAGAAACGCTTCGTGGCCGGACAGGCATCCAGCGCGCGGCCGTAGGCGTCGCGTCCGGTGGTGCGGGCGAGGTAGGCCTTCTCCGTATCGTCGAGGACGATGCCGCCCCGCCGGATCGCCAGATTGAGCGCGTAGGTCACGGAAATATCGGCGGCGGTGAACGCAGGGCCCGCCATGTAGGGCGCGCGCGCCAGCTGCCGCTTCACCAGCTTCATCCGGCTGTGGAACTGGTCCAGCGCCCAGCGCGCGCCCCAATTGTCGCGCTCGGCCTCCGGCGCGACGAAGCCGCTGACCACGACGACCTGGATGCTGGCGCCGAGCCCCGCCTCGCCGAGGTGAAGGAATTGCTGATACATCGGAAAGGCCGGATCGCCGGGCGCGGGCGCGAGCGGGGCGGCGCTTTTCGATTCCTGGCCGTAGCGCGCGAGCAGGTACTCCATGATCGCGATGGACTCCACCATGGTGACATCGCCGTCCTGGATCGCCGGGATGAACCCGCCGGGGTTGATCGCCAGGAACTCCGGATCGTTCTCCACCCCGGCCAGCAGATCCACGGGGCGCAGGCGATAGGGCAGCCCCATCTCTTCCAGGAGCCACACGACGCGGAAGCCGCGGCCTTCGCCGTAGACGGTGAGCATGATGACCTCCTATGCCGTCAGGCGGCGGCGCATGTGCGCGGCCGGCTCAGTGCATGTGGTGACCGGAGGCTGGCGTGCCGTCCGACCATTTGTCCACTCCCACGGTGAAAATCCGGATCGCCGGCAAGCCATAGGCGTCCGGGCTTCTGGCCGCATCGTCGAACCAATACGACACCGAGTTGACCGGCGAGCCGGGCAGGCCCGCGCCCCATGCCGATGCGCCCGCGATGGGCATGAAGAACATGAGATGCGGGCCATTGTGGTTCCCGCTGTCCGTCAGGTACGAATCCTTCGACATCATGTAGCTCATCGCCCCCGGCTCCAGCTGCGGCAGCGCCGATTTGGCCAGGCTGTCCCGGATTTTCGCCACGACTTCGGCGGTGGTGTGCCCCGCGAGGAACATGTCTGTCCGCAACTCGGCCATCGGCAGGATGGACCGCGCCGCCGGAGGATTGAGGCAGTCCGCGCCGCGGATCTTCGGGTTCCACCTTTCCGGCCAATCGAGAACGCCGACCCAGCCCCGCTCGACCATGCAGACGAACCCATTTGTCCCCTGGACCGCGATCTCGTAGCCGTGCGGTCCCAAGACAAGCACGGTCGCGTCCCGCGAAATCGCGTCCGGCGCGGCGCTGCGCGCAAGCGCGATCTCGGCATTCCGGTCCATCATGTATTGCTCGATCGGGGCCATGTGGGCGTAGGACGCCGCGGCTTCCGCCGCGAACGGCGCGTGCGTGCCGGGCGCGAACGACGCCAGGGCTCCGAATGCGATGCCGCCGAGTATCCGGCTGCGTTTTGAGGCTCGCCGCACGTTCATTCCTCCCTTTTTCAGTCCGCCGGGGGTGCGGACAGATGCTCGGTCAGCCGGCGCAGCGATTGCGACCAGCCCTCCCGGAAGTCCTCGACGCGATGCGTTTCGGACGCCATGCCCGAATGGACGACCGTCAGCCTGGTCTGGCCGTCCATGTCCTCCAATGCGAGCCGGACGATCGAAGCCGGCCGCTCCAGGGAATCCCGCTCGCGCCCGCTGGCGTCGGACGCGTGGAGCTCGATCACCATGCTTTCGCCCTCGACGATGTCCCGGTAGATCCATTTGAACCAGAGCCGCGCGCCGCCGGGCGGCTCGATCTCGCAGAGCATCGCGCCCCCGATGCGGAAATCGACCTGACAGGTGCGCATCGTGGCGCCGATGGGCATGCCCCACCATTGCCGGAGCGCCCGCACCTCGCGGCACGCCCGCCAGACCTTCGCGCGCGGCGCGTCCAGCACGCGGACAATGGTCAGTTCGTTCTTCCCGTCCGCCATCAGCCCTGCTCCTTCAGGTATTTTTCCAGCCGGTCCAGGCTGTGTTCCCAGATGTCCCGGTAGCGCTGGAGATGCTCGGAAACGCCGGCCAGAGCCGGGGGCGAGAACCTCACGACCTGCAGCTTCCCATCCCTGTGCTTGGTGACGAGGCGGGCGTTCTCCAGGACGATGAGGTGCTTCGACACGGCCGCCAGCGACATGTCGTAGGACGCGGCGATCTCGCCGACCGACAGCTCCCGCCCGGCGACGCGCCGCAGGATGTCGCGCCGCGTCGTGTCCGCCAGCGAGCCGAAAGCCAGATCGAGGTGTGCGCTACGTTCAACCATTCGGTTGAATGATGGCAGGGCGCGCCTGGCGAGTCAATGCCGGCCCATGCGCGCTCACGATCTTATGAGGGGGCTCGCCGCAACCCGGCCGCCGCTATTCGCGCATCGCCGCCGCGCCGTCCCGTATCGCCGCGTCCAGCGTGGCGAGGTCTATGTCCTTCAGCGCCTTGAACCGGATGCAATAGCCGGTCACGCGCGCCTTGCCGAGTTTCTTTCCATAGGTCTTGGCCAGATATTTCTTGTCGTCCAGCCCGATGACATAGACCGAGATCCCGGCCGTGTTCGCGCTGAGGCCAATGCGATAGAACTCGCGCGTCTTGCCGCCCGCGAGTTTCATCGTCCGGCACCCGTATCCGATATTGGGATTGGTGACGGTTTTGCCGCTGGCGTCCTTTCCATCCAGGAACCACAAATTGCAGCGCGGCATCGCTTTCAGGATGAGGCGGTGAAGCGCCCGCATGTCGCCCTGCTTGGGTTCGGGCTGGCCGGCGATATAGGCCTCGATCTGCTGGCGCGTGGTCATTCGAATAGTTCCTCGCGGGTTTCCGCCGGTCAGGCGGGGGCGTAAGTCAGCCGGACCGCATCCTCGCCGATGCGCTCGGTGGCAAGAAGGCGCAGCTTCGGGCGCGGGCCGACGAAAAACGGCCTGCCCGAACCCATTACGAAGGGGCGGAAATAGAGCCGGTATTCGTCGATCAGGCCCGCGTCGCCGATGCTTCGCGCCAGGCCCGGCCCCGCGACTTCGAGCTCGCCGTCCAGCCGTGACTTGAGGTCGCGCGCCGCCGCGACGCCATCCGTCGTGAGCGTGGCGTTGGGACCGACGGATTTCAGGGAGCGCGACGCCACCCATTTCGGCTTGCTCCGCCAGACGGCCGCGAATTCGCGCTCCTCCGCGCCCCAGCCGGGCTGGTCCTCGTCCCAGTAGCGCATCACTTCGTACATGCCGCGGCCATGGACCATGCCGGCCAGCCCCCGCACCTGCTCGATGAAATGCCGGAAGAGAAGCGCGTCCGGCGCGCCGCCGAAGCCGGTGTGATCGACATAGCCGTCCAGCGACACGTTCAATCCGTAAACGATCTTCGCCATGGTCCGTCCCTTGCGCGCGGTATCCGAACGCCGCTTGCGCGCCCGTGCGGCACGCCCTATACTGAACCACATGGTTCAGTCTTTGGCAAGCCGGCTCGATGCCTCGTTCGCGGCGCTGTCCGACGCCACGCGCCGGGGCGTCCTGGAGCAGCTCGGGCGCGCGGATTCCTCGATCTCGGACCTGGCCGAACGCTTCCACATGACGCTGACGGGCATGAAGAAGCATGTCGGCGTGCTGGAAGCGGCCGGGCTGGTGGCCACCGAGAAGGTCGGACGCGTGCGCACCTGCCGCCTCGGTGCGCGCCCCCTGGCGGAGGAGACCGCCTGGCTCGACGCCTACCGCCGGATGTGGGCCGGACGCTTCGCGGCGCTGGACGACGTCATCGCGGAACTGAAGCGGAAGGAGAAGACCGATGGACGCAAACGGAAAGCCTGAGGCCGCCTCCGGCACGCGCCCCACGCGCGTGGAGCGCAAATCCGCGCGCGAGCTGGTCGTCACCCGCACCTTCGACGGCCCGGCGCGCCTGGTCTTCGCGGCCTGGACCACGCCCGCGCTGCTCATGCGCTGGTGGATGCCGAAATCGTTCGGCATCGCCTTCGTGTCCTGCGAGGTCGACGCGCGCACGGGCGGCCGCTACCGCTTCGTCTTCCGCCACCCCGCCGCCGAGCAGGCCCTGGAATTCTTCGGCCGCTACCTCGAAGTGACCCCACCCACCCGCCTGGTCTGGACCAACGAGGAAACCAGCGAAGGCGGCGCCGTCACCACCGTGACCTTCGAGGAACGCGGCGGCGAGACCCTGGTCGTCATGCGCGACCTCTATCCGACGAAAGAAGCCCTCGACGCCGCCATAACCGACGGCAGCATGGCCGGATACGACGAGAGCTTCGAGCAGCTGGATGAAATTCTCGCGTCGTAGCCCTCACTCATACTCGATCGTGCCCGAGGTCCCGTTCGTAATTTCGAAGATCACGCCGTCGATGCCGCGCAAGTGTCTCTGTAGTAACGAAAAATAGCGTTTTTCTTCGAACACTCTAACGCCTCAATCACACCACAGTTCGGTATGTCGCAAAATCGGTTTCAAACAGCGTCTACCGGTATCCGGTACAGGAATCGGATCACCCGGCTTCCACAAACCCAGTCGCCTCTCGATATTGGGCATTTCGGAGTCGATCACTGCCAGGGAATTGCCGTCGTTATAAAGGGTGGCGCTACGATAGCGAAGCACTTGGCTATACGTATTCATTAGAGTCAGCCTGTTGACCACGATCCAATAGCCATATGGCAGATGGTGCTGTGGCGCCGCCGAGATTACGTCGCCTTGAAGCGGCCCCTCGGCGATGAAGCGAATTTCCTCATTGTTGTTGTGCCCCATACCTTTGATGTAGATGCGCCGGAATTCATCTCGCTTGTCGTCATATTTTAGCAATTGGGTATATACGAGCTGATTTCCATCCCCCGAATTCAAGCTCCCGGTTGTGATCTCCAGAAATGGCGCAGCCTTTGGTCCGTGCGGATACACAATCTTGGTGGAAATTACATAATGCGGTTCCCATGCTGGCGCATTGATAGATGCGGGCACCGCGAGTGGAGGAGTAACCGGGTCAGATATGCAAGGCCCGGTCGGACCCTTGCGCAGGCACAGAGTCAGCGCACCGGGGGCGTCATCGTCTTGGTAATCCTTGACCGGCGCAGCTTCGGTCACGACCAAACGCCACGCAGAGCGTGCGTAGAAGGCTTTGACAAGATTGAGCGTCATACCTTGAGGCGCAGGCTCGTGGGCGGCCGAATCGTTATCACTTTGCGCGCTAGATGCCACGTTTGTTTGGCTGCCAGCCAGTGTCACGGCAAATGCCATGCAGATACTGCCTATAATAGATCTCAAGACATCACTCCCACTCGATTGTCCCAGGCGGCTTGCTTGTCACATCATACACCACCCGATTTATCCCGCGCACCTCGTTGACGATGCGGGTGCTCACCCTTGCCAGGAATGAGTGCTCGAAAGGGTAGTAGTCGGCGGTCATGCCGTCGCTGCTGGTCACGGCGCGGAGGGCGCAGACGTGGTCGTAGGTGCGGCCGTCGCCCATGACGCCGACGGTGCGGACGGGCAGCAGCACGGCGAAGGCTTGCCAGATGGTGTTGTAGAGGCCGGCCTTGCGGATCTCGTCGAGATAGATCGTGTCGGCCTTGCGCAGGATGTCGAGCTTTTCGCGGGTGATCTCGCCCGGGATGCGGATGGCAAGACCCGGCCCGGGGAAGGGATGGCGGCCGACGAAGCGCTCGGGCAGGCCGAGCTCGCGGCCGAGCGCGCGCACCTCGTCCTTGAAGAGCTCCCGTAAGGGCTCGACCAGCTTGAGCTTCATGCGCGCCGGCAACCCGCCGACATTGTGATGCGACTTGATCGTCACGCTCGGGCCCCCGGTCGCGCTCACGCTCTCGATCACGTCGGGATAGAGCGTGCCCTGCGCCAGGAATTCCGCGCCGCCGATCTTGTGCGCCTCGCCGTCGAACACGTCGATGAAGGTGGAGCCGATGATCTTGCGCTTCTGCTCGGGGTCGCTGATGCCCTCCAGCCGCCCGAGGAACAGGCCGGCGGCTTCGGCGTGGATCAGGGGAATGTTGTAGTGCCCGCGGAACAGCGAGACCACCTCGTCGCCCTCGCCCGCGCGCATCAGGCCGGTGTCGACGAAGATGCAGGTGAGCTGGTCGCCCACCGCCTCATGGATCAGGACCGCGGCGACGGAGGAATCCACGCCGCCCGACAGGCCGCAGATCACCTTGCCCTTGCCCACCTGGGCGCGGATGCGCGCGATCTCCGCCTCGCGGAACGCATGCATGTTCCATTCGGGCTTGATGCCGGCGATGCCGAGCACGAAGTTCCGGTAGATGGTCGCGCCGCGCGGGGTGTGCACCACTTCGGGATGGAACTGGATGCCGTAGAGCTTGCGCGTTTCGTCCGCGATCACGGCGTAGGGCGAATGCTCGGACGTCGCGATCACCGAGAAGCCCGGCGGCATGGCGGTGATCTTGTCGCCATGGTTCATCCACACCGGCTCATGCGCGCCGACGCCGCCCAGGCCCGCGAGCAGCGGCGACTCCTTTTCGATGACGATGTCGGAGCGGCCGAACTCGCGGGTGTGCCCGCCTTCCACCTTGCCGCCGAGCTGCTCGGCCATCGCCATCTCGCCGTAGCAGATGCCGAGCACCGGCACGCCGGCATCGAACACGGCCTGCGGCGCGCGCGGTGCGCCCGCCTCCATCACGCTGGCGGGCCCGCCGGAAAGGATGATCGCGCGCGGCGGCGATTCCTTCAGCGCGGCGTCGGCCTTGTTGAAGGGGACGATCTCGCAATAGACGCCGGCCTCGCGCACCCGGCGCGCGATGAGCTGGGTGACCTGCGAACCGAAATCGAGGATGAGGACGGGAGCTGCCATGGCGGGATTTACACGAGCGGGCGGCGCCCTGTCCACTCACGCCGCGCGCGTCAAAACCGCCGCGAAAAACCCGTCCGTTCCGGTGGAATGGGGGCTGGCGCGGAAGGCGTCGCCGCGAATCGCGAAGGCGGAATTCGCCGCCACGAAGGCCGCGATCCGGTCGTCGTTCTCGCAGGGCAGCACCGAGCAGGTGGCATAGACCAGCAGGCCTCCCGGCCTGACGTGGCGGGCGGCGCGGGCGAGCAGCGCATCCTGCGTCGCCATGAGCTCGGCGAGGCGCGCGGGCGTCAGCCGCCAGCGATTCTCCGGCTGGCGCCGCCAGGTGCCGGTGCCGCTGCACGGCGCGTCCACGAAGGCGCGGTCGAAGAGTCGGCCGTCCGGCGGCGCGGCGCGGATGATCGTCACCCCGGCGCGCGCGGCGCGGGGCGCGATCTGGCGCAGGCGGCCTTCGTCGATGTCGTCGACGACGATCTCGCCCCGGTTCTCCATTGCCGCCGCCAGAGCCAGCGCCTTGCCGCCCGCGCCCGCCGCGATGTCGAGCACGGCCATCCCCGGCTTCGCATCCGCCAGCATCACCGCGACCTGCGCCGCCTCGTCCTGGAATTCGAAGGCGCCGGATTCGAACAGCCCGGTCCGGTCGAGAGATTTCGTGCCCGACGGCAAGCGAATGGCGAAATGCGAATGGCGCGTGGGCGAGGCGTCGTAGCCTTCGCTGCGCAGCGCGGCGAGCACGTCCTCGCGCGAAGCCTTGAGCGTGTTCACGCGCAGATCGACCGGTGCGCGCGCCTGCAGCGCGAGCATTTCCGCGAGCAGCCGCTCGCCGAACGTCCGCTTCAACTCCGCTTCGAGGAATTGGGGATATTCGCCTCGCACCCACAGCGGCGGCTCGCCCGCGGGCGGAGTGGCGATGGCGGCGCGTTCGCGCTCCGTCAGCGGCGCGGGGCCGTAGCCGCCGGTGAACAGCGCGGCGGGATCGGCGCCCTGCGCCAGGAGCGCGGCGATGGCGAGCGCGCGGGCGTCCGTCGCGCCCATGCGCCATTCATAGGCGCCGCGATGGCGGAAGACGTCGAACACCCATTCCGCCACGGCCGCGCGATCCTTGGAGCCGGCATAGCGCCGGGCGCGGAAGAATTCGCGCAACATGCGGTCGGCCGGGAGGCGGCTGGTTTGGAGCGCCTCCACGATCTCGATGGCGGCCTGCAGGCGGGCGGACGGGGTCATGCAAACCGACTATATAGAGTGCGCGCGCAAAGCGAGTCCCGCCATGGCCGGCACACCCCGCATCGTGATCCTCGGCGCCGGTTTCGCCGGCATCGAGGTGGCGCGCCGGCTGGGCCGCGCCGGGATCGCCGCCACGCTGGTGGACCGGCAGAACCATCACCTGTTCCAGCCCTTGCTCTACCAGGTGGCGACCGCCGCGCTGTCTCCCGCCGACATCGCCGAGCCCATCCGCAAGATGCTGCGCGGGCTTTCCGGTATCGAGGTGATGCTGGACGCGGTGACCGGGATCGACACCGCGGCCCGCATCGTCAGCCTCGCGAGCGGCCGCACGCTGGGCTACGACATCCTCGTGGTCGCCACCGGCGCCACGCATTCCTATTTCGGGCACGACGATTGGGCGAAATACGCGCCCGGGCTCAAGACCATCGAGGACGCGCGGCAGATCCGCTCGCGGCTCCTGCTGGCCTTCGAGCAGGCGGAGATGAGCCGCGATCCGCAGGAGCAGAGGCGGCTGATGACCATCGCGGTCGTCGGTGGCGGGCCGACGGGCGTGGAGCTGGCCGGCTCCATCGCGGAGCTGGCGCGCTATGCGCTGTCGAAGGATTTCCACCATATCCGCGCGGAGACCGCGACGGTGCTGCTTCTGGAGGCGGGACCGCGCATCCTGGCGGCGTTTCCGCCAAGCCTCGCGGACTACGCCACCGCCAGGCTCGGCCGCATCGGCGTGACGGTGCGCACCGGCTGCGCGGTCGGGGACGTGACGGCGGACGGCGTGACGGCGAACGGCGCCAAGATCGGCGCGGGCCTGGTGATATGGGCGGCCGGCGTGCGCGCCTCGCGGCTGGGCGCGATGCTGGGCGTGGCCACCGACCGGGCGGGCCGGGTGACGGTGGGGCGCGATCTTTCCGTACAAGGATTATCCCGCGTCTACGCCCTGGGCGACATCGCGCTTTGCCCGGACGCGCACGGCAAGCCGCTGCCGGGCCTGGCCCAGGTCGCCAAGCAGCAGGGTGTCTGGCTCGGCAACGCGCTGGCGAGGACGATCGAGGCGGGCGCGGCGCCCGCGCCGTTCGTCTTCCACAACCGCGGCAACACCGCAATCATCGGCCGCCACGCCGCGGTGTTCGATTTCGGCTGGTCGCGGATGAAGGGCTGGCTCGCCTGGGCGTTCTGGGCGCTGATCCACGTCTACCTGCTGGTCGGCTTCCAGCACCGGCTGCTGGTCGCCATCCAGTGGGCGTGGCGCTATGTGACCTATGAGCGGGGATCGCGGCTGATCGCGGAGAATGGGCGAATAGCGAATAGCGAATAGCGAAGGATCGGGCTTTGCGTTGCGGCGTCCTCCTGCGAAGCGGGGGAGGTGGATCGCACGCGCCAGCGTGCGAGACGGAGGGGGCCTCACAGGTGAAATTGTGCATGCGTCGCCCCCTCCACCGCGAAGTGCGGTCCCCCTCCCCCGTAATCGGGAGAGGAAGACGTTACTGCCCGCCGGGATAGTTCGGGGCTTCGCGGGTCACCACGACGTCGTGGACGTGGCTTTCGCGCAGGCCCGCGCCGGTGATGCGGACGAATTGGGCGCGGGCGTGAAAGTCGGCGATGTCCTTCGCGCCGGTCAGGCCCATGGCGGCGCGCAGGCCGCCGACGATCTGGTGCACCACGTTCTGCACCGGGCCCTTGTAGGGCACCTGGCCCTCGACGCCCTCGGGCACGAGCTTGAGCGTGTCCTGCACCTCGGCCTGGAAGTAGCGGTCGGCGGAGCCGCGGGCCATCGCGCCCACGCTGCCCATGCCGCGATAGCCCTTGTAGGAACGGCCCTGGTAGAGGAACACCTCGCCCGGCGCCTCGTCGGTGCCGGCGAGCAGCGAGCCCACCATGCCCGCGCTCGCGCCCGCCGCGATCGCCTTGGCGAGGTCGCCGGAATACTTGATGCCGCCGTCGGCGATCACCGGCACGCCCGCCTTCCTGGCTTCCGACACCGCGTCCATCACCGCGGTGAGCTGCGGCACGCCGACGCCGGCGACGATGCGGGTGGTGCAGATCGAGCCTGGGCCGATGCCGACCTTCACCGCGTCCGCGCCGGCGCCGATCAGCGCCTTGGCGCCATCCGCCGTCGCCACGTTGCCGGCGAGGATCTGGGTGTAGTTCGACGCCTTCTTGATGCGGCCGATGGCGTCGAGCACGTTGCGCGAATGGCCGTGCGAGGAATCGACCACGATCACGTCGCACTCCGCCTCGACCAGCGCCAGCGCGCGCTTCAGCCCGTCCTCGCCCACGCCCGTGGCGGCGGCCACGCGCAGGCGGCCGCGCTCGTCCTTGCAGGCGTTGGGATATTTCTGCGCCTTCTCGATGTCCTTCACCGTGATGAGGCCGACGCAGCGATAGGCGTCGTCCACCACCAGGATCTTCTCGATGCGGTGCTGGTGCAGGAGGCGCTTGGCCTCTTCCGCGCCCACGCCCTCGCGCACGGTGATGAGCTTTTTCGTCATCAGCTCGGACACGGGCTGGCGCTGGTCGGTGGCGAAGCGCACGTCGCGGTTGGTGAGGATGCCGACCAGCTTGCCCGTACCCTTGCCGTTGGCGCCCTCCACCACGGGGATGCCGGAGATCCTGAAGCGCTCCATCAGCGCCAGCGCGTCGGCCAGCGTGGCGTCGGGCGCGATGGTGACGGGGTTCACGACCATGCCGCTCTCGAACTTCTTCACGCGGCGGACCTGTTCGGCCTGCTCGGCGATGGAGAGGTTCTTGTGGATCACGCCCATGCCGCCGGCCTGGGCCATGGCGATGGCCAGCCCCGCCTCGGTCACGGTGTCCATGGCGGCGGAGACCAGCGGGATGCCGAGCTCGACCGTGCGGGTCAGCCGGGTTCGCGTGTCGACATGGGCGGGAAGAATTTCGGAAGCGGCCGGGACCAGCAGCACATCGTCGAAGGTCAGGGCTTCGCGGATCGGGGGATGCGGTTCCATGCGGGCGTCTATCAGCCCGCCCCCGATTCTGCAAGATGGGCGCGGAGGCCCCCGTCCGGCCGGCGCGGGCGCGCGCGCAATCCTTTATAAATCCCCGACTCCGGAGGGGATTCGCCATGCATATTCCGGCCCTGCAAAAGCTCAACGACATCCGCGCCAGGTTCAGGCACCGCAACACCTATCGGGAGACGGTCGACAAGCTCTCCACGCTCGACCGGGCGGCGGTGTTCATCACCGACCGCGTCGGCACGATGGGATTTTTCCTGCTCATCTTCGTGTGGACGGCGGTGTGGCTGTCGTGGAATTTCCTGGCGCCCGACCGGCTCAAGTTCGATCCGCCGATGGGCTTCGTGTTCTGGCTGTTCATCTCCAACATGGTCCAGATCCTGCTGATGCCGCTGATCATGGTGGGGCAGAACATCCAGGGCCGCGTGTCGGAAGCGCGCGCCGAGCACGATCTGGAGATCAACATCAAGGCGGAGCAGGAGATCGAAGTGATCCTGCACCACCTGGAGCAGCAGAACGACATGCTGATCGCCATGCTGGAGAAGCAGGGCATCCGCCTCGAGCAGATCCTGAAGCGCGCGCCGCCGCCCGCCGGCTAGCAGGCTGTTGAAGAAGTTTTCCAGGGTTTGGCGATGAAGTCGGCTTCGTCGCCATTGTGGAAGCAGATTTGGCCTTTGAGGGTTCCGTTAGGCTGAAGTTGGGCCCAGCCGTCGCCGGAAGCTTCGTCCATCTCGT
>DATJXR010000051.1:0-3584 GCA_035499995.1 Rhizomicrobium sp. | reverse complement strand
GAGCGACGACAAGCGGCGCGGCCTCACGGCGTTCATGTATCACAAGGACCAGCCCGGCTGGAACATCGTCCGCCGCATCCCGATCCTCGGGCCGGAGGAGCACGGCGGCCACTGCGAGCTCGAATTCACCGGCCTCGAAGTACCGGCGGAGAACGTGCTGCTGGAGGAAGGCGACGGGCTGAAGATCACGCAGATCCGTCTCGGCCCGGCGCGGCTCACTCATTGCATGCGCTGGCTCGGCTGGTCGAAGCGCTGTCTGGAAATCGCGCAGGCCTATGTCAACGAGCGCGAGGGTTTCGGCATCAAGCTCGCCGACCGCGAGAGCGTGCAGATTAAATTGGGTGAAGTGGCGCAGCAGATCCAGATCGGCCGCTTGCTCACCATGCATGCCGCCTGGATGCTCGATCAGGGCGGTCGCGCCCGCAAGGAAGTCTCCATGGCCAAGGTGCAGGTCGCCGACACGCTGCACAAGGCGGCCGACGTCGCGATCCAGTTGCAGGGCGCGCGCGGCTTCTCCAAGGACACGCCGGTCGAGTGGGTCTATCGCGCGGCGCGCGCGGCGCGGCTCGTCGACGGCGCGTCCGAGGTGCACATGATGGTGCTGTCGCGTTTCATGCGCCAGGACGGCCGCGACTTCTGGCAATGGGGCCCCGGCGAGGGGCGCAGGAACGAGCGGTAGGGCACGAACCGTCATCGCCCGCGAAGGCGGGCGATCCCCCAATCACTGACGTGCCTGCGTTGACTGGGTCCCCGCTTTCGCGGGGACGACAGCACGGAGTTCACGGCGCGTCAGCCGGGGCCTGATGCACCTCGACGACATTGCCGTCCGGATCGTAGAAGAAAATCTGCTTCCAGCCGGTCATCGCCCAGTCGCCGTAATCGGAATACTGGACGCCCTTTTCGTCGAGCCGCTTCTTGAAGGCGGCGAGATCGTCGGTGCGGAAGGCGATGTGGCCGCGGTGCACCGGGTTGACCACCTTGCCGGTGCGGAAGCCGATATTCATGTCCTTTTCGGCGATGTGCATCTGCAGGGCGCCATCGGTGATGAAGGCAACGTCCCCGGGATAGCCCTGATCGGTGACGCGATTCCTGCCCATGCCGGGGATTGTCTGCATGTCGAGGACGTCGCGGTAAAACCTGTCCATCGCGGCGACGTCGGTGGTGGCAAAGTTGACGTGGCGCAATTTGACCTTCATGGCTTGAGCATAGCGCAGGTTCGCGGGCTTTTCATCGCGCTTCTTCCGCGGTTATTCTCCGCGCGCTTTCCTCACCTTGGGACCCCAAAATGGCGGCATTTCCAATTCGCATGGGCGGTTACGGCCCGCCGACCACCGGCTTTTCCAGGGCGTTGAAATTCATCGGCGACAGATTGCAAGGCGAATTCGGTGACGATGTCGCCATCGACTATGTCTTCAACATCATGGATCACGGCCACAAGGCCGAGGACATCCTGACGCTGGTCGAGAACGGCGAAATGACGCTGGGCTACCAGTCGTCGAGCTATCTGACCGACCGCGTGCCCGAGCTCGGCTTCGTCGATCTGCCGTTCCTGTTCGCCAGCAATGCGCAGGCGCGCGCGGCGATGGACGGCGAGCTGGGCGCCTATCTTGCGCGCAAGACCGAGGAGCGCATCGGCTACCGCATCCTCGGCTGGTTCGAGAACGGCTTCCGCCACATCTCCAACCGGCTGCGGCCGGTGCATCTCCCCGCCGATCTCGCGGGCATGCGCATCCGCGTGCTGCCGAGCGAGATCCAGAAGCGCACCTTCGAACTGCTCGGCGCGGTGGCGCTGCGCATGGATCTCACCGAAGCCATCGCCATGATCAAGGCCGGCACGCTGGACGCGCAGGAAAACCCGCTGGCCAATACGGTCACCTACGGCGTGCACAAGTTCCATAAGTTCCACACGCTCACTTATCACTTCTACATCTCGCGGCCGATCTTCCTGCACCGCGCCTCGTTCGATGCCTGGCCCGATGAGCTCAAGCGCGCGATGCAGCAGGCGGTGATCGAAGCGGTCGCTTTCCAGCGCCGGCTCGCGGTCGAGGAGCATGAAGCGTCGCGCAAGATCATCGAGGACGCCGGCTGCGAGATCGTCGAACTGACCGCGAAGGAACACGAGGCCTTCGTCGCCGCCGTGCAGCCGCTTCTTGTCGATGCGCGCAAGATGTACGGCGACGAGCTGTTCCGCCTGGTGCCACAGGCCTAATCAAGGAGCCGCCGGTCATGATCATCGATTCCCAGGTTCACGCCTACGAAGCCAACACGCCGAAACGGCCGTGGGCCACCGTGCCGAACTGGCCCGACCACGTGACCGGCGACGAGATGGTGGCGGCGATGGACAAGCTCGGTATCGACGGCGCGATCTTCATCTCCGCGTTCTCCATGTACCGCTACGACGCGAGTTATGCCGTGGAGGTGCAGCGCGCGCATCCCGGTCGGTTCGGGATCGTCAAGCCGGTCAACCCGGACGATCCGGCCGCTGAGGATGTCATCGCCGAGTGGAAGCGCACGCCCGGTGCGGTCGGCATCCGCATCTTCCTGGACAGGGACAGGCCGCGTGCGCCGGACGACCCCGGCATCGCCCGCATCGCGCGCGCCGCGGTCAAGTACGACCTCCCCGTCAATATGCTGTGTTGGGGCAATGTCGATGCGGGCAGGGCGGTGATCGACAGTTATCCCGACACGCGCTTCATCCTCGACCATCTCGGCATTCTCCAGCCGCGCACGCCGCCGACGCCGCCGCAGCCCTGGGCCGACCTGCCGAAGGTGCTCGATCTCGCCAAGCGCAAGAACGTGGTGATCAAGGTGAGCGGCGCCTGCACGCTGTCCAAAGAGCCGTATCCGTTCCCCGACATCTGGGATCCGCTCGCGCGCATCTTCGATGCCTGGGGCTTCGAACGCTGCCTGTGGGGCACCGACTGGACGCGCGCCTTCGCGGTCGTCAACTACGAGAAGGCGGTCAAGCCGTTCCTCGAGACGAAGCGGCTGAGCGACGGCGAGCGCGCCATGCTGATGGGCGGCGCCTGCGCGAAGGCGTACCGCTGGTCGCCGAAGAAGGGGTAGGACCGGAGAGCTGTAGCCCGGCTGGAGCGCAGCGGCAGCCGGGGACACCATCCCGCATTTCGCTGCGCTCAATGCGGGCTACGCGGCGACAACCTCACTCCGACCCCGCCAGACCCGCCTTCTCCACCACCTTGCCCCAGCGCACGATCTCCGACCTGACGTAAGCCCGCAGCTCGTCGGGCGGCGGCGAGACCAGCGGGATATTTCCGAGGTCGACGAACCTCTGCTGCACGGCCGGCTCGGCCATGATCTGCTTCACCGTGGCATGCAGCTTGTCGACCACCTCGGGCGGCGTCGCGACCGGCGCGACCAGCGCGAGCCAGGCGACCGCGTCGAAGCCGGGAACGCCCGACTCGGCGAGCGGAGGGACGTCGGGCAGCCCGGCGAAGCGCACCGCGGACGAGATGCCGAGCGCGCGCAGGCGGCCATCCTTGATCAGCGGGATCGCGGGCGCGAGATCGGAGAAGATGATCGGCACATGCCCGGCGACCACGTCGGTGATCGCCTGCGCGGTCCCC
>DATJXR010000050.1:0-108964 GCA_035499995.1 Rhizomicrobium sp. | reverse complement strand
GCGTGCGCCGCTCCAGCCGCGAGGAGTCGGAGCTGATGAAGTAGTCGTCGTGCGGTGCGGCGGGCTGCTCAGCCATTCGAGGCCTCCCGAGGGGGTTCGTCGTCCAGGAGTCCGAGTTCGGCACCATACACCTGCAGGTATTCGTCGGCCATCCGGTCGGCGGTGAACCGCCGCTCGAACTGCCGGCGGCAGAGGCGCCGGTCGAGCGCGAGGACGTCGGGCAGCGCTTCGATCGCTTCGGCGACGTCGTGCACGACGCGGCCGCTCACGCCGTCGTCGATCACTTCCCGCACGGAGCCGCGGTCGAACGCCAGCACGGGCGTCGCGCAGGCCATGGCTTCGATCATCACGAGGCCGAAGGGTTCGGGCCAGTTGATGGGGAAAAGCAGCGCCCGCGCATTGCCCAGGAACTCCGACTTCCGCGTCTCGTCGATCTCGCCGATGAACTCCACGAGCGGATCGTCGAGCAGGGGCCTGACGCGGGTCTCGAAATAGAGGCGATCGACATTGTCCACCTTCGCCGCGATCTTCAGCGGCACGCCGGTGCGGCGCGCGATCTCGATGGCGTGCTCCGGGCCCTTCTCGGGGGAGATGCGGCCGAGGAAGGCGAAATAATCGCCGCCTTCGTAGTTGGGCCTGAGCAGGCCGGCGGGCAGGCCGTGATAGATCGTGTCGAGCCAGTTGACCGGCGGCATGGGCTTGCGCTGGCTTTCGGAGATCGAGACGAGCGGCATCTGCGGATAGGCGCGGTAATACGGCCACAGGTCGGGCAGGTCGAGCCGGCCGTGAAGCGTGGTGACGATGCGGTCGGCCATCGCGCGGAACAGGGGAAAATGGATCAGGTCGACGTGGAAATGCAGGACGTCGAACTCGTGCGCGCGCTGCGCCACCTTGTCCATCATGAGATAATGATAGGGCAGATAGTCGCGCACGGCGGGGTCGAGCCTCAGCGCCTGTTTCACCATGGGCACGAGCCTGGCGGAGGTGCGGGAATCGCCGCTGGCGAACAGCGTCACGTCGTGGCCCTGCGCCACCAGCTCCTCGGTGAGCCAGGAGACCACCCGTTCCGAGCCGCCGTAGAGCACCGGCGGCACGGCTTCGGCAAGTGGAGCGATCTGGGCAATGCGCATGACGGGACACCCTGAGGCGACGCGGAAACCGCGCGCCGGGCGCTGGCCCGCGCGCCCTATTATAAGGTGCTGACCGCGTTTCTGGTTCCCGGGAAGGATAAGCCTTCTAGAGAGCCATCATCTCCTCGAAATTGCGGCGGTAGAAACGTTCCTTCGCGCCGTCGGAGATGCCGTCCATCGTGTCTTCGAATTTGCGGATGGGATCCTTGCCGCCCTCGGGGTGCGGATAGTCGGACGAGAACAGGAACAGATCCTCGCCCGCGTCGCGGATCATCCGCCCGATATCCTCGCCCGGGAACGGCGTGAACTTGACGTGCGCGCGCAGGATTTCCGAGGCCGGGCGCTCCAGCGCGGCCACGCCGGGATCCGATTTGCGGAACATGCGCTGGCCGTTGTCCAGCCGCCGCAGGAAGTCCGGCACCCAGCCGCCGCCCAGTTCGATGACGCCGCCGCGCAGGGCTGGAAAGCGCGCGAACACGCCGTGGAACACCATCGCCGACAGGAACATCTGCGGCGCCATGTTCATCACCATGTAATCCATGATGCGCAAATTCTCGCCGCCGCCGAGCCAGTCCATCGGCTTAGGCTGGCCGTTGTTCTCATACTCCTTGCGCAGCACCCGCGAGGCCTGGCCGACATGGAGCATGAACGGCAGGCCCGTCTCGCACATCGCGGTCCAAACCACGTCGAGGTCGGGGTGGCCGGGCGACCGGTCGCCGGCGGGCGCGGCGGCGACCCACACCGCGCGGCAGCCGAACTTCGCGGCGTTGCGGATTTCCTCCGCCGCCAGCCCGGGCACGTCGAGCGGCACCACCGCGACGCCCATCAGCCGCTTGTCGCCGGCGCAGAAGGCGCCCATGCCGCGATTGTGCGCGCGGGCGCCGCCATATTTCAGCGCGGAGTCCTTCTGGTCGAGGAACTGCGTCGGCGAGAAGGTCGGGAACACGAGCTGGCACTTGAAGCCGAGATCGTCCAGCGCCTCGCTGCGCTCGCCCGCGTCGAACGCGCCATAAGCGCCCCACCCTTTCGCGCCGCCAATGATGTTGGCGCGCAGCTCCGCCGCCCTGGACGGATCCTTGCCGCGATCCACGGCGCTGCTGATCGCCTTCTCCGCCAGCCGGCCTGCGCCCCCGAGCTTGAGGCCGGGGAGCTTTTCGCGGATGCCGGGATCGGCATGCGACTTGAGCCAGTCGAACGTTTCCATGATGTGGCTGTCCGCGTCGCAGCAGATGCGCGCGCCGGCATATCCCATGGCTTCCTCCGGTTACGAAACGGTTAGAACTATGGGTATGTCGCGGCCGGCAGTCAACTTGTACAAAGCCTGACGCGCACGTCATAACCCCCGGCCAAACCGGCGGATTCGCCCATTTCGCGGGCGCACCCGCCCCGCTACAGTCATCCGGGAGCGATGGAGAATGAAAGCATGACCGGCCTGATGAAGGGCAAGCGCGGCCTGATCATGGGCGTCGCCAACGACCGCTCCATTGCCTGGGGAATCGCCGAGGCGCTGCACCGCGAGGGCGCGGAACTCGCCTTCACCTACCAGGGCGACGCCTTCAAGAAGCGGGTCGAGCCGCTGGTGGCGCATATGAAGCCCGCGGCTGTGGTGGACTGCGACGTCTCCCAGCAGGGCTCCATCGATGCCTCGTTCGCGGAGCTGAAGAAGGCATGGGGCACGATGGACTTCCTCGTGCACGCCATCGCCTTCTCCGACAAGGACCAGCTGCGCGGCCGCTATATCGACACGACGCCGGACAATTTCACCATGACGATGAACATATCCTGCTACTCGTTCACCGCCGTGGCCCAGCGCGCCGAGAAGATGATGCCCAACGGCGGCAGCATGGTGACGCTCTCCTACTACGGCGCCGAGAAGGTCATGCCGCATTACAACGTCATGGGCGTGGCCAAAGCGGCGCTGGAGGCGAGCGTGCGGTACATGGCCGAGGATCTCGGCAAGCAGGCCATCCGCGTCAACGCGATCTCGGCCGGCCCGATCAAGACGCTCGCCTTCGCGGGCATCGCGGATTCGCGCTACATCCTGAAATGGAACGAGCTCAACTCGCCCCTGCGGCGCGCCATCTCGCTGGAAGAGGTCGGCAATTCCGCTCTCTATCTCCTTTCCGATCTCGGCAAGGCGACGACCGGCGAAACGCTGCATGTCGATGCCGGCTACCACGTCGTCGGCATGAAGGCCGTGGACGCGCCGGACATCTCGGTGGTGAAGTAGGCGCGGATGCGGGGCCTGCACGCCCTCACGCTCTTCGTCATCCGCCATGGCGAATGCGAGCATAACGTCGCCGGGCGCGCGGCGTCGTGGGACGACTCGCCGCTGACCGAACGCGGACGCGCGCAAGCCCGCGCCAACGGCAGGCTGCTGAAAGCACTGGCGGGCGATCTCTCGCAGTTCGATTTCTTTGCGAGCCCGATCCACCGTACCTGCAACACCATGGAATTGGTGCGCGAGGGCGCAGGGCTCCCGCCCACCGGCTACCGCGCCGATCACCGGCTGATGGAGATCCATTTCGGCGACCACACTTGGAAGACGCGCGAGGAGATCGCCGCCCTTTCGCCCGAGCTGCCCGGCCTCGATGATCTCGGCGACTGGCACTATGTCCGCCCCAATGGCGAGAGCTGGGCCGGTCTGCACGAGCGCATCGGTCGCTTCCTGCCGGCGTTGACGCGCAAAGCCGTGATCGTTTCCCACTACGGCCCGGTGCGCTCCATCCGCAGTCACTATCTCGGGCTTACGCCGGAAGAGACGAAGCGCTACAAACCTCCGCACGCCGGAATCATGCGATTGTCGCAGGGTACGGAAGCATGGTTCGGCGATTGAAATGTCGTTCAACAGCTTCGGCCACATGTTCCGCATGACGACCTTCGGCGAAAGCCACGGGCCGGCCATGGGCTGCGTGGTCGACGGCTGCCCGCCGGGCATTCCGCTGACCGAGGCCGACATCCAGCCCTGGCTCGACAGGCGCCGCCCCGGCACCTCGAAATTCGTCACCCAGCGGCGCGAGCCTGACACCGTGCGCATCCTGTCCGGCGTGTTCCAGGACGAGCGGATGAAGCAGCAGGTGACGACCGGCACGCCCATCGCGCTCCTGATCGGGAATGTCGACGCGCGCTCGAAGGATTATTCGGAGATCCGCGACAAGTTCCGGCCGGGCCATGCCGACTACACCTACTGGGCCAAATACGGCGTGCGCGACTATCGCGGCGGCGGCCGGCAGAGCGCCCGCGAGACCGCGACGCGCGTGGCGGCGGGCGCCGTGGCGCGCAAGGTGCTGAACGCCTTGTTCCGCAAGGTCACGATCCGCGGCGCGCTGATCCAGGTGGGGATCATGGACATCATCCCCGCCAATTGGGACTGGCACGAAGTCGGGCGCAACGCCTTCTTCTGCCCCGACAAGGACGCCGTCGCTCCGTGGGCGGAGTATCTCGACGGCATCCGCAGGAAGGGCTCTTCCGTCGGCGCGCAGATCGAGGTGCATGCGGAGGGCATCCCCGCGGGCCTGGGCGCGCCGGTCTACGGCAAGCTCGACGCCGACATCGCCTCGGCGATGATGAGCATCAACGCGGTCAAGGGCGTGGAGATCGGCGCCGGATTCGCATCCGCCGTGCTCAGCGGCGAAGAGAACGCCGACGAGATGCGCAAGGGGGCGAAAGGCAAGCCCAAATTCCTTTCCAACCAGGCCGGCGGAATCCTGGGCGGCATCTCCTCCGGCCAGCCCATCGTCTGCCGCTTCGCCGTGAAGCCGACCTCGTCGATCCTCAACCCGCGCAGGACCATCGATGTGAAGGGCGAGAACACCGAAATCGTCACCAGGGGCCGCCACGATCCCTGCGTCGGCATCCGGGCCGTCCCGGTCGGCGAAGCGATGATGGCGCTGGTGCTGGCCGACCACGCGCTGCGGCATCGGGGGCAGATGGGCTGATGGCGAGTTTCGCGAAGCTAAGGGCATTTGCGCTCGCACTGCCGGGCGCGGTGGAGATCGTTCACAAGGGCGAGCCCTGGTTCAACGTCGGCAGGAAGACGTTCGCATTGCGCTCGAACGGCAAGGTCATCATGAAGCTCGAACGCGGACATCAGGAGATGCTGTTCGAATTGCGGCCGGAGGTGTTCACGCCCTGCCCCGTCGCCACGGTCAAATGGAGTTACGTCGACATCGGCAAGCTCACGCCCGCCGAAACGCGAGCGCTGGTGGAGGAGGCGTGGGCGCAGATCGTGCCGAAGAAGATCAGCCGCGGCTTGCGCGCGCCGGCTTCCGGAATGCCGATACCTTCGTCAGATAGGCGATCTCGTCGCCTTCGTGTTTCAGGCCCCTGAACAGCCTGCCGGGATCGGCCTTCGCGTAGCTCGCGTAGTACGGCTCGTGCATCAGTTGCGGGAACACGTCGATCAACCCGTCGAAGCCCGGCGCGTCGCCGTACTGGATCGAATCCGCCAGCACGAAAACGCCGCCCGGCTTGAGAACGCGGGCGATTTCCTTCGCCGCGGCGGCGCGGATTTTGGGCGGAAGCTCGTGGAATAGATAGATGCTCACGGCGGCATCGACGCTGGCGTCGGGCAGCGGGATGGCTTCGGCGCGCGTGGCGAGGAACTCCACGTTCCGCCCGCGTAGCGCTCGGCGCGCGCGCTTGAGATAAGGCGCCGACAGGTCGAGCGCGACCGCCTTCCACGCCGGCCGCGCGGCGGTCGCGAAGGACAGGAACCGGCCCGTGCCCGCGCCGATGTCGAGCAGCACGGGAGCATCCTTGCCGTCCAGCGCTTTGGCCAGCGGCACGAAGGCCTGGCGGCGCATGGCGTCCGCGGTGCCCGCGAACAGCGCCTCGACCTGGAATTCGTAGAGCCGCGCGGAGCGCTCGCTGAGATAGCCGTCGGTCTGGTAGTGGAAATTCTGGCGGTAGTAGCGCGGCAGGTCGCCCGCGGCCCGCGCGCTCGTGGTTTTCACCTCGTCATGGCCGCGGCGCATCTGGCGGCGCGCGACGCGGGGAATGTCGGCGAGAAACCGCAGCGACGACAACGCGTGCGAAATCTCGTCGGTGAGATCGACAGGCGCGGGATAGAGCCCGGCCTCGACGTTCTTCCAGTCACGCTCGAACAGCGCGCGCATGGCGGCGAGCATCGCGGGGCCCGATGGAAGCGGATGGGCCGGTTTCGTGACGCCCTTGAATCCGTCGCGCGCCACCAGCCGCGCGGCCATGTAGTGCGCGCCGTAGAAGGCGACGCGCGCGGCCTGCGCGGCGGCGTAGGTCCAGGCTTGCATGGCGGGAAGTATGCGCGCTTCTACCAGCGCGGCAAGGCGGCTGCGACCTTGGAGCCGATATAGACCTGCGGCTCGGAGGGCGGCGACACGCCGGTTTCCGCCTCCATGTTCGCCACGCAATCCTTCACCTTGTCGGCCAGTTCGGGGAATCCGTGCGACACGCGCAGGTTCTGGATCACGCAATCGTCGAAATAGGGATAGCGGCTGTCCTGCCCGCAGCCGAAGGAGGTGCGGTCGGCGCGGGCGGCCGTGATGATCATGCGGTTGTCACCCTCGAGCGCCGGCACGAACGTCCCGGAATAGCAGGCCGACAGGATCACCACCGTGGGCCGGTCGCCGCAATCGACGTCGAGGATGCGCTCCAGCACCGGCGGCGTCATGAACTGGCCGCTGACGAGAAGGCCCTGCGGCCCGCCATGGGACGAGAAATAGACGAGGCAGCCGCCGGTGGCCTTCTGCGCCAGATCAAGCAGGCCCACGCCAATGGAATTGCGATCCGCGGGCAGCACGCTGCCGACCGGATAATCCTGCGGATCGGAGGAGAACTGCTCCAGATCGTTCGCCTTGAAGCCGATGGACTCCAGCGCGGCGGACACGTCCTGGCGCGCATTGTCGAAAGCCTGCGTCTTGCCGCCGTCATGGGCGTGCCAGTCGCCCGCCACCACCACCACGGCCCAGTCCCCATGGCGCTGGCCGAGCAGATACCAGCCCGCGGCCCCGGCGACCGCGAGCCCGGCGAGCGCCATGAGCCCGGTGCGCGCCAGGCGCCAGTAGCGGCCCCACTCCGTTTCCGGCGCGCGCGGCGCTTCCGGCGCGGGCTCGGGCGCTCCGGTGCTCGTGCGCATCCACGCCTTGAGCCAGTTCAGCATGCCGCCCGCGCGATTTTCATCATGTCCCCCGTGCCGCGCGAAACGCGGCCACGAGTTCAATATGCGACGACCAGAGGAATTGGTCCACGGGCACGACCGGGGACATGGCGTAGCCCGCTTCGCACATTACGCGCGCGTCACGCGCGAAGCTTTGCGCGTCGCAGGAGACGCAGATCACGCGCTTGACCCTCGCCTTGACGAGTTCCGCGATCTGGGCGGCGGCGCCCGCGCGCGGCGGATCGAGCACGACCGTGTCGAAGGGCTCGAGCTCGGGAGGGCTGAGCGGCTGCTTGAAGAGATCGCGCCGCTCGGTGGTGACGGGTTTGAGGCCCTGCGTGGCGCGCGCGGCGGCGGCCAGCGCATCCAGCATCGCGCCCTCCCGCTCCACCGCATGGACACGGGCCTGCGCGGCGAGCGGAAGCGTGAAGGTTCCGCAGCCGGCGAAGAGGTCGGCGACGTGTTTCGCCCCTTTGGCCGCCTTCAGGACCTGCGATTGCAACGCCGCCTCGCCCTCCTGCGTGGGCTGCAGGAACGCGCGCGGCGGAAGCTTCACGAGCGCCTTGCCGAAGCGCATGGCCGGCGCGCCGAGCTCCACGACGGCGTCGTTGCCCACCACGACGCGCGCGAGTTTGAGCCGCGCCGCCCAGCGGGCGAGTTCGCCGCGCGCGGTGGCGTCCCCCGCCAGGCCGCCGTCGAGCGCGACGTCGAAGCCGGCATGGGTCTCGGCGATCTCCACGTCTGTGGCCTGGCCGTCGCGCAGCAGCGCGGCCAGCATGCCGCGCAGACTTCCCACCAGCGCGAGGAGCGCGGGCGTAAGGACGCGGCATTCGTGCATGTCCACGACGTCGTGCGAGCGCGCGGCATGGAAGCCGAGCGCGACCATGCCTTGCCTCTTCGCCGCCTTGAGCGTGGCGCGGCGGCGCGAGGCGGGCGGGATTTCGACGATATCCGTCACCGCGGCATCCGCCAGGCCGCTGCGCGCCAGGGCGCCGACCACGAGATCGCGCTTCATCGCGCGATAGATGTCCGCCGGCAGGTCCTGATGCGCGCAGCCGCCGCAGGTTCCGAAATGACGGCACAGGTTCATGGCTTCGCCGCTGCGAGGAGGAATTCGCGGTTGCCGTCGCCGCCTTCGATCGGGCTCTCCATCGTGCCGAGGACGGACCAGCTCGCCTCTGTCACGAACGTTACGATCCTGCCGAGCGCGGCAAGCCGGACGGAGCGATCGCGCACGATGCCGCCCTTGCCGACGCTTTCCTTGCCCGCTTCGAACTGCGGCTTGACCAGCGCCACGAGCCAGGCGCGGGGCGGCGCCATGGCGAGCGCGCGCGGCAGCGCGAGCGTGAGAGAGATGAAGCTCACGTCCGCGACGACGGCCTGCGGTGCGGCGCCCAGCACGACGGGCGAAAGCTCGCGCGCGTTGACGCCTTCGAGCGAGACCACACGCCGATCATCGGCGATCTTCTGGTGGAGTTGGCCGCGTCCTACATCCACCGCGAACACCTGTTTGGCGCCGCGTTCCAGCAGCACCTGGGTGAAGCCGCCGGTCGAGGCGCCCAAATCGAGACAAACAAGGCCGGCCGGTGAGAGCGCAAATCGCTCCAGCGCCGCGGCGAGCTTCAGGGCGCCGCGCGACACATAGGGGTGGGCCGGCGCATATTCGATCTTTGCATCCTGCGAAAGCGCCTGCGACGGCCTCGCGATCGCGCGGCCGTCCACGTGCACGCTCCTCGCCGCGATCGCGGCCTGCGCTTCGGCGCGGCTCCTTGCGTGGCCATGCCGGACGAGAAAGAGATCGGCGCGCATCTTCATTCGCGCTCCCCTCGAAGGGGAAGCGGACCCAGCGGTCACGCCCGCTCCCGGGCCGCGAGGGCTTCCTTTCCGCGGCCGAGCGCATCGAGCGCGATGGCGACGATGGATTTGGCGTCGAGGTGGGCGGCCTCGTACATGCGCTCGGGCGTGTCCTGGTCGATGAAGCGGTCGGGCAACGTCATGGGGCGGATCTTCAGCCCCTTGTCGAAGGCGCCGCTGACCGCGAGGAACTGCATCACATGCGCGCCGAAGCCGCCGGCGGAGCCTTCTTCGATGGTGATGAGCACCTCGTGCTCGCGGGCCAGCCGCAGAACCAGGTCGCGGTCGAGCGGTTTGGCGAAGCGCGCATCGGCCACGGTCGCCGACAGTCCGTAGCCGGACAATTTCTCCGCCGCCAGCAGGGCCTCGCCGAGCCTCGTGCCGAGGCTGAGGATCGCGATGCTCGCGCCCTCGCGCGCGATGCGGCCCTTGCCGATGGCGAGCGGGGTGCCCGCCTTCGGCCGCTCCACGCCCGTGCCCTCGCCGCGCGGATAGCGCAGCGCGCTCGGCCGGTCGTCGATGGCGGCGGACGTCGCCACCATGTCGACCAGCTCCGCCTCGTCCGACGGCGCCATGATGACGAAGCCGGGCAAGGTGGCGAGATAGGCGATGTCGAAGGCGCCGGCATGCGTCGGCCCGTCGGCGCCGACCAGCCCCGCGCGGTCCATCGCGAAGCGCACCGGCAGGGACTGGATCGCCACGTCGTGCACCACCTGGTCGTAGGCGCGCTGCAGGAAGGTCGAATAGATCGTGGCGAACGGCTTCATGCCGTCGGCGGCGAGACCGGCGGCGAAGGTCACCGCATGCTGCTCGGCGATGCCCACGTCGAACATGCGCTCGGGGAATTTCTTCGCGAAGAGGTCGAGCCCCGTGCCGCTCGGCATGGCGGCGGTGATGGCGACGACGCGCTCGTCCCTTTCCGCCTCCGCGATCAGCGCTTCGGCATAGACCTTCTGGTAGGCGGGCGCCTTGGCGGCGGACTTGCTCTGCTCGCCGGTCAGCACGTTGAACTTGACCACGCCGTGATACTTGTCGGCGCTGGCCTCGGCGGGCGCGTAGCCCTTGCCCTTCTGCGTCACGACATGGACGAGTATCGGGCCCTGCGTGGCGTCGCGCGCGTTCTCGAGCACCGGGATGAGATGCTCCAGATTGTGCCCGTCGATCGGGCCCACATAGTAGAAGCCCAGCTCCTCGAACAGCGTGCCGCCGGTGAAGAAGCCGCGCATGTATTCTTCCCAGCGCTTGGCGAGGTTGCCGAACGAGCGCGGGAATTTCTGCAGCAGCGACTTCATGAAATGCCGGAAGCCGCGATAGGAGCGGCTCGACACCACGCGCGCGAGATAGGCGCTCATCGCCCCCACCGGCGGGGCGATGGACATGTCGTTGTCGTTGAGCACCACGATGAGCCGTGCGTCCATCGCGCCGGCGTTGTTCATGGCTTCATAAGCCATGCCCGCGCTCATCGCGCCGTCGCCGATGACGGCGACGACATTGCGCTTCTCGCCCTTGAGATCGCGCGCCACGGCAAAGCCGAGGCCCGCCGAGATCGAGGTCGAGGAATGCGCGGCGCCGAACGGATCGAAGACGCTCTCGCTGCGCCTGGTGAAGCCGGAGAGGCCGCCGCCCTGCCTGAGCGTGCGCATGCGGTCGCGACGGCCGGTGAGGATCTTGTGGGGATAGGCCTGGTGGCCCACATCCCAGACCAGCTTGTCGTCCGGCGTGTCGAATACGTAGTGCAGCGCCACCGTCAGCTCGACCACGCCGAGGCCCGCGCCGAGGTGGCCGCCGGTGACGGAGACGACGTCGATGGTCTCCTGGCGCAGCTCGTCGGCGAGCTGGCGCAGATCCTTGCGCGGAAGCCCGCGCAGCGCCTGTGGATCGTTCACCTGGTCGAGAAGCGGGGTCTTTGACGGCGGAACCATGAAAATTCCAGTCCTGGACGGCCTTTGACTTACGATCGCCGTGCCACGACGAACCCGGCCGCCGCGCGCAAAACGTCCGCTTTTTCTCCAAACAAATCAAGGTGACGCGTCGCCTGGGAGGCCAGCGCTTCGGCTGCCGCGCGCGCCCGTTCCGGCCCGAGGATCGAGACGGTCGTGGGCTTGCCGCGCACGGCATCCTTGCGGACCGCCTTGCCCACCCGGCCGGCGTCGCCTTCCTCGTCCAGCAGGTCGTCCGCGATCTGGAACGCGAGCCCCAGATCCTGCCCATAAGCCGCCAGGGCGGCGCGCAGGGTGGGCGACGCCTTGCCCAAAATGGCGCCCGCCTCGCAGCTGTAGGTAATGAGCGCCGCCGTCTTCATCCTCTGGAGGCGGGTGATCTCGTGGGCGGCGGGCGCCTGGCCCTCCAGCGCCATGTCCATCATCTGGCCGCCCACCATCCCGGCGTGACCGGCCACCTGGGCCAGCCGCGAGACCAGCTCGCAGCGCACGAAGGGATCGCCATGCGCGGCAGGAGAGGAAATTAATCCAAACGCGAGGGTGAGCAGCGCGTCGCCGGCCAGGATCGCGGTCGCCTCGTCGAATTTCCTGTGCACGGTCGGCTTGCCGCGGCGCAGGTCGTCGCCGTCCATCGCGGGAAGATCGTCATGCACCAGCGAGTAGGCATGCACGCATTCCACCGATGCCGCCGCGCGCTCCAGCGCGCCGCGATCGACGCCGAACAGCGCGCCGGCCTGCAGCACGAGAAATCCGCGCAAGCGTTTTCCGCCGCCCAGCGCCGCGTAGCGCATGGCTTCCATCAGGCGCGCTTCCGGGCCCGCGGGTTGCGGCAACAGGGCATCCAGCGCGCGCTCCACGAACGCCGCGCCTTCGGCGAGTGCGGATTCGAATGTCTGCGACATCGCTTTTCGACTTAACCCGGATCGGCCCGCTCGGTGCCTTCCGGTCCCCTGGCGCCGTGGACGATCTTTTCCAGCCGGCCTTCCGCCGCCTTCAGCTTGGCTTCGCAATGCGCCTTGAGCGCCTGGCCGCGTTCGTAGAGCGCGATGGAATCCTCGAGATCCACCTCACCCTGCTCGAGCCGCGCGACGATCGATTCCAGCTCCTTGAGCGCGGCCTCGAAGCTCATTTTCTCGACCGGCGGAGCGGCGGTTTTTTCGGCCATTCAAGCCTCCATGAGCGCGCGGACATGGGCACGCGCCGAGCGCGCCAGCGCGGCGAGGTCATAGCCGCCTTCGAGCGCGGAAACAACGCGCCCGCCGCAGCAATCCGCCGCCACGCGGCAGATGGCGGCGGTGGCCCAATGGAAATCCCCCTCGTCCAGGAACATCTCCGCCAGCGGGTCGGCGCGATGCCCGTCGAACCCGGCGGAGATGAAGATCAAATCGGGCGAAAAGCTCCGGAGCGCGGGCAGGATCGCATCGGACAGCGCCGCGCGCAGCGCTTCGCCATCCGCGCCGGGCGGAAGCGGCACGTTGAGGATGTTGCCCGCGATGCCGCGCTCGGAGATCCGGCCTGTGCCGGGATAGAGCGGATGCTGGTGCGTCGAGGCGTAGAAGAGATCCGGATCGTCGTGGAAGATGTCCTGCGTGCCGTTGCCGTGATGCACGTCGAAATCGATCGCGGCGATTCGCTTGAGCTTGTGCGCCTTGCGCGCATGCAGCGCGCCCACGGCCACGTTGTTGAACAGGCAGAATCCCATCGCGCGGTCGCGCTCGGCGTGGTGGCCGGGCGGGCGAACCGCGCAAAAGGCATTGGCGAACTCGCCCGCGATCACGCCATCCACCGCCCGGATCGCGGCACCCGCCGCCCTCAGGGCGGCTTTTGCAGAGCCGGCCGACATCACGGTATCGGAATCTATCCCTACGAAACCCCTGGTGGCGGCGGCCGCCGCTTCGTCGAGCACCAGGCCGACCAGACCGGGCGAATGGGCCAATTCGAGCTCATCGCGGGAAGCCTCCGGCGCGTCTATCCAGATAAGACTTTGAAATTCTTCCGTTTTCAGCGCCCGCCACACGGCATCCAGCCGCGCCGCGCGCTCGGGGTGACCGTCCGGGGTGACGTGACCGAGGCAGGCCTGATGGGCGATGAGCGCGGTAACCATGGCGATTCCATTGTCGCCACCAAAGCTTAGCGCGGCGCATGACGGAATTCAGGCCGAGTCGGGCAAGGATTCGAATCGAAACCGGAATTCCTCCCCGCCGATCATGTCCGGAAAGCCTTCCGCAACAGGCCCTAACGCGGAATCCGATCGGTTAAGCTTTTAACGGAGTCGAATCCGTGACGCGCAGTCACAAAATAGATGCATTAAAGCAACAGACACCGTGGGAACGCCTGCCTCACTTCAATTCCATTTTGACCCTTGCAGGCCTCTCTCTTAGCCTCCAGTCAAACGGGCAATTCCGCGCGTACCGTCAACGGTGCGTGGGGGCAGCTGCCATCACTAGGGCCAGCATCGTCCGTTGTTGTGGCAGCCGTCGTTACGACAGAACCAAGGGGGTTCAAGTGTACCAGATCAATTCCAAGCCTAGCCTGCGGTCGGCCCTGCTCCTCGGAGCAGCCTCCGCCGCGGCACTCACGCTCTCTGCGCCTGCGATGGCGCAGGACCAGAGCGGCGGCGAAGTCGTGGTGGTCACGGGTTCGCGCATTCCGCAGCAAGGCCTCTACTCGACGAGCCCGGTTTCGGCAGTCGGCCAGCAGGAGTTCAAGCTCCAGGGCACGACCTCCGTCGGCCAGACGCTCCGTTCACTGCCGTCGACCGTCGAAGACGGCGACAGCAACACGGTGGACAATGGCTCGTCCGGTATCGCCACCATCGACCTTCGCAATCTGGGCGCCAAGCGCACCCTGATCCTGGTCGACGGCAAGCGCCTCGTGCCTGCCGACGCGTCGGGCGAGGTCGATACCAACCAGATCCCGTCGCAGATGGTGGACCACGTCGAAGTCCTGACGGGCGGCGCCTCGGCCGAATACGGCTCGGACGCCGTGTCGGGCGTGGTGAACATCATCCTGCGTCATGACTTCCAGGGCATGGAAGTCGACGGCCAGTACAGCCTCTCCGACCATGGCGACGCCGGCATCACCGATACCAGCGCCATCATGGGCTTCAACTCCGGCGACGGCAAAGGCAACGTCACGATCTACGGCGAATACAACCATCGTACCGCCGTTCCCGAGAGCGACCGCGACTACGGCGTCCACGCGCTGGCGACCACCAACTTCACGGGCTGCGCGGCTTCGGCGCCGGCAACCCACTTCGGTGGCTTCTGCTTCTCCGGTTCGGGCACGGTTGCCCAGGGCCGCGTGCGCAGTGCGGCGAAGGGCGGCACCGATCCGGTGACCGGCCTTCCGATGGGTCCGGGCGGCGAGTGCGGCGCCGGTGGCTGCAGCACGATCTTCACGCCTTCCGGCCAGCTGACCGAATATCGCGGCGAAACGTTCAACTTCGCCCCCTTCCAGTACTATCAGACGGAAGGCACGCGTTATGCGTTCGGCGCGTCCGGTCACTACGACGTCAACAGCCACCTGAACTTCTACACCCGGCTGACGTTCTCCGATAACCAGTCGACCTCGCAGTTGGGCCCGTCGCCGCTGTCGAGCAACTTCAACATCAACTGCGGCAACCCGCTGATGTCGCCGCAGGAACGCGAAGTGATCTTCGGTTCGACCACGACGGCCGGCACGATCGCCGCGCAGTGCGCTACGGCTGGCGACACGCCCGCCACGGAGCGTCTGCTGGCGCTCTCGCTGCGTCTCGTCGCGGTTGGCCCGCGCGTCACGGACGAAGACCACACCGCCTATCAGATGGTGTTCGGCTTCCGCGGCGATCTGGCGTGGGGTTGGACCTATGACGTGTCGGCCCAGTACGGCCACACCAATCAGGGCCAGCACCTGGATAACGACGCCAGCCGTTCGCGCTTCCAGAGCGACCTTCTGGTCAATCCGGATGGCACCTGCGTCACCGCCGGTTGCGTGCCGATCAACTTCTTCTCGTCGGGCGGCATCACGACGGCTCAGGCGGACAACATCCGTCTGGACATGACGGCCCTCGCCCACACCGATCAGTGGGACATCCAGGCCTACACCGAAGGCGATTTCGGCCAGATCGGCCTGAAGAGCCCGTGGGCGAAGGATCCGCTGGCCGCGGTGGTCGGCGTCGAGTACCGCCAGGAAGCGGCGGCGTTCGAGCCGGACGACAACCTCGCCACCAACAACCTGGTGGGCTTCGAAGCGGAAGCGCCGACGCACGGCCGATACGACGTGCAGGAAGGCTTCAGCGAGTTGCGCATCCCGGTGGTGGAAGGCATGCCGTTCTTCCAGCTGTTGCAGTTCGATACGCAGTATCGCTATTCGTCCTACAACCGCTCGGGTGGCGTCAGCACCTACAAGTTCGCCGGCGAATGGTCGCCGACGGACGACTTCCGCCTCCGCGCATCGTTGGAGCGCGCGGTTCGTGCGCCGAACATCTCCGAACTGTTCTCGCCCGCGGGCGGCCAGTCGGCGAACCCCGGCTTCGACCCGTGCTCGGCGAACCCCGGCTCCGTCACCACGACCGCCCTGCTCTGCGAGCAGACGGGCGTGCCTGCCGGTTCGGTGTTCAACGTCGCGCTGAACTGCCCGACCAACCAGTGCCAGGCCGAAGTCGGCGGCAACCCGTTCCTCAAGCCTGAAGTGTCGTTCACCAGATCGGCCGGCATCGTGTTGACGCCGACCTTCTTCGATGGCTTCACCGCCACGGTTGACTACTACAACATCCTGATCGACGGGTTCATCGCATCCACGCCGATCGAGTCGATCCTGACGAGCTGCTACTCGACCGCGGTCAACGTCACGCAGAACCCGCTCGCTCCGGCGTGCTCGTTCATCCATCGCGACGCTCTGGGTTCGATCACGTCGAACACCGGCTTCGTCGTGTCGGCTGAAGGCAACGTGTCGCGCGACCAGGTGAAGGGCTGGGACTTCGAAGCCAACTACCAGACCGACCTCGGCAACGTGGGCTGGAATGGTGCTGGCTCGGTGGGGATCAACTTCATCGGCACCCTGGTTTCCAAGAACCTGTTCGTGGAAGCCGACGGCACCGAGCTGAAGTGCAACGGTCTCTACGGCCTGAACTGCGGCGAGCCCGAGAACAAGTGGAAGTCGAACCTGCGCGTGACGTGGTACAGCCCGTCGGACGACATCTCCGTGTCGCTCCGCTGGCGCCACCTCTCGAGCGTGACCAACGACCTGCAGGCCCAGTCCGGCAGGAACCCGGCCAAGCCGTGCGGCTTCAACTTCTGCTACGTGCTCAACGCGTCGCAGACGCCGAGCCCGACCATCCCGGCGTTCGACTACTTCGATCTGTCCGGCACCTGGTCGGTCACGGACGGCATCGAGCTGCGCGCCGGCATGTCGAACATCTTCGACAAGAAGCCGCCGCTGATCGACAACAACTCCGCGCCGGCAAGCGACATCAACGGCAACACCTTCCCGAACACGTACGATGCGCTTGGCCGCATCATCTTCGTGGGCGGTACGGTGAAGTTCTGATCGAACCCAAACGGTTCTGTCACCTGGCGGCGGCCCAAAAGGCCGCCGCTTTTTTTTGGCCGCCGGCCAGCCCTGCCGGGCGGCAATTGACCCCTGGCCGCCATCCCGCCAAAACGGCTGCGGCCGTATCATGACCCGCGACACCGCCCTTCCCGGCACCCCTGCATCGCCCCTTGCGCGGGCCTTGTCGCTCGTGCGCGCAGGCCAGCCCGCGGGGGCCCTGGACGTCCTCGACGGCGCATTGCGGCAGCGGCCGGACGATCCGGCGCTCCTGTTGGCCCATGCCCAATGCCTCGCGGAACTCGGTGCTTTCGCCCAATCCGCAGTCAGCGCACGCCAGGCCGTTGCAGCCATGCCGGAGCAAGCCGCCGCCCATCACGCGCTGGGTTTCGCGCTCGAGCAGCTCGGAGAGCTCGACGACGCCTCGAACGCTTTCGAGGACGCGCTGCGCCTGGATCCCGCGCTCGCCGATGCCGCGGCCCGGCTGGCCGGGCTGGCCGCCAGGCGCGGCGAATGGGGCACCGCCCGTTCGCTGGCGGCGAAGGCCCTGGCCCAGGATCCCACGCATGCAGCCGCCCACTTCGCACTCGTCATGGCCGACACTGCGGAAGGCCATGCCGGACCCGCCGCGCGACGCGCCCGCGCGATCGCGGATGACCCCGCCTATCAGCCCCAGATCCGGGCCATCGCCCGCTCCCTTCAGGCCGACGCGCTGGACCGGCAGGACCGCCCACACGAAGCGTTCTCCGCCTACCGCAAGGCCAATCTGGCTTTCAGGGACATCCATCGTGCCCGCTTCGAACGGCCGGGCGTGGCCTCCGGAACGGCCCTCGCCGGCCGCCTGCTCGCGGAATTCGAAGCGCTGGACGGCGTCCAACCGAATCACGCCTCACCCACCACGCGGCCTCACGTCTTCGTCCTGGGCTTTCCGCGCTCCGGCACGACCCTGATCGCCGAGGTGCTCGCCGGCCATCCCGGCGCGCGCGTTGCCGACGAACGCGACCTGTTGGCCGAATCCTTGCGCGTCTTCACCGGCCGACCCGGGGGGCTGAAGCGGCTGATGCGGTCGCCGCCCGACGAGCTTGCCGGCTGGCGCGACCGCTATTGGGCGCGGGCAGCCGAACTCGGCTTCGCGGACGGCATGCTGATCGACAAGTCCCCCTTCCTGACGCTTCATCTCCCCGTCATCGCCGCGCTGTTCCCGGCGGCACGGATCGTATTCGCCGTGCGCGACCCGCGGGACGTCGTATTCGCCTGCTATCGGCGGCTTTTCGCGCTGAATGCCTTCCTTTACGAATGCCTCACGCTCGAAGGCGCAGCCGGTCTCTACGGCGCCACGATGCGCTTGGCAGCGGCCTACCGCGCCAGGCTGCCCCTCAACATGATCGAGATGCGCAACGAGTCGCTTGCAGCCGACCCCGCGCGCGAGATCGGCCGGCTCTGCACGTTCCTCGATATTCCCACGGCGCCGGCCATGCTGGACTTCGCGTCCCGAAAGGTGCGGCGCGCGGCCGCCTCCCCGCAATCCGCCGCTCTGTCCGCGGGGCCGACGGCGGAGACAGGCTCGCAATGGCGCCGCTACGCCGCGGAGCTCGGGCCGGTACTGGGGCGGCTGGAGGCCTGGGTCCGCCACTTCGGCTATGAGCCCTGAGCATGGCCACCTCCGAGATTCGCGTGCTGGAATTGCTGAGGGCCGGCGACCTTGTCGAAGCGGCGCGGCTGTCGGCGCAGGCCATCGGAGGGGGCGCCATCCATCCGCTCTTCTTCGACGCGCGGGGGGCATGGCTCCAGCGGTGCGGGCAATTCGAAGCCGCGCTTGCCGATTTCGCGCGCGCCGGCGAGCTTGCCCCGGCGAACCCCGGCGCGCCTGTCTCCATGGCGCGTTGCCTGATGCCGCTCGGCCGCTTCGACGAAGCCATGGCCTGCTGCGACCGCGCCATCGCCATGGCGCCGCGCATGGCCGCGGCGCATTTCGAAAAAGGATGCGCGGCGGAATTCCTCGGCGACCTCAACCTCGCCCGCCGATGCCACCAGAAGGCCGTCGCGCTGGAACCGCGCTACGCGCCGCCGCTGGCACGGCTGGCGGCGCTCGCCGCGCGGCACGGCGACAATGCGCAGGCGCACGCGCTCGCCCGCAAGGCGCTGGCCATCGCCCCGGACAACGAGACCGCGCTGATTGCCGAAGCCGAGGCGGATTTCGGCGACGGACATCTGCAGGGGCTTGCCGGAAAGCTCGATGACGTCGCCGGTCGCGCCGATCTCGACGCGAATACACGCGCGCACGCGCTGTCGCTCAAGGGCGACGTCCTCGATGCGCAGGACGAGACCAAGGCCGCCTTCGAAGCCTACAGGGCGGCAAACCATACGCTTCTGGCGGCCCACCAGCCGCGCTTCGCCGGTATCGCGCCGGGACCGGAGCGGATGGCCGCGCTGATGCAGGAGTTCGGCACCATCGCTGCCGGGCGCTGGCAAGAACATCGGCCGGGCCCCGCCGTCTGCGCCGGGCACGTGTTCGTGCTGGGGTTCTACCGTACCGGCACGACGCTGCTCGGCCAGATCCTCGCGGCGCACCCCGCCGTGACGACGCTGGAGGAAAAGCCGCTCCTCATCGATGCCGCCACGGAGTTTCTCGAGCGCCCCGGCGGCCTGACGCGGCTGGCGGAGCTGAGCGAGGCCGAAGCGGATCGCTTTCGCGAGCTCTATTGGCAGCGCGCACGCAAGAGCGAACCCGCCATCGCCGGCAAATGCGTGGTCGACAAGCAACCGATGAACAGCGTCGTCCTGCCTGTGATCGCGCGGCTTTTTCCGGACGCGGGGATACTTTTCGCGGTGCGCGATCCCCGCGACGTCGTGTTCAGCTGCTTCCGGCGGCTGCTCGAAGTGAATCCCGCGACCATCGAGATGCTGTCGCTGGAACGGGGCGCGGCGTTCTACGCCTCCGTCATGGACCTGGCGGCAAGGTACCGGCGGGTGCTTCCGCTGCGGATCCTCGACGTGCCCAACGAGGCGATTTCCGCCGATTTCGAAGGCGAGGTCCGGCGGATCTGCGGGTTCCTGGGCCTGGGCTGGAAGGACTCGCTGGCCACTTTCGCGCAGCAATCGAAAAGCCGGTCCATAGCGACCCCCAGCGCCCGGCAGGTCGCGCGGGGCATCAACCGCGCGGGAATTGGCCAATGGCGGCGCTACCGGGAGCAAATGGCCTGCGTCCTTCCCGTCCTGGAACCCTGGGTACGGCGCTTCGGCTACGACGCCGACTGACGGACGGCCCAATTCCCCGGCAAGCGGCAGTTAAATCGTGGCGCGAGCCGAATATGTCGTATTCCCCCGGAACCGATTTCAACAGAAAGTGAAAAGTCTCTCAAATTGTCGCCGCCGAAACGTTTTGAATTGCCCGGACATTTCCGTGGCTTCATCTTCTGTCTGCGCCGTTTTGCGCCGCGCCCTCGGGGGGATGCGGCACGTTGAGGCTCGGTTGTGAATCAGCGCGCTCTCCCGCCCCGATCGGCCCAGCCGATTCTGATCGAGATCGATTGCGCCCTGCGGACCGGCCAGCTCGACCGGGTCGTGGCTCTGGCGCAAGCCGCACTCGATGCCGGCATTCGCAATCCCGCCTTGCACAATCTTCGCGCACGGGCCTTGCGGCAGGTGGGCCGGCTTGAAGAGGCTCTTGCCGACCTGCGGCAGTCCCAGAAACTCGATCCGCGCGCGGCCTCCACCCCGGCGGATATCGCGGCGTGCCTCAACGAGCTCGGGCGCTTCAACCAGGCGATCGCGGCCGCGAAAGAGGCGATCGCGCGCGATCCGGACCTGCCGCAACCCTGGTATCAGATCGGCCTCGGGCACCAGATGCTGCGCCAGCTGGATGCCGCCCGAAATGCGTATCTCGAGGCCATCCGCCTCGACCCCAATTTCGCCGATGCGCTGGTGCGGCTCGCGGGCCTGGCTGAGCTTGCCGGAAACGACGAAGAGGCCCGCGCTTTCGCCCTGCGCGCCGAGCGGGTGCAGCCCGGGCATCCCGGCGCCACGACCGTTCTGGTGAATTCCGACCTCGCGGCGGGCCGCCTCACAAGCGCCGAGCCGCGGATCGAGGCCCTGCTGGCGAACCCGAGCGTTGCGCCGGTCCTGCGCGCGATCACGCTGTCGCAGCTGGGCGATCTTCGCGATGCGCAGGGCCGCACGCATGAAGCCTACCAAGCCTACTGCCGTGCCGGCGCGATGTGGAAGAACGCCTACGCCCACAACATCCTCTGACGCATGGCCGAGCACGCCCTTGACCTGCTGGCCCGTCTGACGGCGGCCTTCGACCAACCCCAGCCCGCGCCGTCCCCTCCCGCGGCCGCGCCGGAACGCGCGCGGGCGGCGTTCGTCGTGGGGTTTCCCCGTTCCGGGACCACGCTGCTCGGCCGGCTCCTTGCGAGCCGCCCGGGCGTGAGCGTGCTCGAAGAGCGCCACCTCGTGGGCGCCGGTGTCGCGGAGTACGTCGACGCACCCGACGGGCCGGCGAAACTGATGGCCGCCACCGAGGCGGACATCGCGCGGCACCGCGCGGAATTCTTCCGGAGGGCCGCGGCGCAGGGCGCCGACCAGAGCGCGACGCTCATCGTCGACCAGACGGCCCTCAACACGGTCTACCTGCCGCTGATCCTGAAGCTGTTTCCCGAGGCGCCGGTGGTGTTCGCGGTGCGCGATCCGCGCGATGTGGTGTTCGCCTGCTTCCGCCGGATGTTCGCGCCGAACGCATTCACGATGGAGATGCACACGCTGGGCAGCACCGCGCGCCTTTATGACGGCTTCATGCGGCTGGCGGAGATCGCCAGAAGCAGGCTGGGATTTGCGCCGCTCGATGTCCGCAACGAAGCCCTGATCGAGGATTTCGACGGGCAGACGCAGCGCCTGTGCGCCCATGCCGGGCTGGCCTGGGACGAATCCATCCGCGCCTTCCAGCATGCGAGCCAGGGCCGGGCGCTCGTCACGCGCAGTGCCGCCCAGGTGCGAAGCGGGCTCAGCCGGGAAAGCCTGGGCGTGTGGCGCCGCTACCGCGAAGAGATGGCGCCCGTTCTGCCGATCCTCGAACCCTGGGTAAGGCGGTTTGGGTATGCCGAGGCCTAACCGGCCTGTCCCGCCCGGTAGAAATCGTTCACGCCGTTGAGAAGTTCGCCGACGAGATCGCGCTCGGCAGCCGTGAGATAGGGGTTCCAGACGTCGAAGATCAGGATCACGCGCGGCTTGTCGCCGTCGTTCCAGGCTTCGTGCTCGATGGTGTCGTCGAACACCCAGGCCTGGCCTTCCTTGAACTCCCGCGTGTCGTTGCCGACCCGGAAATGGCAATCGCCCGGCACGATCAGCGGCAGGTGCACGATCAGCCGCACATTGGTGTCGCCGGAGTGCGGCGGGATGCGAGTCCTGGGATCCAGCGCGGAGAAGAAGGCCGTCGGCGCGAAGTTGGGGATCTCCGCGCGCGGAATCGCGGCCAGCGCCGCCGCCGCGCGCGGGCAGCGGGCGCAGACATCGGCCTGCTTCGCACCATCCTTCCACAGATAGCGCGCGCTCCAGCGCGGCGACCAGTTCAACTCCGCCCATTGATGCAGCGGGACGCTGGCGGGATGGGTGATGTAGGGCCTGAAGCCTTCGGCATCCTCGCGAAGCAGGCCGATGAGCTCCTCGCGGATCGCATCCGTCTCCGCTTCGATATCCGCCATCCAGGGGAACTGGGCGCGGTCGTAGTACTGGATGGCCGGCAGGCGCGGGAAATGCAGCATGGTCGGCGCCTGGACGAAGGCTTTCTTCGCGCCGGCGGCCACTTCCGCGCATTCGTCGATGCGGCTGAAATCCGCGCCGGCGTGGCGCGCGCGCGTGGCGCCCATGCGGGCCTCGAGGAACGCCGCCATCTCCTGCGCGTCTTCCCGCACGCGGGCGCGGGCATGCTCGATCTGCGGCTTCAGCTCGCGCGGCAGCCGCCCGTCGGGCGGCACGATCTTGAGCACGTCCTTGTAGATGCGCGCGGCCTGGCGCTTGCCGCCGCCGCGCTCGAGAAGCGCGGCCTTGGCGAGCAGCGCAGGATAGAAATAGGCATCGATGGCCAGCGCCTTCTCCAGCGCCGCGCTTTCGCCATGCGCATCCCCAAGCGCACGGTGCGCGAAGGCGAGATTGAGCGCCACCATGGGCTCACGCGGCGCGAGCGCCAGCGCGCGCTCCAGCATCTGCACGGCGGCGCGCGCGTCCTTTCGGTAAAGGGCATGCTGGCCGAGGTTGAACAGCGCTTCGGAATGGTCCGGCGCCAGCGACAGCACCTGGCCCCAAAGCCGCGCGCTTTCGTCGGCGCGGCCGCCTTCCAGCGCCACGCGGGCGGATTGCGCGAGGGCCGTCACGCGCGGGTCGGTCTGCTGCTGCACGGATGCTCCCAATCGCCGCCGACTTTATCCCAGAACCGGGCGCCCGGCGCTATTCGGTGTCGCTGGGCAGCCCGGCCGCACGCATCTCCACGCCGCCTCGCGGCATATCCCCGGCCGCATGCACGACCGCCCGCGCCGCCGGGGTCTCCATCAGCGCCTCGAAGCCCTCCATGGCGCGTAGGCCGGCCGCCGTGCCGCTGAAGGCGGAATCGATCGCCCCGAACAGGCCGCGGGGCTGCGGATAGCGCTTGAAGGAGACCTGGGCGTCGGCGCTCAGGCCGGCGAGCTTCCTGGCGTCAGCCACCGCCGTCCAGAAATCGCCGAGCTGGTCGACGAGGCCCTTGGGCCGGGCGTCGGCGCCGGTCCACACCCGCCCCTTGGCGATCTGCTGGACGTCGGCGAGGGGGAGCTTGCGCCCCGCCGCGACCTTGCTGGTGAAGTCGGCATAGATCGCGTCGGCCTGGTGGTTCAGGTTGGCGAGCTGATCGGGCGTGTAGGGCGTCAGCGCGGAGTCGAAGAGCGCATTCTTGCCCACGCCGATCTGGTCGGCGTCGATGCCGAGCAGGCCCAGCGACTTGCCGATGGCGACCTTGCCGGTGAACACGCCGATGGAGCCGGTGAGCGTCGCCGGTTCGGCGACGATCCTGTTGGCGGAGGTGGAGATGTAATAGCCGCCCGAAGCCGCGAGCATGCCCATGCTGACCACGACCGGCTTGCCGGCTGTCTGCGCCTTCTTCACGGCGTTCAGGATCTGGTCGGATGCCGTGACCGACCCGCCAGGCGAGTCGATGCGGATCACGATGGCCTTGACCGACTTGTCCCCGGCGGCGGCGCGGATGGCGGCGACCATGTCGTCGGCGGCGATGACGTTGCCGTCTCCGCGCATGCCGGAATGGGCCGAACCGTCGACGATCTCGCCCGCGGCTTCGATCAGCGCGATGCGCGTGCCCCCGCCATACTCGTTGGCGGACTCCGTGGCGTGGATGTACTTGTGCAGCGCGACGGCCCTGGCGCCCGCGCCCGCGCGCGTGAGCGCGGCTTCGCGGGCGTCGTCGCCATAGCCGATCTTGTCGATCAGGCCGGCCTTCCTGGCGTCGCCGGTGAATTGCGGGCTGTTGGCGAAATCGGCGGCCAGCACTTTGGGATCGAGGTGACGGTTCGCGGCGGCGGCGGCGGTGGCGCTGTCGACCCAGCTTTGCAGGAACGCGGTCGTCTGCTCGCGGTCGGGACCGGTGTAATCCTTCTGCATGTACATGTCGGCGGCGCTCTTGTAGTCGGCGCGCTTCACGATCTGCGGCACCGCGTCGATCTTGTCGAACAGGCCCTTGAGGAAGAGCGCACCGGCGCCCGCGCCCGAAGCGCCGAAAGGCGCGTTGGGCTGCATCCAGATCTCGTTGGCCGAGGTGGCGGCGAGGTAATCGCCCAGGCCGGTGCCGAGAAAGCCCGGCGCGTCGGCGATGGCGAACTTGCCGGCGGCGCGGAAGCGCTTGACGGCGGCATTGATCTCCTCGGCCTGCGCCACGGGCATGTCGGCGGTGCCGACGCGGAAGAGCACGCCCTTGACGCGCGCGTCGCGCCCGGCGCGGTCCAGCGCCAGCACGATGTCCATCACGCTGGGCGGATGCGGCCCGAAGGCGAGCGGATCGCGCGCCTCGGAATCGTGGATCGGCGTGCGCAGGTCCATGGTCAGCACCATGTTGTCCGGCAGGCCGTCGCCGTGGATCAGGCCGACGATCATGAGCACCATGGCGATCAGCACGAGCGCGAGCGCGAATTTGAGGATGCCGTTCACCGCCCCGAAGAAGATCGAACGGAGCCAACGCAGGAAGGCGAGCATGGACTGTCCTTTGTGTTCGGGCGGCCCGCCGGCCGCCGGTCCCCTTATATGGGGAGCATATTAAAGAACGCCAATTGCGCTATCATGCTCCGGGGTGTTCAGTAAGCCTTTGGTCTGGCTGGCTTATCGGGAGGTATTCGGCATGGCTGCGAAGCTCGATCCGAGCGAATATGCGTGCCTGCTCTATGAGCGGCGGGACCATGTCGCGACCGTCACGTTGAATCGGCCCGAACGGCGCAACGCCCTCAATCCCAGGGCCTATGCCGAAATCGAGGCGGCGTTCCGCGCCGCCAGCGCCGATGGAGACGTGCGCTGCGTGGTGGTGACGGGCAAGGACCCGGCATTCTGCGCGGGCGAGGACGTGAAGGAAATGATGACGGGCGAACCCGGGCGCAGCGCCGAGCGGCCCGCGGCCACCCGCGGCAAGCCCACGCCGGCGGCAATGGCCGCGCTCGATTGCGCCAAGCCTGTGATCGCCGCCGTGAACGGCGCTGCCGTCGGCTGGGGCATGGAGCTCGCGCTATACGCCGACATCCGCATCGCCTCGGAGCGCGCGAAATTCGCGGAGCTCTTCATCAGGCGCGGACTGATCTCCGACGTGGGCGGGCTGTGGCGGCTGCCACGGATCGTGGGGCCGGCGAAGGCGGCGGAGCTTCTCTTCACCGGCGCGCAGATCGACGCCGCGGAGGCCTTGCGCATCGGCCTGGTCAGCGAGGTCGTGGCGCACGAGGCGCTGATGGCGCGCGCGACGGCGCTGGCCGCCAGCATCGCGGCCAACGCGCCGCTCGCGCTGGTGGCCATGAAGGAGGGTTTGCGCCGCGCCACCTTCGGCGATCCGCGTGAGATCGGCGGCTGGGCGATCGACACGATCTACCGGCTATTCGCGACCGAGGATCATCGCGAGGGTGTCAGAAGTTTTCTCGAGAAGCGCGAACCCGTGTTCAAAGGGCGCTGAGATGGCAAGCTTCGTGTCCGGCGGGCTCACGCTCGCTTACGACGAAATCGGCGACCCGAAATCGGGGCGGCCCGTGATCCTCATCCACGGTTTCGCCTCCAACCGCAACGAAAACTGGCGGCGGCTGGGCTGGTACGGCACTTTCGAGCGCAAGGGCATGCGCTTTGCCGCCTTCGACGCGCGCGGGCATGGCGAGAGCGCCAAGCCGCATGACGCCGCCGCCTATGCCCGCGACGCCATGGTGGGCGACGTGTTCGCGCTGATGGACCATCTCGGCGCCGAGCGGGCCGATCTGCTGGGCTATTCCATGGGTGCGCGCGTCGCGCTGGCGGCGGCACTGGCGAACGCGGCGCGCGTTCCGATGGCGATCCTGGGCGGCATCGGCGGCAAGCTTCTCGAGCCCGGCCCGGCGGGCACGCCGCTGGCGGACGCGATGGATGCAGACGATCCCGCGACCATCTCCGAACCGCTCCTGAAAAGCTTCCGGCAATTCGCGGATGAGCAGGGCGAGGATCGCAGGGCTTTGGCGGCTTGCGCGCGCGCGGCGCATGCGCCGTTCTCGCGCCAGATGCTGGCGGGCCTGCCCACGCGGGTGCTGGTGGTGGCGGGCGCGCGGGATGAGCTGGCGGGCGATCCGGCGGTGCTGGCGGACGCGATCCCCGGCGCGCGCGCCGTCACCCTGCCCGGCTGCGACCATTTCTCCGCCATCGCACACGGCCTGTTCAAGGCGAGCGCAATCGATTTCCTCGACGGAGTTCTGGAATGAAGGCGCTCGCTTTTGCGGCGGCTCTGCTGGTGGCCACGCCCGCCCTCGCCGCCTGCGATCTTTCCGCGCCGAACGCCGCCAAAGCCGGACCCGGCTGCGCGCGCGCATGGCTGGACGCGAACCTGCACATGAACGACATCCTCACCGTGGGCACGCACAACAGCTACAAGCAGGCCATCGATCCCAAGATCATGAAGCTGATCGCGTCGCGCTCGCCCAAGCTCGCCGAAGAGCTGGACTACAGCCACATCCCACTGGATGCGCAGCTCGACGAGGGCGCCCGTGCGCTGGAGCTGGACGTGGTCTACGACCCCGACGGCCACCGTTATGCCGACCCGCTGGGGCCGCGCCTGATGGATGTGCCGCTGCCCGACAATTATGAAGAAGACATGGGCGAGCCCGGCTTCAAGGTGCTGCACGCGCAGGATTTCGACTACCGCTCGAGCTGCCTGACGCTGGTGGAATGCCTCACCATCATCAAGGCATGGTCGGACGCCCATCCCGATCACGTCCCGATCCTGATCACCATGAACGCCAAGGACGACTCCCCGGTCGAATACGGCACGCAGGCGCTGAAGTTCGACAGTGCGGCCTTCGCGGCGCTGGATGCGGAGATCCTGTCGGTGTTCCCGCGCCAGGACATCGTCACGCCCGACGACGTGCGCGGGAATTACGCCACGCTGCGCTACGCCGTGCTGAAAAAGGGCTGGCCGACGCTGGGGGCGACGCGCGGCAAGGTGCTGTTCGCGCTGGACGAGGATGAGCCCAAGCTGAGCTACTATCGCGGCGCGCACAACTCGCCCTATGGCTGGGTCATGTTCCTGAACGCCCAGGAAGGCTCGCCGGACGCGGCATACCTGACGCTGAACGAGGCGCTCACGGACACTGCGCACATCACGCGGGACGTGAAGCTCGGCTATCTGGTGCGCACGCGGGCGGATGCCGATACGGTGGAGGCCCGCAAGGACGACACCGCGCGGCGCGATGCCGCGTTCAAGTCCGGCGCGCAATACGTCTCCACCGACTACATGGACCCAGACCCACGCTTCGGTCCCTATCAGGTCCGCCTGCCCGGCGGTGCCGTCGCCGTGTGCAACCCTGTCCGCGCGGCGGACAAATGCGCGGGGATACCGGTGGAGTGACCGCCCGTGGCCGTCAATGGAAATCCCGCGAATTCGGGAGCACGCGCACGTTTCTGGGGTGGCGGTGAAGGTTGCGGGGGTCGGGTGGAGGCGGGATATCGCCGACGGGGCGCGAGGCGCGGAAGCGGTCTTCGGAGAGCCGATCCAGTTCCACCGTGCGGTCGACGAGGCGCTCGGCAATGAGATGCACGACGCCTTCGGGGCTTTTCTGGATCTTGCCTTCCACCCACAGCAGCCGCGCGCCCATCACCTCCTTGCGGTAGCGCTCGAACACGCGGGGCCAGACCACGAGGTTGGCGATGCCCGTCTCGTCGGACAGCGTGACGAAGACGACGCCGGCGGTTCCGGGCATCTGGCGCACCAGCACAATGCCCGCGCAGCGCGCGCGCCGCCCGTCCTGGCCTTTGCTCACCTCGCGGCAGGAGAGCGTGCGCTCCGCCGCGAACAGCTCGCGCAGGAACTCCATCGGGTTGCCCTTGAGGGACAGGCGCAGCGTCTGATAGTCGGCCAGCACATGCTCGCTGAGCGGCATGGTGGGCAGCGGCGCGATGTGTTCCTCCGCCAGTTCGGGCGCGCGCAGCGCGGCGAAGAGCGGCAGCGCATCGTCGTCCGGCAGGCGGCGCACCGCCCAGGCGGCTTCGCGGCGGTCGAGTTGGAAGGAACGCAGCGCATCGGCCTCCGCGAGCTTCATCAGCGCCGCCTTCGGCAGCGCGGCGCGCCGCGCGAAGCCGTCGAAATCCGCGTAGCCATAGCCGCGCATCTCCACGATCTCCCGCGCCCAGTCCTCGCGGAAGCCGTCCACCTGGCGGAATCCCAGCCGCACGCAGAGCGCGCCGCACGCGTCCCGCTCCAGCGTGTTGTCCCAATCGCTCCAGTTCACGTCCGGCGCCAGCACGCTCACGCCGTGCTCGCGCGCGTCGCGCACGATCTCCGCGGGGGCGTAGAAGCCCATGGGCTGGGCGTTGAGCAGCGCGCAGCAGAACGCGGCCGAGTGATGGCATTTGATCCAGGCCGAGATGTAGACCAGGTGCGCGAAGCTGGCGGCGTGGCTCTCCGGGAAGCCGTAAGTGCCGAAGCCCTTGATCTGGTTGAAGCAGCACTGGGCGAACTCCGCATCGTAGCCGCGCCGCGTCATGCCTTCGATCATCTTCTGCTCGAAAGTATGGATGGTGCCGACATGGCGGAAGGTCGCCATGGCGCGGCGCAGCTTGTTGGCCTCCGCCGCGCTGAACTGCGCCGCCACGATGGCGAGCTTCATCGCCTGCTCCTGGAACAGCGGCACGCCGAGGGTGCGGCCGAGCACGTTCTGGAGCTCGTCCGGCGGGCCGTGCGCGGGCGACGGCGACGGGAACACGACCGTCTCCTTGCCGCCGCGGCGGCGCAGATAGGGATGCACCATGTCCCCCTGGATGGGGCCGGGACGCACGATGGCGACTTCGATGACGAGATCGTAGAATCCCCGCGGGCGCAGGCGGGGCAGCATGCTCATCTGCGCCCGGCTCTCAACCTGGAACACGCCGATGGCGTCGGCGTCGCACAGCATGTCGTAGACGGCCGGATCCTCGCGGGGGACGCTGGCGAGGTCGTGATCCACGCCCTCGTGCATGCGCATCAGGTCGAAGGCTTTGCGGATGCAGGTGAGCATCCCCAGCGCCAGCACGTCGACCTTCATGATGCCCAGCCGGTCGATGTCGTCCTTGTCCCATTCGATGAAATAGCGATCCTCCATGGCGGCGGGGCCGATGGGCACGATGGTGTCCAGCCGGTCGCGGGTCAGTACGAAGCCGCCGACATGCTGGGAGAGATGCCGCGGGAATCCGTGCAGCTCGTTGGCGAGCGCGATGGCGCGCAACACCACCGGATCGGCATGCACGCCCGCTTCCCTCAGGCGCTCGTCGCGATGGCGCGTCCAGCTGCCGCCGTCGAAGCTGCCCCAGACGCGGCCGGCGAGCGCGGCGGTGACGTCCTCCGACAGGCCGAACACCTTGCCCACCTCGCGGATGGCGCTGCGCGAGCGGTAGGTGATGACGGTGGCGGTGAGCGCGGCGCGCTCATGGCCATAGCGCTGGTAGACGTCCTGGATCACCTCCTCGCGCCGCTCATGCTCGAAATCCACGTCGATGTCCGGCGGCTCCTTTCTTTCCGGAGAAATGAAGCGCTCGACCAAAAGATCGGTAGTCGCGGGATCGACCGCGGTGATGCCGATGACGTAGCAGACGGCGGAATTGGCCGCTGAACCGCGCCCCTGGCAGAGAATCCTGCGGGCGTTGGCGAAGCCCACGATGTCGCGCACGGTGAGGAAATAGGGCGCATAACCGAGCTCCTGGATCAGCGCCAGCTCCTTCACCAGCGTGGCGCGCACCTTGTCCGGCACGCCGCCGGGATAGCGCGCGGCCGCACCCTCCCAGGTGAGCGTCTCCAGGTGCTGCTGGGGCGTGACGCCGGGCGGCACGGGCTCATCGGGGTAATTGTACTGGAGCTGGCCGAGGTGGAATTCGATGCGGGATGCGAAACGCATGGTCTCGGCGACGGCTTGCGGATGGCTCGCGAACAGCCGCGCCATTTCCCCGGGCGCCTTGAGATGGCGCTCGGCATTGGCCTCGAGCAGGCGGCCGGCCGTGGCCAGCGTCCTGTGTTCGCGGATGCAGGTGACGACGTCCTGCAGCTCGCGGCGCTCGGGGGCATGATAGAGCACGTCATTGATGGCGATCAGCGGCACGCCTTCGGCCATGCGGGCAAGCGCGGCGAGGCGGCGCCCGTCTTCGCCGCGATAGGGCATGGCGGCGCCAAGCCAGACCCGGCCCGGCGCGGTGCGGGCGAGCCGCGCCAGCACTTCGCGCCAGCCGCCCTCGCCCAGCCGTTGCGGCGGCACGAGAATGAAGAGCATCCCCTCCTGCCACTCCAGAAGATCGGCGAAACGCAGATGGCATTCGCCCTTCTTCGCGCGCAGCTTGCCGACGGAGATCAGCCGGCAGAGGCGGCCATAGGCTTCGCGGTCCACCGGATAGGCGAGGATGTCCGGCGTGCCGTCGTCGAAGACAAGCCGCGCGCCCACGAGCAGGCGCGGCTTCCCGCTTTCCATGTCTTCCAGCGCGTCGTAGGCCCGCACCACGCCGGCCAGCGAATTGCGGTCGGCGACGCCGATGGCGGCAAGGCCGAGCTCGCGCGCCTGGGCCGCGAATTCCTGCGGATGGGAGGCACCGCGCAGGAAGGAGAAATTGGTGGTGATGGCGAGTTCGGCATAGCTCATGCGAACAGCCCGTGCAGATACCAGCGCGGGGACTGCGTTTCGCGGCCATAGAGCCCGTCGCGGTAGATCCAGAAGCGGCGGCCCTCCTCGTCCTCCAGCCGGAAATAATCGCGGGTGGGACGCCGGGTCTCGTGGCGCCACCACTCCATGGCGATGCGTTCCGGGCCCTCGGCATGGCGGGTGGCGTGGAGCACGCCGCGCCAGCGGAAGCGCAGGGGCGGGCCTTCCGGGATTTCCGCGACCACATCGATGGGCTGGGGCCTGGCGAACATGCGCAAGGGGCGGCGCGGCGCCTCGCCCGGCTCGCGGCGGCGGACCCAATCCGGGATCGTGGCGGCCGCCGCGGGTTTTTTCGCCTGTGCCGACAGCGCGGCCGCCGCGGCTTCGGGGATATGGGTGTCGCATGCGGCGAAGGTGACGACGTTGTCCGCGCCGAAGCGCGCGGCCATGCGGTCGACGAGGAAGGCGATTTCCGTCTCCGCATGGACGCCGCTTTCGAAGCTTGCCCCGCTCTCCTCGAACCGTTCGGTGCGATGGGCGCAAAGCCGGATGACATCGAAGCCGAAGCCGGGATCGAGCGGATCGGCCAGCGCGTCCATCTTCTCGCGGAACAGGCGGAGCACGACCTCCGGATCGCGGACCGGCCCACCCGTCTCGACCGCGATGCGGCGGACTTCGCCGTCGGCGCGGAAGAACACCGCCTCCAGTGCCCGCGCGCCCTGGCCATGGCGCGACAGCAAGGAAGACAGCGAGGCCGCCAACGCCTTCACCGTATCCAACGCCACGTCGAGGCTGGTGATGGGCTCGGCGAAACGCTGCTCGGCGAGGAAATCCGGCGCGGGGCTGAGCGGCGCGATGGGCCGTTCGATCAGGCCGAACGCATGGTCGAGTTCGGCCTGCATGACCGCGCCGAAACGGGCGGTGAGCTCGGCGCGGGTGCGGCGTGCCACCTGTCCCGCCGTCTTGAGGCCCGCGCGGCGCAGCGTGGCGGTGGTCTCGGGCTCGAGCCCCAGCGCCTCGACGGGGAGCGGCGCGAGCGCCTGCGCCTCGCGGCCCGGCGGCACGATCGTTCCGGGCACGAAACGCGCGAAGGCGCGCGCGGCGGCGGCGGTGCCGGCGATGGCGGCCTGCGTTTCGAACCCCATCCCGGCCAGGAGCTTCACCGCCAGCGCAATCAGCGCCGCTTCGCCGCCGAAGAGATGGGCGGCGCCCGTCACGTCCAGCATCAGCCCATGCGGCGGATCGAGCGCGGCCAGCGGCGTGAAGCGCTCGCACCATTGGGCGATGCGGACGAGCAGTTTCGCATCCCCGCCCTCGTCGGCGGGGAAAACATGGAGGCCGGGGATGCGCGCCCGCGCATCGGCGAGCGGCATGCCGGGGCGCAAGCCCAGCGCCGCCGCCCGGCGATCCAGCGCGCAGAGCCTCAGCGCATTGGCCGCCTTGGCGACGAGGGCGACCGGTGCGTCAGGCCACGCGCCGGATGCGCGCCGGCGTTTCAGCGCGTCCGCCGGAAAGCGCGGGAACCACAGCGCCAGCAGGCGCCGCGCGGAAGATGCCTTCGTCACAACTCCACTCCATCACCCATTGTCCGGTATTGCCGTGGCGGTGCCGGACGAGATTGGCCTGGACGCGCGGGGCGCCCCAATCCTCCGCGCCGCGCGGCCACGGCGCGGTGCGCACGATCCAGCGCGTCTCCGCGCTGCTCGGCTCGGGATCGGCGCCCTCGCGCAGCAGAAGCGGCGTCACGCCCGATTGCGCCGCGGCGAGCGTGAGCCGGCGCGTGGCCACGAGGTCGAGCACCCTGGGATTGCCCACGATCTCGATCACCACCGCGCCCAGGCCCTTGCAGGCGAGCGCATCGCAGCCCGCGCGCAGGGCATCGACGGGCGAAGACACGCGCAGCTCGATCAGTCGCGCCGGATCCTGACCCAGCTCGAGCAGGCCCGTGGGCGAGAGCGCGCCGTGCTCCAGCGCCGCGTAGTCCTGGCGGATCCAGAGGAGCGCCTTGCCGCCGCCGAACCTGAGCGCCAGCGCCGCGGCGAAACCCGAGGCCGGCACGGCATGGCCCGCATCGCCGGCGAAGATTTCGTGCAGCGCGCCACGCAACATCCCGCCGCCAAGCACCGCATCGGCGTCCGCGCAGCCGAGCGGGACGCGGCCGTAACGTGCCGCCTCCTCGAATCGTGCCGCGTTGAGCGCAGGGCTTTTCATCGGTCCTCCTGCCAAGAGAACGAATAAAGAACAATTTCAGCGCAGAGTCGAGTCAAAATCCGCTGGCAGGGACGGCCCTAAGATAACCAATTGAAGATATTCGAATTTTACTCAAACCAGGTCACACGATCCCGCAGCGTTCCAGATCGCTGCCCCCGAGCGTCATCAGCGAGGGCAGCCCGCTTTTCGGGTGCGCCTTCAGGAGCTGGTAGGCAATGCCGCCGATGCCGGGGAAAAGGCCCGGCACGAAGGCGTCCTTCATGATGCCGCTGACAGGGCCGTTGTCCTCGAGGCTGGTGACGAATTTCGCCAGCACCTCTTCCCGCGTCACGCCCTTCGGCCCTTCGCCATGGGCGATGGCATTGTCCAAGAGCTCCCACGCGCCCGCATCGCCGTGGCAGAGGCAATGGCTCCAGCCCATGCCTTCCGCCCAGGTGGCAGCGGCCGCATCGTGCAGCGCGCGGCGCGTGCGCGCGTCCACCAGCAGCGGGTCCAGGTCCAGCCGCGCCAAGCCGATGCCGACGGAGCCGTGGCACCAGGCGTTCGCGGATTTCGGCCCGCCCAGCTTGCGCTTGTCCAGCCAGGTGCGGTCGCTTTCGTTGAACAGGGAATCCTCGAAGGCGAAGGCGGCGCTGGCCGTGTCGAGGTAACGTTCGTCCTGCGTGGCGCGGGCCAGCAGGAACAGCGCCCAGCCCACGCCGGTGACGCCGTGGGCGAAGCCGCCGATGCCTTCCGGCCAGCGGCTGAAGAGCCATTTCGCCCGGCCGTCCCCGATCACCGCGCTGTCGCAGAGATCGTCGCCCATCTCGCGCGCCATCGCCACGAAGGACTCGTCGCCCGTGACCCGGTGCAGCGCCAGCAGCGCCGGGATCGCGCCGGGACGGCCGGAGAGGACGTCGCGCGTCTCGTCCGACTTCACGGTCTCGGGCATGTCGCGGCCGAGCCGCGCGGCGCGGCGCACACCCTGCGCGTCGAGGCCCCAGGCCGCGAGAAAAAGCCGGGCGCAGATCTGCGCGCCCATGCCGAGATAGCAGCTCGGCGTCTGCGGGCGCACCGGCATGCCGAGAGTCTTGTTGGCTTCGCGCTTCTCCTCGAAGCCGTCCATCGTGCGCAGGATGCCGCCGAACAGATCCTCCAGGCCCTCGACGGGATCGGCGCGCCCGGCCTTCTGCTCTTTCAGGTATGCGCCCGCCAGAACGGCGAGGCCCGAAATCCCGCCATAGAGGTCGGCGCCCAGCGCCTGCACGGACCATCCGCCGGGCGTGAGCGTCGGCGCCATCCAGGCCGCGGTGCCGTCCGGCCCGCGGATCGCCTGCTCCACCATCATGCGCATGATGCGCGCGGCCTGTGCGCGGCGCCGCGCATCCAGCGGACCGCGCCGCGCCGCTTTCGGCCACAACGCCAGCGCCTGCGGCGTGACCTCGCCGACATAGGCGCTGACCAGCGCGGCATGGATGAATTTTCGCTCCAGCGAGAGATCGGCGGCGCGCCAGTCTTCCAGCGCATCCTCGACGAGGTTGCGGGGCTCGAGCCAGGCATGGCCGCCCGGCCCTTCCAATACGCCTTCTGAGGCGAGCCCCGCGAAATAGGGAATGTCGCCCACCTCAAGCGCATCGATTTCGGCATCGATGATGGCCGGATCGCCCGGCGCGCCGGCGACATTGACCGCCATCTTGCCCAACAGATCGCGGGCGCGGGCGCGCGCCTCCGCTTCCTTGTGCAGCGACACCGGATGCCAGAGCATGCGCGAGAGCTCGGCATAGACCTCGGTCGCACGCAGCACGGTGCGCACCTGGCAGCGCGAGAAACGCGCCAGCAGCGGCGCGAGCGCCCCGCGCGCATCCAGCGCGCGCAGGTCCGCGGAGAGCGCTTCGAAGCCTTCCAGCACCTGCGGCCAATACTCCCCGAGGCTGGGCTCGGCGGCGGGATGGTTCTGCGCGGTCGCGACATCGGCGGGTCTGAGCCCGAAGCGGGCGCGATCGGTGCCGGCGTCGACGATGTCCGGCAGCATCACGGCAGGCTGCTCGCCCGCGAGCGCGCCGACGCCGGAGACATCCACGCCGCGCCAGCCGAGACCCTGCCCGCGGCCCGGAAGCAGGCCCGTCGCCAGCACCGTTCCGGAGATGAGCCGCATCGCGCGATCCGTCGCGTCCCCGAAGCCCGAGGGGAACGGCCTGATCTTGGGCGTGAACAGCGTTTCGCAATCGACCAGCACGGGCGCGCCGCGGTGGGCGATGATGTTCTCGGAATGGAAATCCATCCCGCTGAGGAGGCGCATCGCCGCCAGCGCCTGGCCGATGCCCGTGTAGAACGACTTCAACTCCCCGGGATTGGCCGCGTGAGCGTGCTCGACGAACGCGGCCCAGCCGTGACTTCCGCGGTCCACGACGGCAGGCACGGCGAAGCAGATGCCGCGACTCGCAGCCTGCTCCATATCGGCAAGGAACGCCGCCAGCATCTCCTCCATTCCGGCCGAGCGCGGTTTATAGGCGACGCGCCCGCTTTCACAGGCGACGAGCGCCACGGTGTGGCCGCCGCGATGGGCATCGCCGGCGCCGAAGGAAACCCTCGTCAATGCGCCGGGCGGCTTGCCCACGAGCGAAGACAATTTCGCCCGGTCGGCGGCCCAGCGGCGGGCGAATTCCAGCATCGCGCCGCAACGGTTGGCGAGCAGGGTTTCGATGCGCGGCGCCAGCGTGGGATAATGCGGCGCCAGCGCGTCCCAGAACTCCCGCCGCCGCGTGGTGGCGATGAAATCGTCCCAGCGCGCCTCCGGCGTGTCGCCGGCCAGCCGCTTCTCGACGCGCGCGGCGTTCAACTCCAGAAGCAGAAGGCGCGCGACCTTGGGATGCAGCGCGCCGGTCAGCGCCTCGCGGGCGGCTTCGAGGATCGCGCCGGCTTCGCCCTGCGCCAGATCGGGGATATCCGCCAGCCCGGCTGCCAGCGCGTCCAGATGCGGCGCGGTCAGGCAGCCCAGCGAAGCGTCGAAGTGCGGAACGCCGGCACTTGAAGTCATGTCGCCTCAGCAGCAGCCGATGGTGAACGAGCCGGAGCAGACCGAAATGGGGTGGCCGCCCAGCGTCGAGGGCTCGGCCGCGCAAGCGATATCGGCCTCGGCGAAGGGCGCATGCATGAAAAGCGGGCCGGCGGGGCTTTCAGCTTCCGCGTTGTCGCGCCACGAGGCGGCGGCTTGATATTCGGACATGTGGTTCTCCTCGACTGGTTCATCCCCCGCCCAGGCTGCCCGGCCGCTCGCGCGCGCGGCAAGGCAGCCCGGTTGATGCCGGCCGCATGTTGCGTGTCCGGCATCGGCTGCGGTCAGCAGCAGCTGACGGGCGTCGAACCCGTGCACAGCGAGCACGGATGGCCGCCGATCGTGCTCGGCTCGGCCACCGACACGATGTCGGCCGCCACGAACTCGCCGCCGGCGTACAGCGGGCCGGCGGGATTCTCGAGGTCCGCCTCTTCACGCCACTGGGAAGCGAGATTAGCGTTCGTCTTTGACATGACGCACTCCTTTGTTTTTTGGTTGGGAGCAATGATGTCGAAGAAATCGGTGCTTTTTCTCAAGTAAAAATCCACTGAGAATTGCAAAACCGAGTCTTCAGCATCGCAGTCACGCTATCACTACTTTCATCGGAGTCAAACGAATCAATCATTGTCTCAAAATGAACTGTTTCAACATGGGTGAATAAGAACTCATAATTCGAATACTGCGAATGCCGACAATAAATCATTCCGGGAGTTCTAGGTTTGGTATGGGCGACTTCGCGCTTCCGCTAAAGACACTGGGATTCCTGGTCCCCTATCTGTGGCCGGCCCGCAGGCGCGACCTCCGGTTGCGTATTGTTGTTTCGATTCTGTGTCTGATCGTTGCGAGCGGCGCGACGGTGATTGCGCCGCTTATGCTTTCGGCGGCGGCTGACAGTCTGTCGGAAAAAAATATTTTTCTTCCGGCGGCGATTTTTCTTATCGCCGGTTATGCCGGCGCGCGCCTGCTGGGTCAGGCGTTCGCGCAATTGCGCGACCTTGTCTTCGCTAACGTCCTGTTTCACGCGACCGCGGACGTCGCGCTGCGGACGGTTGCGCATCTCCAGGCGCTGTCGCCCCGATTCCATTCCGGCCGCCGCACGGGCGCGCTGCTGCGGACCATGGAGCGCGGCATGCGGGCTGTCGGCACCTTCCTGACCTATGCCCTGTTCAACACCGCGCCGGTCGCGCTTCAGATCGCGATCTTCGCCGGTCTCCTGCTGTGGAAGCTGGGCATCGGCATCACGTTGGTGACGCTGGCGACCGTCGCAGTCCATGTGCGCTTCACCATCGCGCTCACGCGGCGCCAGGCGGAGATCAGGCGCCGGGTCAACGAGCGCGACAGCGAGGCGGGCGCGCGCCTGGTCGACAGCCTGCTGAACTTCGAGACCATCAAATATTTCACCGCCGAGGCGCTGGAGCGGGCGCGCTACGACCGCGAGATGGCGAAATTCGCCGGCAACATGACGGAAGCGGAGATATCGGTGGCCACCCTCAATGTCGGCCAGGCGGCGATCATGGCGCTGGGCATGGGGACGGTGCTGGTGCTGACGGCATTCGGCATCCGGGACGGCCGCTACACGCTGGGCGACTTCGTGCTGGGCAACGCGATCCTTCTGCAGCTTTACCAGCCGCTCACGGTGCTGGGCACGGTCTATCATGAGATCGTCCAGGCGCTCGTGGACCTCGAGGCGCTGATCGCGCTTCTGAGCGCACCGGTGGAGATCGCCGACGCACCATCCGCGCGACCGCTCGCGGTCCCGAAAGGCGCGATCCGGTTCGAGGACGTGCGTTTCGCGTATGGCGCCGGCCGGCCGGCATTGAACGGCGTGAGCTTCGAGGTGCCGGCGGGCGGGACGGTTGCGATCGTGGGACCGTCCGGCGCGGGCAAATCGACCGTCGCGCGGCTGCTGCTCCGGTTCTACGATCCCGGTGGCGGACGCATCCGGATCGACGGGGAAGACATCGGCCGCGTCACGCAGGCTTCGCTACGCGCGGCCATCGGCATCGTGCCCCAGGACACGAGCCTCTTCAACGACACCATCCGCTACAACATCGCCTATGGCAGGCCCGGCGCGGCCGAGGCCGAGATCGAGCAAGCCGCGCGCGTGGCGCAGATGGACGCTTTCATCCGGTCGCTGCCGCAGGGCTACGACACAATTGTCGGCGAGCGGGGGCTCAAGCTTTCGGGCGGCGAGAAGCAGCGCGTCGCCATCGCCCGCGCCGTGCTGAAGGACCCGCCGATCCTGATCCTCGACGAGGCGACATCGGCACTCGACAGCCATTCCGAGCGCGCGGTTCAGGCCGCCATCGAGGCCGCCTGCCGGGGCCGCACGACGCTGATCGTCGCGCACCGGCTGTCCACCGTGGTGGGCGCCGACGAAATCCTGGTGCTCGACCACGGCGCCATCGCCGAGCGCGGCACGCACTGCGCCCTTCTGGCGCGCGGCGGCGTCTATGCCGCCATGTGGGCCAAGCAGCAGCGCGCCGAGGCCGACCGCGCCGCGGTGGCCGGCGGATGAGATGACAGAGGCAGCGGGCGGGTCCATTCTGGCCACGAGGAACCCGCGCCGGAACGGGACGTTTGCCACCCATGCGCAAGCTTTCGGATTATCGCGCGAAGCGGGACTTCGCGCGCACGCGCGAGCCGCGGGGCAGGATCACGAAGGGCCGCGCGAAGGCGTTGCGCTTCGTCGTCCAGCGCCATGACGCGACGCGGCTGCATTACGATCTGAGGCTGGAGCTCGACGGCGTCTACCGCTCCTGGGCCGTCACCAAGGTGCCGTCGCTCGACCCGGCGGTGAAGCGGCTGGCCGTGGAGGTGGAGGACCATCCGCTGGATTATGGGACTTTCGAGGGCACCATCCCCGAAGGTGAATATGGCGGCGGAACGGTGCAGCTTTGGGATCGCGGAAAATGGACGCCCGAGAGCGAAGGGACTGCCGCGACGGCCCTCAGGAAGGGCCACATCAAATTCGAATTGGACGGCGAGCGGCTCAAGGGCGGCTGGGCGCTGGTGCGCCTGAAGGACACACCGGCCAGGCCCGGCCGCAAGGTCCGCCACAACTGGCTGCTCATCAAGGAAAAGGACAGGGCCGCCCGGCCGGGCCATCCGGACGCGCTGCTCAAGGCGGACACGTCCGTGAAGACCGGGCGCACGCTGGACGAGATCGCGGAAGGGGCGCCGCGCAAGACGGGGAAGACCCGCGGCTGACGCGGTAGCGGAGGGATGACGATGCCGGCTTCGAAACCAGGCCCGCTCAGGATTGCCGGTGTCACGATCAGCCATCCGGACAAGGTCTTGTGGCCGGCGGCCCGGCCCGATCCCGCCTTCACCAAGCGCGACCTCGCGCAACACTACGAGGCGTTTGCCGCGCGCATCCTGGCGCATGTGGCGGGGCGGCCGATCTCAATGGTGCGCGCGCCGGACGGGATCCAAGGACAGATCTTCTTCCAGCGGCACGCCAACAGGCAGGGCATCAAGGCCCGCGCCGTGAAGGTGAAGGGGGAAGCCGAGCCTTATGTGGCCGTCGACGGCAAGGGCGGGCTTATCAGCCTGGCGCAGGCAGCCGTGCTGGAAATCCATCCCTGGGGCGCCAGGCGGGACGATCCCGACGTGCCCGAGCGCATCGTGTTCGATCTCGATCCCGCGCCGGACGTCACGTTCGATGGCGTGATCGCGGCGGCGCGGGAATTTCGCGAACGGCTCGACGCCCTGGGCCTTCACCCTTTCGTCAAGACGACGGGCGGAAAGGGATTGCACGTGGTGGTGCCGGTCAAGGGCGCCGCGCGGCGGCCGCTGAGCTGGGCGGAGGCGAAGGATTTCGCGCGCACGCTCTGCACGGAGATGGCCGCGGACAGCCCGGACACCTACACCGTCACGCTGTCCAAAAGCGCCCGGAAAGGACGCATCTTCCTCGACTATCTGCGCAACGACCGGACCTCGACGGCCGTGGCGCCATGGTCGCCGCGGGCGCGGCCACACGCGCCGGTCTCGACCCCGCTCGAATGGACTCAGGTCCGCAAGGGTCTCGATCCCCTCGCCTTCACCCTGCGCACGGCGCATGCGCTGCTTGGGCGCAAGGATCCGTGGCGGGATTTCGCGCGCGCAGCCTCCTCCCTCGCGCCGGCGCGAAGGAAACTGGGCCGCTGAGAGCGCTCAGGCCGCCGCGGCCGGGTCCTGCAACGCGTAACCGTGGCCCCAGACGGTGCGGATGTAATTGTCGCCGCCTGTGGCCGCCGCGATCTTCTTGCGCAGCTTGCAGATGAACACGTCCACGATCTTCTGCTCCGGCTCGTCCAGCCCGCCATAGAGCTGGCTCATCAGCGCGTCCTTGGTGAGGACGGAACCCTTGCGCAGCGACAGCGCCTCCAGCGTGCCGTATTCCTTGGCGGTGAGCGCGATGCGCGCGCCGTTCGCCTCGGCCACCTTCTCGTCGAGATCGACGGCGATCTTGCCGGTGACGATACGCGAGCGGGCATGCGCGCGCGAACGCCGCACCACGGCCCTGATCCGCGCCAGCATCTCCGAGGCGTGGAAGGGCTTGATCAGATAGTCGTCCGCGCCCGCGCCCAGCGCCCTGGTGCGGGTCTCGAGGCCGGCATCGCCGGACAGGATCATGATCGGAGTGCCGATGCGGGCGTCGCGCAGCCGGCGGATGACGGTGAGGCCGTTCATGTCCGGCAAGGTCATGTCGAGCAGGATGATGTCGTAATCGCCGGCCTTCGCCAGATCGATGCCGTCGCCGCCCAGATCGACGGCATGCACCGCGAAGCTTTCGCGGTCCAGGAGCGCCTGCATGCTCGCGGATATCGCGGGATCGTCTTCGATGAGGAGTATGCGCATGGCCTGTCCCTTCACATCCGGGCTGCTTGTGGGTCTTCCGGAGGTAACCGGCCGGAGGCCATACGCGACGCGCTTCCGGCCGGCCCGACGTTTCCCCGGGCAAGCAGGGAACCGTCGAACCGGACCATGGCACGCGTGAAACGCCCGCGAAATCCGGAATGAATCGTACGGGCAATCCCCTAGCCGAACCGCGTCGCGGTGAGCGCGATGCGCACGACTTCGGACAGGCTGCGGACATTGAACTTGTCCATGATGCGGGCCCGATGAATTTCCACCGTGCGCGGCGAGATGCCGAGCTCGTAGGCCGCCACCTTGTTGGAGCGGCCCGCCACCAGCTGCTCGAGCACGTTGCGCTCCCGCGGCGTGAGCAGATCGAGCAGGTCCTTGGCGGCGCGCGCCTCGGCTGCTTCGTCGCGCGTCGCGCGGCTGACTTCCAGCGCGCGGCCGACGCTGGCCAGCATCACCTCTCCGTCGAACGGCTTCTCGATGAAGTCGAGCGCGCCCGCCTTCATGGCGCGTACCGCCAGCGGCACGTCGCCGTGGCCGGTGATGACAATGACGGGAAAAACGCGGCCGCGGCGGTTCAGCTCCTCCTGCAAGGCCAGCCCGTTCATCTCCGGCATGCGCACATCGACCACCAGGCAATCGCAACGGCCGAGCGCGTCGGAAGCGAGAAAGCGCAGCGCGGAATCGAAATCGTTCACCGTGTATGCGGACGCTTCCAGCAGCGCGCGCAGGGACAGCCGCACGCTTTCGTCGTCGTCGACGACACAGACCAGTTGCGCATCGCTCATGGCTCACCTCCGGCCGGAAGCTCGAAATGAAATGCGGTTCCGCCGCCCGCGGGCGCGGATGTCCAAATTCGCCCCTGATGGGCCTCGACGATGGTGCGGCAGATGGATAGCCCCACGCCCATGCCCTGTTCCTTCGTCGTCACGAACGGCTTGAAGAGCTGCTCGGCGACTTCTTGCGGCAATCCGGGCCCGCTATCGGCGACCGTCACGCCGACCAGCGCCTCGCCGGGGCCATAGGTCGAGACGGAGAGCAGGCGGACAGGCCGGTCCCGCATCGCCTCGCCGGCATTGCGCAGGAGGTTGACGAGGACCTGTTGGATCTGGACGCGGTCGGCGTAGATCGGGGGCAGACCGTCCGCGAGTTCGGTCCTGAGCACGACACCGTCGTCCGCCATTCCGACATAGCCGAGCGCGACGGCCTCGCGCACGATATCGTTGATGTCCTCGCGGGCACGCGCGAATTCGCGCTTCTCAACGAAGGAACGCAGCCGCTGGATGATCTGGCCGGCGCGGACGACCTGCGCCACGGCCTTGTCGAGCAGGGGCGCGGCCTTCTCTCCGCCGCCTTTGGTCGCGAGCAGCCGGCGGGCGGCATTGGCATAGTTCATCGTGGCCGCGAGCGGCTGGTTGAGTTCGTGCGCCAGGGATGCGGAGAGCTGCCCCATGGCGTCGAGCCGCGCGGCATGGGCGAGCGCGGCTCGCAGCCGCGCGGTTTCCGCTTCCCGGCGGCGCTCTTCGGTGACGTCCCGCGCGATCTTGGCGGCGCCGATGATCCTGCCGCCGGCATCGAATATGGGCGAAAGCGCGAGCGAGACCAGGACCTCGGATCCGTCCTTCCTGAGGCGCGCCGTCTCGTAATGGCTGATCTTCTTGCCCTTGCAAATGAGATCGAGGATCTCCTGCTCTTCGTTGCGGCGGTCCGCGGGGATGATGCGGTCGATCAGCTCGCCGATCATTTCGTGCGGACCATAGCCATAGATGCGCGTCGCGGCCTCGTTCCAGGTGGTCACCCGGCCGGCGAGATCCATGCTCAGGATGATGTCGTCCGACGACTCCACGATCGCCGCGAGGTGGCGGTCCGCCGCCTGGCGCCGGTGCTGTTCCTCGCGGATCGCGCTCAGATCGTGAATGATGCCGACGAAGAAGCGCTCGCCGTCGATGTGGCCCTCGCCCACCGACAGGTACATCGGGAAATCCGAGCCGTCTTTCCTGAGTCCGCGCACCTCGCGGCCGATGCCGATGATGCGCTTTTCGCCGGTATCGCGGAAATGCGCGATGTATCCGTCATGCGCGGAGCGATAGGGCTCCGGCATCAGCATGCTGACGTTGCGGCCCTCGACCTCCCCGCTGTCGTAGCCGAAGAGCCGCTCGCACGCGGAATTGAAGATCTGGACGGCGCCCAGCTCGCCGATGACGACGATGCCGTCGACCGCCGTTTCCAGGAGTGCGCGGAGCAGCACGTCATGGCGGTTCGCACCCGCGCCCGACTTCACGTTCGACTGCCCCTTGCCCGCTGGGCGTGCTTCCCGCATAGGTTGAAAATACTATATAAGGGTGGCGTTACAAAGTCGAAAAAATCGGATCCGCGTCTGGCGAGCGGCACGACATATCTCCGTCCTCAATTATCGTAGGATAAAGCCGACTGTCGGATGCGAATCGGCGCCACGATGATGGAACAAACGTCACCGACCGGCGGATGCGCAACGCCGTATGCCTCCTGTTTGACGAACGATCGTCGCTGGCTGACGCCACTCAGGCCTGAGGCCTGACCGTCTGGCGCGTGCCGGCGGCACAAGCGTTTCCGATGCGCGCGCCGGGCAGACCATCTTCATCGTGACCGACCTGCCGGGCCTCGGCGGACTTGCGGTGATGGAAGAGTTCCGCAGGAATGGAATCCGTGAGCCTGCGCTCATCGTCGCCGATCGCGAGCTGCCGGCCGATCGTTCCGTGAACGTCAACGTACTCGATATCCTCCCGCGCCCGGCCAATTTGCGCGCCCTCTCCTGGCTCGAATGCATCTGTGCCGCGCATGTCGCCCTGAACCGCCGGATGAGGAGGGCAGCCTGGCCAATTTGTGAGGTGAGGCTTTCCTAGACGCCCTCCCGGCCCATTTCGCGTATGTCCGCAAGCCATGCGTGGCGCTGGCCGGAAGAGATGGCCTCGACGCTGCCGATGCAGGTCAGGCGGGCATGATCGATTCCCGGAAGGGACAGGGCGGAACCTGCCCCACGCCAGCGCGCGCGATGGGCGAAAGCGGGCACGGCCATAGTCACGATCAAGCGCGCGCGCCGCTCGCACGCCTCGAACCGGCCTGACGTGGCGGCATGGGCACGCCAATCCTGAAACAGACGCGTCAGCGGCTCCGGCGGCCGGTCCAGCCACAGCGGGAAGACAACAGCGATGCGATTGGCCCAATCCAGTGCCGCAAAGGCCGGTTCCGCCTCGCCAACTCGCGATTTCTCCGCATCGGCATTTTCCATGGCGAAGATCCGGAGCTCATGGCCGGATGCGACCGCCCCCTCAGCATAGGACCGGCAGAGCGCCGCGCAGAACCGCTCGGGCCGGGGATCGGGATGACCATTGATCAGAGCGATCCTGGCCGCGCGCTGACGTTTGCGCGAGAAGCGGAACGGCAGGAAGCCGTGAGTCGAAGGGCCGCGAGAGGCGGTGGCCGCGTCAGGCCGCAGCATGGCTCGGCCCCCGGTTGGCGGCCTGAAAGCGCTCGATATCCGTGAGATCGCAGAAGGTGACCGCGGTCGCGCCGTTCGGCAGCCGCTTCATGGAAAGCGCGATGATGCGGCCGTCGGTGCGCGTGGCTTTGCCCCATTCGTTGCAGCGCTCGGGCTCGTCGGACGTCACGCCGGCGGCCACGATGCGCCACAACCCGTCGGGGCCGAGGCGCGTCTCCGCGAGCGAAGCCACGCGGGCGAGCGGCGGATTGCCGGCGAGTTCGCCTTCCGAGAGGAGCCATTGGCGCGCGAACACCTTGTTGTGCAGCATCAACCTGCCGTCCGGCCCGAACACGGCGATCCCGTCATCCACCGTGTCCAGCGTGGCACGCTGGACACGGGTGAGGAGGGTGATGCTGGCTTCGAGCCTGAGCATGTCGCTGATATCCTGGCACTGGATCACGGCGCCGCCCATCAGATGCGGGCGCATGACGATGCGGATGCTGCGGCCGTCTGGCAGATGCCAGATATCCTCGTGCGTGCGGTCGCAGGTCTCCAGCCGCGCCGTCTCCTCGGCCATCCACGCCGGGAAGTCCTGCTGCTCGGGCAGCCGGCGCGTCTCGCGCAGCTTGTCGAGAATCGTGCCGTAAGCAGGCTTGGCATCCAGCCACTTTTCGTCGAGGTTCCACATGCCGGCGTAGGCGGCGTTGTGGGTCTGCAGGCGCCGGTCCCTGTCGAAGACCGCGATCGCGACACGCAATCCGTCCAGCATGTCCGCGGTGGCGTCGGCTTGCAGCTTCATGTGCGCTTCGGCCTGCGCCAGTTCGGTGACGTCGATGGCCATGCAGGCAACCGTGGAGTCCGCGAGCGCGGCCAGCCGCAGCGAAAGCGCGCGCCGGCGGCCCTCGATCACGACGTAGCGCGTGGCGTCGAGCTGGCCCGCGCCGTCGCGGACGGACGCCGCCAGCTCACGCTCGGCCTTGTGCAGCGCAACGTCGGCGGCGACGGCGCCACGCAGATCGGCGGCGCCGGCGGCGGCGAGAAATGCGCGATTGGCCCAGCGGAGCTTCAGGTCGGCGCCGCGGATCCACACCGGCGCGGTCACGGCATCGAGCGCCGCACGGAAGTCGAGCGCCGGGCCGGCCTCGTCCAATCGTTTGACGTAGAGCGCGGCCCTGCCTTCGACCGGCAGGCCGCGCAGGGCGACGGCGTCGCCTTCGGGGCGGCGCGCGACGATCCGGAACGGCTTGCTGCCGGTGAGCAGGCCGTCGACGGCTTGCGCCACGCTCCTCGCGTCCGGCCCGGCCATGACCGCGCGGAAGAGCGCGTGCGCGCCGCCGGCATCGAACGGCTCGCCGTCGCCCAGGACCGTCGCGCGCTCATCGCCGGAGGCGAGCAGCGCGTCGCGGAAAGCGATGGCCCGGTGAAGCTCGGCCTGACGGGCCCCGGCGTGGCGGCGCGCGTTGACGAGGCGCACCTGCGCCCAGGCGGCAAGGCAGCACGCGGCGAAACCGGCGGCCGCGGCCAGCATGGCGATGGTGACAAGGAGCGAATTTCCGATCTCGGATGCGTGGGGGACCGACACGAACATGGGTGGCGCCTCAGCTCTCGATCGCCAGCGCGCGGAGCTTCGGCATGTCCGTGAGGATCAGATGCCGCGGTCCGGGCACGCACACCGCACCCAGGTTCCTCAGATGGGTGATCGCGCGGCAGACGGTCTCGACCGTAAGCCCGAGATGGTCGGCGATGTCCTGCCGGCACATGGGGATTGCGATGCGCCGTCCGGGCGCGACGCCGAGCCTGTCGGCCAGGCGCAGCAGAAACGCCGCCACGCGCTCCTTTGCGCTCAGGCAGCCGAGCACGAAGAGGTGGCGCTGCGCGTCCAGATGGGCCGCGGTGAGATGACAAAGCATCCGCTGGCGAACCTCCATGTCGCGCGCCGCAAGCCGGTCGAATGCCGCGCGTGGCCAGGACAGAAGCGTCACGTCCGTGACGGCTTCCGCCGCCGCGGGCTGGTCCGGGCACTCGAGCAGGCCGATCACGTCGCCCGCAAAGGAGAAATCGCTGATATGGCGGCGGCCGTCGGGCGCGTAGCGGCAGTGGCGAACAGCGCCGTGGGCGACGGCCATCACGCAATCGACCGGATCGCCATCGAGGAAGACCGTCTCGTTGCGGCTGCACTGGCGCTGCGTGACCGCGGGCAGGCTCGCGAGACAATCGGCCAGCGTGACTGGCGCCGCGACGTCGTCGGCGATCCCGAACGGGAAAAGATGGGGGGGCAATCCCGCAGCGTCCAGTCCCACGGTGGCGGCCGGCAAGATGCCCATTTGGTTTCCCCTCTTTTTACGGATATGTCGCGTTTCGGCACGCGCACGTTCCTTCAAATTCGCCGCGAATCAAATTCGTGGATTCACCGTAGGCAGAGTCGCGTAAGCGCCAGTTCGGATTTCTCCGTACACGCACTGCCGCGCATGGGCGCGCCCCGGACTTCCATACGCAGAATCCCCGGTTGCGGGATTTTCGGCCGAATTCGCGCGCGCCTCTGACTTTTCCCAATGCGGAACAGGTCTACCGGACGTTCCATCGCGCCATCGCGCGCAGAAGGCGCGCCAGCAAGATGCGAGGCCGGCGGAATGTTCAGCCCCAATCGTATTCCTCCCACGCGCGACCGGCGCGGCCTGATGGACCTCGCGTCCGCGCCCTGGCGGCGCTGCACGCCGGGGCCCAATCGCATCTCCAGCATCGGAGTCTGGAAGAAGGGGAGCCGCCGCGCCTGCCTGCGGCCGAACCGCAGCGGCGAAACGGGGTGGCGCAGGCCGTTTCGCGCGGCGGCGGGAGGGACGCATTGAGGCTCCGCGACGTCGAAACGCGCTGCGACCGCGCCGCCGCGCTGGCCTTCACCGTCGTGGTGGCGACGTTCAGCGCGAGCATCGCCACCGTGCAGGCGGCGCGCGGACCCGGGAGCGCCACGCCGGCGGTCGAGACGATTGTCCGTGACGTTCCGGTCGCGCGCATGGTGGCGGCGCAGCTACCGGCCGCCCCGCCGGCCACGGATGCCAGGGCACGCCTGCTTGCCGACTACAACTGCCTGGCCGAGGCGCTCTACTATGAGGCGCGCGGCGAAGGGGAAACCGGCGAAAAAGCGGTGGCGGAGGTCATTTTCCGCCGCCTTCATGCCGCCAGCTATGGAAATTCCATCTGCGCAGTGGTGTACGAAGGCGCGGCCCGCGGCCGTTGCCAGTTCTCCTTCGCCTGCGACGGATCGCGCGCCAAACCCAGGGCCAGGCGCGACTGGAGGGCGGCGGAAACGCTGGCCGCGGGCATCCTGGCCGGCGAAGTGCGGCTCGACGGCATCACCGGCGGCGCCACCTTCTATCATGCGGGCTATGTGCGTCCGTTGTGGGCGGATCGCCTGGAGCGCACCGCGGAAATCGGAAGCCATATCTTCTATCGCCCGCCGGCGCGGCTTGCGGCGGTGGTGCTGCGCGCCTCGATCTGGTAGCGCACTACCCGGCGTCCCTGAGCTCGACATCGAAGATGCGGCCCAGGCCGGCGGCCCGGCAGACGATATCGTTCATCGGCAGCCGCGCGATGGGACCGGGCTCGCCGGCGGGCTCGCCGATCAGTTCGCCCGAGATCAGGTTCACCTTCATCTCGCGCGCGGCCCGCAGGATGTCGAGACTGGGAATCTGGTGGACGCAGGTGCGCAGGTTCGCGCGTTTGGCGGCGGCGCACATCTTGGCCATTTCGGCTTCCGCTTCGCCGATCGCGAGCGCGCCGCAACCGAAGGACAACCCGATGCCCTGCAGGCCCGCGCCCTGGAAGGCGCTGAAGCTGGCGATGCGGGGCTGCACATGCCCCCATACGCCGCGGCAGAACGGCCTGAGCGAGCCGACGAGCTCCGCAAGCCGGCTCTGCGGCACGCCGTAGGGCAGCTCGCTGATCTCGAACTGCATGTAGGGCCGCATCGCCGAGGATAGATTGCGGCAGATCGCCGTGATCTCCATGCGCGTCACCGGCGAGCTGATGAGTTCGTAGGTGACCGGCAGCGACAACAGATAGCGCTCGCCCGCCGACAGCCGCGTGGCCAGCGTCATGGTGGAGAGCCGGATGCGTTCCAGCAGCGAATTCAGCTCGTTCCTGAACTGGGCCCGGGACGACGCATCGCCGAACGGATGATCGGTCACGCATTCGCAACGATAGGTGGTGATGACCTCGTTCTGGACATCCCACATCGGAGCGTAGCGGATGACGGGCGCGGCGGCTGTCAGCGCGGCAAGCTCCGGCACGACGGCGGGCATCTGACCGTCGGCGGGCAGCGCCAGCGCCTGCGCGGCGAGACTGGCGAGCTGCGGCCCGGATGCGATCTCGCAGGCGAGCACATCGCCCTCGATGCCGGTTGCGCGGGAGACCTGCAGCCTCGAGATGTCGCACGGTCCCAGGAAGCTCGTATGCAGCTCATGGGCGACGCGCAGGCACAGGATCAGCACCTCGTCTCCGCTCGCGGCGGGCATGGTGACGAGAAAGGTGAGATCGTCCACCTGCACGAAATAGTCGGCGGGGCCAAGCTTCTGCCGCAGCACGGCTTCCAGATGCGCGTACGCCGATGATTTGAGCCTGTCCCAACGTGTGCCCGCCTCCTTGCGGATCTGGTCGAGCCCGATGAGCGCGACGCAGCCCCGCGCGATCAGGCCTTCGGACGCGGCGATCTTGATCTCTGGGGTCAGGATCTTCTGCACCGGCTACCTCGCGGCCACCGCCGGCCCATGGCGCGCCTTGAGCCATTCCCTGAGGGCTTCGGAGGATTCTCCGGTGGCGGCGCTCAGCGCGGAGATCAGGGGGTAGATGTCCCTGTGCGCGCGCTGGCGGGCGGCCTGCTCCAGCCGGCGCGCCGCGCCGCTGGCCCGCATGGCGCCGAGATTGCCCGACGTGCTGACGATGGTGTGGGCTTCTTTCGCCACCGCCTCGAAATCGTTGCGGGCGCGGGCCGAGGCGATCGCGCCCAGATGCATCTCCACGTCCAGAAGGTAAAGGCGCACGAAATCCTCGATCTTTTCGAGCGGCAGGACGTCGCCGATCTCCCGCAGCTTGCTTTCGTCCAGGACCGGCTCCGGCCCGTCCGTCGCGGCGGCCTTGAAGCCGGGCCCGCCGGTGGAAATATCGTCGAGCTTTTCGAGCAGGAGCCTGGGTTGCACGGGCTTGGAGACGTAATCGTTCATGCCGGCGGCGAGATATTCCTCGCGCGCACCGGCCATGGCATGGGCCGTCATTGCAATGATGGGCACGTCCGATTTCGGGCGCGGCAGGGCGCGTATCTGGCGCGTGGCCTCCACGCCATCGAGCTCCGGCATCTGGATGTCCATGAGCACAACGTCGTAGTCGCGGTGGCGCACGCCATCGACCGCCTGGTGGCCGTTCTCCGCCACGTCGACGGCGTGCCCCGCCTTGGTGAGCAGCACCATTGCGAACTGCTGGTTCACCTTGTTGTCCTCGGCGAGAAGGATGCGGAGCGGCCGGCGCCGGGAGGGAGTCGCCGGCCGCTCCGCGCCGGAGCCGCCATGGGGGGCGGGCAGCGCCGGTAACTCGGCCTTGGTGCTGTAGATGTTGATCAGGGTGTCGAGCAGCTCCTGGTGCCGGACGGGCTTCTCCAGGACCGCGTCCAGATTGTCCGGGCTGCGCACGATGCCGCGGCCGCCGGAAGAGACGACGACGAGCTTTGTCTCGGCGAAGTGGGGGTTGCGCCGCACGCGCGCGGCGAGCTCGTCGCCGGCCATGCCGGGCATCATCTGGTCCAGGAACACCAGATCGTAGGGCCGGCCGAGATGCCAGGCGCGCTCCAGCTCGGCCATGGCGGCGAAACCGTCGTGGACGCCATGAACGGTCATGCCGAAGGCATCGAGCTGGCGGGTCATGACGGCGATGTTCATGTCGACATCGTCGACCAGGAGCACGCGAAGCTGCTTGAAGTGCTCCGGCAGCGTGTCGCGGTCGGCGATGTGGGCGGTCGACTTCTCGAACGGGATCTCGAACCAGAAGGTCGAACCGGCACCGGCCTTGCTGCTCACGCCGATCTCGCCATGCATGAGCTCGACGAGCTGCTTGCAGATGGCCAGCCCCAGGCCCGTGCCGCCGTAGCGGCGCGTCATGGAACTGTCGGCCTGACTGAATTTCTGGAACAGCTTCTCGCGGACGCTTCCGGCCATGCCGATACCCGTGTCGGTGACCTCGAAGCGCAGCGGCACGACGTTACTGCCCGCCGCCGGGACATGGCCGAGCTTGACCGCGACCTGGATGGAGACGCCGCCCTTCTCGGTGAATTTGATGGCGTTGTTGAGAAGATTGAGAAGGATCTGCCGCAGACGCGTGGGATCGCCGCGATAGGCGCCGCGCGCGTCCGGCGCGATGAACATGGCGATATCGATGCGCTTCTGCCGCGCCTTGGCCGCCAACAGGCAGGCCGCGCTCTCGACGGTGGCGCCGAGGTCGAAATCGATCTTCTCGATCTCGAGCTTGCCGGCCTCGAGCTTGGATATGTCGAGGATATCGTTGACGACGGTGAGCAGCGCCTCGCCCGACTCCGCAACGATCTGCGCGAAGCCGCGCTGCTCCTGATCGAGTTCGGTCTGGAGCAGCAGATTGGTCATGCCGAGAATGCCGTTCATCGGCGTGCGGATCTCGTGGCTCATATTGGCCAGGAATTGCGACTTGGCGCGCGTGCCCGCCTCGGCTTCGTCGCGGGCGACGCGCAGCGCCAGCGACGCGTCGCGGAAGCGCTCCATGGCGCGGGCGAGCTTGCCGATCTCGTCGCGGCGGGCCTCACCGGGCACGCGCGCCTCCAGATCGCCCTTGGAAAGCCGCTCCATGGCGAACGTCATGGCGATGAGCGGGCCGATGACATTGCGGACCAGGACGGCGAAGATCGCCAGCGCCAGGAGCGTGCCCGCGGCGACCGCGGCGAAGATGACATAGGTGGCGCGCTGCTTGGTCCGCGTGGACTCGGCCACGGCCGCGCGTTCCTGCGCCTGATTGATCGCGACGTAGCGGTCGACGTGATCGTTGATCTGGTCGTAGACGGTGTCGAGCCGGCCCATGAAGAGCGCCCGCGCTTCGCCGCGCTTCCCCGCCTCCACCTGCAGCCGGAAGGCGTCGCAATCGCGGAAGTAGCCAGGCAGCCTTGCGAACAGGATGTCCGCAAGCCGGTTCTCGCCGGAGGTTTCGGCGTAACTGCGCAGATCGCGCACGGCGCGCGTCACGCGCGCCCTGGCCGACGCGATCTCGCCATCTGCCTCCCGCTTGAGGCCGGGCGCGTCGGTCATCAGCAACTCGGCTTGCGCGACGCGGATATCGCTCATCGCCTCGTCGATGTCGCGGCCGACGGCCGTGGAGCGCGAAGCGCTCTCGTTGGAGTAGCGGTCGAGCGCCTCCATCGCGGCGAATTCGCGCAGCGCAAAGCCACCGAGCGCGAGCATCAGCGTCAGCATGACCGCGAAGGAGCCGAAGAACTTGAACTTGATGCTTCTCAGGGCGCGACACAGGGTTTTGCGCCACCTGTCCGCCCACGCCTGCGGCACGGCCGCCATGACATCCACCTCCCGCGGGAGCGCACCGGACCGGGACGCCGCCGTGACGCAGAAGATCGCGTGTCGCCGCTCTACGCGAAGTTAAATGAAAGGAAGAGGGAGGTCGGGAGTTCTACCTATCGCCGCCGAGGATGCGGTCGATCTCCGCCATCAGCTCGACATCGTTGAACGGCTTGCGCAGGATGGCGGAGGCACCGGCGAGCTTCATCCGCGTCTCGAACTTTTTCGGATCGGCGGTCACGAACATGACGGGCGTGAGGACGCCGCGCGCGCGGACGGCCTCCAGCAGCTCCACGCCGCTCATGCCCGGCATGTTGACGTCGAACAGCAGCAGGTGCGCGCGGGCCGCGGCGGGATCTGCGAGAAACGCCGGCGACGACGGAAAAGTCCGCACGCGAAATCCGAACGATTCCAGAAGCACCTGGAGCGAATCGCGGACATCCCCGTCGTCGTCCACGACGGAGATCGATTTTTGCGCACTTGCGTTCAACGCCGGAACTCCCCTCGCGCAGGCTCGCGCGGCGCGGCGGCGATGGAAATACGTACTACCCCTTATGATGGCGTCAGCGGACGGCAGCCAGCAGCGGCGCGGGGCACGAAGTCCAGCCCTTCCGCGAGCGCTTCCAGATCTTCCGCGGTGCGGGTCATCAGCTCGGCGTAGTCCGGTGTCGCGGCTACCTCGGCGGATTGCCGGAACTGGCGCGCGATGCACAGGATGTCGTCCCGCGATTTTTCCGCCTTACCCATTGCCGCCTCCTGGCAGTCTTGATGCCGCCCAACGTTGCGCTTCGCCGCCCCATCGCGATAGCCGGGATTAGTACCTACGCGCCGCCGTTTTCCGGCGCAGGGCCCGCCCGCCGCGATCATCCAGCACATGCCGCGCGGTTTCACCGCCTCCCTCGCGGCGGCGCGACAAGGCCGCCGAATAGCGCGGCCTCTGCCCGGGCGAGGTCAGGACGGCGGCGTTGCGAGCGCTTCCACGACCGCGGCGGCAATCGCTTCGGCCATGATGCGGAAACTCTCATCGCCCTCCTGTGCACTTGCCGCGCGCGGGTAGCCGAAATAGGCCTCCGGGCCGCCCGCCTCCGCGAAGGTCCTGGCGCCCCTGGAAAAAGCGTCGGTGAGGCTGGAGGGATTGTCGGCGAGCGCGCGGCCGGCGGCCTGGTCCACAAGTTCGGGACAGGCGGCGAGCACAAGGCTGGTCTCGAACTGTCCCGCATGGCAGGCGCCCGACCGGAATTCCTCCGTCAAGGTCTGCGCGAGCTTGCGGCGCGTGAAATCCGGGAACGCGACGGCAAGCCCGATTTCGCGGATTTCCGCGCTCGCTTCGCGCAGGACCGCCACGTTGGCGGGATCGAAATGGCTGTTGGCCAGCGCCAGGCAGGCGAAGCCCTGGGCTTTCAGGCCGCGCGCGATGTCGAGCAGCAGCGCCCGGGCCGTCGCGGGCGCGACGGTCATCGTGCCGGGAAACGCGGCGGCATACTCCGCGGGCATATAGGCCAGCGCCGGCAGCACGAATGCCGCGTATCCGCGCCCCTCCAGCAGCGCCCGCGCGCGGGCCGCCATGCCCGCGCTGATGATCACATCCGTTTCCAGGGGCAGGTGCGGGCCATGCGCTTCCGTGGCGCCGCAGGGGAGGATCGCGACCGCTGTCCTGCCGCTTGCCAGCGCGTCGCGGATGTCCGTCCACGCGTTCTGCGCGAAATCCGGTCTCATGCGTGCTCGGCCTTGAGCTTCTTGCGGTCGATCTTGTCGCGGTCGTTGCGCGGCAGCGGCTCGTCCGCGAAACGCACCCAATGCGGCGCCTTGTAGCGCGCGATCCTGGCCTTGGCGAAGGCGATCAGCTCGGCCTCGCTCGCCACGCCGTTCTCCTTCAGCACCACGACGGCGAGCGGCTTCTCCAGCCCTTCCGTGTCGCGCTTGCCCACGACGCAGCATTCGCGCACGGCCTGGTGCTGCATCAGGCAGTTCTCGACCTCCAGCGGGCTCACATAGATGCCGCCGCTCTTCAACAGGTCGTCGCCTCGCCCTTCGTAGTACCAGTAGCCGTCCTCGTCCTGGCGGAATTTGTCGCCGGAAACGATCCAGCCGCCGCGCAGATGCTCCTTCGATTTGTCGTAAGCCGCGTGATAGTGCAGCGCCGCGCTGTCGCCCTTGAGCCAGAGCGTGCCGACGTCGCCCTGCGCCACCTCGCGACCGTCGTCGTCCACCAGCTTCGCCTCGTAGCCGGGCACGAGCCTGCCCAGGCTGCCGGGGCGGATGTCGCCGGGGCGGTTGCTGATGTAGATGTGGAAGCTCTCGGCGCTGCCGATGCCGTCGATGATGGGCACGCCGAACGCGCGGTCCCAGCGCTCATGCAATTCGCGCGGCAACGCCTCGCCCGCGCTCCACATCAGGCGGACGCAGGAGATGTCGCGGCGTGCATCTGCCTGCAGCATCTTGCCGATGAGGGTGGGCACGCTGGTCAGCACCGTAGGCCTGTGGCGCGCGATCAGCTCGAACATCAGCTCCGGCGTCGGCTGTTCGCGGAAAAGCACCGTGGTGCCGCCCACCGCGAAGGGGAACATCAGGTTCGTGCCGGTGGCGTAGCCGAAGAACAGGCGCGGGCCCGACAGCGTCACGTCCGTTTCGCGGATCCCGATGAAGGACTTGGCGTAGACCTCGGTGTTGAAGGCGAAATGGGCATGGCTGTGCACCGCGCCCTTGCTCCGCCCCGTTGTGCCGGACGTGAACAGCCAGACGGCGGGGTCGTCTTTGCCCGTCGGCCAGGGCTCGTCCTGCGGGCCCGCATCGAGCCAGCCGTCGAAATCCGCGACAAGATTGCGGCCATGACGGGAAAGCTTCGCCGCCTTCGCGAATTCCGGCAGGCTGCGCTCGTCGAGAAAGACGAATTGCGGCTTCACGTAATCGAGGTAGTAGGCGTAGTCGCCCGCCGGCAGCATGGGATTGATCTGGGTGACGACGGCGCCCGCCTTGAGCGCGCCGAACCAGGCGTAGACGAACTCCGGCCGGTCCTGCATGCAGACCAGCACGCGCTGCTCGGGCAGCAGGCCATCGCCCACCAGCCGCCGGGCCGTGCGCATCACCCGCGCGGCGACCTCCGCGTAGCTGACCTGCGCGTCCTCGAAGCGGATCGCGGTTTTGCCCCCGCGGCCGGCCTCGATGTTCGAGAACACGAAATAGTCCGCCATATTGAAGCGATCGGGGAAGACGGGATTCATGACACCTCGCCTCCCGCGACGGGCAGCGCGATGCCGTTGACCGCCGAGGCCGCATCCGACGCCAGCCACAGCACTGCCGCGGCAACTTCCTCGGGCATCACCAGGCGGCCCTGCGGGTTGGACGCCGTGAAGTTCTTGCGCGCCTCGTCTGCCGCGCGGCCGGTCGCTTTGGCGACGGTCTCGATGGCCGTCGCCACGATCTCCGTGTCGGTGTAGCCGGGGCAGACCGCGTTTACCGTGACGCCGGACTTGGCGCATTCCAGCGCCAGCGCCTTGGTAAGCCCGACCACGGCGTGCTTGGCCGCGACATAGGCGCTGACATAGCGATAGCCGATCAACCCCGCCGTGCTGGCGACGTTGACGATGCGCCCGAAGCCCCGTGCCTTCATCCCCGGCAGCACGGCGCGGGTGCAATGCACCGCGCCCATGAGGTTGAGATCGAGCGCGGCCCGCCAGGTCTCCAGGCTCGTCTTCTCGAACGGCGCGGAGGCCGTGCCGCCCGCATTGTTGACGAGGCAGTCGACCGGCATGCGCAACGCGGCCTCCACCGCGGCCGAATCGGTCACGTCGAGGCGGCAGGTGGCCGCGCCCGGAATCGATTCGGCGGCACGGGCCAGGCGCGCGGCGTCGCGGCCGGCAATTGTCACGCGCCAGCCCGTGGCGGCGAGCGTGCGCGCCGTGGCGAGCCCGATGCCGCTGCCGCCTCCGGTGATGAATGCATGCTTCACGCCGATCTCCCTTGCCGCGCGAAATAGTCTAAGCTTCAGGCCGCGACCGAGGAACCACCTTTATGAATCCCGAGACATTCGCGCCGGCGCATTTCCTGTGGAGCTTCGCGGACGGAATCGGCACCGTCACCCTCAACCGGCCGGAACGCAAGAACCCGCTGACTTTCGAGTCCTATGCCGAACTGCGCGACATGTTCCGCGCGCTGGCTTATGCCGATTCGGTCCGGGCCATCGTGATCCGGGGCGCGGGGGGCAATTTCTCTTCGGGGGGCGACGTGCACGATATCATCGGGCCGCTGGTGAGGATGGAGACCGTCGGCCTGCTCAAATTCACCCGCATGACCGGCGATCTGGTGAAGGCAATGCGCGGCTGCCCGCAGCCGATCGTCGCCGCCGTGCAGGGCGCGTGCGCGGGTGCGGGCGCGATCGTGGCGATGGCGTCGGACATCCGCCTTGCCGCACCGGACGCGAAGGTGGCCTTCCTGTTCAACCGCGTGGGGCTGGCGGGCTGCGACATGGGGGCTTGCGCGATGCTGCCGCGCATCGTGGGCCAGGGTCGCGCCGCGGAGCTATTGTTCTACGGCCGCTCGCTGGGCGCGGAGGAAGGCGAGCGCTGGGGCTTCTTCAATCGCGTGGTGGACCATGTCGAGACCGAGGCGCGGGCATGGGCCGCCAAGCTCGTCGCCGGACCGGCTTTCGCCAACGCCATGACCAAGAACCAGCTGAACCAGGAATGGAGCATGAGCCTGGACATGGCGATCGAAGCCGAAGCGCAGGCGCAGGCCATCTGCATGCAGACGAAAGACTTCACCCGTGCCTACGAGGCGTTCGTGGCGAAGACGCAGCCGGTGTTCGAGGGCAACTGACATGCGCGTGCTGCAGCCGGCGAACTGGCCGAGGCCCAGGGGCTACGCCAACGGCATCGAGGCCGAGGGACGCATGGTCTTCGTCGCCGGCCAGATCGGCTGGGACGAGACCGGTACCTTCCAGGCGAAGGATTTCGCCGGTCAGTTCCGGCAGGCGCTGCTCAACACGCTCGCGGTGCTCAAGGAGGCCGATGCGGGGCCTGAGCACGTCGTGCGCATGACCTGGTACATCACCAGCCGCGACGACTACAATTCCTCCATGGCCGCGATGGGCACAGCGTGGAAGGAGCTGATGGGGCGCAACTATCCCGCCATGGCGGTGATCGTCGCCGGCGGGCTGATCGAGCCGGAGGCGAAGATCGAGATCGAAACCACGGCGGTCGTGCCCCGGTGACGCGCAAGCCTTTGAAGATCGCGGTGGTGGGTGGCGGGCCGGGCGGGCTCTATCTCGCGCTGCTCACCAGGATGGCGCGGCCCGACTGGCAGATCGACGTCTACGAGCAGAACGGACCGGACGACACGTTCGGCTTCGGCGTGGTGTTCTCCGAGGAGACGCTGGAGGAATTCCTCAGCCGCGACGCGGCGTCCTACGCCATGATCCGCGGGGCCTTCGCCTATTGGGACGACATCGTCATCCGCGCCAAGGGCCGTCAGATGCGCTGCGGCGGCAACGGCTTCGCCGGCTGCTCGCGGCTCGCGCTGCTGAAGATCCTGCACAAGCGCTGCGCGGATGTGGGCGTGACGCTGCACTTTCACCAACCCGTCACGGACGTGACGGCGCTCGATGCCGATGTGATCGTGGGCGCCGACGGCATCAACAGCCGGGTGCGCGAGACGTTCAGGGAGCACTTCCGGCCTTCGCTGGAGTTGAAGGCCAACAAATTCGCCTGGCTCGGCTCGACCCGCCCGCTCGATGCCTTCACCTTCTTCTTCAAGGAGACGCCGCACGGCCTGATCTGCGCCCACACGTACCAATATGAAAAGGGCCGCTCGACCTGGGTGATCGAGATGGGGCCAGGCACTTGGGCCGCGCTTGGCTTCGACCGGCTGGACGAAGAGGAAAGCGCGCGCAAGCTGGAGACGATCTTCGCCGCGGAGCTCGAAGGCCACGCGCTCGAGACCAACCGCTCGCTGTGGCGCAACTTTCCCCGCATCGCCTGCGCCGCGTGGTGGCACGAGAACGTGGTCCTGCTGGGCGATGCCAAGGCAACGGCCCATTTCTCCATCGGCTCGGGCACCAAGCTGGCCATGGAGTCCGCCATCGCGCTGTCGGACGCGCTTTTGGCGCATGCGGACAAATCCGTCGAGGACGCCTTCCGCGCCTACGATGCCGGCCGGCGGACCGAAGTGGAGATCACCCAGCACAACGCCGATGTGAGCCTTTCCTGGTTCGAGCACATGGAGCGCTCCATCGACATGAAGCCGATGCAGTTCGCCATGGTGGTGATGTGTCGCGCCAAGGCGATCACCTGGGACAACCTGCTCCTGCGCGACGAGAGCTTCGTTCGCGCATTCGAGGACGAGTGGTACCAGACGCACCATGAGGAGACGGGCTTCGACTGCCGCCAGACGCGGCCCACGCCGATGTTCACGCCGATCCGGCTGCGCGACATGGTGCTGGACAACCGCGTCGTCGTCTCCCCCATGGACCAGTATTCCGCGATCGACGGCGTGCCCAACGACTGGCACTTCGTGCATTACACCTCGCGCGCGCTCGGCGGCGCGGGGCTGATGTATGTGGAGATGACCTGTCCGTCGGCGGAGGCACGCATCTCGCCCGGCTGCACGGGCCTGTGGAACGACGCGCAGGAACGGGAATGGACGCGCATCGTCGATTTCGTGCACGCCAGTTCGCCCACGAAGATCTGCATGCAGCTCGGCCACGCCGGCCGCAAGGGCTCGACCCAGCTGGGCTGGGAGGATGCCGACCGGCCGCTGCTGGAAGCCGACGCCAACTGGCCGCTGGTGTCGGCCTCGCCCCTGCCCTGGCTCGAAGGCGTGAGCCAGATGCCGGCGGAACTCGACCGCGCGGGCATGGAGGCGATCAAACAGGAATTCGTCTCGGCCACAAGGCGCGCCCGGCGCGCCGGCTTCGACATGCTGGAGCTGCATTGCGCGCACGGCTATCTCTTCGCGAGTTTCCTGTCGCCGCTCACCAACCGTCGCCGGGACGACTACGGCGGGCCGATCGAAAACCGCGTGCGCTATCCGCTGGAGGTATTCGCGGCCATGCGCGACGCCTGGCCGGCCGAGAAGCCGATGTCCATCCGCATCTCCGCCAGCGACTGGCACGCCGGCGGCATCGGCGAGGACGACGTGCTCGCCACGGTGCGCGCCTTCGCCGATGCGGGCTGCGACCTGGTCTCCACGTCGTCGGGCCAGACGGTGCCGGAGCAGAAGCCGGTCTATGGCCGCATGTACCAGGTACCGTTCGCGGAGGCGGTCAGGAACGTCGCCCGCATGAAAACCATGGCGGTCGGCGCGATCACCGAACCCGCGCAGGTCAACACCATCGTCGCCTGCCGCCGCGCCGACCTCGTGGCGCTGGGCCGCCCGCACCTCGTCGATCCCTACTTCACCCACCACGCCGCCGCCTGGTACGGCGTGCGCGGCCACCGGGTGCCGCAGCAATACCTTCCGGGCATGGCGCAAGCCGTGCGCGAAGCCGCGCGCACCCGCGAGCGGCAGATCGAGCTGCAGCGGAAGGCCAAGCCCAGGGCCGGGCGGTAGATTCATGACCGATCTTTCAGGATTCACGGGGTGGGGATCGCCGCGCCCGGCGGCGTCTACTGCGTGCGGCACCCAAGGGCGAAATCGTGCCGCCTGGTGGAGGCATGGGATCTTTCGACCTGGCGTGGTCAGCCGCGCCCACACGCGGAACGAGCGTGTCGAAGCCGGGCACCCGGCAGATTCTCATCGCGTTCGCCGCCTTTTCCGCGCTTCGCATCCTTCTCGCGGCCACGCTGCCGCTTTCCTTCGACGAATCCTATTTCTGGCTGTGGTCGCGCCATCTCGCGCTCAGTTACTATGACCACCCGCCGCTGATCGCGCTGGCGATCCGCCTGGGGACCTGGCTCTTCGGCGACACGGTGCTCGGCGTGCGCGCCGTTCCCCTGGCCGCGTCGCTGGCGACTTGCTGGGCGGTATGGCAGGCGGGGCGGGTTCTCTTCAACGATGAGCGCACCGCTGCGATCGCGGCGGGGCTGCTGAGCGTCACGCTGATGTTCACGGCGGAGTCGCTGGGTGCCACGCCCGACGCGCTCGTGCTGGCGGCATCGGCATTCCTCCTATGGTCGATGGCCAAACTGGAGGCGACGCATGACGGCCGCTGGTGGCTCGCGGCAGGCCTTGCCGCCGGCGCCGCGCTGCTCAGCAAGTACACCGCCTTCTTCCTGGTCGCGAGCGCGGGGCTCTGGCTTCTCGCCACGCCGCGCGGCCGCGCGTGGCTGCGCACGCCCTGGCCCTACATGGGAGGCCTGATCGCGGCTGCGTGCCTGGCCCCCAATCTCTACTGGAACGCCCTGCATGGCTGGATATCCTTCAAGTTCCAGTTCGGCCGCGTATCGGAAGGCCATTTCACCCTGCGTTATCTCGGCGAGTTCGCGCTCGCGCAGCTCGCGCTCGCTTCACCCTTCGTGCTCATCCTGGGCATTGCCGGGCTGGCGGGGGAAACGCGCCTGACGAAAGCCGTGCGTCCTCTCGCGTTCGCCGCCGCGATAGTCTGGCCGGGCGCCCTCTATTTCCTGGTCCACTGCCTGCACGATCGGGTGCAGGGCAACTGGCCGTCCTTCGTCTATCCGGCGCTCTGCCTGCTCGCCGCGCCGGTGTTCGCCGCGCCGCGAAGGGAAGGCGCCGCCCAAGCCGTTCTGGCGCTCTCGCGCCGCCTGGCGTTTCCCACGGCCGTGTTGATGCTGCTGGCATGTTACGCCCAGGCATTCACGCACGTCGTGCCGCTGGGCGCCCGCGACCCGCTGGCCCGGATGACGGCAATGGGCTTCGAGCCCGTCGCCCGCGACATTTCGAATCTCGCACGCCAGCGGCATGCCGCCGCGATCGTGACCACCAAGTATGTCGTGACCGGATGGCTGTCCTTCTATCTGAAGCCCCGCCTGCCCGTCGTGCAGATGTCCCAGGACGAACGCTGGCTCGAGGCACCCAGGGCCGGCACCGCACTGCTGTCGGGACCGCTTCTCTACGTCACCCAGCATCCCGACAGGGAATTGCCGCTCATCAGCGGCCGCTTCGCGGCAGTCGAGCCGCTCGGCGCTCTGACCCGCAAGGAGGATGGCGCCGCCATCGACAAGGTCTACGTCTATGCGCTGTCCGGCTTCCGGGGCGGCGACACCGGGCGCCTGCCATGATCCGCGAGACCTTCGACGGCCACGGAAATCGCGCGCACTCCCCAATCGCGCCGTTGATCTCCGTGGTCGTCGCTTTCTACAACGAGGAGGAGACCGTCCCGGCCTTCTTCCGGGAGCTGGACCGGGCCTGCGCCGGGATCGGTTGCGCCGTGGAATATATCTGCGTCAATGACGGAAGCCGGGACCGGACCTTGCGGCTCCTGCGCGAGCGCATGGGCGCAACACCGGGCATGCGGGTGATCGACCTGGCGCGCAATTTCGGCAAGGAAGCCGCAATCACGGCCGGACTTGCCGAAGCACGGGGCAATGCGGCGGTGGTGATCGACGCCGATCTTCAGGACCCTCCATCGCTTATCCCGGCCATGGTGGCGAAATGGCGCGCCGGGTTCGATGTCGTCTATGGCGTGCGCACGTCGCGGGCCTCGGACTCCGCGCTGAAGCGGCTGACGGCGGGAATGTTCTACGCCGTCTTCAACCGCATGACGGACGTGAGGCTGCCGCCCGGCGCGGGCGACTTCCGCCTGATGGACCGGCGCGCCGTCGACGCTCTGCTGCGGCTGCCCGAGCGCAACCGCTTCATGAAGGGACTCTTCGCCTGGGTCGGCTTCCGCCAGACGGGAGTCGAATTCGTGCGCGACCCGCGAATCGGCGGCAACACGAAGTGGAACTACTTCAAGCTCGCAAACTTCGCGCTGGACGGCATCACCAGCTTCTCCATCGCGCCGCTCAGGCTGGCGAGCCTCGCGGGCTTCGCCGCGTCGCTCTTCGGCTTCGCCTATGCCGCATGGCTCGTCGTGCGCACGACCGTCCTGGGGGTCGACGTGCCGGGCTATGCCTCGCTCATGGTGATGATCATGGTGTTGGGCGGGGTGCAGCTCCTCTGCCTCGGGCTCATCGGCGAATATCTCGGCCGTCTCTATGTCGAAGCCAAGGGGCGGCCGCTCTACGTGGTCGCGGACATCTTCGAAAATCAGCCGGCGCGTCCGGCGCCGGGCAACGGGGTGGAGCACGCGGCGCAGACGGGCCAGACAGTCCGGAAGGAGGCGGCGACCGATGGCGTGGCGCCATGCGCATCGACCGAAATGCAGCCGCAGGACCGGCGCTTCTGACTGCACGGACGGCGGGGCGGCGTGTATCCTCGCCCGTGCCGCAAGAAGGGTTTGCCCGTTTGGAGACGCCGCCGGACCTGATGGCCCTGTATCTGTCCCGGCGGGACGCTCTCGGCCGCTTCCTGCGCGCGCGCCTCGGCGACAGCGAGGAAGCGGAGGACGTTCTCCAGGAGCTCTACCTCCGCGTCAGCCGCACGGCGCCCTCCGAAGACCGCCGCAACGCGGCCGCCTATCTCTACAAGATGGCGCTGAACCTCGCCCGCGACCGCCGCCGCGCGCGCAACCGCGCCGGCGCCCGCGATACCGGCTGGGTCCAGGCGCGCTACGAGGTGGCGGGCGTGGAGCCCGTGCTCGACCAGCCGAACGCAGAGGCGGCGCTGGACGCCCGCCAGAGGCTGGAGGCGGTACGCCGGGCGCTGGAGGAACTGTCGCCGCAATGCCGCCGGGTGTTCGAGATGCACAAATTCGAGGGGCTCTCCCATCAGGAAGTGGCCGTGCGTGCCGGCATTACCCGCAGCACCGTGGAAAAGCACATGAACACGGCCCTGAAGCATCTGATCCGGAGGCTTGGGCGTGACTAGGATGCAACACAGTCGCGTCTTGGCATTGGCGGCCCGCCCTGCCGCTGGGGTGACGGCGCGGCAGATCCGTCTTCCGCAATGGAGGGGCTTTGTTCCCGCGAGAAACCGATGAGCGACGAAAAGCTGGACGAAGCGGTCGAATGGCATGTGAGGCTGGACTCCGATGAGGCCGGCGAGGCCGCCTGGCTCGCCTTCACGGCGTGGCTCGAGGCTGATCCCGCCAATCGCGCCGCCTTCGAGCGCGTGGAGGATGCAGCGGACAATTTCCCGGGCAGGCCCGCGCGCGCGGCGGAGGTCATTCCGTTCCGGCCGCGTCCGGCCCCCCCGCCTCCGCGCCGCTGGTGGCTTCGCGCGGCCGCCGTGGCCGCCGCCGTCGCGGTGGTGGGCGTATATTTCTACCATCCGGCGACAGAGACCGCAGCCGCCGTGCGCTACACGACGAAGATCGGCGAAACGCGCACCGTCGAACTCGCCGACGGCTCGACCATGACGCTCAACACCGCGACCGCGTTGAGCGCGGCGGTGTCGCGCACGTCGCGCCACGTCGTGCTCGAACACGGCGAGGCCCTGTTCCACGTCGCGAAGGACAGCGCGCATCCCTTCACCGTCGCGGCGGGCGATCGCACGGTCACGGTGGTGGGCACGCTGTTCGACGTCGCGCGCGAAAAGGGCCGCGTGTCGGTGCTCGTCGCCCAGGGCATGGTGAGCGTGGCGCAGACGGGCCGGACGGGCTCGCAGGTCCTGCTCGCGCCCGGCCAGCGCGCCGATGCGCGCGAGGGCTCCCCGGCCGAAACCGTCGCGCCGGTGGACACGGACCGGGCGTTGTCGTGGCGGCAAGGTTACCTGGTGTTCGAGGACGCCCCGCTGGGCCAGGTGCTGAAGGATCTGGATCGTTACTTCCCCACGCAGGTGACGATCGGCGATGCCGCGGCCGGGCAAGAGCGGTTCTCGGGGGTGCTGCGTATTGACAATGAAGACGCCATGCTGGAACGGCTGACGCGGTTCCTGCCGGTGCGCGTGGAGCGCGCGCAGGGCGGGATCACGTTGGTGGATGCCCGCAAGCGCGACTAGCTCCGCGCGAACGGCGCTGTAAGGACAGGGGGCGTGCGGCTGGCTGGTCTTCGGCTCCTCATACGGGCAGCGGCTGTCGTTGCGTGCGCGCTGGCGCCGGCGTGCGCCCGCGCCGATACGCCTGCCATCTATTTCCGCATTCCCTCCAAGCCCGTCGCCGAAGCTCTCGTGGATTTCGCATTGCAGGCACGCGTGTCCATCGGCGACGCCGGGCTGCATTTCGACGACAGGCGCAGCACCCCGGTGGAGGGCCGCTATACGCCGCGCGAGGCGCTTGCGCGGCTTCTTGCCGGCACGGGCTTCGACTTCGACATCTTCGACGCGGGCACGATACGCATCCGCCGCGCGCGGCCCTCGAATGTGAGCCCGGGCGATACCGAGACCGTCGTGGTGACCGCCACCAAGCGCCGCGCGGTGGCGCAGGACCTGCCCTATTCGATCAGCGTGACCAGCGGCGTCCAGCTTGCCGCCGTGCGGGCGCAGACGCCGAACGACCTCACCGCCCATGTCGCGGGCCTCACGGCGAGCAATCTGGGCGCGGGAGAGGACAAGTTCTTCGTTCGCGGCCTGTCGGACAGCGTGCTGCCCGGCATGAGCGAGTCGATGGTGGGACTCTATCTCGACGAAGCCCGCATCACCGACGACGCGCCCGACCCGGACTTGCGCCTGGTCGACATCGACCGGGTGGAGGTCCTGCGCGGGCCGCAGGGCTCGCTCTACGGCGCGGGCTCGCTGGGCGGCCTCATCCGCATCATCCCCAACGCCCCGGTGCTGGACGAATGGCAGGCCGGCCTTTCCTTCACGACGGCGGAGACCAACGGCGGCGCGCCGAGCTATGGCGCCGACGCGATGATCAACATTCCGCTGGCGCGGGACCGCCTGGCGCTTCGGGCCGTGGCCTACGACGATCGCGATGGCGGCTACCTCGACGACATCCGCCTCGGCCTGAAGAACGCCAACCGCACGGATACCCGCGGCGGCCGCATGGCGCTCGCCTACCAGCCCAACGCCATCTGGTCGGTCACGCTGTCGGCGGCCTATCAGGACATCCATGCCCGCGACGCCCAATATTTCGAGGCCGGCCAGCCCGAGCTCGAGCGCGACAATTTCGTGCTCGAGCCGCAGAAGAACAATTTCTTCGAATCCGCCGCGACGGTGCGCGGCAATTTCGGTTCCGTCGACCTGGTGTCGGCCAGCTCGGTCGTGATGCGCCGGCTGAACGTGCGCTACGACGCGACCGATGCCTGGAACGGCCTGACCGGCCTGCCCGAAGGACCGGCGGGCTTCGACGACGGGCGCAGCATCACCTCGCTGACACAGGAATTCCGCCTCTCATCGGATGCCGGCACGCGCTGGACGTGGCTTGCGGGCCTCTACCTCTCGCACCGCAACGAGGACTTCAATTCCGATCTCACCGGGCCGGACGGCACCGGGGCGGCCGTCAGCGCGGAAATGGAAACGCGCGCCGATCATGCGGATGACGCCGCGCTGTTCGGCGAGGCGAGCTACGCCGTCGTGCCGCAATTCACCATCACGGTGGGTGGGCGCGTCTTCCTGTCATGGCGGAAGGTCTCCGCGCACGGCGTGTCGAACTATCCGGCGGGCGGCTTCACGTTCTCCGACACGCTGAAGCAGAGCGGCGCCACGCCCAAATTCGTCGCCACCTGGCGCCCCAATGAGCGGCTCACCATCTACGGCCAGGTCTCGGAGGGCTATCGGCTCGGCGGATTCAACGTGGATGGGCCCGCGGGCGCCACCAACGATCCCGGCGATCCGGGCGAGAAGGCCTTCGATTCGGACTCGCTGTGGAACTACGAGATCGGCGCCAAGGCCCAATTCTGGGACGGACGCATCCAGGCCGCTGCCGCGGCCTATTTCGCCGTGTGGAACAACGTGCAAAGCGACCAGGTGCGGCCGGACGGCACGTTCTTCATCGTCAATGCCGGCAAGGTGCACGATCTCGGCTTCGAAACCGACGTTTCGCTCGAGCCTTTCGACGGCTTCAAGCTGGCCGGCAATCTCTTCTTCAACAACACCCAGCTCATCGACGCCAATCCGCTGCTGGTGAAATCCGACGGCGTGCTGCCCGGCGCACCGGACATCAGCTATGGCCTGTCCGCGCGTTACGACCTGCCATGGAAGCGCTGGGCGGACGTGTTCTTCGCGCTCGACTACTCCTATGTCGGCCGCTCCAACCTCAATTTCGACGAGATGAATTCGCCCACCATGGGCGGCTATCACATCACCAACGCCCGGATCGGCATCGGCCGCGGCCGCCTGCAGCTCATCCTCTTCGCCGACAATCTCGCCAACGAGCGCAAGAACACCTTCGCCTTCGGCAATCCCTTCGATTTCGCCGCCACCCGCCAGATCACGCCGCCGCGCCCGCGCACGGTGGGAGTCACGCTCGAGTGGACGGCGCCCTGAATTGGGGGGCGCCGGCAGGGCCGCTTCAGTCCGGGCCTCGCAAGGGCGCATCCGAATGCGCGTAAAAGAGCGGCAAGACAGGGAACGGCACGGAAGCCGCGCTCCGTTCCCAAATTCAAGAACAAACCTTTGATTTTGCCAACTATGAACTGGTGCCCAGGGGCGGAATCGAACCACCGACACGCGGATTTTCAGTCCGCTGCTCTACCGACTGAGCTACCTGGGCTTACCGCCGGATGGCCGGGCCAGAACGCCCGGGAGGCAGGCTTTTAGGGGAGGCTTTCCCGGCTGTCCAGCAGGCTATTCCGGGTCGCCGGGTGGGCCTTCGGCAGGCGCGCCGCCCTCTTCCGCCGGGATGGCGTAGCCGCCTTTCAGCCAGCGGCCGAGGTCGACATCGGCGCAGCGTCTGGAGCAGAAGGGCCTGAACCTGGCGTCCTGGGGCTTGCGGCAGATGGGACAGGCGCGCGCGGCGCCGTGTTGCGCGGCATCGCGCGGGGCGGCGTCAGGCGGCGGTGCCGACATCGTAGCCTTCGCGGGTGAATTCCTCCCGCGGCTCATAGGACACACGCGGAGCGCCGCGGCGGGCGAGCGCGGGGCGCACTTCCTCGTCATGGCTCTCCAGCCAGCGCACGATCTCCGGCGAGGCGCGGACGACGACGGGTTTGCCGGGCGCGGCGCTCGCCTGGCGTTCGATCTGGCGGATCACTTCCAGCGCCACCGCGTCGCGCGTGCGCCGGCGGCCATGGCCGTCGCAAGGCCGGCAGCATTCGCTCATCAGCTTCACCAGCGGATCGCGGATGCGCTTGCGCGTGATCTCGACCAGGCCGAACTCGCTCATCGGCGAGATCTGCGTGGGCGTGCGGTCCTTGGCAAGGCTGGCGGCCAGCACGTCGAGCACGCTCTGGATGTTGGCGGGCTCGTTCAGGTGGATGAAGTCGATCACGATCAGCCCGCCGATGCCGCGCAGGCAGAGCTGGCGGCCGATCTCGTGCGCGGCCTCGAGGTTGACCTTGAGGCTGGTCTCCTCCAGTCCCGTGGCGGCGGTATAGCTGCCGGAGTTCACGTCGATGGCGGTGAGCGCCTCGGTGCCTTCGATGGTGATCCAGCCGCCGGACGGCAGGGGCACGCGCACGTCGGTCAGCCGCGCGATCTCGTCCTCCAGGTCGTAAAGATCGAACAGCATGCCGGGGCCGGCGAAGAGCTCGATCTTCTCCTCGGCATCGGGCATGGCGCGGCGGCAATAGGCGCGGGCGGCTTCACAGGCCTCGCGGTCGTCGATCAGCACGCGGCGGGTCTGCGCGTCCACCTCGTCGCGCATGGTGCGCTCGACGGGATCGAGGTCGTGATAGAGCGTGGCGGGCGCCCGCGCGCTCTGGCGCCGGGCCATCACCGGGCGCCAGGCTTCGGCGAGGCGCTCCGCATCCTCGCGGAAATCGGCCAGCGTGGCGCCGATGCCGGCGCTCCTGACGATGTAGCCCGCGCCGGGTACCAGCGCGCCCTCGCCTTCGGCGATCATCCGCTCGCCCAGCGCGGTGAGGCGCTCGCGCTCGGCTTCGTCCTCGATGCGGCGGGAGAGCGCTATGCCGGGCTGGTTGGGGACCATCACGAGGAGCCGGCCGGGCACGGTCACGTTGGCGGAGAGGCGCGCGCCCTTCTCGCCGATGGGATCCTTCACCACCTGGACCACGATGTCCTCGCCCTCGCGCACGCAGTCGGTGATGCGCGGGGCGCGGTCGTCGCCGAAGCCCGGCAGGTCGGCAAGGCAGCGCGCCTCGCGCGCGCCGAGGAACCCCGCGCGGTCGAGCCCCACGTCCACGAAGGCGGCCTGCATGCCGGGCAGCACGCGTTGCACGCGGCCGAGCACGATGTTGCCGATCAGGCTGTGGCCGGAACGCCCGTTGCTCTTCTTGGGCCCGTCCTCGCCCATGCCCAGCGTGCGCTCGAGGAAGAGCTCCTGGAGCTTTCCGCCTTCGACGATGGCGACACGGATTTCCCCCGCCCCGGCGTTGATCAGGACTTCCTTTTCCATGCCACGCACAGCAATAGCAGCGGCGCGAGCGTATCACGGAATCCTGTAGCCGCATCCTCCAAGAAGCGCGATGGTTTCGAAAAGCGGCAATCCCACAACATTCGAATACGAGCCATTCAATTGCCGCACGAAGGTTTCGGCGCGTCCCTGGATGGCATAGCCGCCGGCCTTGCCGATTCCCTCGCCGCACTCCGCATATGACTGAATGTCAGTCCGTGAAAGACGCGCGAAAGACACGCGCGTGACAGCGACGCGGGTGCGCGCCCGGCCGCCGGCGCACAGGGCGGCGACGGCCGTGATGACCTGATGGCGGCGCCCGTTGAGCAGCGCGAGGCAGGCGCGGACCTCATCGGACGTCGACGCCTTGGGAAGGATGCGCCGGCCGCAGGCGACCACAGTGTCGGCCGCCAGCACGATCGCTTCGGGATGGGAGCGGTGCACGGCGCTGGCCTTTTCCACCGCAAGGCGAAGGGCGTGCGCGCGCGGGCTCTCGTCCTTCAGCGGCGTCTCGTCGATCTCGGCGGGCATGACGGCGTCGGGCGCGATGCCGGCCTGGGCCAGCAGCGCGAGCCGCCTGGGGCTCTCGCTCGCCAGGATGAGCTTACTTGAAGCGATAGGTGATGCGGCCCTTGGTGAGGTCATAGGGCGTCATCTCCACCATGACCTTGTCGCCGGTCAGCACGCGGATGCGGTTCTTGCGCATCTTGCCCGCGGTGTGGGCGATGATCTCGTGATCGTTCTGCAGCTTTACGCGAAAGGTCGCGTTCGGCAGCAATTCGCTGACGACGCCCTCGAATTCGAGAAGTTCTTCCTTTGCCATTCGTCCTCTGGCGGGGGTTGGTGGGCGCCAGATGCCACCGAAAGGGCCGAAAAGCAAGCCAATCGGGTCATCCCCCCGGGGGGCGGCCAGCCCTCGCGCCCGCGCCGGCGGGCGCGAAAAGCGCCGCGCACGCACACGCGCGAGATGGGCGGCGGGCCGGGCCCGCCCGTGACGGCGTCGGCTAATCCGCCGCGCGGTCGACGGCGAAGCGCGCGGCGATGCGGGCCTGGAGCGTGTCGCGGAGGTCGCGGTAGGCGTCGAGGCGCTGGTCGCGGCTGCCTTCGACCAGGGTGGGGTCCATGGTGGGCCAGTATTCGACGATGGCCGCGGAGGTGCGGGTGAGCTCCATCGCCTTGTGATGGGCCTCGGGCGTCAGGGTGATCACGAGGTCGAAGGCGGCGTCCTCCATGTCGTCGAAGCTGCGGGGACGGTGCTTCGACAGATCCTCGCCGATCTCCTCCATCACCTCGGCCGCGAAGGGGTCCTTCTCGCCCGCCTTGGCGCCGACGGACTCCACATAGACGAACTTGCCGTAGCGCCGGCGCATGATGGCGGCGGCCATGGGGCTGCGGACCGCGTTGAAGGTGCAGGCGAAGAGGATGGATTGCGGCAGCTCCTCGCCGTTGGGGCCGCGCATGGGCTAGCCCCTGAGATGCAGCACGCAGACCAGCGTGAACAGGCGCCGCGCGGTGTCGTGATCGACGGCGATCTTGCCCTTGAGCCGCTGCTCCAGGAGCCGCGAGCCCTCGTCGTGGACGCCGCGGCGCGCCATGTCGAGCGTCTCGATCTGCGAAGGCGGCGCGTTGCGGATGGCCCTGAAGTAGGAATCGCAGATCAGGAAATAGTCCTTGATCACCTTGCGGAACGGGGTGAGCGACAGCATCACCTTGCCGTGCGCCGTGTCGTCCTGGAGGCGCACATCGAAGACGAGCCGGTTCTCCTCCACGCCGAGCACCAGGCGGTAGGGCCCGCCGGGCGAGCCCGCGAGCTCGAAGGAATTCGATTCCAGAAGGTCGTAGATCGCGATCTCGCGCTCCTGCTCGATCTCGCGGGTGCGGCGGACGACGGTCTTCTCGTCGAGCGCGATGGCGGCGATGCGGTAGTCGCTCATCTGCGCCTACGGAATCCGGTTGAGCCGCGCGGCGATGGAGCGGGCGTGCGCGTCCAGCCCTTCGGCTTGCGCCAGCACGATGGCGGCGGGGCCGGCCTGGCTGAGCGTGGCGGGCGCGCAGGACAGCAGCGTGGTGCGCTTCATGAAATCCAGCACCGACAGGCCGGAGGAGAACCGCGCGGTGCGCGCGGTCGGCAGCACGTGGTTGGGGCCGGCGATGTAATCCCCCATCGCCTCCGGCGTGTGGCGGCCGAGGAAGATGGCGCCGGCATGCCTGACGCGCGCGAGCAGCGCCCCAGGGTCCGCGGTTGCGATCTCCAGGTGCTCCGGCGCGATGCGGTCGACCAGCGGAGCGGCCTCTTCCAGCGCCGGCACCAGGATGATTGCGCCGTGATCGCGCCAGCTGGCGCCCGCGATGTGCCTGCGCGGCAGGAGCGCCAGCGCGCGGGCGACGGCGGCTTCGACCCTGGCCGCGAACGCCGCATCGTCGGTGATCAGGATGCTCTGCGAGGAGGCATCGTGCTCGGCCTGGCTGAGCAGGTCGGCCGCGATCCAGTCCGGATCGCTGCCGGCATCCGACACCACCAGGATTTCCGACGGCCCGGCGATGGAATCGATGCCGACCTTGCCGAACACCTCGCGCTTGGCGGCGGCGACATAGGCGTTGCCGGGCCCCACGATCTTGTCGACCGGCGCGACGGTTGCGGTGCCATGGGCCAGCGCCGCGACGGCCTGGGCGCCGCCGACGCGATAGATCTCGCCGACGCCGGCGCGCCGCGCCGCGGCCAGCACCAAAGGATCGATCGCGCCGCCCGAGGCGGGCGTGACCATGGCGATGCGCGCCACGCCGGCGACATGGGCCGGCACGGCGTTCATCAGCACCGAGCTCGGATAGCTCGCGGTGCCGCCGGGCACGTAGAGGCCCACGCTGTCCAGCGGCGTCCAGCGCCAGCCCAGCATGGCGCCGGTGGAATCGGTGAAGGACGCATCGCTGGGAAGCTGGCGGCGGTGATAGGCCTCGATGCGCTTCGCCGCGAGGTCGAGGGCGGCCAGCGCGTCCTTCGGGCATTGCGCGGCGGCGGCGTCGATCTCCGCATCCGTCAGCCGCAGCGCCGCCGGCCGCACCTTGTCGAAGCGCTCGGTGAGGTCGAGCAGCGCGGCGTCGCCGCGGGCGCGCACCTCCGCGATGATGGCGCGCACGGCCTCGGCGACGTCCTCATCGGTCTCGCGCTTCCTGGCCAGAAGGTCCGCGAAGGCGCGGCCGAAATCCGGCGCGCGCGTGTCGAGGCGGCGCGCCATGCTCAGCTCCCGGTCTCGTGTTCGGGACGGCCGCGCGCGGCCCATGCGCCGCTGACATCGGAGAGCTCGGCGTCGATGCACTCCACCACCAGCCGGATCGAGCCGCCGCCGGCGAATTCCAGGTGCACCACGCCGCCCGGGTCCTCGCCGCCGTTCGGCGAGAAGCGCAGGGCGAGCAGCGACAGGATCGCGTCCGGGTCGCCGTGCAGGATGTTGTGGGACTGCACGGCCAGCACGCCGTCGAAATGCAGGCCCGCGCGCACGCGCAGGTCGCCCTGCTTGCCGGGATTCTCCCACTTGAAGCGGTTGAACAGCGCGGCGAAGCGGCGCTGGCGCGGCAGCCAGACCAGATCGCCCACGCGCGCCACCGCGTCCTGCAATTTGGCGGAGATGACGTCGAGGTCCTCGGCGTCGGCGGCGGCCAGCACTTCGCGGGTCATGCCGGAAGCCGTTCGATGTCCGCGCCCACCGCGGAGAGCTTCTCCTCCAGCCGCTCGAAGCCGCGGTCGAGGTGATAGACGCGGTTGACCACCGTGTCGCCCTCCGCCACCAGGCCCGCCAGCACCAGGCTGACGGAGGCGCGCAGATCGGTCGCCATCACCTGCGCGCCCTTGAGCCGGTCGACGCCGGTGACGGTGGCCATGTCGCCGTTGACGCGGATGTTGGCGCCCATGCGGGCGAGTTCGGGCACGTGCATGAAGCGGTTCTCGAACACCGTCTCGCGGATGTGCGAGGTGCCGTCCGCCATGGTCATCAGCGCCATGAACTGCGCCTGGAGGTCGGTGGGGAACGCGGGATAGACGTCGGTCACCACGTCGGTGGCGGTGGGGCGCACGCCGTTGCGGCGCACCACGATGCCGCGGTTGGTCTCGTCCACCTCGGTGCCCACGTTGCGCAGCAGGTGGAACAGCGCGGCGTTGGACTCCGCGCGCGCGCCGACGAGCTCGACCTCGCCGCCGGCCAGCGCCGTGGCGATGGCGTAGGTGCCGGTCTCGATGCGGTCGGGCATCACGGCGTAATCGGCGCCGTGCAGGCGCGCGACGCCCTCGATCGCGATCTCGGAGGTGCCCAGGCCCGAGATCCTCGCGCCCATGGCGATCAGCAGCCGGCCCAGGTCCACGATCTCCGGTTCGCGCGCGGCGTTGCGCAGCACGGTTTGACCCTTCGCCAGCGTGGCGGCCATCAGCAGCGTCTCGGTCGCGCCGACGGAGGCGCGCGGAACCGTGAACGCGGCGCCCTTGAGGCCGGTTCCGGCGTCGGCGACGACATAGCCGTCTTCCAGCGCGATGTCGGCGCCCATCGCCTGAAGGCCCTGGATGTGGAAATCGACCGGGCGCGCGCCTATGGCGCAGCCGCCGGGCAGCGACACTTTCGCCCAGCCGTGGCGGGCGAGCAGCGGGCCCGTCACCTGGAAGCTCGCGCGCATCTTGCGCACGATGTCGTAAGGCGCCAGCGCCGACTCGATGGCGGCGGCGTGCAGCCTGACCGTGTCGCCGCCACCGTTGCCGCGGCGGATGTTGAGCGTGACGCCGAACTGCATCACCAGGTCGGCCATGGCGCCGACATCGGCCAGGCGCGGCACGTTGCGGATGGTCACCGGCTCGTCGGTGAGGATCGCCGCCGCCATGAGCTTGAGCGCGGAATTCTTGGCGCCGCCGATGGGGATTTCCCCGTTCAGGCGCGCGCCGCCGGTGATGCGAATGCGGTCCATGTTCCCTCTGGTCGCGGGAGGCCGTTCTAGCGCGGGGACGTGCGCGCGAACAGCTTCCCGGAGCGCTTTCGTTAAACCGGTTTAACGGCGGCAGGCGGGCGGGTTTCGGGCGAAGCCGTGGCAGGCCCGGCGGCGGCCCCGTCCCGCGGCCCATGCTCGGGCCCGGCTGTCGCCCGGGCCTGGGCCTTGCGGCGCCTGAGGTTCTCCCGCAACGCCGCGGCGAGCCGCTCGCGCCGCTCCTTCGCGGAGGCCTTCATCTGCTCTTTTCCTCGCCCCACCCTTGGGCTATAGCCACCCGCCCGGACGCGTTCCGGGATGGGCGCCGGAGTAGCGTAGTGGTAGCGCAACCCCTTGGTAAGGGGTAGGTCGAGAGTTCGATTCTCTCCTCCGGCACCAGCGATCGACAGGAACAGGCATGGACGACCCCTACGACCAGAAGCCGGTGCCGAACGTGCGCGTCTCCGACGTGCTGGGGCTGGGCGCCGTCGCCGTTGTCGGGCTGCTCTGTCTCTATCTCCTGGCCATGATGGTCTATCACTGGATCGCGGGCCACCCGCCGCCATAGGCGCGCGGCGCATCGCTTTGCCCCGCTCGCGCGTTCCAGTAGCGTGGCCGCACGCCACGCGAGGGAACACGGCCATGGCCATCCGCAAAAAGAAGCTCGACGCCATCGTGGACGAGGACGGACGCGAGTCCTTCCCCGCCAGCGACCCGCCGGCCTATTCCGGCGGCGCGGTCGGCGCGCCCAGCAAGCGCCGCACCCCGAAGACCGCCGCCGTGGAGGCGGCCAGGCGCGCGAAAGCCGGGCGCAAGGCGGCCGGGCGCGCGAAATTCCGCGCGAAGAAGAGCGCAGGCGGCAAGGCCGCCGCGAGGAAAAAGAAGAGATAGGAACCTGCCATGCACCCGATCATGGGCGTCGACATCCTCATCATCCAGCCGGTCATCGCGCTGATCTTCGGCGTGCTGATCCTGTTCGTGCCGCGGGCGCTGAACTATCTGGTGGCGATCTACCTGATCCTGATCGGGCTGATCGGGCTGTGGCCGCATCTGTTCGGCGCGCCGCCGCCGGGAACGACGGTGTGATACCGTCCGCCCTACCCTTGAGGGAGGGCCGACAATTTGGCGAGCGCAGCGAGACAAATTTCGGGGTGGGGTCAAAGCCACCGGCAGTGGAGCACTGACCCCACCCCGAAAAATGCTTCGCATTTTCGACCCTCCCGCAAGGGGAGGGTTGATGGCAATCAGTCACTCCGCCGCCCTGGCGTGCGTCCCCTTGCCGGCGGCAATGCGCTCCTGGGCCATGCGGTCGGCGACGGCGTTGGTGGGCAGGTTCTCAGCGTCGGCGCGGCGGAAGATGCGGGTGAGCGTGCCGCCGATGGCGGTGACGCGGGATTCGATCTCGGCCTCGCTCCAGTTCTCGATCTGTCCGGCCACGCGGATGATGCCGCCGCCGTTGATCACGTAGTCCGGCGCATAGAGGATGCCGCGCGCCTTCAGCGCCGCGCCGTGCTCGTCGCGCAGCAGCTGGTTGTTGGCGCCGCCGGCCACGATGTTGGCCCTGAGCGCGGGCACCGTCCTGTCGTCGAGGATGGCGCCGAGCGCGTTGGGCGAGAGCACGTCGCATTCCACCGTCACGATCTCGTCCGGCAGCGCGCGGCGGGCGCCGAACGCGTCCATCGCCTTCTTCACGAGGGCTTCGTTCACGTCGGCGACGATGAGCCTGGCGCCCTCGGCGTGAAGCCGCGAGGCGAGCCCCATGCCGACCTTGCCCAGGCCCTGGATGGCGACGGTGAGGCCTTTGGCGGTATCGGCGCCGAGGCGGTGCTTCACCGCGGCCTTCACGCCGACGAAGACGCCGAGCGCGGTGGACGGGCCGGAATCGCCGGACACGCGGCCGGGCTTGTCGTAGCCCCAGGCATGCGCGGTGCCGCGGGCGATGACCGGCATGTCCCTGGCCGTGACGCCGACATCCATCGCCGTGAGATAGCGGCCGCCCAGCGTGTTGATGGCTTCGGCATAGGCGAGGAAGCGGGCTTCGCTCTTGTCCTTCGCGGGATCGCCTATGATCACGGCCTTGCCGCCGCCGAGCGGCAGGCCGGCGATGGCGTTCTTGTAGCTCATGCCGCGGGACAGACGCAGCACGTCGGTCAGCGCGGCGGCGGTCGAGGGATAGGCGTACATGCGCGTGCCGCCGCAGGCGGGGCCCAGCGCGGTGGAGTGGATGGCGATGATGGCCCTGAGGCCCGACGTCCTGTCGTCGAAGAACGCGACCGTCTCGTGATGATCGAAGTCCGGCGCCTCGAACACGTCCATGAAGCTCACTCCGAATGGGGCTGACGCGGCGGGTTATAGGCCAACGGCGCCGCAATCGGGTGGCGAAATGGGCGTGGCGCGCGCAACTCGCATGCGCGCCCCGCCGCCCCGCCCGCAACAATCGTTGCCGAATCCCGGTTAACGATCCAGCGCGGACAGGACCGCGCCTTCGGTGAGAACCTGCGGCAGCACCTGGGCCTGCGTCGCGCCGGGGGCATAGTAGAGATAGAGCGGCACGCCGGAGCGGCCATGCGATTCGAGCAGGGCCGTGATGGCGGGATCGCGGTTGGTCCAGTCGGCCAGGAGATAGGCGACGTGGCGCCGCGCGAAGGCGCGATGCACGGCTTCGCCCGACAGCGCCACGCGCTCGTTGACCAGGCAGGTGATGCACCAGGCCGCGGTCGCATCGACGAACACGGGGCGCTTCTCCGCGCGGTAGCGCGCGAGCGTGGCTTCGCTGTAGGCCTCGCTCGGGATGCCGGCGGTTTCGGCGCGCGCGGCCGCGGGCGCGACGCCCGTGCCGGCGATGGCGGCGACGGCCGCGATGGCGGCGGCAAGACCGAGGGCCGCGAACGCCGCGCCGGCCGCGCGCCAGCGCCGCGCGGCCGCGCGGCTCGCGCTCCACGCCCACGCCGCGAAGGCGAGCGCGACCATGGCGGCGAGCACCGCGGCCAGGCCGGAATCGCCCGCTTCCCGATCGAGCACCCAGACGAGCCACACCGCGGCGCCGTACATCGGGAACGCCAGCGCCTGCTTGAAGCGCAGCATCCACATTCCCGGCCGGGGCATGAAACGCAGCGCCCCCGGGAACAGCCCGACCAGCGCGAACGGCAGCGCGAAGCCGATGCCGAGCGCCAGGAACACCAGCAGCGCCAGCGGCGCGGATTGCGTGAGCGCGTAGCCCAGCGCGGCGGCCATGAAGGGCGCGGTGCAGGGCGCGGCGACGGCGACGGCCAGCACGCCGGTGAAGAACGATCCCACCCAGCCGCCGCGGCGCGTGAGGCCCTCGCCCGCATCGAGGCCGGAGCCGAGCTCGAACACGCCGGAGAGATTGAGCCCCACCGCGAACACCAGGAGCGCAAAGCCCGCCACCGCGGCGGGCTCCTGGAGCTGAAAGCCCCAGCCGATCTCCGCCCCGCCCGCGCGCAGAAGCACGACCGCGAGCCCGAGCGCGGCGAAACTCAGTATCGCGCCCGCGGCGTAGGACAATCCCTGCCGCGCGGCGTAACCGCGTCCGGCATGCGCCTTGTCGGTCAGCGCCAATGCCTTCATGGCAAGGATGGGCAGCACGCAGGGCATCAGGTTCAGGATCAGTCCGCCGAGCAGCGCGAAGAGGAGCGACAGCGCCAGACCCATGGCGCTCGCGTCGCTGAACGCGGCCGCGGGCACCGCGCCGGGCCTGGCATCGATCGCGAGCGCCTGCACCGCGCCGTCGGACGAGGTGAGCACCAGCGCGCCGGCGAGCGCGGGCGTGGATCTGGAATCCTTCGCGGGCTCGAGGCGCAGCACGATGCCGCCATCCGCCTTGCCCAGGCGCTGCGGCGCCATGCCGGCGACGACGCCTTCCGCCGACGGGAAGAACGCCGCGTCCTTCAGCGGCATCGCGGCCAGCGACGGCGAGGCGACGAAGAGATCGAGCCAGGCGCCGCGGTGGAACGCCACCGGCCAAGGCGACGGCGCGGGGATCCGCGCGCGCCAGGCGGCGAACGTCTCCTGCGTCGTGGCGTAGGGCCTGCGCGGCACGGCGCTCACCGAGAGCGGGATGCTCAGCGCCGCATCCCCGGGAATGCACACGCGCTGGCACACCAGCCAGCTCGCATGGGCCCTGAGCGTCACGACCGTGCCGGGCGCGGCATCGGCGGGCGCCGTCACGTCGGTGAGCAGCCACACGGTGCCCTCGTAGCCGTAGTTCATCAGCGGGCCGACAGGCAGGCGCTTGGGATAGGGCCACTGGATCGGGCCGGCCTTCCAGCCCGCGGGCAGCGTCCAGTCGATGGTGGTGGGCAGCCCCGCCTCGCCCGGATTGCTCCAGTAGGTGTGCCAGTCCGGCGCGATGACCTCTTCCAGCGCGACGGCGACCTTGCCGCCGGGCGCGATCTCGTCCGTCTCCGCGACGAGGCGCGGCGTGACCTTGGGCGACGAGATGTCGTCCGCCGCGGCGGGCGCGGCGGCGAGGAGAAGAAGGCACGCGAGCAGGAAGCGCCGCATGGGCGCCGCTATACAGGCCCCGCCCGCGCGAGGCCAGCGCCGCGCTGTCGCTCACCGGAGCGTGAAGCTAACATGGCCGCCATGAGGATCGTGGGCGGCGCTCTGGGAGGACGCACTCTGCATGCGCCGGAGGGCCTGCGCGTGCGCCCGACCTCCGACAAGGCGCGCCAGGCGATATTCAACATCCTGGCGCATGGCGAATGCGCCATCGACCTGGAAGGCGCGCACGCGATCGATCTGTTCGCGGGCACCGGCGCGCTGGGGCTGGAGGCGATCTCGCGCGGCGCGGCGTATGCCCTGTTCGTGGACGATTCCGCCGAGAGCCGTGCCCTCATCCGCCGCAACGTCGAAGCCTTCGGGCTGACGGGCGCGACCAGGATCTGGCGGCGCGACGCCACGGCGCTGGGGCCCATGGCGGCGGGCGCGGGCGGGCTGTTCCAGCTGGCGTTTCTCGACCCGCCGTACCGCAAGGGGCTGGTGCCCGCGGCGCTCGCGTCGCTGCGCGGCGGCGGCTGGCTGGCGCCGGGCGCCATCGCCGTCGCGGAGATGGGCGCGGACGAGGATGTTCCGTCTACGGACGGATTTGCTGTCATGGATTCGCGCCTGTATGGCGAGACCCGCGTGGTCTTTCTCCGGGCCGGTTGATTGCTGGCGCCCGGAGCAGCCAGGCTTTCAAGCTGGCAAGCAAGCCGCATTTCGGCCAGTTGCAGCCTCGCCTCGTCCATCAGCAGCTTCGCCTTGCGCTTGAGGGCGCGAACCTGCGCGCGCCGGGTCTTCGCCAGCCTGGTGTAGCGACCATGCTTGAGCGCATTTTTGTTGCCGGCGGGCGCGCCGGTCCGCCAATTTGGGCGCCGGTTCGGACGGAAATCCCGGTTTTCCGCCACCGTTGAATTCGCGTTTTCGCGAGTCTGCATATTAAATCCATTCTCTGCCAATGGGTTTTCGGTGTCCGCCATGCGTGTGACCGAAGGCGAGGTTCCATTTGACTAGAACATAATAGGTACGAATATGATGGATGTCAATCAAAAGTTGTGGGCAGACACCTGGTCTCGGCACGCCGGTGTTGGACTAGAATGAATCGATCCGCGAAGGGAGCGTTGCGATGACCAGGCTGGAAGTGATTTTGGCCGCAGCCCTGGCCGCGGCGGCAGCGCAGGCCCAGGTCACCGCGCCAGCCGCTGTCCGGACAGGACCGTCAGTCACCGACTTCTCGATCCCGGCGGACACGGTGCCGCCGAAGCCGACGGCGCCGCACATCTGTCCCGTATCACAGTATCCCGGAACCGCCGTCCGCACCGGCCAGCAGGGTATGACGGACCTGGTCTTCACCATCGGCGTCGACGGCAGGGTCCACGATGTCACGGTGTTGGCATCGAGCGGCCATGATGCGCTCGACCAGGCAGCCGTGTCATGCACGAACGACTGGATCTATACGCCGGCGCAGCGCGGCGGCATCGCAGTACCCGTGACGTGGACCGCCACCACGTATTTCGGGCTCAATGGCCGCAGGATGCTCGCTGCGCACATCGACGCGGCTGCGAGCCAGCCGTGCCGGCAACCGCCCGCGGGCGCCAAACCGCAGGTGGCGACCGTGCTTGCCGTCGATGTCGGAACGGACGGCAAGGCGATCGCAACGAGGCTTGCCCGCTCAAGCGCCGACGGCGCGTTCGATTCCTATGTCGGCACTTGCGTCGCGCATTGGACGTTCGTGCCCGCGACGATCGACGGCGCGGCAATCGAATCATGGCACGCCGAAATCGTGAATCCCTGACGATGATCTCGGCAATCCTGGCGGTGGTTGCGGATTGAGCATGGATCGCTCCCGAAGAGCCCGTTCTCGAACGCCGCTCGATAGGATGAAGTTGTCTCCCGGATTTAGAAAGCAGGGCCGCATGTGGTTTATACTGAGCGAAAATTGGAGATCGCCATGACAAAGCCAGCTCTGTCGCTTGCAATAGCGATGGCGGCGGCCGTCGCCTTGATCTCCTGGACGGCAGCCGAAGCCGCGCCGGACACGGCAACCGGCCGCGGCGCGATCGCTCCAGCGGCGGCGAAATTGCAGCCGCATACCTGTCCTTACCGGCAATATGTGCCGGCCGGGCATTGGGGGAATTCCGGCACGGTGCTTGTCGGCTACACGATCAACGCCGACGGCACCGTCGGCGACGTTCACATCGTGGAAAGCAGCGGCCACGAAGAACTCGATCAGGCCGCGGTGGCGTGCGCCAGCAGTGGCTGGCTCTACAGGCCGGCGACCCGAAACGGCGTCGCGGTCGCAGTGCCGTGGACCGTCCGGATCACTCTCAAATACCGCTGAGCTACCGCGACACCATTCGATGGAGAACCCGATGAACGGCAAGCTTGGTGGCCTTGTGGCGGCGTGTGGCGCACTGGTGCTTGTGGCGTCGTGGCCCACGGCGGCGGGCGCCCAGGCGGACGACGCATCTCCCATCCCGGTCGTGGTCGCGCCGCAATTGCCGGACGATGTCACGCCGCCCAAGCGCATCGGCGGTGGGAGCTGCCCGATGAAGATCGCCAAGGCGATCGCCGTGGTCGCCTTCACGGTCGAGCCGGACGGAAGCGTCAAGTATCCCGACCTGATGGCGACGACGGGCTATCGCGACCTGAACGACATCGCGAAGAATTGCGTCAGCGGCTGGATCTACAAGCCGGCGATGAAGGACGGCAAGCCGGTCGAGGTCCGCAAGATCGTCATCTTCCAATTCTACAACCTGGGACCGCCCAGCATTTGGGTCCCGCCGCCGGCGGACGGCGCGCCCCATGTCTGCACCGCCCGGACGCCGTCCACCGGCAAATCCATCGGCATGATCGTCAGCCTGCGCGACGACGGCGGCATCCGGCAGATCACCATCCTGCATCCGAGCGGCGATCCGGCCTTCGACGCATACGCCGTGACCTGCGTCGAGACCTGGCGCTATCAATCGCCCGCCAGCACGGGATCGCCGAACTACGATCGGGTGGGGCTGCCGGCGGGCGCCGAGCCATGAGAAAGGCTCTCGCGCATGCCGGCTGAGCCCCGCATCCGCCCCGCCACGCGGGACGACGGCGCGTTCCTCGGCTGGACGATCTTCGCCGCGGCGCGCGGGCATCTGCCGCGCGGCTGGTTCGACATCATCCTGGAGAAGCCGGAAGACTATTGCCTGGATTTCTGCACGCGGCTGGTGCTGGCGAAGGCGGTGTCGTGGTGGCACTGGTCGCTGTTCCGCGTGGCGGAGATGGACGGCAGGCCGGTGGGCGCGGCCTGCGGCTTCGCCGACGACGCGCCCTACCGGGAATCGGCCGCGGCGATGCGCGAGGCGGCGGACGGCATCCGCATGCCGGGGTCCGAGCGCAGCCAGCTGTGGCCGCGCGGCAGCTTCATCATGGCCACCGTGACGGGCGAGGACGGCGCATGGACGGTGGAGAACGTGGCGGTGCTGCCGGGCTACCGCGGGCGCGGCGTGACGGGCGCGCTGCTCGATGCGTCGTGCGACGACGCGCGCCAGGCCGGCGCGCGCCGCGCCCAGATCAGCTTCCTCATCGGCAACGCGCCGGCCGAGCGCGCCTACACAAGGGCCGGCTTCGTGTTTTCCGAGGAAAAGCGCGATCCCGGCTTCGAAGCCGCGATGAAGAGCCCGGGAACGAAGCGTTTCACGCGGGACCTGTAGTTCCCGCACGTGGACCAAAAGCCCGGGGTGCGATATTATCGGGCCGGTCGAACGGAGGGGGCCGTGCGCTGGCTGATTTTCTCGTTCCTGATCCCGCTCGCGGCTTTCGCGCAGACGGAGGATGCGGGGAAAGCCGCCTCGCAGACCGCGAGCGGTCAACAGTTCAAGGATCAGGCGCCGCCACCACTGGCTGGCTGCGACAAAAATCCGATCTGGTATCCGGCTCCGGCGGTCCGCCTCAATCACGAAGGCGAAACCGAGGTCGGGTTCACCGTGCTCGAGACGGGCTATGTCACCGACGTTCACGTCATCAAATCCAGCGGACACGACGAGCTCGACGAAGCAGCGGTGGAAAAGGCCAAATGCTTCACCTACAGGCCCGCGATGCAGAACGGCAAACCCGTGGCCGTGCCATGGAAAGCCGTGATCACGTGGAAGCTGCATGGGTAAAACAGGCGGATTGAACATGTTCTCACGACCGAAGGGCACGATATCGGGCCTCGCGGCGACCGTGCTGCTGGCGCTTGCGATCCCCGCCGCCGCGGATGAGTCCCAAGCCGAACCCGCGCCGGCCGCGCCACACCATTGCTCGCGGCCGAAGGAGCCCGGCCTGCGCATGGCGGACGAAGGCATCCATGCCGGTTTCGAAGGAAAGACGGAGCTCACCCTGGCCGTGTCGGCCGAGGGAAAGGTGAGCGGCATCGCCGTGTCGAAATCGAGCGGCGACGCGCTGTTCGACAATGCGGCGGTCGAATGCGCGCGCAACTGGACCTATATTCCGCTGACGAAGAACGGCGTGGCCGTCGCCGGCGTGGTCCATGCCGATTTCGACTGGGCCGGCCGCCTGTCGGGCACCTCCGCCGCCATGCCGCCCTACCGGCCGGGCAATTTCCCGGGCCACATGGGCCGCACGCACTAGAGCAGGATCGCTCTTCTTCGAATCGCGATCCCGCTCCAGGTATCTGATTGACGCGCAATTTTTCGGGCGAACCGCTGCACACTTCGCCCGATTGCGCTCTAGGCTTTTCGGACCGCGTGGATCCGGATATTGGATCGTGATACGATTGAACGAAGCTTGCACGAGGGGAGAAATGCCATGCGCACGATCGTCATTTCGGCCGCCCTTACAGCCCTGGCGACCGCTTCATTTGCCGGCGACGCTTCGCTGGTCAATCCCAGGATTCCGCCGGGCGAGGCGCACAGCTGCACGAGCTTCTATCCCACGCAGGAGCGCGAGCGCATGGCGCAGAGCATCGACGTCGTCCACTTCACCGTCACCGAGACCGGCGCGGTCAAGGATCCCGCGATCGTCCAGCGCTCCGGCGACGATCCGCTCGACCGGGCGGCGATCGCCTGCGTGACGACCTGGCACTACGTCCCGGCGACCAAGGACGGCACCGCGGTGGCGGTGGACTGGACCGTGCGCCTGAACTGGAAGCAGTACCGCCACGACCATCGCGGCATGACCGGCGAGTTCGCCCCGCTCGCCCGCACGGGCTACCGCCCGTAACGTTCGTCACCTTCGCCCGAACAGGCGCTCGATGTCGGCGAGCTTGAGCTCGACATAGGTCGGGCGGCCGTGGTTGCACTGCCCGGAATGGGGCGTGGCCTCCATTTCGCGCAGCAGCGCGTTCATCTCCTCGGCGCTGAGGCGGCGGCCGGCGCGCACGGAAGTGTGGCAGGCGAGCGTGCCCGCGACCTCCTCCAGCCGCTCCTTCAGCGACAGCGCGGCGCCGGTCTCGGCGATGTCGTCGGCGAGGTCGCGCAGCAGGCCCGCGGCATCGAGCTTGTCCAGCATGGCCGGCGTCTCGCGCACCAGCACCGCGTCGGGCCCGAAGGGCTCGATCGCCAGGCCGAGCTCGGCGAGCTCATGCGCGCGGCCGGCGACGCGCGCGACGTCCGCCGGATCGAGCGGCACGACCTCGGGGATGAGCAGCGGCTGGCGCGCGATGCCGCCGTTCGCCATCGCCTTCTTCATGCGCTCATAGACCAGCCGCTCATGGGCGGCGTGCTGGTCGACGATGACGATGCCGTCTTCGGTCTGGGCGACGATGTAGGTCTCGTGCAGCTGGGCGCGGGCGACGCCCAGCGGAAGCTCGGGCTGGACGGGCGCGGCGTCTTCGACGCGGACGGACGGCGCACCGGTTGCGGCGAAATGCGGGGCGTGGAACGCGCGCGCGGCGTCGGCCAGCGCCGAGGCCGGGCGCGGGGGCGCCGTCACGAACGTGCCGTGCGGCCGGAAGGCGGCGAGCGCCGCGCCCGCCACCGTGGTGGAGGCGCGGTGGCCGGCCTCGGCGAGCGCGGATTTGAGCGAGGACACGATCAGCCCCCGCACCAGGCCCGCGTCGCGGAAACGCACCTCCGTCTTGGCGGGATGCACGTTCACGTCCACGAAGGCGGGATCGCATTCCAGGAACAGCGCCAGCGCCGGATGGCGGTCGCGCGCCAGGAAATCCGCATAGGCGCCGCGCACCGCGCCGATCAGGAGCCTGTCGCGCACCGGGCGGCCGTTCACGAACAGGAACTGCATGGCGCTGTTGGCGCGGTTGTAGGTGGGAAGCCCCGCGAAGCCCCCAAGGCGCACGCCCTCGCGCGCGGCCTCGACCGGCGCGGCGTTGGCGGAGAAGTCGCGGCCCATGATCGCGCCCAGCCGCGCCAGCGGATCGGGCTCCGGCTCGAGCGCGAGCGCGCGCCGGCCGTCCAGCGTCAGGGTGAAGGCGACGTCCGGCCGCGGCATGGCGAGGCGCTTGACCGCGTCGGCGATGGCCAGATCTTCCGAGCGCGCCGATTTGAGGAATTTGAGCCGCGCCGGCGTGGCGTAGAACAGCTCGCGCACCTGCGCCCGCGTGCCGCTCTGGCCTCGCGCCAGGAACGCGGCGGGCGACGGGCCGGTGACGGCGCCGCCCTCGACCCTGATCTCGTGCGCCTCGCCCGCGGCCGTGCGGCTGGCGATGGAGAGCCGCGCCACCGCGCCGATGGAGGGCAGCGCCTCGCCGCGGAACCCCATGGTGACGATGCGGGAGAGATCGTCGCCGCCCGCGGCTTCCTTCAGCTTGGAGGTGGCGTGGCGCTCGACCGCCAGCGCGAGATCCTCCGCCGCCATGCCCTCGCCGTCGTCTTCCACCAGGACCAGATCGGCGCCGCCGTTGGACGCGGCGATTTCGATGCGTCGCGCGCCGGCGTCGAGCGCGTTCTCGACCAGCTCCTTCACGGCGCTCGCCGGCCGCTCCACCACCTCGCCCGCCGCGATGCGGTTGACCGTGCCTTCGCTGAGACGGCGAATCTTCATCCCGCCACCCTACCAGCCCCGTCACGTCCGTTCCGCCCGGATGTTGCGGGTATGAACAGGTTTGGCGGGATGAGAGTCATTTTGAAGGGTTTACTTGGCACGCGGAGACGCGGAGATGCCGGTATCCGGGCGGTGCATTCCACGGAGACCGCGAAGCGGCTCCTTCGAACAAGGTGCGGCCCGCTTCGCGGGCGCCGGAACATTGGCATTGCCGCAACCGCCAGCACGCTCTTCCGCGGCTCCGCGTGAATCCTATTTTTTTGCCGGCGGAAGAGTGCCTGCGACGACGACGGTCATGTGGGCGGGGTTGAAGAGGCGTTTGGCGACGCGCTTGACGTCGTCCAGCGTCACCGCGTTGATGAGCGCGTTGCGGTGGGCGAGATAATCCACCGGCAGCCCCGCGCGCTGGAAGGCGTTGAGCTGGCCCGCGATGCCGGCGTTGGACGTGAACGCGAGCGGGAACGAGCCGGTGAGATAGGTCTTGGCGTCGTCCAGCTCCTTCTGAGTGGCGCCGTTGGCCGCGAAATCGGCCATGGTCTTGCGCACCACGTCGAGCGACTCGCGCATCGCGTCCGCCCGCGTCGCCACCTGGCCGACGAACAGGCCGGCGCGCTGGTAGGTGTCCAGCGAGGTGTCGATGCCGTAGGTCAGCCCGCGCTTGACGCGCACCTCCTCGGTGAGGCGCGAGGAGAAGTCGCCGCCGCCCAGGATGTGGTTGGCGACGTAGGCGGCGATGAAGTCCCTGTCCTTGCGCATCGGGCCGGGCAATCCGAAGATGGCCACCGGCTGCGGCACGGGCATGGGCACGATCACGACATTGCCCGCGCCCACGCGGCCCACCGGCGGGATGCGCGGCACGGCGCGCAGCGGCAGCGCGCCGAAGGCGAGATCGAGCAGGCTCGCGAGCGTCCTGGCGTCCACGTCACCGGCAACCGAGATGCGCACGTCGCCGCGCACCCAATGGCTCGCCGCGAAACCCCTGAGATCGCCGGCGCCGATGGCGTCGATGCCGGCCACGGTCCCGGACTCCGGATGGCCGTAGGGATGGTCGTGATAGAAGGCGGCGAAGAACGTCTTGGCGGCCACGGCCTGCGGATCCTCCTGGTCCTGCGCGAGGTTGGAGAGGATCTGCGCCCGCACGCGATTGATCGCCTCCGCGTCGAAGCGCGGATGGGCGAGCGCGCTGCCCAGGAGCTGGAAGGCGTCGTGGGCGTTGTCCGACAGCGTGACCAGCGTCACCACCATCCAGTCGCGCTCGGTGGAGACGTTGAGGCGGATGGCGCGGTTGGAGAGCGCGGTCTGGAAGGCCTGCGAATTGAGCCTGCCCGCGCCCTCGTCCATCAGGGCGCCGGCGAAGCTGGCGAGCCCCGGCTTGGCGGCCGGATCGTAGGCCGAGCCCGCGGGGAACGCCGCGGTCATCGCGATCAGCGGCAGGGTGTGGTCCTCCACGAACCACACCTGCTCGCCCTTCGCCGCCTTCGGCGTCCGCACGTCGACGGCGTGCGCGCCCGTCACGAACGTAACGGCGAACAGCGCGGCAATGACCACCCTCCCCTTGAGGGAGGGTCGAAAACGCGAAGCGTTTTCGGGGAGGGGGAGGTGCCCGGCCCCCCACCCGAAAAATGCGTTCCGCATTTTTCGACCTCCCCTCGAGGGGGAGGTGGTCATCGTTTCCTTCATCGCGGTTCTCCCGGCAGCAGCCAGGCGGTGGCGGATTCGCGCCGGGTGAGCAGGCGCGCGGCGGCGGTGACGCCGTCGGCACTCACCGCGCGGATGCGCTGCGGCCATTCCTCGACGTCGTCCGCGGTCAGGCCGATGACGAGGTCCTGGCCGTAGGCGGAGGCGAGCTCGTACTGGCTGTCGCGGCGGTAGGTGGCGGAGGCGACGAGCTGGGTGCGCGCGCGCTCGAGATCGGCGGTGTTGGGCGCGGAGCGCATATAGGCGGTGACGATCTGGTCGACGGCGTGCTCGAGCACGTCCGGCCGCACGCCGGGGCGCGGGATGGCGTAGAGCATGAACTCGCCGGCGTCGCGCACCTGGCCGTCATAGGCGACGCCCGCGTCGGAGGCCAGGCGCCGCTTGACCACCAGCTCGCGATAGAAGGTGGAGGTGGGATCGCCGCCCATGGCCTCGGCCAGCACGTCGAGCGATTCCGCGCCGCCGGGCCGCGCGGTGGCGTAGCTCGGGACGCGATAGGACCGCAGGAACAGCGGCACCTTCACGTCCGGCCGGTAGATGGCGAGCCGCGTTTCGCCGAGCCGCTGCGGCTGGGCGAATTCCGCGCGCGCGGTGAGCGGGCGGGCGGGCACCTTGCCGTAGGCGGCCTCGGCGTCGGCCCGCACTTCCTCCGGCGTCACGTCGCCGGCCACGATCAGGATCGCGTTGTTGGGCGCGTAGTGATGGAGATAGAAGTCGCGCGCCTCGGCGCGGCCGATGTGGCGGATCTCGTCCGGCCAGCCGATCACCGGGCGGCCATAGGGATGGGAGAGATAGAGCGCGGCCTCGAGCTGCTCGCGCGCCAGCGCCTGGGGATCTTCGTCGGTGCGCATGCGGCGCTCTTCCAGCACGATCTTGCGCTCGAGCGCGACGTTGGCGTCCGACAGGTCGAGATTGACCATGCGGTCGGCATCCAGCGCCATGACCAGCGGCAGCCGGTCCCTGGCGATCTGCTCGTAGAAGCAGGTGTAGTCGTGCGTGGTGAAGGCGTTGTCCTCGCCGCCGTTGCGCGCGATGGTCTGCGAGAACGCCTCGCCGGGATATTTCGCGGTGCCGCGGAACATCATGTGCTCGAAGAAATGCGCCATGCCGGAAAGCCCCGGCGGATCGTCCACCGAGCCCACGCGGTACCACAGCATCTGGGTCACCACCGGCGCGCGGTGGTCGGGCACCACCACCACCTGCATCCCGTTCTGCAGCGCGAACTGGAAGATGCGCGTGTCCTGCGCGCGGGCGGGGATGGTGAAGAAGGAGGCGAGGGAAAACAGGGCGGCGGCGCCGATCAACCTCCCCCTCGTGGGGAGGTCGAATAATCCGGAGCGCAGCGACGGATTCTTCGGGCGGGGGGAGCGGTGGCGAGGCCGCGACAGACCCCTCACCCGAAAAATGCTTCGCATTTTTCGACCTCCCCACGAGGGGGAGGTTATGGCGCGTGAATTCGTCAATCTCTCAAAGCCCCAGCCAGCTGAACCAGCCGTTGTCGTCCTTCTTGTCTTCCGGCTCCTTGGGCTGCGGGGCCGGCTGCGGGGTGGAAGGCTGGGCGGCGGGCTGGCCGGGGTTGACCGGCGTGTTGGCGGTGCTCTGCGCGTCGGCGTTCACGGGCTTGTCGCTGTTGTCGCTCGTCCCGCCGAAGAGGAGCTTGTCGGTGAAGCTCTTGTCGGCGCCCTGCATCGAGCGCTCGTCGGACGCGATCTGCTGGCGGATCGAATGATCGGCGTTCGAGGCGCCGGCGGCCGCGAGCAATTCCTTCTCGGCTTCGCTGTAGGTGCCGGGGCCCGAGGGCGTGGGCGCGGCGCCGCTGGTATCGTCGGGCGCGAACAGGGCCGCCTCGGCCGCCCCGGTCGCGGACGGCGAGTTGGTGGGCGCGGCGCCCGGCTTGGGCGGACGCAGATTGTAGTCCGGCGGGATGACGAGCGGCGCCTTGGTGATGACGGCGAACTCGTCGGGCGCGGGCTGGTCGAGCCCCGCCGCCTGGCGGATGGACCCGCAGCCCGACAGCGCCGAGGCGAGCGCGAGAATGCCGACAATCGCCGCCGCGCGTGTTCCGTACTTCATACTAAGCTCCAGTCTGCCGGTTCGCGCCCGGGCCGGAGTCCGGCCGGAAGAACGCATCGTATATCAGCGCCGCCAGGCCCAGCGTGATGGCGCAATCCGCAAGGTTGAACACATACCAATGGTAGCCCATGGCGTGAAAGTCAAAAAAGTCGGCAACCTTGCCGTAGATGACGCGGTCGATCAGGTTCCCCAGCGCGCCGCCCAGGATCAGGCCCAGGCCCACCGCCAGCCCCCGCCGCGCGGAACTCCACAGCCACAGGCCCAAAGCCCCGATCACGGCCAGGACGATGAGCACCAGGAGGACATATCCGAACGGGCCATGGACCGGCAACAGGCCGAAACTGATGCCGGGGTTGCGGTGCATCGTAAGGTTAAAGAACGGCAATACCCGCAGCGAATAGCCGTCGTCGCGCGCGGCGAAGCCGAGGCCGTAGAGGACGAGGAGCTTGGTGGCCTGATCGGCCAGGAGCGCGCCGGCGGCGGCGGCGAGGCCCCACTCGCGGGGCGAAAGCCGGATCGTCATCCGGCGCCCTGCCGCTCAGGCGCGCGCGTGTCGATCGCGGAGTCGTAGATCAGCAGCAGCACGCCGGCGGAGATCATGATGTCGGCCGGATTGCAGGCGAAGAAGTTCCAGCCGAAGGCGTGCAGGAAGAAGAAGTCCGCCACCCAGCCATGGATGAAGCGGTCGGCGAGATTGCCCAGCGCGCCGCCGATGACGAGGCCGAGCCCGATGCAGAAGACGCGCCGCGCCGACGTCCACATCCAGGCGCCCAGCGCGGCGACGACGAGCAGCTCCACCGTGATGAGCGCGGCGATGCCGGCGGGGGATTCCGACGAGAACCAGCCGAAGCTGATGCCGGAGTTCTTCCACATGACGAGATCGAACACCGGCAGCACGAAAATGCGCGCGTCCCGCGCCATGTCCGCGAAGCCGAAGCCGTAGAGCATGACGAGCTTGACCGCCTGGTCGGCGACCAGCGCCACGGCGGCGGTGAGGAATCCAAGCTGGCGCGGGGTCATGATATCCCCGCTTCCTGCCCCGCGAGAGCGGGGGAGGTGGATGGCACGCGCGATGCGCGTGACAGACGGAAGGGGTGTGTCCGCCGGTGAAAGCGCAAACGCACCTTCGCCACCGCCGTCCCCCCTCCACCGGCTTCGCCGGTCCCCCTCCCCCGCTCTCGCGGGGGCGGAAGAAGTAGCTCACCCATCCACCGCCTCCGTGCAGCGGTTGCAGAGGTTGGGATCCTTGTTATGGCCGACCTCGGGCAGGATCATCCAGCAGCGGGCGCATTTGTCGCCCTCGGCGTGATGGAACGTCACCGCCGCGCCGGGCACGTCCTCCAGGCGGAAGGCATCGGGCGGCGGCTCGAGCGTGGAGACCTTCGCGCCGGAGGTGATGGCGATCTCGCCGAGGTCGAGCCCGTCGAACAGCGCGGCGTCTTCCGGCGAGACGTAGAGCACCGGCCGCGCCTCGAGGCTGGCGCCGATCACCCTGTCGCGGCGCGCGATCTCCAGCGCACCGGTGACGACGCGGCGCAACTCGCGGATGCGCGTCCATTTCGCGACGAGCCTGTCGTCGCGCCAGGTCTCCGGCACCTGCGGGAAGAGCTGCAGATGCACGCTTTCGTGCTCGCCCGGAAAACGCTCCAGCCAGGCCTCCTCCATGGTGAAGCAGAGGATGGGCGCAAGCCAGGTGACGACGTGGCGGAACACGAGATCGCTCGACGTGCGCGCGGCGCGGCGGCGGACGGAGCCGGCGCTGTCGCAATAGAGCGAATCCTTGCGGATGTCGAAATAGAACGCCGACAGCTCGTTGGTGCAGAACGAAAACACCGTGTTGTAGACCCGGTTGAAGTCGTAGACCGTGTAGCTTTCGCGCACCACGGCGTCGATGCCGGCGAGGCGGGCGAGGATGTAGCGCTCCAGCTCCGGCATCCGGTCGTGGCCGATGCGCTCCGCGGCGTCGAAGCCGGAGAGGTTGGCCAGCATGAAGCGGATGGTGTTGCGCAGGCGGCGGTAGGCGTCGGAGTTCGCCTTGATCACGTCCGTGCCCATGCGCAGGTCTTGCGTGAAATCGCTCGACGCCACCCAGAGGCGGAAGATGTCCGCGCCGTCCTTGTCGGCGACGGCCTGGGGCAGGATCACGTTGCCGACCGATTTCGACATCTTGTCGCCCTCGCGGTCGAGCACGAAGCCCGCCGTGAGCACCTGGTCGTAGGGCGCGCGCCCGCGCGTGGCGCAGCTTTCCAGCAGCGACGACTGGAACCAGCCGCGATGCTGGTCGGAGCCCTCGAGATAGAGGTCGGCATGGTCCTTCCGCGGCCACTCGGGCTCGAGCGGTTGTTCGACGGTGAAGACATGCGTGGAGCCGCTGTCGAACCAGACGTCGAGGATGTCCCTGACCTGCTCATAGTCCGCCGGGTCGCGATCGTTGCCCAGGAAGCGCGACGGCGGGGAGTTGAACCAGGCGTCCGCGCCCTCCGTCCTGAAGGCCTCGACGATGCGCCGGTTGACCTCGGCATCGTCGAGGATCGCGCCGCTCTTCTTCTCCACGAAGATGGCCAGCGGCACGCCCCAGGCGCGCTGGCGCGACAGCACCCAGTCCGGCCGGTCCTTGACCATGCCCGCCATGCGGTTCTCGCCCGAGGGCGGGAACCATTTCGTGTCGGCGATGGCCTTCATGGCGCGCGACCGCAGCGTGCCGCCGCCGGGGATGTCCTTGTCCATGGCCGCGAACCATTGCGGCGTGGCGCGGAAGATCACCGGCGCCTTGGAACGCCAGGAATGCGGATATTGGTGGCGCAGCGTGCCTTTGGCCAGCAGCGCGCCGGCCGCGATCAGTTCGCGGATGACCGCGCCGTTGGCGTCCCCGTCCTTGCCCTCGGGCGTGAGGATGTGCTTGCCGGCGAAGAGCGGAACGTGGGCGGCGAATGCGCCGTCCTCCTGCACGACGTCGAAGGCGTCGGGATTGTTCGCCGCATAGCCGGGATAAGTCTCCGTCATGAGGACGAAGTCTTCCTCGCCATGCCCGGGCGCGGTGTGCACGAAACCGGTGCCGGTATCGGCGGTGACGTGTTCGCCGGGCAGGAGCGGCACGTCGAAATCGTAGCCTTGGCCGCGCAGGGGGTGTGCGCAGACCAAGCCATTTGGCTTTACGGCAGCTCTCCATCCCAATGTGATTTTCGCATGATGCGCGACAGCGCTTGCCAGATCTTCGGCCAGGATTAGCAATTCGCCAGACTTTGCTAGCGAACCTTCCTTTGTGTCTCCGACTTCATAGATCGCGTAGCTGATCACAGGTGAAAACGCGATTGCGCGGTTGCCTGGAATTGTCCAAGGCGTGGTCGTCCAAATGACTACCGATGCGCCATTCAACAGTTCGTCTGCACGTTCGACTGCTTCGGGTGCTGGTGGGTTTCCGCCCGAACCTTCTACCCTCCAGCCGATCACCGGAAACTTCACATAGATCGTCGGGCTGGTCTTCTCGTGGTACTCGACCTCCGCCTCGGCCAGCGCGGTCTTCTCCACGGGCGACCACATCACGGGGCGGAAGCCGCGGTAGAGCAATCCGTTGGACACGAATTTGTGCAGCTCGCTCGCGATCACCGCCTCGGCGCGGTAGTCCATGGTGGTGTAGGGCTTGTCCCACAGCCCGATGCAGCCCAGGCGCTTGAACTGGCGGCGCTGGACGTCGATCCAGTATTCGGCGAATTCGCGGCAGTCGCGGCGCAGCTGGTCGATGGGCACGTCGTCCTTCGCCTTGCCCTCCTTGCGGTACTTCTCCTCGATCTTCCATTCGATCGGCAGGCCGTGGCAGTCCCAGCCCGGGATGTAGGGCGCGTCGTAGCCGAGGAAGCCTCTGGAGCGCACCACGATGTCCTTCAGCACCTTGTTGAGGCCGGTGCCGGAATGGATCTCGCCATTGGCATAGGGCGGGCCGTCATGCAGCACGAAGAGCGGCCGGCCCTTCGCCCATTGGCGGATGCGGCCGTAGAGGTCCATCGCCTCCCAGCGCGCCAGCCATTTCGGCTCGGACGCGGGCAGGCCCGCCTTCATGGGGAAGTCGGTCGCGGGCAGGAACAGCGTGGCGCGGTAGTCGCGGCCGGTCTGGGGCGTGTCGGTCTTGGCGTCTTGCATCGTCTCTATCTCTGGTCGGGGATGGGGCGCAAACCCGGCATCCGCGACCATGGGGCACGTTCACGCACCCGGCCGCGGAGCCGGGCGTGGAATTCGCGCAAATTCCCCAAGGCGAAGCATGTCTGTCCCGCGATTGCCTGCAATTCGGGCGGCAAATCAGCCCTGCCCCTTCCTATCAGCGGGCGCGCGAATCGTCCAGCCGTGCTAGGAAAAGCCCGTTCGCGGAGGGTTTGTCGCGGAGGGACTTGTGCGCGTTCTCGCCATCGATCACGTCCAGCTCGCCATGCCGGCGGGCAAAGAGGACGAGGCGCGGCGCTTCTACCGCGACACGCTGGGCATCCCGGAACTTCCCAAGCCGCCCCACCTCGCCAGGCGCGGCGGCTGCTGGTTCGAGCGCGGGGACCTGAAGATCCATCTCGGCGTGGAGCCGGATTTTCGCCCCGCGAAGAAGGCGCATCCGGCCCTGCTGGTTGAGGACCTGCCCGCGCTCAAAGCCGCGCTCGCCGCCGGCGGCTACACCATGAAGGACGACGAGCCGCTCGAAGGCTACGACCGCATCTACGCGGATGACCCCTTCGGCAACCGGATCGAGCTGATGGAGCCCAGGAAATAAAGCGCTCGACGAACCTCCCCCTTGCGGGGAGGTCGAAAAATCAGCGAGCGTAGCGAGATGATTTTTCGGGTGGGGGACCGGCCGCGCGAACGATGGCTTCGACCACGCCGGCGCAGTTCTGCAGCACGTCACGATTCCAGAACCGCAGCACCGTGTAGCCGCGCCCGCGCAGGAACACCGTGCGCCGCGCGTCGTGGGCGATCTGACGTGTGTCGCCATGCTGGGAGCCGTCAAGCTCCACGATCAGGCTTGCCCTGTGACAGACGAAGTCGGCGATGTAGTTGCCGAACGGCGCCTGCCTGCGAAAGTGATAGCCCTGCGGCCGCAGCACGCGCAGCGCCCGCCACAGCTTGCGCTCCGCGGGCGTGGCGTGCTTGCGCAGATGTCGCGCGCGTTCCAGCGGCGTCGAGGGCGGAGTCCCCCACCCGTTCGCCTGCGGCGAACGACCTCCCCGCAGGGGGGAGGTTGATTCCATGTTCTGCCTGGATTCCTCGGCGAAGGGACTCTTGTACATCCGGCGATTGATTGGCGGTGCGGCCATGGTTGCCCCCGGTTTTCAGGGAGTCTCGCTCAGATTTGTCGCAGAACTTTCCTGGCGTTGTCGCTGTCCTTCGCGATCTGGGCTTTCAGCTCCTCCAGCGAGGCGAACTTTTCCTCGCCGCGGAGATAGTCCACCAGCTCCACGGCGAGATGCTTGCCGTAGAGATCGCCGTCGAAGTCGAAAAGCCAGGTCTCCAGAAGCGGCGCGGGCGCTTCGAACATCGGGCGGATGCCGAAATTGGCGACGGCGTCGCGGGTGAGGACGGGCTTGTCGTCCTCGTACACCGTCGCGCGCGCGGCATAGACGCCGAACGCGGGGTGCAGGCAGTCGGCGAGGCGCATGTTGGCGGTGGGCACGCCGATGGTGCGGCCGCGCGCGTCGCCGTGCTCCACCCGGCCCTCCACCGCCCAGAAATGGCCGAGGAGCCTGGCCGCCTCGCGCGGCCTGCCGGCCCGCAGCGCCGCGCGGATGTGGGTGGCGGAGATCTTCTCGCCGCCGGCCAGCACCGGATCGAACACCGCGACATGGAAGCCTTCCATCTCGCCCATGTAGGACAGCACCGTCGCGTCGCCCGCGCGGCCCCGGCCGAAGCGGAAATCGGCGCCCACCACCACGCAGCCCACGCCGAGGCCGGAAACCAGCACGTCGAGGACGAAATCCTGCGCGCTCATCGTGGCCATGGCGGCGTCGAAATGGAGCGCGAACAGGGCGTCCGCGCCCAGCCCCGCGATCAGCCGCGCCTTGGCGCGGAACGGCGTCAGCCGCGCGCTTTCGGCCGCGGGGCGGAAATACTCCTGCGGGTCGGGCTCGAAGACGACGGCGCCGAGCGGCGCGCCGCGCTCCTCCGCCAGCGCGCGGGCGTGGCCGATCAGCGCCTGGTGGCCCAGATGCACGCCGTCGAAATTGCCGAGCGCCACCACCGCACCGCGCAGGCCGCCGGGAACGTCGCGGGAGTGGCGGAAGATTCTCATGCGGGGCGTTTTAGGCCTTCGGCCGCGCGGGCGCCATGACCAGGGCTTCGCCTTCCACGACCACCGTGTCGCCCACCCTGCAGACGCAGTCGAAGGTGACGCGGCGCTTCTCCGCCACCAGCTCGCGCACGGTGCAGGTCGCCGTGACGGTATCGCCGATGCGCACCGGCGCCTTGAAGCGGGTGAGGAGCTGCATGAAGATCGTGCCCGGCCCCGGCATCTTCATGCCCAGCACCGTGGAGATGTAGCTCGCCGACAGGACGCCATGGGCGATGCGGCCCTTGAACGGCGTCGTCTTCGCCCATTCCTCGTCGAAATGCACCGGATTGGTGTCGCCCGAGACTTCGCCGAATTTCCGGATGTCGGATTCGGTCACGGTGTGGGCGTAGCTCTCGCTCATGCCGGGCTTGAGGTCTTCGATGTAGTAGGTCATGCGCGGTTTCCTGATGTCCGCGGGTGTCATATCGGCGCCGCGCGGCGGGGACAAGGCGAGATCTTCACGGGCCAAACCCAACCTCCCCCTTGCGGGGAGGTCGAAGAATTCGAGCGCAGCGAGAAATTCTTCGGGTGGGGGCGCGGCGGCGAAAGCACAGCACCACTCCCCCCGCCCGAAAAATCTCTTCGCTTCGCTACGAGATTTTTCGACCTCCCCGCAAGGGGGAGGTAAAAAAGAACTCACCACACCAGCGTCTTCATGGCGGCTTTGGCGTGGATGCCGGGGGTGGCGAGGAACTGGGCGATGCCGTCCGCGGTGAGCTCGCCGAGCTGGGCGGCGTGCACGCCCTGGGCGATGAAGAGCGCGTCGATGCCCATCGCGTTGGCGCCGCGGATGTCGGTGTCGGCGCCGTCGCCGATCGCCAGCGGCCGGACGGGCTTGCGCCCGGCGAGCGTTTCGGCGAGCGCCAGCACGGTGTCGTAGATCGGGCGGTGGGGCTTGCCGTAATAGATCGCCTCGCCGCCCAGCTTCTCGTATTCGCGGGCCAGCGCGCCGGCGCACCAGACGAGCCTGTCGCCGCGCTCCACCACGATGTCCGGGTTGGCGCAGAGCATGGTCAGGTTGCGCGCCTTCATGCGGGCGAGGATGCGGGCGTAATCCTGCGGTGTCTCCTTCTCGTCGTCATAGAGGCCGGTGTTGAGGACGATCTCGGCCGCCTCGACGTCCACGCTGTCGACGGGCAGGCCCGCGAACACGCCGAAATCCCGCGCCGGGCCTATGTGCAGCATCCGAAGCGTGCGCCCGGCCGCCCGCGCCGCCAGCGCCTCGCGCGCGGCCGCGCCGGAGGTGACGATCCCGTCGTAGCAGTCGAGCGGCATGCCGATGCGCGTGAAGATCGCCTCCAGATCGGCCACCGGGCGCGGCGCGTTGGTGAGCAGGACGACGGGGCCGTGGTTCTGCCGGAAGCGGCGCAGCGCGTCCGCCGCCTCGAGATGGGCGGCGCGGCCGTTGTGCAGCACGCCCCACACGTCGCAGATCAGCGCGTCGTAGGCGGGGGCTAGCTCGCGGAAGCGGGGAAGCAGGAACGTCATTGCCGCATCCCCTACAATCGGGCACGCCCGCGGGCAAGCTTCCGCCGCGCGGCCTCAGCCCGCGGGGCAGCCGGGGATCGGCGTCTGGTAGGTGTAGGTCTCGCCGGCATATTGCACCGACAGGCCGCCCTTCTGGCAGGCATGCACGGAGTTGGTGTCGAACACGATCCAGTGGATGCCCTGCCCCATCTGGCCGATGGCCTGGCTCAGCACGCCCTGCATGCCGGCGAGCATCGCCGAGACCACCGGCGGCTGGCTGCTGTCGTCGATGCGCGTCAGTTCGTTGCCGTCCGCGTCCTTGGCGACGACGTCCACCGCGGGATCGAACGACATGACGCCGCCGGCCGCCATGTCGATTTTCGCATGGACCACGCCGATCACGAGGTAGCGGTCGAGGACCTTCTGGGCGTCCGGGTACTCCGGCATGGTGGTCGGCACGAGCCACCAGACCATGACGACCTCGCCCTTGCCGCGGTTGTCGAGGATCTGCGAGTAGTCCTGCGCCAGATCCTGCGGCGTGGACTTCCAGCTGCGCGCCAGCGCGGGCGCGCCCGCAAGCGACGCGGCCACGACGAGGCCGGCCAGGAGCGAAATTGCCGATTTCATGATGTTCCCCGGAACCGTCGCGCGATCCTAGGGGCGGCGCGCGCCCGCGGCAAGCCGGTCAGGCGCTGCGCCTGAAGGGGATGACGGGGGCGGGAACCGTGTTCTCCACGGGCTTGAGCGAATCCTCGCGCACCGCGCGCGGCTCGCCGAAGAGGAAGCCCTGCGCGAAATCGACCGCGTAGTCGAGAAGCTGGACGACGGTCTTCTCGTCCTCCACGCGCTCGGCGATGAGGTTCAGGCCGTGGCGCTCGAGCAGCTTCTTGAGATCCTCGGCGGCGACCGACGCGCCGGCGTCGCTCATGCCGTGGGTGAGCATGCCGGCGCGCACCTTGATGTGGCGGAAGCCGATGCGCTTCAGCCGCGCGAAATCGATGGCCAGCGTCCCGACATGGTCGAGCGACAGGGCGAAGCCGAGGCTCGCGAGATAGGAGAGGTTCTCCTCGCCCTTCGCGCCGGCGGCGATCACCGAGGCCTGCGCGAACTCGAAGACGATGTGCGGCGCCAGGTCCCGGTTGTGGTGCATGTATTCCAGGAACTGGGGGAAGAACTCGGAGTCCGTCAGCGTGTCGCCGGAGATGTTGCAGAACACGCCGATCTCGCGGTGCCTGGCCGTGAGCTTGCGCACGATCTGCACGCAGCGGAAGAGCAGCAGGTTGTCCACCACGCTCATCAGGCCGGCGGGCGCGGCGATCTTCATGTATTGCGCCGGCATGATCACCGTGCCGTCCTCCGCGCGCAGGCGGGAGAGCGCTTCGTAGTAGCGGAGCTTGCGCTGCGGCAGGCTGACGATGGGCTGGAGATAGAGGTCGACGCGGTTTTCCTCGAGCGAGGCGCGGATGGTCTCCAGCAGCCCGTCTTCGCCCAGCGTGTCGAGATAGGAGCGCGCGCCCGCCGTCACGCGGGTCTCGAGCTCCGGCTCCGGCCTGGGCGGCCTGGATTTCTCGGAGATGCGCGCGGCGAATTCGCGCATCAGGCTTTCCAGCACCTTGAGTTCGGAGACGATCTTGCGGCTCTGCTCGCTGCTTTTCGCCTCGACGGCGGCCTTCACGTCCCCGATGCGGATGTGGGCCTCGCTGACGGCGGCGGCGAGCTCGCGGGTGGTCTGCTTCAGCCTGGCGACCTCATGGCGCTGGGCGCGCGCCTGCTTGCGGCGGGCGAAACCGGACTGGGCCTGGGCGGCGACCAGCAAGCCCGTGAAACCGGCCAGCCCCGCCTCGATGGGCGTGGCGATGCCCAGCATGTTCAGGATCAGCGCCGCGCTGGCCGAGAGCAGCCCATAGATGAGAAGCAGGATGACATGGGTCATGGGTCCCAGTTTGGCGCGGACCCCGTTGCGAATTCGTTAACCCTAAAGCGTCCTCGCCCGCGAGAGCGGGGGAGGAAGCTTCAAAGCGAATAGCTCGCGATGAATTTCAGGGCGTAGGGGGCGATGAGCTGGTTGCCGTTCATGTGCTGGTAGACCGGCAACTCGACATCGGCATAGAGCTTCCACTGGTTCACGCTCAGCGACAGGCCCGGCGAGACGATCAGGCGCTGATACCCGGTGTCGTCCGGCTCGCCCATCGCGCCGCCGTCCCTGCCGCGCTCGGAAGCGAGCACCTGCAGGACCGGCGTAAGCGCGACGTTCTGTGCCAGCGTCCAGCCGCTATAGGAAACGCCGACGGCCCCGTTCAATTCCGAACCGGGAACATAATTGTTCTGGGTGGCGAGGTGATGCTGCCAGAGCACTTGCGCGAACCAGGTGAATTTCTGCGTGGCGTCGAACGACCCGGAAGTATAGCCGCCGAGCAACAGATCGGTGCTGCCGGAGCCGATTTCCGTATCGGGATCGAAATTGGCGTAGGTGTGATCGCCGGTGGGCAGCTTCACCCCGAAGATGATCCCGCTCGACATGTCGGGCGAGAAGCCGGAATAGACGCCCATCAGCCTGATGTCGCCCAGCGCGGAATGATGAAAGGTCGGGACGCCGCTGCCGGTATCGGTGGTGAAGGCGCGATCGGTATAGGGGATTTCGGCCATCACGCCCCAGTCGTCGTTGAACATATGCTGGACACCGGCGAGGAAGAAATCAGTCTTGATCTCCTTGTCGTCGTTGTTCGCGGCCGGCGCGCGGTGGGTTCCGCTCCAGTTCTTCGTCTGGTCCAGGAAGTCGTATTCCCCGAAAAGGGTCGTGCCGGGACCTGATGGCAGGAGCGTGGAGGTGCCCACGTCGAACACCGCGCAGCCGCAGGCACACGCCATCGCGGTGGCGGGAAGCACGAATATTCCGGCAAAAGCCGCGCCAAATGCGCGCATGTCGAACCCCTCGTTTCCCCCGAAACCCTCTCCGGGGGCGTATTTGGCAGCCCCGCATACTCTGGTAGGGTGTAGCGCGATGACGCACAAGAACCCGAAACTGCTGGCGCGGCTGTCGCGCATCGAAGGCCAGGTCCGCGGCGTCGCGCGCATGATCGAGGAAGAGCGCTACTGCATCGACGTGCTTAACCAGATTCAGGCCGTCAAGTCCGCGATCCGCAAGGTCGAGGAGGACGTGCTGAAGGACCACGCCTCGCACTGCGTGGCGCACGCGATCCATTCCGGCGACGTCGACGACCAGAAGCGCAAATTCGACGAGCTGGTCGAGCTGTTCGGCCGCTACGGACGCTAGGGGAGCCGGCTCCGCGATGCGCGAAACGGTTCGCGCCGGGCGGCGTGACAATTGTCAGGAGAAGACGGCATGACGAAGACGGCCCACGATTTCACGTTCCAATCCATCGACGGCGGCGCGATGCCGATGTCGCAGTTCAGGGGCAAGGCGGTGCTGGTGGTGAACGTGGCGAGCCAGTGCGGGCTCACGCCGCAATATGCCGGGCTCGAGGCCCTGTGGAAGGCCAAGCGCGGCAAGGGCCTCGTCGTGCTGGGCGTGCCGGCCAACGATTTCGGCGCACAGGAGCCGGGCAGCGAGGGCGAGATCAAGACCTTCTGCGAGACGCGCTTCGGCGTGGACTTCCCGATGACCGCGAAGGAGCACGTCATCGGCGCCGACGCGCACCCGCTCTACAAATGGGTGGCAGGCGAACTCGGCGAGGGCGCGGCGCCGCGCTGGAACTTCCACAAATACCTGTTCGACAAGGACGGCACCATCGCGGGTGTGTTCGGCTCGCGCACCGAGCCCAACGACGCCGAAATGAACAAGGCGATCGACGCGGCGCTGGCGAAGTGATCTTAACCTCCCCACAAGGGGGAGGTTAAATACTACCCCATCGGCGCCGGAGAAATCCTTATCTCGATGCGGCGGTTGCGGGGTTCGTTCACGCCTTCGCCGGTCTTGATGCGGGGGTTGTCCTCGCCATAACCCTGCGCGGACAGCCGCGCGGGCGCGATGCCGTCGGCGGCGAGCGCCGTGGCCACGGCCCTGGCGCGGCGGGTGGAGACCTCCGCGTTTTGCGCGGGCGTCCCCGTGGTGTCGGTGTAGCCCGCGATCTGGAGCGCGGTGTGGTCGAAGCGGCGCAGGATCAGCGCCAGCGCGCGCAAGAGATCGGCGCCGTTGCCGGAAAGCGCGTCGTCGCGCCCGAACAGCATCGCGTCGAAGATCACCAGCGTGATGCCGTCGCCGCGGCGGGCGACGATCACGCCCTCGCCGCGCAGCCTGGCGCGCAGCGCGTTCTCCTGCCCGTCCATGTAGGCGGACACCGACGCCGTCCTGAGCGGGCCCGCGCTCTGCACGGGCGGCGGCACGTAGGGTGGGCCCGGGCGCGGCGGCGCGGGGTTCTGGGCGCTGGGCCGCTCCCAGGGCTGGGCAGGCTCGGGCCCCCCGCGATGGCGCGGCGCGCCGGCGCAGGCGGCGAGCATCAGCACGGCCAGCAAAATCAGGGACTTCCTCATCGGCAACCTCTCCGCCCCGCCCGCCGGACCAAAGCTTAGCGGGGCGGCGAATTTGTGACCACTGGGGCTTCCCGTTAAGAATGGCGGCGGCGATATGAGGAGCGTTTCCATGAATCTGTTCGATCTCTCGGGCAAGGTGGCGCTGGTCACCGGATCCACCAAGGGCATCGGCGAGGCCATCGTGCACCGGCTGGCCGAGCACGGCGCCCGGGTCGTGGTGTCCAGCCGCAAGGCGGATGCCTGCGAGAAGGTGGCGGGCGACATCAACAGGGAACGCGGCGCCGAAGTGGCCGTGCCGATCCCCTGCAACATCAACTACAAGGAGCAGATCGAGCAGCTGGTGGCGAAGACCCGCGCCAAATGGGGCCGCATCGACATCCTGGTCTGCAACGCGGCGCTCAATCCCTATTACGGGCCGCAGATGGAGATCCCCGACGAGGCTTTCGACAAGATCATGGGCGCCAACGTGAAATCCAACCACTGGCTCTGCCAGCTGGTTCTGCCGGAGATGAAGGCGCGCAAGGACGGCTCGATCGTCATCGTCTCCTCCATCGGGGGCTTGCGCGGCTCGCCCGTGATCGGCGCCTACTGCATCTCCAAGGCGGCGGACTTCCAGCTCGCCCGCAACATCGCGGTGGAGTACGGCCCCTATAACGTGCGCGCCAACTGCATCGCGCCCGGCCTGATCAAGACCGATTTCGCGCGCGCCCTGTGGGAGAACCCCGACACGCTGAAGCGCTCGACCGCGGGGGCGCCGCTGCGGCGCATCGGCGAGCCGGACGAGATCGCGGGCGCCGCGGTGTTCCTGGCCTCCAGGGCGGGCTCGTTCATGACCGGCCAGTCCGTCATCATCGACGGCGGCGCGACGATCTGAGGCCGGCGATGCGGGGGCGCGCGGTTCTACTTGCTCTGCTGCTGGCCGGGTCCGGCCTGGCGGCGCCGGGCTTCGCGGCCGCGCAGCAGCCGGCCTCCGCGCCGCCGCCGGCGACCGTGGCCTCGCCACCCACCGACTGCCGGCAGGCCCAGACCCAGATCGAGATGGACTATTGCGCCGGGCTCGATTTCAAGGCGGCGGACGCGCGGCTCAACGCCGTCTATCTGCAGCTCATGGCGCGCTACGACGTGGCCAACCAGGCGCTGCTGCGCGCGGCGGAGGAGAAGTGGATCGCCTGGCGCGATTCCGAATGCGCCTACGAGACCGCGCTCACCATGGGCGGCACCATCCATCCCATGATCGACACCATGTGCCGCACCGAGAAGACGCAGGCCCACGTCAAGGAACTCGAGCGCGAGCTCGCCTGCGAGGAAGGCGACATCACCTGCAACCCGCCGGGATGATCGGGCTCAGACGAAATCGCCCGCGCCGAAGCTGCCGATGTTCGCCGGGTGATCGAGCATCACCACCAGATCCTGCCCGGCCTGGTAGCCCGCGACCTTGTTCATGTCGACGATCAGAAACGTGTCGCCCGCGAAATCGCCGGAGCTCGCCGTGAACAACACCGCGTGATGGGTGCCGAGCTGGCCGTGCCCGATGGCGGCGGAGAGGTCCGCATCGAAGGTGGCGGCGGAGAGCGCGCCGGACGCAACCGCCGTGTTGATGTGGGCAAGCTTGAACGGGAGATCGACGAGGTCGGACGCGGCGTCGAAATCCGAGATCGTGTCGAAGCCCGCGCCGGTGGACTCCGCGGCGGATTTGTACGTGAAGCGGTCCGCGCCGCCGCCGCCGCTCAGGAGATCGGCGCCCAGCCCGCCGATGAGGATGTCGTTGTGGGCGCCGCCGGTGAGCACGTCGTTGCCCGACCCGCCCTTGAGGATGAAGGCGCCCGATTTCGCCGCGGCGCCGTCGAATGCCGCGGCATCGCTCGCGCCCAGCGCCGTGCCGTCCACTGTGAGCGAGGTTCCGCCGGCCACGTTGTAGGAATTGGCGGTCAGATCGTACGAATGACCGGCCGCGAGGCGCAGGACCTCGACATTGGCGAGCGTGAGGTTGCGGAACGCGACGCCGCCCGAATAGTCGCCGTCCAGGACCACCGTGTCCTTGCCGGCGCCGCCGTCGATGGCGTCGTTGGCATCGAAGGCGCCGCCGAGGCTGATGACGTCGTCGCCCGCGCCGCCGGCGACGGTGTCGCTCCCGCCATGCGTGACGGTGAAGACGTCGGCCTGCGCGCCGCCCCTGAGCGTGTCGTTGCCGGCGCCGTCCGCAAAGCTGAAGCGGCCGTCCGTCTCGGCTGAACCGTCGAAGACGAAGCGGTTCCCCGCGCCGAGGGCGGATGCGTCCACGCCGAGCACGCGGCCGGATGCGACCAGCGAGTCCATCGCGGTGAGGTTGTAATTGAAGCCGCCCAGGGCCCTGAGGGTCTCCACGCCCGCGAGCATCGTTCCATCGAGCGCAAGCCCGGCCGAATAGTCGCCGCCGAGCGCCACCACGTCGTTGCCGGCGCCGCCGTCGATCCGGTCAGTGGCGTCGAGGTCCGCGCCCACGTCGATCGTGTCATCGCCGTCGCCGCCATTGATCGTGTCGCTGCCCAGCGCGCCATCGATGGCGTCGTTGCCGGCATTGCCGTTGATCGTGTCGTTGCCCCTGCCGCCCGTCAGCACGTCGTTGCCCGCGCCGCCGTCGAGGGTGAAGGTGCCGTCGGTCTCGTGGCTGCCGTCGAAGCCGAGCACGTCGCCCGGGCGCAGGGCGCTGCCGTCGACCGTCAGGTTCGCGCCCGCCGCCACGTTCGCGTCGCCGGTGGTGAGGCCATAGCTGTTGCCGGCGGCCAGCTTGAGCGTCTCGACGTTCACCATGGTGGCGGCGCCGAACGTGAAGGCGGCATAGCCGGCGCCGTTGAGCGTGAGAGTGTCGTTGCCCGTCCCGCCGTCGATCCTGTCGCCGGTGTCGAGGTCATTGCCCGCGATGATGGTGTCGTTGCCCTGCCCGCCGAGCACGGTGTCCTCGCCTGTGCCGGGCGGGCCGAAGGGGTTGTTGCCGGTCTTCTGGCTGATATCGAGCGTGTCGTTGCCCTTGCCGCCCGCCAGCGTGTTGTCGAATTCGTTGCCGGTCAGCTTGTCGGCATAGTCGCTACCCGTGAGGTTCTGGATGTATTGCAGCGTGTCGGTGCCCATGCCGCCACCGACGTCCGCCGTCAGCCTGTAATAGGGATCCTCCTGGCTCAGGTTCACCGTCACCCCAGCGGTGGCGTCCTGGTAGGTGACGGTGTTCTGGCCGTCGCCGCCGACGATGGTGTCGTTGCCGGTGCCGCCGTCGAAGACGTCGTTGCCGCCGTTGCTGCCGCTGGGCGCGGTGGCGTAGAGCATATCGTCGCCCGCGCCGCCATAGATCGTGTCGCTGCCGTTTCCGTCCGCGCCGGCCGACGTGCCGTAGATCGTGTCGTTGCCGCCATCGCCATAGAGCACCGAGCCGTCGGCGCCGTCGGAATTGCGCGAGCCGTAGAGCGTGTCGTTGCCGTCGCCGCCGTGAATGACCGCGCCGGCGCCGCCCGCGGCGGTGCCGCCGGCCGACAGGGTGTCGTCGAAGGCGGAACCGACAAGCGTCGCGAAGCCCTCGAAGTCCTGAAACAGGTTGTTGCCGGTTCCCAGGATCACGTCGACGCCCATGGTGGCGGCCCCGAAGCTCAGCGTGTCGTTGCCGCCGCCACTCTCCAGGGTGATGTCGTTGGGATTGATCAGGATGAAAGTGTCGTCGCCGGGCGTGCCGAGAATCTCGGTCATGTCGGTCAGGGTGTCGGTGCCCTGGCCGCCCCCCGTGGCGGTGAACGTGGTGGAGAGATAGGTGGTGTAGACGGAGCCGGTCTCGGTGAAGACCATCGGGCCGCTTGCGTGGCTGTAGTCCACCAGGTCGGGCACGGCATTGTGGCCGCCCCCGGTGAAATGGTTGTCGTTTGAATCGCCGATGAAGGTGTCGCCGAAACCAGAGCCGATGAAGTTCTCCACCGAGGTGAAGGTGTCGCCGGTCGAGCCGCCGCCGTGGCCGGGCCGCAGGTCGATGGTGATGCCGCTGTCGCCCGCGATCAGGGGCAGATTCTGGAAAGAGACGGTGTCGCTTCCGGCACCGCCGTCGATCGTGTCGTTGCCGCGCCCGCCCTCGAAGAGATTGTCGGCGGAATTTCCGGTCAGCGTGTCGTTGAAATCCGTCCCGATTACGTTTTCGACGCCGGACAGCGTGACGGTGGCCAGGCCGCCGCCCACCGATTGCGCGCCCGTATTGCCGAGATCGACCTTGACACCCGCGGCGGCATGGCTGGCGTCGTAGGTATCCATGCCCGCGCCCGCGTTGAATATTTCCGCCGCGCCGGCGTGGCCCACCAGCGTGTCGTCGCCTGCTCCGCCCTGGACGGTGAGCGTGCCCGCCGCATTCACGGCTTCGACGACCATCGAGTCGCCGGCGCCGAGCGCCGAGCCGTTCACCGTCATCGCGGCGCCCGGCGACAGGCGGAGATCGTAATGATGGCCGGCCGCGAGATTGATGGTCTCGACACTGATCAGGTTGCCCAGCGCGGCATAGCCGTAATCGCCGTTCAGGTTGACCGTGTCGCTCCCGGTGCCGCCATCGAGATAGCCCTCGAACAGCGTGGCGCCGAAATTGAACGTGTCGTTGCCCGCGCCGCCGACGAGGAAATCGGGGCCGGTGTCGTTTTGCAGGTTGAAGGTGTCGTCGCCCGCGAAGAACAGGCTGTAGAACCCGTTCACGTCTCCGGTGCTGAGGATATGCCAGAAGGACGACACCGAGACGCTGAAGCCGCTCCACGTCGCCGTGCCGCCGCCGGTGTTGAGCGTGAGGCTGGTGATCGTTCCGCCGCTGGGGTGGCCGCCGCTGTAGGTGAGGCCGGTGCCGGTGGCCACGAGGTCGAGCTGGCCGGGGATCGTGAGCTCGAAGGTGGTGGTGGTGTGCGTGCCCAGCGTGCTCATGGTCGCGACACCTTCGAGATCGGTGGAATCGAAATCGTCGGTGATGCCCGAACCGCTTGCCGTAACTGTCGTCATGATCGCGCCCCCGCCCGCTCCCCTCGCCCACTGCGCGCCGTTGCGGACGGCGGCGGGCGGAGTGTCGTCTTGCCAAATGATGGAAAATGCGGCCCCGAACAAACACGCTACCCGAACCCTTCGCGGACTTCAATCGCGCGGCGGCCACACCGCGCCGATGTTCGCCATCCGCCGCCGCGCGCTTCGGCAGTTGCCGCATAAGGCCCGCGAGTCCGGCGCCAACCATTCGGCGATCGCCGCATCACTTCGGCACGATGCGCAGCGAATAGGGAATGTAGAGCGCCAGGTCGAGCGGGCCTTTCTGGTACCACGCCACCGGGCGCTCCAGCCCGTCGATGGCCGCGCCGTCGCTGGCGCCGAAGAGCGCGGCGGTGCGGCTGGCGTCCTCCACGATCTTCCTGATCAGCACTTCGCGGTATTGCTCCGGGCCGATGAGGGTGAGGTCCCAGCGGTCATCGCGCAGCACCTCGACCCGGCCGGCCCTGGGAACGGCGGCGATGAAATCCTTGATGCGCCGGGTGGCCGTCGCGAAGGTGTCATCGGCCGAGATCGTCGTCTTGATCACGACGTAGAGCCTGCTGGTGTCGGGCCGGCTGTCGGGCTCGATCATGTCGTCGAAGGCGCTTTCCTCCAGCGGGACCAGCACGCCGTCGCCCTGGCCCAGCGAAATCGTGCGCGAGGCGGCGGCGGCCCGCATCATGCCGCGCAGGGTGGTCTTGATCTCCTCCCGGCGCTGGTCGTCGTCGCGGGTGTCGCAGGTGATGCGCAGCGTGGTGATGAGATGATCGGCGCGCTTGACGATGGTGACGTTCGGCGCGTTCGGGCCCTCGTACATGCGCGAGCCGGTGACGACGACCTCCTCGACCTGCGCGAACGCCGGCGCGGACAGCAGGATGGCCGATGCCGCGAGCGCGGCACGAAACACGTATCGCATGATGAACTCCCCCTCTTCGCGTGGCATGCATGGGAAGCCGGCATTGCGGCGAAGCCGTTGCGCAAGTGGGGCGGGAATGCGGCAGGCGCGATGATTGACTGTCAGTCAGCGCGATGCGTCAGATGAAATCGCCCGCGCCGAAGCTGCCGATGTTCATCGCGTGGTCGAGGCGCACGACCAGATCCTGTCCCGCCTGGTAGCCGGCGACGTTGTTGAGGTCGACGACGAGGAAGACGGCGCCCGCAAGATCGCCGGAGCCGGCCACGACCAGGACGGCGTGGTGCGTGCCCAGATGCGCGGGGCCCAGCGCCGAAGCGAGATCGCCGTCCAGCGTGGCCGCCGACAGCGGCACGTTCTTGACCGCCGCGTTGGTGTGCTTCACCGCAACCGGCACGTCGAACACGTCCGCCGCCGCGTCGAAGCCGGTGACGGTGTCGTAGGCCGCGCCGTCGGACTCCGCGGCGCCGTGATAGACGAACCGGTCGGCGCCGGCGCCGCCGGAGAGCTGGTCCGCGCCCAGCCCGCCCCAGATCACGTCCTTTCCCGCGCCGCCCGAGAGCACGTCGTTCCCGGCGCCGCCATAGAGCACGAAGGCGCCGGAGATCTCGGCGGAGCCGTCGAGCGTTAGGCTGTCGCCCGCGCCCAGCGCGCGGCCGTCCACGGTCAGCGTCGAGCCGCTGGCGACGTTGTGGTGGTAGGATTTGAGGTCGTAATCGTGCCCCGCCGCCAGCAGGATGGTCTCGACATTGACCAGGGTGGTGTCCTTGAACGCGACCTGCGTGGAATAATCCCCGTCGAGCTTGAGCTTGTCGCTGCCGTCGCCGCCATCGACACGGTCGGCGGCCGTGAACGCGCCGCCCATCACGATGGTGTCGTTGCCCGTTCCGCCGGTCACGGAGTCGTTGCCGCCGCCGGAGACATCGATGGTGTCGTTGCCGGCGCCGCCGTCGATCACGTTGACGCCGGAATTGCCGGTGAGAACGTCGTTGAACGCGGAACCGGTGATGTTTTCGATCGAGATCAGCGTGTCCTGGCCCTCGCCGCCGCCGATGGTCTGCGCGCCGGTCAGAGAGAGATCGACGTGGACCGTCGCCGTCGCGGCGGCATAGGTCACGGTGTCGGCATTGGCGCCGCCGTTCAGGATGTCGTTGCCCGCGCCGCCGTCCAGCGTGTCCTGGCCGCCGCCGCCGGTGATGGTGTCGTTGCCGGCGCCGCCACTGAGGACGTTGTTGCCCGAGGTTCCGTTGATGGTGTCGCCGCCCGCGCCGCCGATCGCGTTTTCGATGCCGGAGAGCGTGTCGTTGCCGATGTCCGCGCCGGAGGCCTTTCCGGCGGTGAGGTCGACGGTGACGGACTGCATCGCGCCGGCGTAGCTCAGGGTGTCGATGCCGGCGCCGCCGCGGTAGATGTCGTTGCCCGCGCTCGCCGCCGGTTGCGAGCCGTGGGGCCCGATGTTGGAAGAGCCTCCATCGGACCCGCCGACGATGACGTCGTTGCCATCGCCGCCGTTCACGGTGTCGTTGCCGTTGCCGCCGGCGAGGGTGTCGTCGCCGTCGGCGCCGTTCAGCGTGTCGTTTCCGTTGCCGCCGTCGAGCGTGTCGGTGCCCTCGCCGCCGCTCAGCGTGTCGTTGCCGTCGGTGCCCACCAGCGTGACACCGGGAACCACGACGTCCACCGTCTGGTCGTCGAACTCGAGCGCGTTGATGCCGATCAGCGTGTCGGTTCCGTCTGGCCCGGAGACGGTCATGGTGCCGTTCACATTGTCGGACGTGATGGTGTAATCGGCGTAGTTGCCGGAGAAGACCGCGGTATCGAATCCGAGGCCGCCGTCGATGGTGTCGTTGCCAGGCCCGCCCCGGATCGTGTCGTCGCCGTAGTAAGTCTGGATGACGTCGTCGCCGGCCGTGCCCGTGACGGTGTCGGCCAGCAAGGCCTCGGTTCCCGCATCGCCCTGGGGATCGATCTGCGAGGTCTGGACGTGGATGGCCCAGCTCGTCACCGCACTGGCGTCGATCACCGCGCCGGAGGAGCCGAACAGCTCGTCGCCCGGCATGGTGACGGTCATCACCTGCCCGGCGGCGAGATTGCTGTCGTAAAACGTGAAGTGCGGATTGCCGACGGCTTCGGAGATCACGTTCTCG
>DATJXR010000049.1:0-2476 GCA_035499995.1 Rhizomicrobium sp. | reverse complement strand
GAAGTCTTCGTTGAGCGCCTGGCGGCTGGCGGTATCGAGCGAAGCGTCGGACGCGGCGAGCGCCTTGGACTTCATCTCGATCAGCAGATCGGAGATCGACTGGCCGGCCGACAGCGCCACGTCGACCGACGAGGTGCCGCGGTTGAGGCTGTCCGTCACGGCGGAATAGGCCGCAACGTCGCCGCGCATGTTCTGGGCGATGGCGAAAGTGGCGCCGTCGTCCTTGGCGGACGCGACCTTCAGACCGCTGTTGATGGCGTTCTGGACGGTCGTCAGCTGGGAATTGGTCTGGTTCAGGTACTGCAGCGCAACCATGGCGCCGGTGTTGGTGTTGACGCTAAGCATGCATGCCTCCATTCTGGTTCGTAGTCGCGAGCGTTTTGCTCGGGGCGCGTATTTCGTCCCGCACGGAGCGTCGCAATCGCCATGCCGGTGGCCATTTAGGAAAATCTTAGGCATCGAAAATCGCGAACGCCGGGAAAAGCCTTCCCGGCAGAATTCGCCGCCGCCTTCGAAACGCCGGGCAGAATTTACCGCTCCGCGGCAATTGTTGCCGGGCCCGCCCGGCAGATCTTGCCGGCTATCCGCGCGGCGGCAGCGCGGCGGCGCGGGCGCGGAGGTAGTCGTAGAGCGCCATGATCTCGTAGTCGCGGAACTCCGCGAAGCGGCCGCGCGCGAGCCGGTGCATCGCGGGCGACTCCCGCCGGTCCGGCGCATGGCCCTCCCGCATCAGGCCGAAGAAGTCGCGCAGCGAATAGCGCGACACCGCCTGCAGATCCGGCACGCGCCCGTCCGGCGTGCCGGCGAGATCCAGGCCGTGGCATTGCGCGCAGGCGAGCCGGGCGATGGTGCGCCCGCCTTCGTAGCGCGGGCCGAGATCGAGCGAGGCGTCGGACGGATCGCCGTCGTCCTGCACCTCCGCGACGCGTTCGGCCGTGGGCTCGAATTCCCCCGTCGCGATGGCCCAGCGGTCGCGGAGCGCGAAGCGCACGGGCGGCGTTTGCGCGCCCTGCGGCCGCAGCGCGCGGACATAGTCCACGATGGCGGCGGCGTCCGCCGTGCTCATATAGGTCCAGGTTTCGGACGGCATGGCCCAGAGGCTGTGGCCGTCCGGCGTCAGCCCGTCGCGGAAGGCGCGCGCGAATTCCTCGGGCGTCAGCGTCGCGGCCGCGCGCGTCAGGTTGGGCGCGTAGATCCGAAGGCCGTTCCCCGGCGCCAGCAGCCGGCCCTGAAGGCGCTCGCCATGGCAATCCGTGCAGCCGGTGAGCCTGGCCAGGTGGCGGCCGCGGGCGATGTCGTCCGGCTTTCCGCTGAGCGGCACATCGACGGTGAGGAGCGGATAATGCCGCTCGATCACCGATTCCGAGAACAGCCAGAGCCCGCCCAGGCCCGCGGCCGCCAGCGCCACGGCGCAGGCCGCGCCCACACCCAGGAATTTCCACAATCGACCCATCGGCTCCCCACCGGGCGCGGGACCTTCCCATGCGCCGGGGCCGATGCAAAGCCGCCCGCCGGTCCGGCGAAGATCAGTCGGCCGGCGGAAACCCATCGCCGCCCGCCTTCGGGCGGCGCGCCCTGGGGTGCCGCGCCCTGGGGCGTTCGCGCATCACGCCGGGATAGCCCTTGAGCGGAGACAGCGGCGCGCCCGCATAGGCCCAGTCCTGGAGCTCCTCGATGGCGAGGTGATAGCGCGGCTCGCGCCCCGTGCGCCCGGCGAACAGCGCGCGCGGGATGTTGATCATGCCGGGCGCGCGCCGGCGCGCGTAGAAGACCGGCGAGCCGCAGCGCGCGCAGAAGCTGCGCACCGCCCCCGTCCCCGGCTCCTCGTAGCGCGCCAGGCTCCTGGCGCCCTTCACGAGCCGCGCATGCTTGCGCCAGCAGCCGACATAGGTGGCGTAGGCCGCGCCATGCGCGCGCCGGCTCGCGCGCGAGTGATCGTGCCACGCCCAGAAGGCGGGCAGATCGATCTCCACCTCCACGGCGCCGCAAAGACAGGCGCCGCGCGAGACGGGGCGCCCGGATGGCGCGGCTTTCACGCCGCGCGGCGGCTTGCTCATGGAGGTGCTCCGCTGCTGGCCGATACGCGATGAATAGAACCCCGCCGGCCCGGCGAAGGAAAGCCCAACCGCGACCGCGCCGCCGCGAGCGCCGGGAACGAGCGCCGGGGAGATGCGTGGCGGCGACGGCAAGCTCCGCGCTCCTCATCTATGGAAGATCACGCGCAACGCGGAAGCCGACGGTGTTTTCCTGGGTCTCTACCGAGATCGACGTCCGCATCCAGAACCGCGATTTGATGTTCGAACATAGCGGCGCATATCAGCACGTAACTCTCTGATGCCGTTGATCTTTTCCGAACGGAAGGTATCGACGGCTGAACCTGCGAAAACCCCGAATAAACGGGGTCTCGCGAGACTATGGAGAGACTAAAGTGCGTCTAACCGACCCTCGCATCCGCTCGTTGGTCCCGCCCAAGAAC
>DATJXR010000048.1:0-32793 GCA_035499995.1 Rhizomicrobium sp. | reverse complement strand
AGCCCTCGCGTTCGAGATTGTAGCGCAGGAGTGTGACGAGGGCGTTTTCGTCTTCGGCAACAAGGACGGTCGGTTTCAGGGTCATGGGATTTTCTGCTCGAAGGGAACCGTGGTGCTCGACGTGATGTCGGCCTTGGGCCGATCCGCCGAAAGATGCCCGCCGCTAACCATGTGATACACGGTCTCGGCGATGTTGGTGGCGTGGTCGCCGCAGCGCTCGATATTCTTGGCGACGAAAAGCAGGTGCGTGCATAATCCGATCGTGCGCGGATCTTCCATCATGTAGGTGAGCAGCTCGCGGAAAAGACTGTTGTAGATCTCATCGATCTCGTCATCCTGCCGCCACACTGTTTCTGCGCCGGCGGCGTCACGATCCGAATATGCGTCCAGCACGAGCTTGAGCTGACTGAGCGCCGCGTGGCCCATGCGGGCGAGCGAATGCGTCAGCCGGATGGGAGGTTCGCGGCTCGAAACGATCGCGCGCTGGGCGATGTTTTTGGCGAGGTCGCCGATGCGCTCGAGCTCGCTGGCGATCTTGATGGCGGCCAGCGTCTCGCGCAAATCCACCGCCATGGGCTGGCGCAGCGCGAGCAGCTTCAGGCCCTGGTCTTCCACCTGCTGCTGAAGCTGGTCGATGCGCGGATCGCCGGCGATGACGGATTCGGCGAGCGCGGAGTCGCGCCGGGCGATGGCCTCGATGGCGTCGGCGAGCTGGGCCTCGGCGAGGCCGCCCATCTGGGCCACGGCGGTCGCCAGCGCCTCGAGCTGCTCGGTGAAGGACTTGACCGTGTGTTCGCTCATTTCGCCTCTCGAGGGCGGCGCGTCCGCTGATTTCTTTTGCCGCCGGAAGAACATGCGCCTCCCCTAAAGGCGGCGCGCCAAAGCTATGCGACGGTTTTATAACACTTCCGTGACGCCAGAAATGGGCGGCGGAGCGGCAGGCGAAACGGCGGAATTGGCGCCGTTCGCCGTCGGCAGGAGCACGGTGAACGTGCTGCCCTCGCCGGGTTTGCTCTCCACGGCGAGGCGGCCGCCGTGGCGATTCGCGATGTGCTTGACGATGGCGAGCCCCAGCCCCGTGCCGCCGCGCTCGCGGCTGCGCTTGACGTCCACCCGGTAGAACCGCTCGGTCAGGCGCGGGATGGCCTCGCGGGGGATGCCCTCGCCGTCGTCCTTCACCGACACCGCGATCATGGCGCCGCCGCGCCGCCCGGGCGCGGCGCCGGGCGCGAGGGCGAAGTCCACCCAGACATGCCCGCCCTCGCGGCCGTACTTGATGGCGTTGTGGATCAGGTTCTGGAAGAGCTGGATCAGCTCGTCCCGGTCGCCGCGGATCTGCGGCAGGTTGCGCACGTCCGCGACCGCGACGGTGACGTTGTCCGCCTTCGCCAGGCCCTGGAGCGCGGCGGCGGCGTTGCGGGCGACGGCGGAGATGTCCACCAGGCCCGCGGGCGGCACGTGCTCGTTCAGCTCGATGCGGGTGAGCGAGAGCAGGTCGTCGATCAGCCTGCGCATGCGCCCGGCCTCCTGGCTCATGATGTCCAGGAACTGCTCGCGCGCGCCCTCATCGTCGCGCGCATGGCCCTTCAGCGTGTCGATGAAGCCGGAGACGGCGGCGAGCGGCGTGCGCAATTCGTGGCTGGCATTGGCGACGAAATCGGCCCGCGCCTGCTCGGCCCGGATCACCGAGGTGATGTCGTGGAGCAGGAGCGCGGTGAGGCGCGGGCTCTGCTCCATGCGGGTGGCGTAGGCCTGGTAGTGCCGCTCGACGGGCACCGGGATCGAGAAGGCGACGGTCGCCGGCTCGCCCGTCTGCAGCGTGCGCTCGATGGCGGCGAGCACGGCGGGCACGCGCAGCACGGCGGTGATCGGCTTGCGCTGCGGGTCGGTGCCCACCGCGTTGGCCATGCCGGTGTTGGCGAACACCACCCGGCCGGAGGCATCCAGCAGCAGCAGCGGATCGGGCAGCCGCTCGAACAGCTCGCGCGCCAGCGGCGTGAGCGCGGCCGCGTTCGGATCGCCGCCGGAGAGCGAGGTGGACTCCACCCGCCCCGACAGCATCCGCCCCGCGAGCAGCGCCAGCGCCACGGCGCCCGCGGCGCAGGCGGCGGTCACAATCGCCCGTTGCGGAACATGGGACGTCATGAGCAGCGCGCCCGCGGCGATGCCCAGCGCCAGGCCCCAGGCGGCCCGCCGCATCCCGCTCCAATCGGTGGTTCGACCTGCCATGGCCCCTGCGTCAGGAGATTCGACCGCGCATCCTAGTGCGCAGCCCGCGCCCCGCCGCGCCCGTCTTTAAAACTTCATGCGCCCAGTTGACGGCCGCCGCCGCCCCATACCACATTTTCCAATCGATCCGCCATGCGAGCGGACTTGGGAAGAAAGGTCCGTAATGTCGGATGCAGGCGTGCGGCGGGAGATGCAAAGCTCCCGCACAAAGGTGTTCTACGGCCTCGGCTCCACGGCCTTCGGCATCAAGGACAACGGTTTCCAGACCATCCTGCTGCCGTTCTACAATCTGGTGCTGCATCTGCCGGCGGAACTCGTCGGCCGGGCGATCTTCATCGCCTTTGTGTTCGACGCCTTCATGGATCCCGTGGTGGGACAGTTCTCCGACAACCTGCGCTCGCGCTGGGGAAGGCGGCATCCCCTGATGTATGCCGCGGCGCTGCCCGTGGCGGTCTCCTATCTGCTGTTGTGGAACCCGCCGCACTGGTCGCAGGGCGCGCTGTTCGTCTATCTCATCGTGGTCGCCATCGTCGTGCGCACCTTCATCACGTTCTTCGAGATCCCCAATTCGGCCCTGGTGGCGGAGCTGACGCCGGATTACGACCAGCGGACGTCCTTCCTCAGCTATCGCATCCTGTTCGCGTGGTATGGCGGCCTAGGCATGCTGGTGCTGGCGCTGTTTGTGTTCCTCACGCCGACCAGGACCCAGCCTTACGGGCAGCTCAACGAGGCGGGCTACGGGCATTACGGGCTGGCGTCGGCGATCTTCATGTTCGCGGCGATCCTGATCTCGGCCACCGGCACGCACCGTTTCATCCCCTGGCTGCGCAAGCCGCCGGCGCGGATGCTGTCGCTGTGGCAATACGCCAGGGAAATGGTGGCGACACTGGGAAACAAGGCGTTTCTCATCCTGATGGTCTCCATCATGGTCCTCAACCTGGCGACGGGGCTGGTCTTCGCGCTCAATTACTACGTCTCCTCCTTCTTCTGGCTGCTGTCGACCAAGGAGATCGGCGTCATGTCGCTGGCGGGATTCGTGACGGTGTTCCTGGCGTTCCTGCTGGGCCCGCCGGTGTCGCGCGCCTTCGGCAAGGTGACCGGAACGCTGCTGCTGTTCATGGTCGGGTTCACGATCGCGATTGCGCCGCTGGTGATGGGATTGCTCGGATTCTGGCTGCATCCGGGGATGCACAATCTGGTCCCGATCCTGCTCGCTTTCGCGGTCGTCTCCGGCGCCATGACCATCGGCGCCTCGATCCTGGTGACGGCGATGATCGCCGACGTGGTGGAGGACAGCGAACTCAAGACCGGGCGGCGCAGCGAGGGCCTGTTCTTCGCCGGCAATTCGTTCCTCGCCAAGGCGGTCACCGGGCTGGGCGTGTACGGGTCGGGCCTGCTGCTGCATCTGACGGGATTTCCGACGGTGGCAATCCCCGGCAAGGTCGATCCCGCCATCGTGCATCATTTTTCGGTCACCTATCTCGTCACCGTCGTCGTCCTCTATCTCGGCGGCATGGCGATTCTCTCGCAATTCCCGATCACCCGGGAAAGCCACGGGGAAAATCTCAAGCGGCTGGCTGGCGAATTCGCCGAGGCCCACGAGCCTGTGGCGCTCGCCGTCGAGCGCGGCGAGGACCGGCCCTAGGGCCGGTTCAAATCGCGGTCCGAACCGGCTAAGTTCGGGCCATGGACAGTCAGGGGACGGCGCCACCGGTTTCGACCGGACGCTACGCGCGCAAGAAGGAAGCCATCATTGCCGCCGCCGCCGGGATCATGAACCGGCGCGGGGTGAAGGGCATGACGCTGGCCGACGTGGCGGCGAGCGTCGATCTCATCACCACCTCGGTCACCTACTATTTCAAGCGCAAGGAAGACCTGGCGGTGGCCTGCTTCCTCGCCTCGATCGAGCGCTTCGACACGCTGATCTCCGCCTCGCTCGGCGCCGGCCCGCCCGAGGAGCGGCTCCGGCGCTTCCTGATGCTCTACCTCGAGCTCAACGGGCGCATCCGCCTGGGCGAGGAAGCGCCCATGGCGATGTTCAACGACGTGCGCGCGCTCAAGGAGCCGCACCTGTCGCGCGTCACCGAGCCTTACGTGCGCCTGTTCCGCAAGGTGCGCGAGCTGTTCCTGGCCGCGCCGGGCATCGACCGCAAGATGGCCACGGCGCGCACCCATGTGCTGATGGAGCAGATCTTCTGGTCGGTGGCCTGGCTCGGGCGCTACGACGTGGAGGACTATCCGCGCATCGGCGAGCGCATGCTGGACATCCTGGCGAAAGGCATCGCCCGCGAGGGCGCGGCCTGGGTGCCGGCGCCGGTGCCGGGGCTCGCCCCGCCCGCCGACAGCGCGCGCGAGGAGTTCCTCACCGCCGCCACGCGGCTCGTCAACCAGTGCGGCTATCGCGGCGCGTCGGTGGAGAGGATCTCCGCCGAGCTCAACGTCACCAAGGGCTCGTTCTACCATCACAACGAGCACAAGGACGACCTGGTCGTGGCCTGCTTCGAGCGCAGCTTCGGCATCATGAAGAAGGTGCAGTCCCAGGCGATGAAGCTGCCCGGCGACCAGTGGGCGCGGCTCTCCGCCGCCGCCGCGGCGCTGGCGCAGTACCAGGTGTCGGACAAGGGGCCGCTGCTGCGCACCTCGGCCATCAGCGCGCTGCCCGAGCCCATCCGCCAGAACATGCTGGCACAGTGGAGCCGCATCTCCGACCGCTTCTCCGCCATGATCTCCGACGGGATCGCGGAAGGATCCCTGCGCGCCATCGACCCGGTGATCGCGGCGCAACTCCTCAACGCCACGCTCAACGCGGCGGCCTCGCTCCTCAACGTCGTCGGCGGCGCTGCCCGCGACGAAGCCGCGAGCCTCTACGCCAGGCCGATGCTGATGGGCCTGTTTTCGCGATAGATTTTTTTGGCGGCGAAAAATTTGGAGTTGGATCGGCTCAAGACACAATTCGAGTCCCCATCGGGAACGGTGGTTTTTCGCGAGGTGGTTCTGCCGCGCCGCCGCAGCGGCTAACGACGATCGAGCGTGGTCATGGTTGTGTTTCCTTCTGACAAACCGAGGGGGCTGAGGGTGAGCTGTCCAGCGCCGCGCCGGGCGCGGGCCGGGAGACGAGAACAAAACTCGTACACCAGCGTCACGCTGGGTCGTGTCTCAATTTGAAATTTTGCCGGGTTGCCCCCTGCCGGAGGGGGTTTTAGGGTCGGAATGTGGCTAGGAGCCTGCTTCCGTGTTTCTTGAAATCAAGTCATATCGGCGTTGCCCAGACGGCTCATTTGAGCAATGCCAGCACCAGCACGTTCTTTTCGACGTATCCTTGGAAGCGGCGCGGCGGATGGCGAAGGCGACTGTGGAGAGCCTCCCGGAGGTAGACCGGGCTGAGATCATAAACCCCAACACCGATGAGGTTTTGTTTAGGTGGCCACAGGAGGCGGGAAATGCCTAAAGGCCCCCAAGGTCAAAAGCGACCCGCCGACGTGATCGGAGCCGCCGTGCTGGTCGGCAGGATCGCCACTGGCGAGGCCGAGGATACCAAGCCCAATCCCGGCACAAAAGCTAACCGCGAAGGGGGCCTGAAGGGTGGAAAGGCCCGCGCCGCTTCATTGTCTCCGGCTCGGAGAAAAAACATCGCGAAAAAAGCGGCGGCGGCTAGATGGAAAAAAGATCGCGTTGACGGTTAGGCCCCAGCACCTGTGCTTTGTCGTTCGATATTAGGCCAAGCTGAAGGCTCTTTAGGACTACGAACGCCTCCATCAAGGAATCGCGGAAACGAAAACTAAACTGCCGCCGCTGACCAATCTTATCTAAGATTCTTCCGCGATTTTCTTGGCAGAACTCGTCAAGATGATAAGCAAATGCCGGGACCTCGTACGATTCACCGGTGATTACCGACAAGCGATCCGCAACACTTCTTGCAGAAAATCGTCCAAGATCGTCGCGCTGCGCGAGCGCACAGGCGAGAAGGACCTCCTTAAAAATATTTTTCTGTCGTTCTGAGTAAGTCGCTTTGACGTATTCCTCCCGTATCTTCTGATCTACCTCCTTAAGCGCATCTTGCAAGCCATCAGCAACGTCCCGTTCCTCAATGCGGATTCGCTTACGAGAAATAGCAGTCAGAGACGAATGAAGACCCAGAAGGTGGCCATAAAACGGGAGGCCCTTAGAAATGAAAATCATGCGCCACAGCGCATCACCGCTCAAACTCATTTGAACCCGGTTTAGGCGCTGAACTATCAAATCCTTCATCTCGTCATCGGACATCCTTGGCATTTCAACTTGGACAAGCGCCCTGCTTGCTGACTCATGTCCGAACACGATGAGTTCGCTAACTGAATCTGCTACGCCAACGCAAATTAGCTTCGCACTCAGATCTTCGTCGGCTAACGCCTTAATCGTATCTCCCATCAATCGCTTGGTTGTCGGGTCGGAAATTCTGTCGATTTCGTCCAGAATTATCAGCGTCAAGTCATTTGGATGGAATTTTTGGAGTTCTAGGAAAACATCGTCAGGGGTAATGGCATTGGGATATCTAGAAGCAACGTTCTCGCCGCTTTCGAGCGTCATCCGCCGAAATACTTTTCTCCACAGATCAGGGAAGGTATCGCCATAGTTGGCGGGCACTCGAATTGCATTCAAGTCTCCGATTCGAGGAATCGAGAGATAGAACGTTTGGGCGATAGATGATTTGCCTACGCCGCGATCTCCGTAAATTATGGCTTGCTTTCCTGGACGGCGCACGACACCGGCTAGCTGGCGAATTTGCTCTGTCCGCCCCGCAATCAGTTCTTGTTCCTTAATCGCCGTGCCCGGCACAAAGATCGTCTCAATTTCGCGCGCCAGCGCGTCCCAATCCGATTGGGCCATTTTCCGCGGATTTGAAGGATTCAACGCCATGCCGCCGCCACTAAGAGCCGTCTCGCCGCCGTCCTAACTACTAAATAATAGCCCGTTTTGCAAAATATACGCCTCGCCGCCCCCGCAAGGCGCGATTAATATGAGAATTATGCTTGACACTCAAGCAAGAAGTTCACATATTAGGAGCATGAACAAGCTGCCCCTCGAAAAGCGCGTCCAAATCCTCAACATGCTGGTTGAGGGCTCTTCCATGCGATCCATTGAGCGGGTCGCCGGTGTCTCCATTAACACCGTGTCCAAGCTGCTTGTGGAGGCGGGCCAGTGTGCCGAACGCTTCCATGACCGGACGGTCCGGGGCCTTCAGACAGAACAATTGCAGGCCGATGAGATTTGGAGTTTTTGCTACTCCAAGCGCGCCAACGTGCCGACCAACAAAAATCAGAACGCGGACGCTGGCGATATCTGGACGTTCACGGGTTTGGACAAGCACTCCAAGGTGATTGTGTCATGGCTGGCCGGTGATCGCACCAGCGAAATGGCCGAGCACTTCCTGCACGATTGCCAGACGCGCATTGATAGCGATCATGTGCAAATCACGACAGACGCGTGGCGCGGCTACGAAAGCGCCGTCCAGAAGATTTTCGGGCGCGGCAATTCCTATGCGCAACAGGTGAAGGAATACTCGAACAATTTGGATAGCGGCCCGGCTAAGAAGTACAGCCCCGGCAAGTGCGTATCGTGCGAAAAGACGGGCATGTTCGGCAACCCCGATATGCGGGAGGTTTCAACGTCGCATGTCGAGCGCCAGAACCTTACAATGCGTATGTCCATGCGCCGGTTCACGCGTCTTACCAACGCTTTCAGCAAGAAGTTTGACAACCATTGCTACGCGCTTGCGCTCTATTTTGTGCATTATAATTTCTGCCGCATTCACAAGACGCTTCGTGTCACCCCGGCGATGCAGGCAGGGATCGCGAAAGAGCTAATGAGCATGGCCGATTTGTGCGCTATGATGGACGCGGAGAATCCGCCTAAGAAGCGTGGGCCGTATAAGAAGCGGAAAGCCTAAAAAAGAAAAGGCCCCATTCGGGGGCCCTGGTTTCTTACTGTTGGTGCAGCAAAAGTACGTAGGTAAGGCAAGTGACTTGGTAGGCGAGATACGCAAACAGGAGGGTTACCAACCTTATCAGCGTATCAAGGACACGAAACACCAGATCGATGGCGTTTCGCTCAGGCGGGTCATTTTTGGCGCATTCTCCACTCTCCGTGGTTTTATGTCGGCAGGATTGCCAACAATCGACTGTAGATGAGCGCCAATTTCAAATTAGTCAAGCGCTTTCCCATTGTCATCAAACGGCCCTAATAACGCCATTTTGCAGCCTAAATTTCAAACGAACGCATTACCTCACGCTGCCAAGCAAAATCTGGAAAAATCGGGGTAATAATATTTCAAGTTGTGCAGACACAGCTGCGCTCATTCATGGGCACATTCGGGCCGGCCTTAATAGGTTGCGCACAACAGGCGCGGTTCAATTCGGGAAATCCACGCGCCGCCACTGGTCGTGGGGGCTCGGCTGTGGAATCAGGCTGTCAAGCCCGGGGCCGATGTGACATTGCCCGATGCCATCCGGAATTGTCTCTGACAGGAAGTCCAGTGCTTCCCATCCCATGTCGTCCGGTTCGCCCGGCAAAATTGTCAGATGATAGGTGGCGGGACTTCCTACAGACAAAATCATGATGTCGGCCGTGACTGTGCGATTGGTCTTGTCCTGGAAAGAGAACTCAATCGCGGACCTGACCTCATCGATCGAATACGCCGCGACTGATTGCGCGTGCGCATCCCGCTTCATCAAATCGTACACGCAACGCAAGGCTGGAGGCGTCGCCGGTGGCTGACCGGCGGCTGACGCAGCAGTCGTCGCGGCGACAATGCCGAACAGCCATGCGCGCATTGCCCTACCCCGCAAAAATCTTCTTCAATTCCGTCTTCAGGATCTTGCCGTTGGCGTTGCGCGGCAGGGTTTCGGGCCAGAACACGACCTTCACCGGCACCTTGAAGGCCGCGAGCTTGCCGGCGACGAACTGGCGCAGCTCGTCTTCTGTCGTGTGCATGCCGGGCTTGAGGTGGACGACCGCGCCAGGCTCCTCGCCCAGCGTCTTGTGCGGCACGGGCACCAGGGCCGCGTCCATCACGGCGGGATGCTCGTAGAGGACGTTCTCGACTTCCACGCAATAGATGTTCTCGCCGCCGCGGATCAGCATGTCCTTGGCGCGGTCGATGATGAAGCAGAAGCCTTCCTCGTCCATGCGGGCGAGATCGCCGGTCCTGACCCAGCCGTCGAAGAAGGTGGCCGCCGTGGCGTCCGGCTTGTTCCAGTAGCCCTTCACGATGTTGGGCCCGCGCGCCCACAGCTCGCCCACCTCGCCGCGGGCGAGCTCGTGGGTGCCTTCGAGGTTCATGATCCTGATGTCGCACACCGCGACCGCGGGGCCGCACGAGTCGGGCCGGTTCTCGTAATCCTCGCCGCTGTTGGAGGTGCAGGTGGCCGAGGTCTCGGTCATGCCCCAGCCGTTGCCGGGCACCGATTTCGGGAAGGTCTCCACGATCTTGCGCACCAGCTCGGGCGCGGACGGCGCGCCGCCATAGGCCACGGCCTCCAGCGACGACAGGTCGTATTTGTGGCGGTTGGGATGCTCGATGAGCTGCCAGGCGATGGTGGGCACGCCGCCGGCGGAATTGACCTTCTCCCGCTCGATGAGCTGCATGGCGAGCTCGGGCTCCCATTTGCGCATCAGCACGATCTTGCCGCCCGCCGCGACGGTGGGGTTCATCACCGCGAAGCAGCCGGTGGCATGGAAGAACGGCACCGAGAGCAGCGTCACGCGCTGCGGCGCGCCGGGATCCGGCGCGGGCGGCGCCTCGCCCCGGCGCAGGAAGTTGCGCGCGCCGACGGATGCCGCGGCCATGATGTTGGAGAGCATGTTGCGGTGGGTGCCGAGCGCGCCCTTGGGCTTTCCGGTCGTGCCGCTGGTGTAGAGGATGGTGGCGTCGTCGTCCGGACCCAGTGCCGCGGCGGGCAGCGGCGCGTCCGGCAGCTTCATCCAGTCGTTGACCTGGCCGATGGCGTCCTCCAGCCGGGTGACGATGGGATTGGGCAGCTCGTCGGGATAGCGCGAGACGTAGACGCGCTTGAGATCCGGGCAGTTCACCAGATGCTCGCCGATGCGCTCCAGGCGCTCGGCGTCCACGAAGGCGACCTTGGTGCCGGAATCGACCAGTCCGTATTCCAGCTCGGGCCCCGTCCACCACGCGTTCAGCGGCGTCACGATCGCGCCCAGGATCTCCGCGCCGTAGAAGATGGCCGGCCATTCGGGCAGGTTGCGCATGATGAGCGCCACGCGGTCGCCCTTCTTCACGCCCTGCCTGGCAAGCTCGTTCGCGACGGCGACCGCCGCGCGGTAGAAGCTCTCGAAGGTCGCGCGGTCGTTCTCGTAGACCAGGAACTCCTTGGGGCCGTGGGCGGCGCGGGCCGCGGTGAGCAGCTCGCGGATGGTGGGCGGCAGGTTCTTCCAGACCCTTGTGGGAACGCCGCGGATGGCGACGGTCTCCATCTCCAGGGGCGTGCCGGGCGCGGTGAGCCGGGCGTGCGCCTCGGCGATGGACATGGCGGGCCAGTTGGGCGGGAGAGACATGGGCGTGGTTCCGGGATGGCTGTCCGGCCGGAGCCTAGCAGATGGGGAGCCCGGCGGGGCAATGGCGGCGATGTCGCTCGCGCGGGACGGAAGCCGGTTCGCGTGACCGGTTGCGCGGCGTGCGATACATTCGCGGCGAAGGTGTCGAGGAGTTGCGGGTGAAAAACGCGATGCGGGCGCGCGGCCTGGGTTTGGCGGCGGTGGCGGCGGTCGGGCTGGCGGGGCCAGCGCTGGCCGTGCCGTCCACGCAGTATCGCGGCTGCGACGGTTATGGCGCGCCTTCCGACGAGGGCGACGGGATGACCTCCTACGCCAACGTGCTCGGCATCTTCAATCCGTCCGGCTACGGCACCACGGGCCTTTCGGCCACCTTCACCGGCCAGCAGGGCGTGCAGGCCTGCACGGACGCCCTGACCGACGTGCCCGACGCCCACTGGATGCGCAAGGTGAGCCTGCTCAGGGCGCGGGCGATCCATCACCTGGAGGCGGGCGACGCCAAGGCGGCGCTGGCCGATCTCGATCTCGCAGACGCGGCGGTGAAGGACCCCTCCGACGTCTATTACGCGCGCAGCCTCGGCTGGGGGCTCAAGATCGTGCGCGCCTACGCGATGAAGCAGGACGGCCAGAAGGCCGAGGCCGAAGCGCGCGCCATGGCGGCGCTGGCCGAGCGGCCCTACAACCGGCAGGACATCGCCTCCGCCGACATGGTGCTGCAGCCCAACGGCGCGCAGGCGGACGAGGACGAGGTGCTGCGCGACATCGCGCGCTTCGTGCCGTCCGAGCGGGCGCGGGTGTTCCTCAAGGCGCTGCTGTCGAAGGACTACGACGCGGCGCTGGCGATCTATCCGCACCTGGTGCCGCCGCAGGACACCGGCGGCGGCTCCGTCTTCCGCGGCGTGGAGGAGCAGACCGGCGCGCGCAAGCTGGAGCGCGACACGCTGTTCCATGTCGTCATCGGCGGCTACTACGCCTATCTGCAGGCGGTGCTCGGCCACGGCGACGAGGCGGAGAAGACGCTGCAGTCGCTACGCGATGCGCTCGCCTCGGCCACCACGCCGCCGCCGCCGCCCTTCGACCCCAACGATTCCGGCGACGTGGCCAGGCAGAAATACGTCGCCGCCGTGCGCATCCAGACCGCCAAATACGGCCAGCCGATGGTCGATTCCTGGACCATGCTGGTGGAGAACCGCATCAAGGCGGGCCAGGGCAAGGTGGAGGAGGTGCGCAAGGCCGTCGCCGCCGCGCAGCTCCCGCCCGGCTGGGCCTCGGGCGAACTGCTCCAGGCCATCGCGCCCAGATCGGCGCCGAAGGCCGCGGCGCGCTCCGCCAGGCATGCCAGGGGCACGAAGGACGCCGAGAAGAGCGACAACGGCAAGGTGCTGGAGATCGACCAGGCCGTGCCCATCACCCAGGTCACGGACGTGCCGCGCAGCTACGTGGCGGCAGACCTGTTCAAGGTGCTGCCCGAAGCCGAGAGCGCGCGCCGCATCCCGCCCTATGAGGAGGCGAAGAAGCCGTGGTTCGCCTTCACCGGCTCGCGCGACGACCTCGACACCGAAGGCTGGCGCGTGCGCGAGGAGAACGGCGCGACCGTGGTGGGATACCGCGGCGTGAAGAGCACCGCCTCCATCGTGGAGGAGATGGCGCTGCTGCGCGTGGCGGAGGTTGCGAAGGAGCGCGGCTTTGCGGGCTTCATCATCACCGACCGCAAGGACACCGAGTTCCGCATCGACACGCGCTATTACGGCACCACGCTCCGGATCGATCCCGACGGCTACCAGTGCGAACTCACCGTCCTCTTCGTCAACCCCGGCGCGCTCCCCGGCGACTACAAGGGGCTGGACTGGCTCGTCTTCAACGCCGCCGACATCGCCGCGGCGCTGGCGCCGGTGTACGAGGCACCGCAGGCGCAGAAGAAGGAATAGAGCGGGTCGCGATCGTTTGGATTTTCACACAGCCCTGTCATGGCCCGCGCATGCGGGCCACCCAGGTGAAGCCCGCTTCGCCCGTGAAGAACGTGCCCGGAGCAAATATGTCGTCAATCGACAAGCCCATCTGGGTGGCCCGCAGCCGCGGGCCATGACAGGGAGGTTGGTTGCGTCCATTTGACGGCAACCGACTCCGGGCTTCAGGTCGTCGAGCCGGGATCGGCGTCCCAGTGCTCGACGATCTTGCCGTTCTCGACCCGGAACATGTCGAACTGGAGCACGACCGCGTGCGGCTTGCCCGGCGGGGTGCCGCTCTGGCGGTCGAACAGGACGACGATGTCGCCGTCGCCGACGACGCGGACGATCTCGCGCCTGTAGTCCGCCGGGGGCTTCCTGGCGAAGGCTCCGCGGAAGGTGTCCATGAACCCCTTGAGGCCCGTCGGGATGCCGGCGCTGTGCTGGATGTAGCCGGGCGCGAGGAAGCGCGGCGCCGCGTCCACGTTCCGGCCGATGAACACCGCGGTGTAGAAATCGCGCACGACGGCCTTGTTGCGGGCGGTGAGCGCCTCGTCGGCAAGGGCCGGCGGCGCGGCGGCGGCAAGCGTGGCGGCGGCGAGCAGGAACGCGGCGATCGGTTTCGGCATGGCGTGATCCCCCGGGATACGCGGCCATCCTCTCAAAACCGACCCATGGTCGGCAAGTCACACCGGCGCGAGAAACGTGAATTGCGGCTCACACGCGCCCGCCAAGGCGGGGCCGGCGCCGTGCCTCCTTCCCGCCGGGTCAGCCGCGCTTGCGCGCCGCGCGGAAGCTGACGAGGCGCTTCTCGCATTCGTCCCACAGCGACAACCGGGCGCAGCGGATGCTCTTGAGCAGCGAGACGCGCGAGACGGCGGCCAGCCGCGCCTGTTCGCGCAGCACCTGCGGCAGGCGGTAGTAGGGGATGCGCGCGTGCAGGTGATGGACGTGATGCATGCCGATGTTCGCGGTCAGCCAGCGCAGGGCGCCGGGCAGCACGTAGTAGGAGCTGCCGCGCAGGGCGGCGTCGGTCGGGTTCCAGGCGCCGTCCGCCGCCCAGAAGGTGTGGTCGAACTGGTGCTGGATGAAGAACAGCCACACCCCGGCCGAGCCCGCGATCAGCGTGATCGGCACCTGCACGGCGAGGAACGCCTTCCAACCCACCAGCCAGATCATCGCCACGGCCAGCGCGGCGGCGGCGAGGTTGGTCGCCATCGGGCTGATCCAGGCGCGCCAGTTGGCCAGCGTCGGCCCCAGCGGCAGGCGGTGGCGCAGGATGAACATGTAGATCGGCCCCAGCCCGAACAGCACCAGCGGATTGCGGTAGAGCCGGTAGCGCAGCCGCCCGAGCAGCGGCAGCGCGCGGTATTCGCGCACGGTCAGCGTGTCGAGGTCGCCGATGCCGCGCTTGTCGAGATTGCCCGAGGTGCCGTGATGGATGGCGTGGGCGCGGCGCCAGGCGTCGTAGGGCGTGAGCGTCAGCACGCCGATGACGCGGCCGACCCAGTCGTTGGTGACGCGGCGGCGGAAAAAGGAGCCATGGCCGCAATCGTGCTGGATCATGAACAGCCGCACCAGGAAGCCCGCGGCCGGCACCGCCAGCAGCAGCGACACGTACCAGAAGCCGAAATGCCACGCCGCCCAGATCGCCAGCCACAGCGCCGCGTAGGGCGCCGCGGTCACGGCGAGCTCGGCGATGCTGCGCCGCACGCTCGGATCGCGATAACGGTTGAGGATCCGGGTCCAGTCCGCGGCGGACGGCTCGACGGCAGCCGGTTCGGTTTGCGACAAGGATTACGCCCTTACACGAGTGCGAAACGCCCGGGACAGTGCTTACTCCATCCCCGTGCGAAAGCGAAGCGGGGAACGGGAATGTGACCATCAAGCTTCCTCCCCCGCGAGAGCGGGGGAGGAAGTATTACAGCGCGTCGATCCCCTCCGCGTAGGCTTTCCACTCGTCCTTCAGCATGGCCGCCACGTCGGGGAAGCGGTCCTTGGCGGCTTCGCGCACCTTGGGCAGGTGGTAGGACGGGAAGAGGTCGTTGTCCGGCTTGAAATCGCGCAGGACCTGCCTGGCGACCGTGATCTTGTGGACTTCGGTCGGGCCGTCGGCGATGCCCATGACCATCGAGCCGATCAGCATGGAGGTGAACGGCATCTCGTTGGAGACGCCCAGCGCGCCGTGGATGTGCATCGCGCGGCTGGCGATGTCGTGATAGACGGTGGGCATCGCGACCTTCACGGCGGCGATGTCCTTCCTCACCTTGCGATAGTCCTTGTACTTGTCGATCTTCCACGCGGTCTGCAGCACCAGGAGCCGGAACTGCTCCAGCGCGATCCAGCTGTCGGCGATCTGCTCCTGCACCATCTGGTAGTCGGCGATCTTGCCGCCGCCGCGCGTGGTGCGCGAGACCGCGCGCTTGCACATCAGGTCGAGCGCCTTCCTGCACTGGCCGACGGTGCGCATGGCGTGATGCACGCGCCCGCCGCCGAGCCGCGTCTGCCCGATCACGAAGGCCTCGCCGCGCGGGCCGAGCAGCGCGTCGTAGGGCACGCGCACATTGGTGTAGCGCATGTAGCCTTCGGAGCCGCGGCGCTCGGTGCCCACGCCCACATAGCGCACCACCTCCACGCCCGGCGTGCGCCGCGGCACGAGGAACATGCTCATGCGCCGGTAGGGATCCTTGTGGCCGGGATCGGTGACGGCATAGACGACCAGCACCTCGGCGTTGCGGGCGCCGGAGGTGAACCATTTCTCGCCGTTGATCACCCATTCGTCGCCGTCGAGCTCCGCGCGCGTCTGGAACGACAGGGGATCGGAGCCGCCCTGCGGCTCGGTCATCGAATAGCCGGAGGTGATCTCGTTGTTCAGCAGCGGCCAGAGATATTTCTTCTTCTGCGCCTCGCTGCCGTAATGGGCGATGATCTCCGCATTGCCGGTGTCGGGGGCCTGGCAGCCGAAGACGACGGGCGCGAGTCCCACCCGGCCCAGCCGCTCGTTCATCAGCGCGAGCTTCACCTGGCCGTAGCCCTGCCCGCCCAGCTCGGGCCCCAGGTGGCAGGCCCACAATCCCTCTTCCTTCACCTTCTGCTGGAGCGGGCGGACGGTCTTCTGGTAGGTCTTGGACTTCACCCCGCCCAGGCCCACGCCCAGCTGGGTCAGCGGCTCGACCTCCTCGTCGATGAAGGTGTCGATCCAGTCGAGCTTCTTCTGAAACTCCGGATCGGTCTCGAAATCCCAAGCCATGGCCGCTCTCTCCCTTTTCAGCACCCAAGGTTAGCCGCATGGCCCTCCGTATTCAAATATTCGGTATGGCGTGCGATAACCTCCCCCTCGTGGGGAGGTCGAAAACGCACGAAGCGCAGCGGAGGGCGTTTTCGGGTGGGGGGAACCCTGTTGCGACCCCCTCACCCGAAAAATCCTTCGGATTTTTCGACCTCCCCACAAGGGGGAGGTTGAATGGCCGCGAGACCTTCGCAAACATTCGCGGAGCGATACTAGGAGAATGCCATGACCAAGCCGGAATCCGTTGGGTTTTCGTCGGCGCGGCTGAAGGCTGTCGACCGGGTGATGACCGCGCGTTACGTCGAAACCGGCGTGCTGCCGGGGATCCTGACCCAGGTGTTCCGGCGCGGCGAGCTGGTGCACACCGGGATGTCCGGGCTGATGGACATCGAGCGCAACACCGCGATGCGCGAGGACGCGATCTTCCGCATCTACTCCATGACCAAGCCGATCACGGCGGTGGCGCTGATGATGCTGGTGGAGGAAGGCAAGCTCGGGCTGGAGGACGACGTCCATGCCCACATCCCGCAATTCAAGAATCTGCGCGTCTATGCCAGCGGCGTGCCGAGCCTGGTGGAGAACACGGCGGGACAGTTCATCACCACCCCGCCCAGGCGGCGGATGAAGGTGATCGACCTCGTCACCCACACCTCCGGCCTCACCTACGGCTTCATGATGCGCACCTCGGTGGACGCCGAATATCGCCGCCAGAAGGTGTGCGACTTCCAGACGCCGGGCGGCCTCGATGCCTTCATCGGCCAGCTCGCGGAAATCCCGCTCGACTTCTCGCCGGGCGAAAATTGGAACTATTCCGTCGCCATCGATGTGATGGGGTATCTGGTGCAGAAGCTTTCGGGACTGACGTTCGGGGAGTTCCTGCGCACGCGGCTGTTCCAGCCGCTGAAGATGACGGACACCTCCTTTAGCGTGCCGGCCGGCAAGCTGGACCGGTTCTCGAGCTGCTACATGCCCCGCAAGGGCGGCGGGCTGAAGCTGCAGGACGACGCCGGCAAATCCACCTATGCCGAACCGCCCAAGCTCGAATCCGGCGGCGGCGGGCTGGTCTCCACCGCGCACGATTACATGCGCTTCTGCCGCATGATGCTGGGCGGCGGAACGCTCGACGGCGTGCAGATCCTCTCGCCCAAGACCGTGGCGATGTTCGGGACGAACCTGCTGCCCGGCGGCGCGCTGCTCACCGACATGGTGGCGGGCGAAGGGCTGTTCAGCGAGGCCGGCTACAAGGGCATCGGCTTCTCCATCGGCTGCGGCGTGACGGTCGATCCGGCGAAGACGCTGCTTCCCGGAACCCCCGGCGAATTCTTCTGGGGTGGTGCCGCGAGCACCGCCTTCTGGATCGATCCCAAGGAAGAGCTTGCGGTGGTGTTCATGACCCAGGTGATGGGCACCGACGCCCGGCTGACGCTCCGGCGCGACCTGCGCACGCTGGTCTATTCGGCGATGACGGAGAGTTGGGGTTAGAGTCAGCCGTCTTCGCCGCGATCCATTACGTCAACCGGGTGGGCGCAGTCGCGGGCCATGACGATCCTCTTTTGCGACTCCATCCGATCGAACCCGGCTCCGGCTTTCGGCCAGCTCTCCGCCCTCAGCTTTTGACCAGCCGCTCCGCCCGCAACTGACTCCGCCTCACCTTCCCCGCGTCGTCGCGCAGCGGCTCGGCCGTGAACTCGATCGAGCGCGGGCGCTTGTAGCGGACGAGGCGGCCGGCGAGGTGGGCTTCGAGGTCGGCTTCGGTCAACCCCTCGCGCGGCTGGACGATAGCATGCACGCGGTTGCCGAGATCGTCGTCGGGTATGCCGATGACGCAGGATGACATCACCAGCGGATGCTCGTCGATGGCGGCTTCCACTTCGGCGGGATAGACGTTTGCGCCGCCGACCAGGATCATGTCGGTGCGGCGGTCGGCGAGATAGAGATAGCCGTCCGCGTCAAGCCAGCCGATGTCGCCGATCGACTCCCAGCCGCCGGGCAGCGAGCGCGTCTCCGCGCCGACATAGCGGTAGGTGGCCGGCTGCTCGGGCCTGAGCTTCATGAAGATCTCGCCGGTCTCGCCGCGCGGCAGCATGTTGCCCTCGGCGTCGAAGGCCTCGATCTCGCCGCCCAGCGCGATGGTGCCGACCGAGCCCCTGTGCGCGAGCCATTCGCTGCCGCTGATGATGGTGGCCGCCACGCCCTCCGTGCCGCCATAGAGCTCCCATACCACCTCGGGGCCCAGCCAGGCGATCCATTCCTCCTTGAGCCAGGGCGGACACGGCGCCGCCAGGTGCCACAGCGTCCTGAGCGAGGAGACGTCGTACTTCGCGCGCACTTCGGCGGGCAGCTTCCAGATGCGGCTCATCATGGTGGGGACGAGATAGATCCAGCTCGCGCGATGCTTCTCGATCAGCGCCAGCGTCTCCTCCGCGTCGAACTTCGGCATGATGACCGCGCGGGCGCCGATCATCAGCGCCGGGAAGAGCGTCACGAACGGGCCGTTGTGATAGAGCGGGCCGGGCATCAGCACCGTGTCGTCCGGCTTGAGGTTCCACAGCACCGCGCCCGCGGCCTGCGTCACGCCGGGCGCGCCCGCCACGATCAGCTTGGGACGGCCCGTCGAGCCGCCGGAGGTGGGCGCCTTCCACGAAGGCGAGATCGCGTCGGGCAGGCCGGAATCGTCGGCGCACGCCGCATGGAGCTCCGCGATGGAGACCACGGGACGGGCGATATCGAGCGGGGCGTCGCTGACCACGATGGGCGAGCCGGCAAGATCGGCGATGGCCTTCATCTCGATCAGCGGCAGCCGCCACGACACGGGCTGCGGGATGGCGCCGATCTTCCAGGCCGCGAAGCAGGCCTCCACGAAGCCGATGCCGTTGGGCAGCGCGATGGTGAGGAAGCTGCCGTGGCACACGCCGCGCGCCAGGAGCCCGCGGGCGATGCGGTTGGTGCGCAGGTGAAGATCGCGGAAGCTCAGCGTCTCGTCCCGGCATTTCACCGCCCACGCGTCGCCTTTTTGAGCCGCGAGATCGCGCAGCGCGACGCCGATGGAAGGCGGAGCGGGGTTGGGCTCGAGCGCGGACAGGGCATCGAGAATGATGTTGGGCATCTGTTCACCGGAATTTCGATCCGTCACATGCTAGCGCGGCGGCGGCGGGAAAAAAATCGCATGGGAGCAAATGGCGGACGCCTTGACATCGCGCGGGCCGAAGGATCGAATTTCGACATTCCAGAGGTACTTTATTTGGGGGCCGAAATGATTGGATTGAAGGGGTTTGTCGCGGGGTCAGGGCAAAAGCGCGGCCGGCGCGGCATCGTGCTCGCCGGGATCGTCGGCCTCTGCGCAACGGCGCTCGCCGCCGGTCCGGCGCTGGCGGGAAAGAAGCCCGCAAGCACGAAGACCTACACCCCGGTGACGGTCAGCAAGCCGGCCACGGGCACGCGGCCGCAATTCGGCACCCAGCCGCAGAACCAGGTGTTCAAGTTTCCCTGGCAGCAACCGCAGAAATCCCCCTACCAGAACGGCTCGCAGAACTCCCAGGGCTTCGGCTCGCAGAACCGCACCGCCAACCCCTTCGGCAATCCGTTCTCGTCGAACCGCAATTCCCATTCGAACAACTCGCATCTCAACCAGAACGCCAACCCGGCATATGGCCAGGGCAAGCACGGTTTCGGGAGCACGGGCTTCACCCAGGACGTGACGCGATCGCCGTTCCACTCGAAGAACAAAGGCTTCTTCGGCAGCATTTTCCAGAAGCCGCCGGGGAGCAAGGGCTACCGCTCGTTCTCCACCTTCTATGCCCGCGGCACGCCGGCGACGTTCCGGCGCGACCGCGCCACCGGCAGCTTCCAGCTGCTGGTGGGCGCCAATCTGCTCGACCTGGGCGCGCCCAACAGCGCGTCGGTCGTCGCCGTGCAGGATTTCGCCCACGGCCAGGTCACCGTCATGCAGGACTCCACGGACGACTGCCCGACGGACTATGTGGCGGTCGACGCCACGACAGCGCCCTACCACAACTGGCACATGGGCGACTGCCACACCAACCTCGCCTTCTGGACCAACGGCAACCAGCTCTTCGCGCAATCGACCGCACCGGGCGACGGCCGCGTCTGGGTCTATTCCGAAGGGCAGATGTACGGGCCGCTGCAGCAGAACGCGGTGTTCCACGGCGCGCCGCCCGCGCCGCCGCCGCCCGAACAGGCCGGCCCGCCGCCCGACCAGTCGAACGGCGATGAGGACCAGGGCCCGGATTCACAAACCCCGGCGCAACCGGCGCCCGATCAGGCGGCGCCCGCCGGCGATACGGGCCATGCGAGGAAGAGCCACAAGACCCAGGCCGACACCAGCACCGCCGCGGCGGCGGCCCCGCCCGCCCCGCAGCGCCTGCCCCGCACGGCGCGCTTCGATCCGAGCTGCCTGAAAGGCGCCCAGCTGATCGATCCGGCGGACACGCCGTGCAGCACCTACGATCCCGGAAAGGACGCGGGCAGTCCCGGATAGGCAGGGCTACAGTTCCGGCGCGCAGGGATCGACGAGCTTCGGCTCGGCGCGATCGCCCGGGCGGTAGCCGAACGTGGCGCCGCCCAGCACGTGGCTGCGCACCGCCTCGTCGAACGGATAAGCGTAATGCTGCGCCTGGATCACCCAGGTGAAGGCGGCCACGAAGAACGGACCCAGCTGCTGGCGCGTCTCGTCGCGCAGCACGCCGAATCCGGCCGAGGTCGTGATGGCGTTCGACGCCAGGAACGCGCTCAGCCCGATCGCCGCGACGGCGGCGCCGACCGTGCGGATGTTCAGCCACGGCTTGTTCACCGCCATGCGGAGCGCGTAGTTGGAGAACTTCGTGATGTGCACCAGCGCGCCGATGAGCGAGAACGCCAGCGCGATGGGCGGCACCAGCAGCAGGCGCATGAAGCGCCGGCCCGCTTCCTGCTCGGGATGATGGTCGGCGAAGGCCTCCGGCGGATTGCGGTAGCAGGACATCAGCGCGTTCACGCGGGAATCCAGGAGCGGCTGGTACACGATCTCCTGGAACTGCCTGCCGTTGAGGCCCGCCGGGATCGGCGCGGCGCCGGGGATGCCGAGCTTGCGGCGCATCTGCGCCTGCACGCCGGGAAGGGCGAAAAAGCCCTGCCAGGTCAGGTTGGGCGGGATGGGAGCGGCCGATCCCAGCTGCGCCTGGATGGGCTTCATCTTCTCGTCGAACAGCGCGCGCGCCAGCTGCGGGCTGCCCGGATTGTCCTGGATGTCGTCGTGCAGCTTGTCGAGCGCGGGCGCATAGATTCCGTTGAAGAGGTTCACGCCGTAGAACACGGTCAGCCCGCTATAGGCCGAGAACGCCTTGGCCACGCCCGCCGGGCCGGTCGCGAACTGTTTCGCCGACAGCGTCATCAGCGCCTTGTCCGCCTTCCGGATCACGTCGTTGTCGGAGTACGCCAGCACGGGGAACAGCGCCGCGAAGGTCTTGCCCTCCGGCGTGGCGAGCTTGCCGGTCGTCAGCGTCATGGTGGGGACCTGCACGTCGCCGGTGAGGATGCCGTGGCGCAGCGCCGCCAGGTAAAGCGCGCGCTGGCGCGTGGCGCCGTCGGAATGATCCGTCAGGTAGTCGATGAGATCGCCTTCCAGATTGTAGACCATGTAGACGCTGACGAAGGCCGACAGCCCCAGCGCGAGGATCCAGCCGCCGATGGACCATTTCGCCTTGACGCCGCGCGGCATGATCGCCGTTCCCCACAGCGCCAGCGCCAGCGCCGCGCCCGAGATGTAGCGGCCGAAATGCTCGATGGAATCCACTTCCGGCTTCGTCGGCGTGCCGCCGACGACGTCGAGCAGCCGCGCGTTGAAGGAAAGCTCGCAGGCAAGATAGATCCCCGTAAGCACCGTGATGGGAATGAGATAGGCTGGACGGCTGGCGTGGAAGCGCGCGAGCCAGTCCCGCAAGGCCTTGTCCCAGGCCACAGCCTGCTGCGATTGCCCCTCCGGCATGGATGCCCCCCAAATCGAATCCGCACTATCGGACCGCGCGAAACGCGCTCCGAAAGGCTTATATCACAGGCGCCGCGGCCGCGGTCGCGGCTTTGTGTACGCCGCGCGCGCGCCCGCGCGCGTAGTCTCCCGCATGGGGATGAGACGGGCAGGAGCGACATGGGCGGGTTCGGGGCGCGCGTTTACGGGCTTGGGGCGGCGATGATGGGGGGCGCGACCCTGGTCTGGGGCGACTTCGCGGAGGGCTGGATCCCGCCGCCGCCGGCGCTGCCGGGCCGCGCGGCGCTCGCCTATGCCGTGGGCGCGCTGATGCTGGCGGGCGGCGTGCTCGTCAATGTGCGGCGCAATTGGGGCGCGGCGCTGCTGACGGCCGGGTTCGGCGCGGGCCTGGTGCTGCTCGATCTCACGCGCCTGACGGTGCATCCGCTGGGGTTCGACTATTGGGAATCCTCCGCCGAACAGGTGGCGCTGACGGTGGCGGGGCTGATCGTGCTGGCGCCGGCCGGCGGGCCGCTCGCATCGGCGCGGCTGGCGGCGGGCGCGCGCTTCGTCTTCGGCCTGTGTGTGCTGATCTTCGGCACGGCGCATTTCGTCTTCGCGAAATTCAGCGCCACCTTCGTGCCAAGCTGGATCCCGCCCGGCGCGATGTTCTGGGTCTACTTCACCGGTGCCGCCGCCATCGCCGCGGGGCTCGCGATCCTGTCCGGCGTGCTCGACCTTCTGGCCGCGCGGCTGCTGACCCTGATGTATGTCCTCTTCGGCATCCTGGTCCACACGCCGGTCGTGATGTCGGCGCATCCCACCCACGGCAACTGGATCGAGTTCATGGTCAACCTGGCGCTGGCCGGCGCGGCCTGGATCGTGGCGGATTCGCTCGCGGCCCGGAAAGCCGCGACCGCGTCCCCTCCGTGACCTTCGAGCCGGCGGACGGCCTGTGCGTATCGGCTGGGTTCCGCATGGGCGCGGACACAATTCGCGCGACCGAGTCAGGCGGAACATCCGACCGTCCCGCCTGACCCAGGCGCTTAGATTGGTTGCGGGGACAGGATTTGAACCTGTGACCTTCAGGTTATGAGCCTGACGAGCTACCGGGCTGCTCCACCCCGCGTCATGGGTGCTGCGTCACGGGCGTTGAGCGCCGGCGCGCAGGGTGGGCGGATATAGGCTATCCATGGGGCGCTGTCCACCCCGGGCAAACCCTTGAATCGGGGATGTTTTCGACCCGCGTTTCAGGATCGGTCGCCGCCGTTGCGGGCCGGGTCGCGCCGGACGGACCCGGGCGATTTGGGCACGGTCCGGCGGACTGGCCATGCGGCCTTGCCGGCCTGGGCGGGCTGTGCGGCCGGCTTCCGCGATGCCCCAGCCCGGCGCGGCGCACCCTCGGCCACATAGGCCGGCAGATGCGCGGCCAGGTGATCGAACAGGAGGCGGATGCGGCGGTGCTGGCGCAGGTCTTCGTGCAGCACCAGCCACATTTCGAGCTTGAAGCTCAGCGCGTCTTCCAGCACGGGCACGAGCGCGGCGTCGCGGCGGGCGGCGGCGACCTGGCAGCCGCCGATGCCCACGCCCGCGCGCAACGCGGCAAGCTGGACGAGGTCGTTGTCGCAGCGGAAGGCGAAGGAGTCGCGGCCGGCGAGCCCGATATCGCCGCCGACGGCGCGCAGCACGCTTTCGTCGCGGTCGAAGCCGATCAGGCTGTGGGCGCGCAGATCCGCGAGTGACCCGGGAAGGCCCGCATGCCGCACGTAACGATCGTGCGCGAAGAGGCCGACTCGCACGTCGCCGATCTTCTTCGCAATCAGGCCGGACTGGTGCGGACGCACCATGCGCACGGCAATATCGGCCTCGCGGCGGAGCAGGTCCTCGCTGCGGTCGGTCGGCGCGAGCTCGAGCGCGATGCCGGGATGGGCGCGGCGGAATTCCGCAAGGATCGGCGGCAGCACCTCGGCGCTGACGAAGAGGCTGGCGGTGAGCCGCACCGTGCCTTGTTCGCTGGCCACGCCGCCGGAGGCCGCCCGCACCAGCGCCGCGGCGGCGAGCGCCATCTCCGCGGCATGGGGCATGAGTCCCACGCCGGTTTCGGTGAGCGCCAGGCCGCGCGGCGAGCGGGCGAAGAGCCCGGCGCCGAGCTCCGTTTCCAGCGCGGCGATGTGGCGGCCGAGCGTGGGCTGGGCAAGGCCGAGCGCGCGCGCCGCTTCCGACAGGCTGCCGCGGCGGGCCACTTCCAGGAAGGAACGGTAGAGGTCCCAGTTCTCTGCCATGCATAATTGAATATCAGATAGCAAAGTTTATGCAATTTCGTTGAGCGCACCGGGGACCTATCTTCCCCGCGGCAATCCTCGGGAGCGCGTCGCCATGTTCATCGGGCATTACGGGCCGGCCTTCGGCGCCAAATCCGCCGTCAGGCGCGTGCCGCTCTGGGTCTATTTCGTGGCGGTGCAGTGGCTGGATGTGTGGTGGTCGATCTTCGTCCTCACCGGCGTGGAGCATGTGCGCATCCAGCCCGGCTTCATGCAGGGCAGCGCGCTGGTGCTCTACGACATGCCCTATACGCACGGGTTGATCGGCGCGCTCATCCTGTCCGTGGCGCTTGGCGGGATCGTGGCGCTGTTCTTCCGCGGCGGGCGCAGCGCGGTGTTCGCGGCGGTGTCGCTGGCGGCGTTCTCGCACTGGATCCTCGATCTGTTGGTGCACGCGCCGGATCTGTGGATTTACGACGGGGTGAAGGTGGGCTTCGGGCTGTGGCGCTGGCTGTGGATCAGCCTGCCGCTGGAACTCATCACGCTGGTGGCCGGCGCGTGGCTCTATGCGCGCTTCGTGCCGGCCAGGACCGCGCGCGGCAACACCTGGCTGTGGCTGTTCGTGGCGGCGATGGCGGCGGTCGAGCTCTATGGCGCGTTCGGCCCGGAACCGGCGACCCCCGCGGCGGAGGCCCAGACCGCGCTTTTCGCCTATGGCGCGCTGGCGGCGCTGGCGGCGCTGGTGGACCTCACGCGCACGAAGGCGTGAGGAAATACAGGCCCATAAATGGAAATTGAAACAAGGAGATAGCGCCGCGCGTCCTTCATGGATAAGGTGATGCCGAGAGGGGCATCATCCCGAAGGCAGAGCGTGCGCATGGAGCCCCGACTTCTTGCGGTGAAATCCGCTGTACCCCCATTCACGATCGAGCAGGAGGATGCGGCCGCGCGCGCGCGGGCGCTTTTCGCCGGCCGGCGCGACATCGCGCGCATGATGCCGGTATTCGTGAACACGGGCATCGAGCGGCGTTATTCCTGCGTGCCCATCGAATGGTATCTGGATCCGCATGGCTGGACGGACCGCACCAGGCTCTTCGTCGACAACGCGGTGAACCTGCTGGAACAGGTGGCCACCGGGCTCCTGGCCGAGGCGAAGCTGCAGCGGAGCGACATCGACGCCATCGTCGTCGTCTCCACCACCGGCATCGCCACGCCAAGCCTGGACGCGCTGGTCGTGGAGCGCATGCAGCTCAGGCGCGACATAAGGCGGCTGCCGATCTTCGGGCTGGGATGCGCTGGCGGGGTGATCGGGCTCTCGCGCGCCGCCGACTTGGCGCGCGCCATGCCGGGCGCGCGGGTGATGTTCCTGGTGGTGGAGCTGTGCGCGCTCACCTTCCGCAAGGACGATCTCTCCAAGAGCAACGTGGTGGCGGCGGCCCTGTTCGGCGACGGCGCCGCCGGGGCGATCCTTTCGGTAGAGGGCGACGGCCCGCGCTTCGGCGCCTCGGGCGAGCACACCTGGCCGCATTCGCTCGACATCATGGGCTGGGACGTGCAGGAGGATGGACTGAAGGCGATCTTCTCCCAGAGCATTCCCGCGCTGGTCTCCAGCGAGTTCAGGAAGGTGCTGGCCGGCTTCCTGCAGAAGAACGGCATCCCGCTCTCCGGCATCGAACGCTTCTGCTGCCATCCCGGCGGCGCGAAGGTGCTGGACGCCCTGGAAGACGCGTTCGGGCTCGAGAACGGCGCGCTGGTGGAAAGCCGTTCGGTGCTGCGCGAATACGGCAACATGTCCGCGGTCACCGCGCTCGTCGTGCTGGAGCGGATGAAGCCGCGCGAGCAGCGCGCGCGCACGCTGATGAGCGCGCTGGGGCCCGGCTTCTCCACCGCGTTCCTGATGCTCGATCCGCAATGAGCTGGGCTTACGTCATCCTCGGCCTCGTCGCGCTGCAGCGGCTGGCGGAGATGGCGTATGCCGGGCGCAACACCCGCGCGCTCATGGCCCGCGGCGCCGTGGAGGTGGGTCGCGCGCATTATCCGCTGATCGTGGCGCTGCACGCGGCCTGGCTCGTGGCGATCGTGGCCTTCCTGCCGCGGGCTGCGGGCATCAGCGTCCCATTCCTCGCGCTCTTCCTGCTGCTGCAGGGCCTGCGCCTGTGGGTGCTGGCGGCGCTTGGCCCCTATTGGACCACGCGCATCGTCACCCTGCCCGGCGCGCCCCTGGTCAAGCGCGGGCCGTACCGCTTCATCCGGCATCCGAACTACGCCGTGGTGGCGGGCGAGATCGCCGCGCTGCCGCTGGTCTTCGGGGAAATCGCGGTGGCGATTGTGTTTTCCGCGCTGAACGCCATCATCCTTTTCTGGCGAATCAGGCAGGAGGACCGCGCGCTCGCCGCCCGGCGGGCCGGGGCCGCTGCCTGACTCCGGCGCGAGTGGGAGCCGCATGCCGAGCACGATCAGAACCTGGATCGGCTACACCGCCATGTGCATCGGCATGTTCATGGCGATCCTGGACATCCAGGTGGTGGCGAGCTCGCTCACGGTCGTCCAGCACGCGCTCAAGATCCCGACCGACCGGATCTCGTGGATCCAGACCGGCTATCTCATCGCCGAGGTCATCGCCATCCCGCTGACGGGCGTTCTCACCCGCGCCTTGTCGCTGCGCTGGATGTTCGTCGGCGCCATCCTCGGCTTCACGCTGTCGAGCCTGGGCTGCGCGGCATCGGCGAACGGCGAGCTCCTGATCGGCATCCGCGTGGTCCAGGGCTTCTTCGGCGGCATGCTGATCCCGGCGGTGTTCACCTCCGTCTTCACCATCCTGCCCCGCAAGCACGAGATCCTGGCCACGACCATGGCGGGCGTGTTCGCCATGGTGGCGCCGACCATCGGGCCCTATGTCGGCGGCTGGCTGACGGAGCATTATTCCTGGCACTGGATCTTCCTGATCAACATCGCGCCGGGGATCTTCGTGTCGCTGGTGGTGGCGGCGTGCATCCGCACCGGCAAGCCGGACTTCGCGCTGCTGGGCAAGATCGACTATGCCACCGTGGCGCTGGCCGCCTTGTTCCTGGGCAGCCTCGAGCTCCTGCTCAAGCAGGCGCCGCAGCATCACTGGACGGGGCCCTTCATCTATTCGCTGTTCGCGCTTTGCGCGCTTTCCGGATCGCTCACCGGCTATCTCTGCCTCAACCGGCCCAATCCCTTCGTGGACCTGACGCGCTTCCGGCACGGGCCCTTCGCGGTGGGATGCCTGCTGAGCTTCGTGGTGGGAATGGGACTCTACGGCTCGACCTATATCGTGGCGGTGTTCCTGGGGCTGGTGCGGGGCCACACCCCGCTCGAGATCGGCGAGATCATGATGGTGGCGGGCATCGCGCAGCTGATCGCCGCGCCGCTCGCGGCATTGGCGGAGAGCCGCATCGACGGGCGGCTGATGATCGGGCTGGGCTACGGCATCTTCGCCATCGGCCTCTTCCTCAACGGCCAGACGACCTTCCAATCCGACTACGACAATTTCTTCTGGCCGCAGATCCTGCGCGGCGTTGCCATCATGATGTGCATCCTGCCCTCCACGCGGCTCGCGATGGAGAGCTGGCCGCCGCAGGAGGCCGCGGACGCGAGCGGGCTGTTCAACCTGATGCGCAACCTGGGCGGCGCCATCGGCATCGCGCTGATCGACACGATCCTGGAGAGCCGCACGCCCGACCACGCCGCCCATATCGTCGAACGGCTGCAGCATGGCGATCCCAATTTCGCGCGGCTGGTGGGCCTGCCCGTCGAGTACTTCCATGGGCAGGACATGGGCCCGGTCGACCCGGCGATGCGCGCCTTCGCGGAGCCCATGATCCAGCGCGCCGCCATGGTGCAATCGTTCAACGAAGCCTGGATCGTGCTCGGCGCGCTGTTTCTCCTGGTGCTGTTCGCGCTGCCCTTCGTGAAAGGCAGGGACGCCCACCCCTCGCGCACGATCTGACGCGCGCCGCGCGTGACTGCGCTCAGCCCGGCGGTTTGGCCTTGTGGGGCTTGCGGACCAGTTCGGGCATCTGGAAGGGCGGCGGCGCGGCCTTGTCCTTCGACTTGTCGCCCGCCTTGGGCTTCTTCTTTTCCTTGTTGCTGCGCTGTTCGCGATTGGCCATGGCGTGTCTCCCGCTTTTGCCGAATCCCGGCGCGAAGAATAAACCCGGAACGGCTCACCGCAAGGGGGAACCGGGGCAACGGGTTTGCAAAGCGCGCGTCGTACGCTAGGAAGGCCGTGCGCAGAATCGCGCGGGGGCCCCGGCGCATGGGTTCGCGGCCCGTTACAAGGATACCGGCATGCGGCATCTTCTCGGACGGGCGGCTCTTCTTGCGTGCGCTCTGGCGCTCTTTTCCCAACCCTCCTCCGCCGTTCCGGTTCCCAAGATCCGTCCGCACCACCATGCCGCGAAGGCCGCCGACGCGCCCACCCCGCAGGCGCGGCCGGCGCGGGACAGCGATGACGACGTGACCGTCGTGGCGCTTGCGGGCGTGCCCGTCCCCACCGCGCGGCCCGCGCAGGCGGACGATCAGGCCGCGGACGAAGCGACGGCGGACAACGACGCCGACAATCTTTCGGACGACGACAGGGACGCCGACGCCGCCGGGCAGCTTGCCGACGCCCTGCCCCAGCCCGACCTCGATGCCGACGATGCGCCGCGCATCGAGACGCCCGACGTGCGGCTCAACTGCGTGGCCTTCGCGCGCGAGCGCACCGGCTTCGCCATCCAGGGCGACGCGCATCTGTGGTGGGAACATGCCTATGGATTCTACGCGCGCTCCGGCACGCCTTCGCCCGAATCGGTGATGGTGTTCGCGGCGACGCGGCACATGCGCAAGGGCCATGTGGCGGTGGTGACGCGGCTGGTGTCGGACCGCGAGGTGATCGTCGATCACGCCAACTGGCTGCGCGACGGAAGGCTCTATCTCGACATCCCGGTGGCCGACGTGAGCCCGGACAACGACTGGAGCCAGGTGCGGGTATGGAACCCGCGCACCAATCAGTGGGGCGCGCGCACCTATCCGCTCAAGGGCTTCGTCTCGGCCCGCCCGGCGGCGTAACGCCTGTTACATCTTCCGGCTGTCGTAGGCCCAGTGCAGCAGGGCCTGGCGCTGGCGCGGGCGGCAGTGGAGATCGCCGGGCTCGCAGTGCTTGCGCAACTGGGCGAGGTGGCGGCGGATCTGCTTCCAGCGGCGGATCTGGCGGGCGTCGTCCTCGTGGCGGCGGCCCATCCAGTAGCGGCAATACCACTGGAACCAGCCGCGCGGATCGTCCGGATGGATCCAGCCCTTGTCGCGCCAATAGGACAGCGGCTTGGAGGCATCGACGCCGAAGAAGTTGAGCGACGGGTCCTTCTTCCCGGGCGAGAGCCTGGCGCGCGAAAACCAGCGCGCGGGGAATTCGCCGCGGCAATCGCTCAGGTATTTGCCGCCGAAGACCCCGAGCGCGAGCATCTCCTCCGGCGACAGATCGGGGCGGAAGTCCGGATCGAAATTGCGTCCCGCGGGCTCGGTCAGCCGGTAGCGGTAGCCCTGCTGCATCCGGTCGCGGACGATGATTGTCCTGGCTCTCATGGCCGGGCGATACGCCCGCGGCGCCGGCGCGGATCACCTACCAGCGCAGCGACATGCAGGACAAGCCGGCGTCGAGCCTGGCGACCTCGCTCACCCCGAGCGGGGTGACGTTCAGCCCATGACGGGCGAGCATGTCGGCGGTGCGGGGATATTCGGCGCCGGCGAACAGGCGATCGTTGATGCGCAGCGCATTGGCCGCGGCCTCCTCGCCCGCCGGCGTAACGAGGACCCGCAGGCCCGCGAACACGCCGCTCGCGGCCAGCGCGGGCGTGGCCAGGACGGTCTCCTCGTCCACCAGCGAGGAGGCGGTCTTGAAGTGGAGGATTCCGGGCGGGGTTTCGACGATGCGCGGCTTGCGGCCGAGCGCGCGCAACGCCGCCGCCAGGGCTTCCGCGCCCGCGCGGCTGGTGCGCCCGGACAGGCCGATGAAGACCGCGTCCGGCGTGACCAGCACGTCGCTGCCATCCGTCGCGGCCTCAGGATCGAGCGCGATGAGCTGGGCGAAGTGCCGTGCCAGGACGGGGCGCATGTGCTCGCGCTCCGCGCGCCGCGACGGCGCTCCCGGCGCCAGCAGGATCGCGCCTTCCGGAAAGACCAGCGCCGGATCCTCGACGAACATGGAATCGGGAAAATCTTCGAGCGGCGCCAGCACCTCGACCTCGAGCCCCGCCGCACGCAGCGCCGCCACATAGGCCACGTGCTGGGCGAAGAGGCCCGCGAAATCGGGATCCGGCCCTTCGAACGCGCGCAAGCCCTTCACCGCGCCCGGCGCGGGCTCGCGGACGATGGCGCGGGTGAAATCGAAGACGCGCATGCCGGGCCCGCCTATTCGAATCTCTGCTTCTGCGGCAGGCCGTCGGCGATGGCGTAGTAGTCGCCCTTCTCGGAGACGAAGATGTGCTTCTCGAGATGGCCGCCTGTGGGCTTGTCGAACGCACCCAGCGCCACGGCGACGAAATCGTGGCCGGCGGGATCCCAGAACAGCGCCGAACCGCAGGCCGAACAGAAGCCGCGGCGGACCCTGTCCGACGACGCGTACCAGGCGAGCCTGTCCGCGCCGTGAAGAGTGAGCGCCGCGCGCTGCACATTGGCCGAGACCCAGTAGTGCCCGGACCACCGCCGGCACTGGTCGCAATGGCAGGCATCCGCGGCCGCGAGCGCGCCCGTCACCTCGAAGCGCACCGCGCCGCAAAGACAGGATCCGGTGTGCATGGGCGCTCTTTCGTCTGTGTTCGCGTCGCATTGTTACAAGGCCCGCGCCAGATGCGGAATGCGCGTGGGTGCGCGGCCGCCATGACGCGGACGGCAGGGCTCGTCAGGCGCCCGCGCGTGCCGCCGGGCGGCTGCTCCGGCCCAGCACCAGCCCGGTCAGATCCCGGATCGCCACGGTGTTCAGCGGGAATTCGAGCAGGACGTGCAGCAGGCTCACCAGCAGCAAGACCGTGATGCCGAGCGCATAGTCGTAGAAGCAGAAGGCGGTGGAGACGACGGAGAGCCCGGCCACGAGCGCCAGACGCGGCCTGGGCATGCGCGTCCAGCGGATGACGTCGGCTTTGATGAACCAGTTGAGGTAGTGATAGGTGTAGACGAACGACAGCAGCCCGGTGACGCGGCCGGCGAATGGCAGGCCGGGCCTGCCGAACAGCGCACCCAGCGCCGGCGCGATATCGCCGAAATAGTCCCGGCCCAGCTTCGCGAAGACGGGAATCACCGTCGCCGTCGATGGCGGCACGATGAGGATCGCCGCCACCGCGGCGAAATAGGCGCCGATCAGCCCCCACTGGAACCGGCTGCCCGAGCGCATGGCGCCCAGCGTCATGAAGATCAGCGTGAAGATCGAGACATGAATGAGCGTGGGCAGCATGATGCCGATGAAGGCAAACGGCGCGCCGGCAAGGGCGGCGAGAAGCGTCGCGGCCGCGGCAACGGTGCCCAGCATCACCGTGCGCCGGAGCGGCAGCCCGAGCGCGGCAATCGCCGCTCCGGCAAAGCAGCACCACAACAGGACGCCGGACCACCAGGGCGTGGCCATGAACATGCCGGCGAGCGCGGCCACGGCCAGCACGGCCGCGAAGGCGCGCGTGGGCATGAAGTAGGAGCGGTCGTGCAGCCAGGAGATCTCGGTGTAGTAATGCGCCGGGCCGAGGACGATGTAGGCCAGCAGCAGGAGCTCGAACGGCAGCACATAGGCCATCGCGAGCGAGGCCAGCATCAGGGCGAGATGGACGAGATCGGCGCGGCGAAGTCCCATGGGGCCGAGCATAAAACAAAAGCCCCGCGACCGGCAGGTCGCGGGGCTTTTGAATTCATTGTGTTGGCGGGGTTCTTTGGAAGCGTCCTTGGTAGGACTGGCAGCGACCGACTCTCCCGCGGCTTGAGCCGCAGTACCATGGGCGCTGGAGGCTTTGACGGCCGAGTTCGGAATGGGATCGGGTAGAATTCCTCCGCTAGGACCACCAGTCCGACGAAGGACGCTTCAAAGAGCAGATATCGGGTATCAGGGATCAGTTATCAGAAACTTCCTGATACCTGATACCTGAACACTGACATCTGCGCGCAAGACACCAAGCTGATGACGCACACGATTGCTCGTGCGCGCACGTCTGGCCTTGTTTCCAGACATGGAACGAAAGCATGAACGGTCAAGCGTTACGATCGAGCGATTAGGACCAGTAAGCTCAACGCATTGCTGCGCTTACACACCTGGCCTATCGACGTGGTGGTCTTCCACGGCTCTCGGGCGAAACCTGGTTTTGAGGTGAGTTTCCCGCTTAGATGCGTTCAGCGGTTATCTCGTCCGTACTTAGCTACTCGGCTGTGCCATTGGCATGACAACCGATCCACCAGAGGTACGTTCCTTCCGGTCCTCTCGTACTAGGAAGAAGTCCTCTCAAGTTTCGAACACCCACGGCAGATAGGGACCGAACTGTCTCACGACGTTCTAAACCCAGCTCACGTACCACTTTAAAT
>DATJXR010000047.1:0-117742 GCA_035499995.1 Rhizomicrobium sp. | reverse complement strand
CTGAGGCTCGACGCGGGCCACAGCTACAATCTGACCACCAACGACGCCACCGTGGCCTCCGGCCAGACGCTGACCGTGGATGCGAGCGCGCTCGGCGCGTCGGACACGCTCACCCTCGATGCCACGGCGGAGACCGACGGCAGCTTCGATATCATCGGAGGCGCCGGCGCTGACGTGCTCACCGGCGGCGCCCAGGCCGACACGTTCGACGTGTCGAGAGGCTCCGGCGGCACGGTCCACGGCAATGGCGGCAACGATCTGATCGTTCTGGGCGCCACCATCTACCTGCCCGCGCATATCGACGGCGGCGCGGGCACCGACACGGTGGAGTTCGGCGGCGACTATTCGTCCTACGGCTCCAGCGTCAACATCTATCTCACCAGCAGCACCGTCACCAACATCGAGGCCGTCAAGATCGACGCCAGCACCGATCTCAACCAGGTCGGCCTCAGCGGCGACATCACGGGCGGCGCCAGCCTTCTCACCGTGGACGCCAGCGCGGGCGGCGCCGGCGACGCGCTGAGCTTCGTTCTGAACTCCAACACCACGACGGCGCTCGACATCACCTCGGGCGCGGGGGCCGACAGCTTCAGTTTCGGCTCCAATTTCAAGGCCGCCGATTCGCTGGACGGCGGCGCAGGCTACGACACCGTATCCATCAACGGCACCTATGGCAGCACGATCACGCTGGGCGCCAGCACGCTCCTCAACATCGAGGATTTGCGCTTCGTCAGCACCAGCTATTCGGTGGTCAGCAACGACGGCAACGTCGCGGCGGGCCAGACGCTGAAGGTGGACGCCTCTTCGCTGACCTCGGGCACGCTCACCTTCAACGGCAGCGCGGAGACCGACGGCGCGTTCGACATGATCGGCGGCACCGGCAACGACACGCTGACGGGCGGCGCGGGCGCCGACACCTTCGACCTCACCAAGGGCGGCAACGACAGCGTCGTGGGCGGCGCCGGCGATGACACGTTCTACTTCGGCAACACGCTCACGACCTCCGACTATGTCGACGGAGTCAGCGGCAACGACACCGTGAACCTCGCGGCCAGCGGGACGTTCACGCTCAACTTCAACGACGGCTCGGTGGAGCGGGTCAGCAATTTCGTGCTCCAGGACACGGGCAGCTACAATCTCACCTACGCGACCGAGGATTTCTCGCCCAACGTGACGGTCGACGGCAGCGCGCTCACGGTCGGCCACACGCTGACCTTCGCCGGCACGGCCGGGCTCGCCGGCACCTACGACATGATCGGCGGCGCCGACAACGACACGCTGACCGGCAGCGCCAACGCCGACAGCTTCGACCTCAGCCACGGCGGCAACGACACCGCCTCGGGCGGGGGCGGCAACGACACCTTCATCATGGGCGCCGCCCTCACCGCCGCCGACACGATCAACGGCGGCAGCGGCACCGACACGGTGGAGCTGGACGGCGACTATTCCGCCGGCGTGACGTTCGGCGCCACGACCATGACCAATGTCGAGACGCTGACGCTCGATGCCGGCCACAGCTACAATCTCACCACCAACGACGCCAACGTCGCCTCCGGGCAGACGCTCACCATCAATGCCTCGGCGCTGGGGGCGGGCGACGGCCTGACCTTCAACGGCGCGGCGGAAACCAACGGCAAGTTTGCGATCACCGGCGGCGCGGGCAACGACACCCTGACCGGCGGCGCGGGGACCGACAGCTTCACGGGCGGCGGCGGCGCGGACACCATGACCGGCGGCGGGGGAACCGACACGTTCGTCTATTCGGCGGCGAGCGACTCGACCGGAACCGGCTACGACACGATCACCGACATCAGTTTCTCCACCGACAGGATCGATGTGCCGGGAACCGTCACCGGCGTCGATACGGCGATCACCACGGGCGCCTTGTCGACCGCGACGTTCGACGCCGATCTCGCCGCGGCCGTGAACGCGGGCACGCTGGCGGCGAGCCACGCGGTGCTCTTCACCGCCGATTCCGGCACGCTCTCCGGCCACACCTTCCTCGTCGTCGACGAGAACGGCACCGCCGGCTACCAGGCGAGCGCGGATCTGGTGATCGACGTGACGGGCTACAGCGGCACGCTGACGACCAGCAGCTTCAGCTGAACCTCCGCCGGCACTCAGCCGGCGAAGATTTTCTTGAGCCCGGTCTTGAGGGCAGCACCGCGACGATGGCGGCGTCCATCGCCGCGGGGTAACCATTTTCCTCCCCGGCTCGCCGTCCCCGCGCCGCGCGCATCCGGATCGCCCGGGCCGACGGGCCTGTCCCAGAGATCCTTAAGGCTGCCCGCGCCGTTCCGCCGGACGCCGCGGCCGGAGGGGGCGTTCCGCCGCAAGCCGTGCGCAGCGGGCGAACGCGCGGCGGTTCCCCGCCCCTACGTATTGGCTTTGTACCGGGCGCGTGCATAAGCTCCCGCAAAATCCGGCTTCGGGGGTTGGGTGAGCAGCTTTACCGGCACGGCAGGCAACGACTCGCTCCTGGGCACCAGCGCGGGCGATACGTTCAACCTGCGCCAGGGCGGCGAGGACACGGCCACGGGCCTGGACGGCAAGGACGTGTTCGCCTTCGGCGGCAGCTTCGACGCGGGCGACAGCATCGACGGCGGCGCGGGCAACGACGTGCTGCAGCTCTCCGGCAACTATTCCGGCGGGGTGACGATGCTCGACACCACCATGGTCAATGTCGAGACCATCCAGCTGGGCGCGGGCCACAATTATTCGCTGACCACGGCCGACGGCAACGTGGCCGCGGGCGCCGTGCTGACGGTCGATGCTTCCCAGCTCGCCACGCCCAACCGGCTCCTCTTCAACGGCGCCGCGGAGACGGACGGCCGCTTCATCTTCTTCGACGGCGGCGGCAACGACGTGCTGACCGGGGGCGCGGGCAACGACACCTTCAACCTCGCCGAGGGCGGACGCGACACCGTGCGCGGCGGGGCGGGCAACGACGTCGTCAAGGCCACCGGCACCTTCGATGCCACCGACGCCATCGACGGCGGCACGGGCAATGCCGACAAGCTGGAGATCGACGGCCTCGGGGGCGGAGACGCCATCGTCTTCGGCGCCACCACGCTGCGCAACGTGGAGAATCTCACCCTCGACGGCGGGCATTCCTATTCCATCGTCACCAACGACGCGACCGTGGCCGCGGGCCAGACGCTGACCGTGACGGCCTGGGGAATGTCTGCGGGGCAGAACCTCGTCTTCGACGGCGGCGCGGAGACCAACGGCAGCTTCAACATCCGCGCGGGCGCCGGCGACGACACCGTCACCGGCGGCGGCAAGGCCGATACCTTCGATTTCTCGACCGGCGGCGAGGACACCGCCTATGGCGGGGCCGGCAACGACACGTTCCAGATGGGCGCGGCCTTCGATGCCGGCGACTCCATCAATGGCGGCGATAACGCCGACACGCTGGTGCTCAACGGCGTGATGGCGCCGCTGGTCATGACCGACACGACCATGACCGGCATCGAGACGCTGCTGCTGAAGGGCAACCACAGCTACAGCCTCACCACCGCCGACGGCAACGTGGCGCTGCGCGGCATCCTCAACGTCAACGCCGCGTCGGTGGGCGCGGGCAGCGTCTTCACCTTCGACGGCATCGCCGAGCTGGACGGGCGCTTCTCCATCAAGACCGGCATGGGCGAGTATCACATCACCGGCGGCAAGCGCGGCGACGTCTTCAATCTCGGCGACACCTTCACCAACGCCGATTCCATCGACGGCGGCTCCGACGAAGGCCACACCCATATCGGCACCGACCACGGCATCAACCACGTCATCCTCGACGGCGACTATACCGGCGGGCGGGCGCTCGACCTCGCGGTGGACGCCATGGCCGACATCCAGGTGGTGGCGCTGGGCGCGGGCCATTCCTACGACATCTCCGCCGTGGACGGCGCCTTCGGGCCGGCAAGCTGCGGCTTTCCCGTCACCTTCACCTGCTACGATTTCGCCGACGGCGACAATTTCACCCTCGACGACAGCGCCGAGAGCTTCCTGATCGGCCGCGTCTTCATGGGCGTGGGCCACGGGACCTACGACATCCGCTTCGGCGCGGCGGACGATCTGATGTATGCCGGCCGCGTCTTCACCGCCGCCGACACGCTGGACGGAGGCGCGGGCAACGACACGCTGGTCCTGAACGGCGACTTCCTGCATCCGGACCTGAACGGCGACTACACCGGCGCCAACGCGCTGGCGCTGGGCGCGGGCCAGCTCACCTCGGTGGAGAACGTCGCGCTGGTGGGCGGCTACGACTACGACGTCACCCTGAACGACGGCAATGTGGCGGCCGGCGCCACGCTCACCGTCGAAGCGGCGGGATTCTCCGCCAAGGCCGGCGGCGGCGACATGATCGTGCTGCCGGGGCTCGGCGCCGGCGACAGCGCCACCATCGACGGCGCGGCGGAGACCGACGGACATTTCGTGTTCGAATGCGGCGGCGGCACTTATGTCATCGCCGGCGGCCAGCAGGACGACACCTTCCAGTTCGGCGGCGCGTTCTCCCCGGCGGACCTGCTCGACGGCCAGGGCGGCAGCGACACGCTGGTGCTGGATGGCGACGTGCAGCATCCGGGCGCCAACTTGGACTACACCGGCGCCAATGCGATCGCCTTCGGTGCGGGCCAGCTCACCTCCGTCGAAAGCCTCGGGCTGGTGGGCGGCCACAGCTACGACATCACCACGAATGACGGCAACGTCGCCGCCGGCGCCACGCTGACGGTCGAGGCCGCGGGCTTCGAGGCGGCGACGGACGACGACGCGAGCGTGACGCAGCCCGGGCTGGGCGTGGGCGACACCCTCGCCTTCGACGGCGCGGCGGAGACCGATGGCCATTTCGTCTTCGAATGCGCCGGGGGCACGCTCACGCTGACCGGCGGCCAGCAGGACGACACCTTCGTGTTCGGCGCGGGCTACAGCGCCACCGACACGCTGGACGGCCAGGGCGGCAATGACACGCTGGAATTCGACGCGGATTATTCCGGCGGGCTTGCGATCTCGGACGCGAACCTCGCCGGCATCGAGACGCTGGCCTTCGCGGCCGGCCATTCCTACGCGGTGACGGTGAGCGGCGATCCGGCGGACGGCGCGGCGCTCGGCATCGACGCCTCGGCGCTGGGCGCCGGCGACACGCTGGACATCGACCTGACCGGCGTCACCGCGCCGGACGTGCACATCAGCGGCGGCGGCGGCACCGAACTGTTCCGCTTCGGCGCGACGTTCCACGCCGGCGACACCGTCGCGGGCGGCGGCACGGTGGTGCTGGACGGCCAGTATGGCGACCTCACCGATCCCACCGTGTCGCTGGCGGGGGTGAGCGGCGTGGCCGGCCTCGCCATCGACGACAGCGCCGCGCACAATTACGGCCTGGTGCTGACCGACGATTTCGTGGCGGCGGGCCATGCCGCCACCATCGACCTCGGCGGCACGGACGCGGCCAGCGTCGTCGCCATCGACGCCAGCGCGGAAACCGACGGCGCGTTCGATGTCGTGCTCGGCGCGGCGGCGAGCAACATCGCCACCGGCGCGGGCGACGACACGTTCGACGCCGGCGGCTTCCTGGACGCGAGCGACCACCTCGACGGCGGCGCGGGCTACGACACGGTGCTGCTGGACGGCGACTATTCCGGCGTCACGCTGGGAAGCGGCACGCTCGCCGGCTTCGAGCAGCTCACCCTGGCGGGCGGCCACGCCTACGGCTTCACGGACGACGGCACGCTGGCGGCCGGCGCGTTTACGGTGGACGCCACCGCGCTCGGCGCCGGCGACACGCTCGGCTTCGACGGATCGGCGGAGACGACGGGCGCCTTCGCCTTCGAGGCCGGGCTCGGCGCCTGCGCGCTCACGGGCAGCCAGAACGCCGACAGCTTCGCGTTCGGCACGGGCTTCGGCGGCGGCGACAGCGTGGACGGCCAGGGCGGCGCGGACACGCTCAGCCTCGACGGCGATTATTCGGGCGGGCTGGCGCTGGTGGCCGGAACGAACGTGACGAGCGTGGAGACCGTGACGTTCGGCGCGGGCGGCGACTACGACGTGACGGTGACGGGCGACATCGCCGCCGGCGGCACGGCCACCTTCGACGGTTCCGCGCTCGGCGCCTCGGATTCCCTCACCCTCGACCTCGCTTCCGCGACCTCCTCCGGCTATGCGATCCTCGGCGGCGCGGGAGCGGACAGCTTCGATTTAGGGACGAACTTCTCGGCCGGCGACAGCGTGGACGGCGGCGGCGGCGGCGACGTCCTTTCGCTGGGCGGCGACTTCTCCGCCGGCGTCACCTTCGCCGCCTCCACGATTTCCGGCATCGGCACGCTCCTTTTCACCGGCAGCCACGCCGTCTCGCTCACCATGGACGACGCCAATGTCGGCGCCGGGCAGACCATGACGGTCGACGCGCGGGCGGCCGGCGCGCTCAGCTTCGACGGCGCGGCGGAGACGGACGGGAACTATTTCGTCTACGGCACCGCGGGCGACGACACCATCGTGGGCGGCGCGGGCAACGACACCTTCGACCTCACCCAGGGCGGCACCGACAGCGTGACCGGCGGCGCGGGCGCGGACACCTTCATCCTCAAGCTCAGCACGCTGGATCCCACCGTCACCACGCTGAACTACTTCGCCGCCGGCGACTCCACCGGCGACGAGGTCTTCCACTTCAGCTCGACCAATACGGTGTTCCACATCGACGGCGTGAGCATCAGCGGCGTGGACGAGGTCTCGGGCGACGCCAGCGACGCCACGCTCGCCGCCGACATCGACGCCGCCATCGCGGGCACCACGGACAACGCCATCCTCTTCACCGTCACCGGCGGCGACGAGGCCGGCAACGCCTACGTCATCGTCGACGCCAACGGCGACCATGCCTACACCGCCGGCACCGACTACCTCATCAAGCTGGTGACGCCCTCCTACCTGGGCGATTTCGGGACGGGCAATTTCGCCTGATCGGCTTCCGGCGCGCCGCCGCGCCACGGCCGCTCCGTCCGGCTCGACACCGGGCCTGTTCGCGGGCATATTTCCGGCCGCGCGCCGGGAGCGACGGACGTGACGATCTTCGGCACTTCGGGCAACGACACTCTCACCGGCACGTCCGGCGACGACACGTTCGACCTGCGCCAGGGCGGCGACGACACCGCCAGCGGGCTTGCGGGCCACGACCTGTTCCTGCTCGGCGCGACCTTCACCGCCGCCGACCGGATCGACGGCGGCGCGGACCGCGACACGCTCAGGCTGGTCGGCGACTATTCCGCCGGCGTGACGTTCGGCGCCGCCACGCTGGTCAATGTCGAGAACATCCAGCTCGGCGCCGGCTTCAGCTACAGCCTGACCACCAACGACGCCACGGTTGCCGCGGGCGCCATCCTCACCGTGGACGGCTCGGGGCTCGGGGCGGGCGACGTGCTGACCTTCGACGGCGCCAACGAGAGCGACGGGCGTTTCAGGATCCTGGCGGGCGCGGGCGACGACGACATCACCGGCGGGCTCGGCGGCGACGTCTTCGATCTCTCCGCCGGGGGCATCGACACGGTCGCGGGGCGCGGCGGCAACGACACCTTCCTTCTCGGCGGCACGCTGACCGCCGCCGACCACATCGATGGCGGCAGCGGCTCCGACACGGTGCTGCTCGACGGTTCCTATGGCGGCGCCAATGCGCTGATCCTGGCGCCTGCCACGCTCTCCAGCGTCGAGACGATCGCGCTGGCGGCGGGCCACAATTACAACCTCATCACGGACGATGCCACCGTGGTCGCCAATGGCACGCTCATCGTCGACGCGCACAGCCTTGGCAGCGGCGACATGCTGGTGTTCGACGGCTCGGCGGAATCCAACGGCCGCTTCCACATCTTCGGCGGCGCGGGCAACGACCGCATCACCGGCGGCAATTACGGCGGGCCCGGCGCGGGCGACACCATCGACATCAGCCAGGGCGGGCGCGACCTGGTCACCGGCGGCATCGGCAACGACACGATCCTGGTGGGCGCCGCCCTGACCCCCGCCGACGCGATCGACGGCGGCGCCGGCGTCAACACCCTCGACCTGAACGGCGACTATTCCGGCGGCCGCGCGCTGGTGCTGGGCGGCACGACCTTCAACAACATCAGCGAACTGGTGCTCGAGGGCGGGCACGACTACGCCATCACCGAGAACAACGCCAACGTCGCCGCCGGCGCGGGGCTCGACGTGATCTGCGCGTCCGACAGCGGCAACACCACCGTCTTCGACGGCTCGGCGGAGACCGATGGCAGCTTCGCCTTCACGATCGGCGCGGGCGACGCCACGCTCACCGGCGGCGCCGGCAAGGACAGCTTCACCGGCACCGGCGCGCTCGACATCCTGAGCGGCGGCGGCGGCGACGATCACTTCACCATGACCGCGCAGTTCAACGCCGCCGACCGGATCGACGGCGGCGCCGGCAACGACACCCTCACCTTCATGGGCGGCTTCGACATCACCTTCGCCGCCGGCACGATCGCCAGCGTCGAGACCATCGATTTCGCGCAATTCAACAACACGACCTTCAACATCGTGGAGAACGACGGCAACGTCGCCGCCGGCGAGACGCTGACCGTGGACGCGCGCAATCCGCGCACCAATTCCAGGGTGAATTTCGACGGCTCGGCGGAGACCGACGGGCACTTCCACTTCATCAACGGCTTCTCGCAGGACAGCTTCATCGGCGGCGCGCTGTCCGACAGCTTCGATTTCACGCGGCGCGAGCAGACGGTGGGCCAGGGCGGCGGCGGCGCCGACACGTTCACCGTTGGGGCGCTGCTCAACGGCCACACCTACACCTTCGTCTATGCCGCGGCGTCGGATTCCACCAGCGTCAACTACGACACCATCTCCGGCTCGCTGAATTTCAGCGGCCATGCGGTGTTCGAGGTGAGCGGCGCGGGCGGGGCGGTCACCGGCGTGGACGCCGGCGCCGCCGGCACGCTCTCCACCGCGAGCTTCGACAGCGACCTCGCCAGCGCCGTGGGCGCCGGGCAGATGGCGGCGCACCACGCCATGCTCTTCACCGCCAATGCCGGCACGCTATCGGGCCACACATTCCTGGTGATCGACGAGAACGGCACCGCCGGCTACCAGGCCGGCGCCGACCTCGTCATCGACGTGACGGGGGCGACGGGAACGCTGACGGCGGGAGATTTTGCCTAGAGTCCGTTGCGATCAAATGGATGCAACCAACCTCCCCGTCATGGCCCGCAGTCGCGCGCCATGACACCGCTGTATGTAAATCCAAACCATCGCAACCCGCTTTAGAGCGGGCGGGATGCGCGCTGGGGCTTGATTTTCCACTCCCATGGCGGCGGTCTCGCCACTTATTCCCGAACGTCGACGGGAACGGCGGAGCCGGCTGCCGGGACGAGTCAGGAATTCGTCATCGAGCCGGTGTCGTGCATCGCCGGCAAGAGGCGTTGCGGGGCGGCTTGCGGTGGATGAAATTTTTTGGACCGCGACGACACATTCAATCTCGCCGGCAGGAACCTCAGGCCGGCGCGAAATCGTCATCGATGTCACGGGCGCCATCGGCACGCGGACGCGGCAGGATTTCGTTGCGCGATAATGGCGCGGAATGGGCCCAAGATTAACCGCCGTTCATCCCGGTTGCCGGGCCACAGCCTTGAATTCGCCCCAAATATCAGGCACTTGGCGGGGGCATGGCGCTCGAGCATCTGACCGGAAACCTGCAGGCTGGCGTGCGCGCGGTCGCCGGCTTCGCGCGCCGCCACCGCGTGCTCCTCACCCGGCTCGGCATCGCGTTCGGCGCGGTGTTCGTTCTGCCGGTCGTGGCGATCCACATGCTGCCGGTGGTGCTGGGCTGGTTCGTGGCGCCGATCTCCGGCACCGCCGATCTCTATTCCGTCAACCGCCCCGTCGCCTTCACCTTCCTCGACGCCGAGGGCCGCGACGTGGGCCACCGCGGCGCCATCGTGGGCGACCGGCTGACGCTGGACCAGATGCCGGCCTATCTGCCGGCCGCGTTCATCGCGATGGAGGATCGCGACTTCTACCATCACAACGGCATCGATCCGAAGGGCCTGATCCGCGCCATCGTCCAGAACATCCGCGCGGGCCACGTGGTGGCCGGCGGCTCGACCATCACCCAGCAGACGGCCAAGATCGTCTTCACCTCCCAGGAGCGCAACCTCTCGCGCAAGATGCAGGAGCTGGTGGAGGCGGCGGCGCTGGAGAAATCGCTCTCCAAGAAGCAGATCCTGGAGCTCTATCTCAACCGCATCTATCTCGGCTCCGGCGCCTATGGCGTGGACGGCGCCGCGCGCGTCTATTTCAACAAGAGCGCGCGCGAGCTGACGCTGCCGGAAGCGGCGATGCTGGCGACGCTGACGCGCGCGCCCAGCGTGTTCTCGCCGCGCCGCGACCTCGCCGCCGCGCAGGAGCGCGCCAGCGTGGTGCTCCGCGCCATGGTCAAGGACGGCGACATCACCAGGGCACAGGCCGAGGCGGCGCGCGCCGCCCCCGCCGTGGTCGCCGACCGCACCCAGGCCGACGCGCGCAATTTCTATCTCGACACCGCCGCCGACGAGGCGACGAGGCTGGTGGCCGGCAGCGGCGGCAATCCGCCCTCCTCCGACCTCGTGGTGCACACCACGCTCGAGCCCCAGATCGACGAGGCCGCGCGCCACGCCGTGACGCGCGTGCTCAACGCCCGGGGCGCGAAGGTCCATGCCGGCGAGGCCGCGGTGGTGGTGATGAAGACGGACGGCGCGGTCTCCGCCCTCATCGGCGGGCGCGACTACGACGAGAGCACCTTCAACCGCGCCACCCAGGCGCACCGCCAGCCCGGCTCCGCCTTCAAGCCGTTCGTCTATCTGGCGGCGCTGGAGAACGGCATCTCGCCCTGGGACGTGCGCGACGACGGACCGGTGGACATTGACGGCTGGACGCCGACGAATTTCGGCGGCCGCGTCTACGGCACGCTGACGCTGGCCCAGGCCCTGCAGCATTCGGTGAACACCATCACCGCGAGCCTCGCGCAGGAAGTGGGCATCTCCACGGTGGTGGAAGCGGCGCAGCGCTGCGGCATCACCTCGCCGCTGGAACAGAACGCCTCGCTCGCGCTCGGCACCAGCGAAGTCACGCCGCTGGAACTGACCACCGCCTACGCCACCTTCGCCAGCGGCGGCTTGCGGGTCTATCCCTATCTGGTGACGGAGGTGGACGACAGCGCCGGGCATGTCCTCTATCGCAGGAAGCCGCCCGCGCCGGAGCGCGTGGTGGCCAGCCATGTCGACCGCGACCTCGTGATGATGATGAACGGCGTGGTCACGGGCGGCACCGGCCGCGGCGCCGCGCTCTCGGGCCACGAGGCCGCCGGCAAGACCGGCACGACCCAGGATTACCACGACGCCTGGTTCGTGGGCTTCACCACCGATTACGTGGCGGGCGTGTGGGTGGGCAACGACGATTCCTCGCCGATGCGGAGCGTGACGGGCGGCAGCCTGCCCGCGGAAATCTGGAAAAGCGTGATGACGGTGGCGGAGAAGAACCATCCGCCCAAGCCGCTCGACATGTCCTCGCCCGTGCCGCCGCCGGAGCTGATGGACGCGACCGTGATGGGCGAAAGCGGCACCGGCGACGACGAGACGCCGAACGGCGCCGCCGCCTCCGCGCCCGATGTCACGTCCGTTACGGGCGCGGTGGGCGACGACGAGGCGCCCGCGCCGCGCCGCCGGCAGGAGGAGCATCGCGGCCTGCTCGACTGGATCTTCGGCCATGACGACAATGGCGGGCAGCAGCCACCGCCCCAACAGCCGCCGCAGAACGACCAGAAACGCTCCTATTCCCCGCCGCCGTCTTACGGTCCGCAAGCGGGCGGCCCGCAATCCTATGGCCCGCCGCCCGGCTATGGACCGCCGCCGGCCTATGGCCCGCCGCCGGCCTACGGGCCGCCGCCGTCGCAGGCCTCCGGTCCGCCGCGCCGCGCCGCCGTGCCGAATGCCGGTCAGGCCTCCGGCGACGACACCGACGACGACCAGCCCACCCAGGGCAATTCCGGCGTGCCGCACTAGCTTTCGACCTCTCCGAAGGCGGCGGCCGGGCGTTGTGCTATTCTCCGCTCCGGGGGAGAGACGCCATCCATGCATCCGGCGGTGAAATTTGCGGTCATGGTCATGCTTGGCGCCCTGCTCGGGCTCGGCGCGACCTGGCTTGCCGTGTTCCACGCCACCATGCCGGGCGGGATCGCGGACGGGCCGTGGCGGAGCAACCTCGACATCGGCTCCACCGGCGGCGACGCGCTGACGCGGGCGCGCGTGGCGCTGCACGGGCTGCTCGCGCTCAACCGCGGCGAGACCGTGTACTACACCGCGGCCAGCGACGACGCGGGCGCGCGCCTCGACGGCGCCTGCACCTATCGCATCAGCGGCCGCGATCCGGCGGCGCGCTGGTGGAGCATCACCGCCTATGGCGCCGACGACTATCTCATCCCCAATCCCGCCCACCGCTACTCGGTATCGAAGAACTCCGTCACCCGCGACGCCGGCGGAACGTTCGCAGCCACCGTCTCGCCGCGGGCCGCGCCGGGCGACTGGATCGCCACCGTCCGCGGCCGCTACACCCTCACGCTGCGCCTCTACAACCCCGCGCCTTCCGTCGCCGCCGACCCCTCGCATGCCGCGCTGCCGCGGATAGAGAAGGTGGGATGCTGATGCGCGCGCTCCTCCGCCTCCTGCCGTGGCTTCTCGGCGCGCTCGCGGTCGCGGTCGCGGTGCATCTGGCGAGCGTCGCCTGTCTGCCGCAGCTGGTGATGGAGCGGGCGATGGCGCGCATGGGCGCGGTCAATGCGATCCATCACGGGCCGCGCGCGACGGCGGAGCGGCACGGCGTGGTGCGGCCCTCGCCCGACCTGCTCTATTCGGTGTGTCCCTACGACCTGTCCAAAGCCGCACTCTTCGTCGGCGCGCCGGTGCCCAGGGACACGTATTGGTCGGTGTCTCTGTTCGACGATTCCACGAACAACTTCTACACGCTGAATGACCGCGAGGTGGGCAACGATCGTGAGGTCGCGCTCGTCCTCGTCGACAAGCATTCGCCCCTCGTCGTCAGAGTTGGCACGGATGGCGCCAAGCCGCGTGCGGTGTCTTCGCCAACGACACATGGCCTCGTCGTCTTCCGCACCCTCGTCAACGACGAACGGCGCCTCGGCGAACTCGACGCCATCCGCCGCCAGGCCCGCTGCCGGCCGCTGGGTTGATGCCGCGCTCAATGCAGATACGCGAACGCCGGCTCGAAGGCCGCCCGCGGTTCGCGCAGCAGCGGCGGCTGGCCGGTTTCGCGCAACACGCGGTCGATGGTGGCGATGAGGCGGCCGGGCTCGAGCGGCTTCTCGAACAGCCCGGCGAATCCCGCCTCGCGGTAATCGGCCTCGCTCCAGTGGCACTCGTTCTCGGTCACCGCGAGGATGGGCACCGCGCCGCTCTCGCGCATCGTCACGAAGGCGGCGAGCTCGGCGGCGGCGTGGATGTCGAAATCCATCAGCACCAGATCGAAGGGGCGGCGGCGGAACTGCGTCAGCGCCTGCGACGCCGACGCGGCGAAGACGGCGCCGGCGCCCGCCACGTCGAAACAGGCCTGCAGAAGGCGGCGCTGCACCGGATCCTCCTCCACGCACAGGAAGAGGGCCGGATCGGGGCGCAGGGCGAGAGCGATCATGCGCGTTCTCCGCGAGACGCCCCTTCGCGCGTCACGAAATAGCGCCCGGCCCCCCGCCGCTGTTCCGTTTTCGCATGCAAGCTGGTTAAGATCGGGTTTCCGGCGCCGCGCCAATCCGCGCCATCGAAGGGGGAGTTGCATGCGTTTGCGCCTTTTCGCGTTCCCGCTCGCGCTCGCGTGGGCCCTGCCCGCCTCCGCCGCGCCGGTGCACATCACGTTCGTGACGGACTGGAAGGCGCAGGCCGAGCATGGCGGGTTCTACGAGGCCCAGGCGCTGGGCCTCTACGCCAAAGCCGGGCTCGACGTGACGATCCTGGAGGGCGGGCCGAGCGTGAACGTGCCGCAATTGCTGGCCGGGGGCGCGGCGGATTTCGGCATCGGCTCCAACGGATTCATCCCGCTCAACATGGTCAAGGCGGGCGTGCCCGTGCGCGCGGTGATGGCGGTGTTCCAGAAGGACCCGCAGGTCCTGATCACCCATCCGAGGAGCGACGTGCGGTCGCTGGCGGACATGAAGGGCAAGCCGATCATGATCGCCGACGCCTCGGTGACCGCGTTCTGGCCGTGGCTCAGGGCGCGCTTCGGATTCAAGGACTCGCAGATCCGCAAATACACCTTCAACCTCGCGCCGTTCCTGGTCGATCCCAGGGCGATCCAGGAAGGCTACCTGACCAGCGAGCCCTACACCGTGGAGACCACCGCGCATTTCAAGCCGCAGGTCTTCCTGCTCGCCGACAACGGCTATCCCGGCTACGCCAACATGGTGCTGGTGCCGCAGAAATGGATCGACGGCAACCCGCGCGCGGTGCAGGCGTTCGTCAATGCCACGCGCGAGGGCTGGAAGCAGTACCTCTTCGGCAATCCCGCGCCGGCCAACGCCGTCATCAAGCGCGACAACGCCGAGATGAGCGACGGCCTGATCGCCCAGGCCATCGCGAAGATGAAGAGCTACGGCATCGTGGTGTCGGGCGACGCCACTTCGCCGGACAAGATCGGCGCCATGAGCGACGGCCGCTGGAAGCTCTTCTTCGACACCATGTCGGGCGAAGGGCTGTATCCGAAGTCGCTGGACTACAGGAAGGCGTACGATTTGAGGTTCGTGAGATAACCTCCCCACAAGGGGGAGGTTATGAGAGCACGCTTGACGCCGATCAGCCGCAGGGCTCTGCCACCGATGACGCCGCGAAGATGGCGCGCGATATTCCGGTCAGGTTGAATGCATATTGTTCGTCCGCCCTTGAAGCGGGTGCTACTATCTGTAACCTCCCCCTTGTGGGGAGGTCGAAGAATTTCGAGCGCAGCGAGAAATTCTTCGGGCGGGGGGCGGTGGCGAACGTCAAGGAGCGTTCCCACCACCCGAAAAATGCTTCGCATTTTTCGACCTCCCCACAAGGGGGAGGTTATGAGAGCACGCTTGACGCCGATCAGCCGCGGGCTGGCCCGCAAGATGCGCCAGCAGCTGACCGCGGAGGAATTCAAGATCTGGTGCAGGCTGAAGGAGCTGAACCGCAGGAGCGGTTTCAATTTCCGGCGGCAAGTTCCCTTTCGCGGCTACATTCTGGACTTCGTGGAACATCGCGCAAAGGTCGCCATCGAAATCGACGGCAGTCAACACGGCGAGACGCCGGCAATAGCGCGCGACGCCAAGCGCGATGGCTTGCTTCGTGACGAGGGATATCTCGTCTTGCGATTCTGGAACCGCGAAGTGAACGAGAATCTGGCCGGTGTGGTCGAACGGATCGTGCGAGTGTTGCGCGAACGAGCCCCTCACCCGAAAAATGCTGCGCATTTTTCGACCTCCCCACGAGGGGAAGGTTGAAAGCTATGCACATCCTCGCCCTCTCCCACATCGCCAAGACGTTCGACAGCGGCACGCGCGCGGTGGGGGATGTGTCGCTGGCGGTGGAGGCGGGGGATTTTCTCACATTGGTGGGGCCGTCGGGGTGCGGGAAGAGCACGGTGTTGCGCATCGTGGCGGGGCTGCTGAGGCCGGATGCAGGGGCGGTCGAATTCCCGCAAGGCCGGCCCGAGACCGGCTTCGTGTTCCAGGAGCCGGCGCTGATGCCATGGGCCACGGCGCTCGGCAATGCGCGGCTGCCGCTGGAGCTGAAGCGGGTGCCGCGCGCCGAGGCGCAGGCGCGCGCGGTCACCGCCCTCGAACGGGTGGGCCTCGGGGGTTTCGGGAACGCCTATCCGCGCGAGCTTTCCGGAGGGATGAAGATGCGCGTTTCCATCGCGCGCGCGCTGGCGGCGCGGCCCAGGCTGCTGCTCATGGACGAGCCCTTCGCGGCGCTGGACGAATTCACCCGCCAGGCGCTGAACGACGATCTCATCAAGCTGGCGCGGGAGGACGGCATCACCGTGCTGTTCGTGACGCATTCGGTCTATGAGAGCACCTATCTCTCCAGCCGCGTGGCGGTGATGACGCCGCGCCCGGGGCGCATCGCGGCGGAGATCGCGCTCGACCCGCCGGCCACGCGCGACGCCGCCTGGCGGCTCACGCCGGAATTCGCCGCGGAAGCCGCGCGCATCTCGCGCGCGCTCGCCGCCGCGACCGCGGGGCGGGAGGCGGCATGAACCGGGCGCTGCGCATCGCCGTGCCGCTGGCGCTCGGGGCGCTGGTGATCGGGCTGTGGCAGTTCCTGGTGCGCCACAACGGCGTGCCGGTCTACGTGCTGCCGGCGCCGTCGGACATCTCGCCCGCTTTCCGCGACAGCTTCGCCGAGCTGATGGCGGCGCTGTGGACCACGCTGCAGGTGACCTGGATCGCCTTCGTGCTCGCCTTCGTTTCGGCCATGCTGCTTGCCGTGGTGTTCAATCTCAGCCGCACGGTGGAGATGGCGCTGTTTCCCTACGCGGTGGTGCTGCAGGTAACGCCGATGGTCTCCATCGCGCCGGTGATCCTGATCTGGATCGGCTACGAGCACGTCGAGCGCGCGGCGGTGCTGATCGCCACCATCGTGGCATTCTTCCCCATTCTCTCCAACGCCACCGTCGGCCTGCGCTCGGCGGATTCCAATCTGGTGGACCTGTTCCGGCTCTATGGCGCCTCGCGCTGGCAGCGGTTGATGCGGCTGCAGCTGCCGGCTGCCCTGCCCTACATCCTCTCCGGCGTGAAGGTGGCGGGCGGACTCGCGCTGATCGGCGCCATCGTGGCGGAATTCGTGGCGGGCTCCGGCACGGCCACGGGGCTCGGCTGGGTCATCACCGAGGCGGGGCGCAATCTCCAGATCGCCAAGATGTTCGCGGCGCTCGGGCTGCTGTCGGCGGTGGGCGTGGCGAATTTCTACCTGCTCACCTTCGTCGAGTGGGCCTTGCTCCACCGCTGGCATGAAAGCGCCGTGAAGCAAAATGCATGAAGCCCTGATAGGAATTGCTGGCGCGGTCGTAATTTTCGGTATGGCCGCACTCTTCACCTATTGGGCGGTTGGGGTGTTGCGCGCAGGCGAGGTGCGGATTGCCATGCGTGCGGGAACTCGGGCTCTTGTCGTTTCGCGCACCGCCTATCCCAAAACTTTTTGGCTTCTGGTGTCCTTATATTTTGGCGCTGCGGCTCTGACGTTTGTCCTAGGCGCCCTCCTTCTTGTAAGCCTTTGGTTTTCAAATTCATTTTAATTCACAATAAGAAAATCGTATGATTAGAAGAATTACAGAATCCCTATGTGATCTATTGAATTCGCTCTTGGGACTTGCGACCTTTCCCCCATGGCCGCGCCCGCCCTCCAGGTCCTGACCGCCAACCGTCTGCGCGACGGGGCGGTGGTCTATGGACGCGCCGGCGCCTGGGTCGAAACCTTTGAGATGGCGGAGGTGTTCGAGGCGAAGGAGACCGCCGACGCCGCGTTGGCGGGCGCGGGCGAGGACGTGAAGGCCCGCCTCGTGGTCAATCCCTATCTCTTCGCCGTGCGGCGCGACGGCGAGACGGTACGCGCCGTCGAGGAGCGCGAAATCGTGCGCAGCGAGGGCCCCTCGGTGCGGCGCGACCTGGGCAAGCAGGCCGGGGGCAAAGACGCAGGCCACGGGCGCGCGGGCGCCACGCCGGGCGCGGACACCGGCGCGGTGATGGAATCCTTCGATGTATCGCTATGACGAATTCGACGCGAAATTCGTGCGCGAGCGGGTGGCGCAGTTCCGCTACCAGGTGGAGCGCAGGCTTGCCGGCGAGCTGACGGAGGACGAGTTCAAGCCGCTGCGCCTGATGAACGGCCTCTACCTCCAGCTCCACGCCTACATGCTGCGCATCGCCATTCCCTACGGCACGCTCTCGGCGCGGCAATTGCGCAAGCTCGCCCACATCGCGCGCAAATACGACAAGGGCTACGGCCACTTCACGACGCGGCAGAACCTGCAGTTCAACTGGATCAGGCTCGTGGACGTGCCCGACCTGCTGGCGGAGCTGGCCGAGGTCGAAATGCATTGCCTGCAGACCAGCGGCAACTGCATCCGCAACGTCACCGCCGATCATTTCGCGGGCGCCGCGGCCGACGAGATCGAGGACCCGCGCCCGCTGGCGGAGATCATCCGCCAATGGTCGACGCTGCATCCGGAGTTCACCTACCTGCCGCGCAAGTTCAAGATCGCGGTGGGCGGCGCGGCCCACGACCGGGCGGCGCTCAAGTTCCACGACATGGCGGTGGAGATCGTCCGCAACGAAGCGGGCGAGACCGGCTATCGCGTCCATGCCGGCGGCGGGATGGGGCGCACGCCCCATGTCGGCCACGTGGTCGGCGAGTTCGTCGCGCGGGCGGACATCCTCGCCTTCCTCGAGGCGGTGATGCGCGTCTACAACCAGTCCGGCCGGCGCGACAACATCTACAAGGCGCGCATCAAGATCCTGGTGGCGGCGCTGGGCGCCGACGAGATGAAGGCGCAGATCGCGCGCGAATTCGACGAGATCAAAAAGGCGGGCACGCTTGCCGTGCCGCAGGCCGAGCTCGACCGCATCGCCGCCTATTTCGCGCCGCCCGCGTTCGAGGACCTGCCGGACGACGAGCCCACCTCCCTCGATCCCACGTTCGCCAACTGGCTCCGGCAGAACGTGAGCCCGCACCGCAAGCCCGGCTATGCCATCGCCACCATCTCGCTCAAGCCCATCGGCGGCGTGCCGGGCGATGCCGGGCATGGGCAGATGGACGCCGTCGCCGGCCTGATGGACGAGTTCGGCCTCGCCGAGATCCGCGTCAGCCACGAGCAGAACCTGGTGCTGCCGCATGTGCGCAAGAAGGATTTACCCGCGATCTACAAGAAGCTCAAGGCGCTGCAGCTGGCCACGCCGAATGCCGGGCTCATCACCGACATCATCGCCTGCCCGGGGCTCGACTATTGCGACCTCGCCAACGCGCGCTCCATCCCGGTGGCTCAGGATCTGGCGCGGCGCTTCGCCGATCTTTCGCGCCAGCACGACATCGGCGAGCTCAAGATCAAGATCTCCGGCTGCATCAACGCCTGCGGCCATCATCACGCCGGGCACATCGGCATCCTCGGCGTCGACAAGAAGGGCGTGGAGTACTACCAGCTCCAGCTGGGGGGCTCGGGCGCCGAAGACGCCTCGATCGGCGACATCATGGGGCCGGGCTTTCCCGCCGGCGAGATCGGCGGCGCGGTCGAGCGCGTGATCGATGCCTATCTCGAGCTGCGGGAAGGGAACGAACGTTTCCTCGACACCTACCGCCGCGTCGGCATGGAGCCGTTCAAGAACGTGGCCTATGGGGAGCAGATGTATGCCGCTCATTAGGCATGGCGCGGCGGCCGGCGACAGCTTCGTCACGGTCGCCGACGGCGAACCCCTTCCCGCCGGCGGCGCCATCGTCTCCCTCGGCCGCTTCAAGTCCGAACGCGCCGCGCTGCTCGCGCGCAACGCGCCGCTCGGCGTGCGTCTCGCCTCCGCGCAGCCGCCGCAGGAACTTGGCGAGGACGTGCATCGGCTCTCCGTGATCGTCTATGAATTCCCCGTGTTCCGGGACGGCCGCCCGTTCTCCTGGGCGCGCATGCTGCGCACGCGGCTGGGCTACACCGGCGAGCTGCGCGCCACGGGCCATTTCCTCTACGACCAGATCGCGTTCCTGGTGCGCACCGGCTTCGACGCGTTCGAGACGAACATTCCACCCCGGGACTTCGCCCGCGCGCTGCGCGAAATTACCGACGTCTATCAGCCCAGCGCGGACGGCAGGAGCGCGATCTCCAAATTGCGCACCGGTTGACGGCGGCGCTCGGCTGGCCTAAGGTAATACCGCAAGATGTTCAGGTAATACCCGTGGGCGCGATCACCAGCAAGGGTCAGGTGACCATTCCGAAGCGGATCCGCGATGCCCTCGGCATCAAGGCGGGCAGCGAAGTGCGCTTCGAGATGGACGAAGACGGGCGCGCCTTCATTCATCCGCAGGGCAAGCCGCGCAAGAGCGACATGCGCAAGCGGATCGAAAAAGTCCGCGGCACGCTGAAGACGGACATGACCACCGACGAGATCATGAAATTCCTCCGTGGCGACTGACCGGTGATCCTCGTCGATACCAGCGTCGTGCTCGATCTGGTGCGCGACGACCAGGAGTGGCAGGGATGGTCCGCCCGCGCGCTCGATGCGGCCGCTGCCCGCGAAAAGCCGGTCATCAATGGGATCGTCTATGCGGAGCTCTCCACCCAGTATCGCAGGATCGAGGCGCTCGATGCGGGGCTCGTCGCGCTCGGGCTCGCGGTCGCGGACATTCCCAAAGCGGCGCTATTTCTGGCCGGGCACGCTTACGCAAGGTACCGCCGCGCCGGCGGCGCGAAGGCGAACGTGCTTTCGGATTTCCTCATCGGGGCGCACGCCGCGGTAACTGAGGCGACGCTCTTGACTCGCTATCCTGCCCGCATCCGCTCCTATTTTCCGGCGGTGGCGCTCGTCTGCCCGCCGTAACCCAACCTTCTCTTGACCCCGCTTGCCCCACGCCCTACATCGGCGGCGCCTTCCCGAGTTTGTCCCCGCATGAACGCGCGTCCCGCCGAGACCGATCTGCCGCGCTTCGCGTCCGTCGAGCAGCTGGTCGAGAAGACCAGGCCCGGCCAGCCGGTCTACGTGCTGCATCCGTCGAAGTTCCGGGTGGCGGCGAAGCGCTTCCTCGACTCCTTCCCCGGCGACACGCTCTACGCCATCAAGGCCAACCCGCATCCGCATGTGCTCGACCAGGTGTGGGCGGGCGGCATCCGCCATTTCGACACCGCCTCGCTGCCGGAGATCGAGCTGGTCAAGTCCCGCTTCCCCGAAGCGCAATGCCACTTCATGGCCCCGGTGCGCGCGCCCGGCGCGGCGAAGGCGGCGTTCGAGAAATACGGCGTGACCGACTACGTGGTCGATTGCGATTTCGAGCTCGAAAAGCTGCTCGCCGAGGCCAGGGACGTGAAGAAGCTGCGCGTCTTCGTGCGCATCGCCACCCCGCTCGGCGGGGCCCTGCTCGAGCTTTCCAGCAAGTTCGGCACCACGCCGGACGACGCGGCCAGGCTGCTCAAGCGCGTGGCGCAATCCGGCGCGCAGCCCTGCCTCACCTTCCATGTCGGCTCGCAATGCCTGTCGCCGTTCTCCTACGCCCAGGCGATCGAGATGGCGCGGCGCACCGCGGCGCTGGCGGGCGTGGAGATCCAGGCGCTGGACGTGGGCGGCGGCTTCCCCGGCCCCTACACCAACAACGACGTGCCGCCCTATCACTGGTATTTCGACACCGTGCGCGAGGCGCTGCAGACGCTGCCGAAGCAGGTGCCCGTGCTGTGCGAGCCGGGGCGCGCGCTGATCGCGGAGGGCCTGTCGCTGGTCACCCAGGTGATCCTCAGGAAGGGCGACTCGCTTTATCTCAACGACGGCGTCTACGGCAGCTTCGACGAGCTCACCCTGCCCGGCTGGACCGGCGACTATGTCCACCGCGTGCTGGCGCTCGACGCCAGGGGCAAGGTGAGCGAGAAGCCCGCGGGACACCGCGCCTACCGCGTCTATGGCCCCACCTGCGACACGCTCGACGTGCTGCCCCGCCCCCTGCCGCTCCCCGACGACATGTCCGCCGGCGACTACATCGTCTTCGAGGCGATCGGCGCCTATTCGGTGGCGGTGCGCACCAGCTTCAACGGCTTCTTCCCCGACAGCTGGGCCGTGGCGGGGAATTGAGAATGTCGAACCTTCCCTCGCGGGGAGGTTGGAGAAGAGCTCTACGCCGCCGGCAGCTCCAGCGTCGCCGTCAGGCCGCCGGCGCTTGCGAGCGTCAGCGTGCCGCCGTGGAGTTCGACCAGCGCTTTCACCAGCGGCAGGCCTAGGCCGGCGCCGTGGGCGTGGTCGGTGGTGGAGCGGCCGACCTGCTCGAAGGGCTGAAGCACGCGCGCGAGGTCTTTCTGCGGCACGCCCGGGCCGTTGTCGGCCACCGCGATGCGCACACTCTCGCCGTCCCGCACGCCGCTGAGCCGCACCTCGCCGCCTTCGGGCGTGAAGGCGACGGCGTTCTCGATCAGGCATGAGATCATCGTGGCGAGCGCGGCTTCGTCGGCGTCCACCAGAAGGTCCGGCTCGCAAGCGATGTCGACGCGGATGTTCCGGGCTTCCGCTTTCGCCATGTGCGCGTCCGACGCCGCCCACAGGATGCCGCCGGCCGGCACCGCGGCGCGCTTCAGCTGATAGCGGCCCGACGCGATCTTGGTGAGGTCGAGAATCTGGTTGATCAGCCTGAGCAGGTTGCCGCCCGCGACATGGATCAGCCCGGCATATTCGGCAATCTGCTCCGGCTTGAAATGGCCCGGCGCGCTCTTCAGGAGGTCGGAGAAGCCGATGATGGCGTTGAGCGGCGTCTTGAGCTCATGGCTCATGGTGCGAAGCAGCGTGGTCTTGGCGGTGCCGGTCTCGGCTTCGGCGGCATCCAGCCGGCGGGTGAGGTCGGCCAGGTACGTCGCCTGGCGGCGCGCCTTGTCCTTGGATTTCTCCAGCGCCTTGCGCGTGTGCTCCAGCGCATGGGTCTGTTCGCTCAGCGCGGATTCCACGCGGTGGCGGTCGGTCACGTCGGTATAGACGGTGGCGCGGCCGCCGTCGCGCGTGGCGCGGTCGCGCACCAGATAGGCCGTGCCGCCGGGCGTCACCAGCGTGAAGGCGCCGGCGGGCGCGCGATGGCTGTCCAGCCGGCGCTCGATCCAGCTTTCGGCATTGCCCTCGATGGCGTAGCGCCCGCGCGAGACCGAGGCGCGCACCAGCGCTTCGAAGCTCATGCCGAGGATGGCCTTGGCGTGCAGGCCGTGGAACTGCGCGAATTCCTCGTTGCAATGGATCAGCCGGTCGCGCGCGTCCCAGAAGGCGAAGGCGTCCGCCGACAGCTCGACCACGTCCTCGAACCGCGCCAGCAGGTGGCGGGCCTGCGTCGCGTCGGCCCACAGCGCGATCCAGCCGCCCTCCGGCGTGCGCCGCGTCTTGATCTCCACGATGCGCCCGTCCGCGAGCCTTATGTCGCGCGGCGCGTACATGCCTTCCTGGAACTGGGCGCGCCGCTCGGCGATGAATGCGTCGATGCCGCCCAGCGCCTCCACGTCCGACAATTCGCCGTGCGCGACTTCGAGCCGGATCAGTTCGTCGTAGCTCTTGCCGATCAGTGCCTCGCGATGCGGCAGCTCGCGGAAGAGATAGTTGAAGTGCTGATTGGCGTAGGTGAGGCGCTCGCGCGAATCGAAGACGGTGATGGCGCAACGCAGCGCGTCCAGCGCGGTGAGCACGTCCGGCCTCAATCCCGAATCGGCAAAAGCGCGCTCGGCTGGCGCTTTCTGCGCGAAACCCATGGCAATCCCCACCTTTATGGCGGGCATGATGCCGAATCGGACTTGCGGAAACCTTGCGCCAATAGCCGAGCGTCCGGGAATCGCTCCACTATCGTTAAGAAGCGATGAAGGACGCCCCCCACAATTCTTGCGGATTAACGAACGAAACGCCGGCGCATTCATCCTTCGTTAGGTTTGGCCCGCGAGGATCGCCGCGGGTCCCGGGAGAGCACAGCGTTAATGGCCGATTCACGCTCGACAGGACCCAGAAAGCGCTTCGCGGCCATCCAGGCCGCCAAGGCCGCCGTGGGCGTGGGCCTGGCGGCGCTGTTCGTGATCTTCGTGGGCCCGCCCTCGTCGCTGGAAGCGCTGGCCATGGCGGGGCTTGCGATGCCCGCGCTGTTCGCGGCGCTCGCTTTCACCTCCCTGTCGCTTGAAGCGCTGGAAGTCGCGTCGCTGGCCGCCATCGCGGCGCTGATCGGATTCCTGGTGGCGCTGACGGGCGGAATGTCTTCGCCGCTCCTGGTGTGGCTGGCGCTGGTGCCGGCGGAAGCGGCGCTCGCCGGCGGACGCGGCGCGGTGTGGCGCGCGGGCGGCGCGGCCGCGCTCGCATTGGTCGCGGTGGCGGGGGCGCAGGCGCTGGGCGTGTTGCCGCATTCCTCCATCGATTCCGCGGTGTGGCAGTTCTATGCCGCCTCGGTATTGGCCGCGGTGATGCAATCCGCTCTCGTCGCCATCGCCACGCAGGACCGCCAGAAGAAAGCCGACCGCGCGGCGGCGGAAGGCGCGGCCATGTACCGCTTCCTTGCCGACAACGCGATGGACCTCATCACCCGCCACGGCGCGGACGGGCGCATCCGCTACGCCAGCCCCGCCAGCGAAGCCATCCTGGGCCGCGCGCCCGGCACGCTGATCGGCGCCGCGCCGTCCGCCCTCGCCCATCCCGAGGATCTCAGGATCATGCAGGCCGCCTTCGTGGAGGCGAGCTATTTCGGCCGCGCCGCGAGCGCCGAGGTGCGGCTGAAGACCTCCGCCGGCGGCTTCGTGTGGACGGAGATGCGCTGCCGCCCGGCGGCGCCGGCGCTGGGCGAAACCGCCGAGATCGTGGCCGTGACGCGCGACATCTCGGAGCGCAAGGCGCAGGAGAAGGCGCTGATCGAGGCGCGCGACCTGGCCGAGGAGGCGAGCCGCGCCAAATCCCGTTTCCTCGCCAACATGAGCCACGAACTGCGCACGCCGCTCAACGCCATCATCGGCTTTTCCGAGGTGATGACGCACCAGATGTTCGGGCCCGTGGGCTCGCCGCGCTACCTGGAATATGCGGGCCTGATCCACGAATCCGGCGGGCATCTGCTCGAGCTGATCAACGGCATCCTCGACATGTCCAAGATCGAGGCGGGCAAGTTCGAGCTCAGCGAGGAGATGTTCGACCTGGACGAGGTGACGGGCCAGGCGCTGCGCTTCGTCAAGCTCCAGGCCGACCGCAAGGGCGTGGCGCTGAAGATGGGCGTGGCGGCCGGCGCGCGCACGATCTTCGCCGACAAGCGCGCGATCAAGCAGATGATCGTCAACCTCGTGACCAACGGGGTGAAGTTCACTCCGCGCGGCGGCGAGGTGCGCGTCGCGGCGCGGCGCGCGGACGCCGGCATCGAGATCGCGGTGAGCGACACGGGCGTGGGCATCTCCGCCGCCGACGCCGCCCGCCTCGGCCAGCCCTTCGAGCAGGCCGAAGGCGCCCATACCCGCACCCAGGAAGGCACGGGACTGGGCCTGGCGCTGGTCAAGGCGCTGTCCGCCATGCATGGCGGCGAGGCGGTGCTCGCATCGGTGCTCGGCGAAGGAACCACCGTGACCATCCGCCTGCCCTATGCGGCGGTGAACGACGACGGTGAACGCGTGGCCGCGCCCGAAGAGCTGCGCGGGGCGGCGTAGGGTGGAAGCATCCTCTGCGAATCCCGCATGCGTGCGTGCGTACGCCTTCGCCGCGGTGGAGAAAAGCCGGATCGGCTGCAGACCGCCCGGCTCAAATACTCTATAGGCAGGTCATGACCCCCCGCCTCAAGGCCGGAATCTTCGTGCGCGCGCTGATCCGGCGGGCGGAGGTGGCCGGCGCGTTCGCGGCGGTGGCGCGCAAGGGGGCGGAGGAATCGGGCGCGATCCTCCTGCGCATCGCCAGAGCCGACGGCACCAGCCTGGTGCTCGACCAGGCCAGGCGCGGCGAAGGCGAGCTCGTCTGGGTCAAGCCGCTGGGCGATGCCGCGGCCGATGACAAGGTCCGCGCGTTCTTCGAAAGGCAGATCCGCTTCGACCCCGACCTCTGGATCGTGGAGATCGAAGACCGCGAAGGCCGCACCTTCGTGGACGAGCCGGTGGTGTGACGAGGCCGGGCGGCCGCGCTATTGATGTGCCCGCATGCCATGTCGTATCAAGACATGCGATGGGCGCGCTGGTCCCCTATGAACCGCTGAACGTACTGAAGCCGGTGGCGCCGGAGGTCTGGATCGTGGACGGCCCGGAGATCCGATTCCACTATCTCGGGCTGCGCCTGCCCTTCAACACGCGCATGACGCTCGTGCGGCTGAAGGACGGCGGGCTGTTCGTGCATTCGCCCGTGGCGCTGACGGCGGCGCTGGGCGCGGCGGTCGACGCGCTGGGGCCGGTGCGCGCGCTGATCGCGCCGAATTCCATCCACTATTGGTGGATACCGGACTGGAAGGCACGCTATCCGCGCGCGCCGGTCTTTGGCGTGCCGCGCCAGCCCAGGAAAGCGCGGCGCCGTTTCACGCCCGACGCGATCCTGGGCGACGCGCCGCCGGCCGCGTGGGCGGCGGAGATCGGCCAGGTGCTGCTCCGCGGCCGGGTCATCGACGAGGCGGATTTCTTCCATGGCGCCTCGCGCACGCTGATCCTCACCGACCTGATCGAGAATTTCGAGCCCGCGCGGGTGAAGAATCGCCTGTTCCGCTTGCTGGTGCGCGCCTTCCACGCCGCCGACCCCGATGGCAGCGCGCCCTACGACATGCGCGCCAGCTTCGACCGCCGCGCCATCCGCCCCATGGTCGAGCGCATGATCGCGTGGAATCCCGAACGCGTGATCCTCGCCCACGGCCGCTGGTACGATACCGGCGGAGCCGCCGAACTGAGGTGCGCATTCGACTGGGTGCTGCGGTAGATTCCGCAAACGACCGTTGCCGCACCCGATTGGGTGACGGCGTCACCCGGCCCGGGAATTGAACCGCTGTATGACGAATTCGCGGCCGTCATAGTCGGGCAAGGCTTCGCGCGCGTCGGTGAAATCGCCGCCCGTGTACTCGCGGATGACGCGCCGCCAGAAAGCCTGGGCGGCCAGATTGGTGAGCATCTCGCGCACTTCCCAATTGCCGCGGAACGTTTCGAACATCTTCACGGCGAGGCGCTCGCCCACCCGCTGCCGGCGGTGCTGGCGGGCGACGAAGAATTCGCCCATGTCGAACAGTCCGGGCGCCATCTCCTTGACCAGCGCGAAGCCGGCCGGATGAGCGTCCATCCGGGCGAGGAAGGGATAGCCCTTCCAATGCGCCGGCCAGGGCCGCGCGCGCGGCTTGCCCCAATAGGGCGCGAACTGATCGCCCGCCTCGAACGCGCCGGAATCCGGAAACGGCCAACCCGCATGCTCGGCCATGTCGTAGATGTAGTAAGGCGCCAGCGCGCGCACGATCTCGTAATCGGCGAGCGTGGCGGGCGAGATGTCGAGGGTCATGGCGGCGGGCCCGGTGTGCCCCGCCGTCAAAGCACGCGCGCGCCGGGGATGACAAGTGGCGGCTCTTTGTGTATCCCCGCCCCCGCCATGACGACCCTCGCCACGGAAGCCGCGCGCCGCAGGACCTTCGCGATCATCTCGCATCCTGACGCGGGCAAGACCACGCTGACGGAACACCTGCTGCTGCTGGGCGGCGCCATCCGCGCGGCGGGGCAGGTGAAGGCGCGCGGCGAGGCAAGGCGCGCGCGCTCGGACTGGATGAAGATCGAGCAGGAGCGCGGCATCTCCGTCACCTCCGCCGTGATGACCTTCGAATATGGCGGCGCGGTGTTCAACCTGCTCGACACGCCGGGCCATGAGGACTTCTCCGAAGATACCTACCGCACGCTCACCGCCGCCGACAGCGCGGTGATGGTGATCGACGCCGCCAAGGGCATCGAGGCGCAGACGCGCAAGCTCTTCGAGGTGTGCCGGCTGCGCGACATCCCGATCGTGACCTTCGTCAACAAGATGGACCGCGAGGCGCGCGATCCCTTCGAGCTGCTGGACGAGATCGCCGACCAGCTGCAGCTGGACGTGGCGCCCATCACCTGGCCGGCGGGACAGGGGTTGAATTTCCGCGGCTGCCTCGACCTCTACACGGAAGAATTCGCCGTCTTCGGAAGGGACGAGAAGGTGGGGGACGACCGGCTGGGCGAGGTGCTGGCGCCGGAGGAGCTTGCGAAGCTGGAGGAGGAAGCCGAGCTCGCTCAGGGCGTGCTCGCCCATTTCGACCCGCGCGCCTATCGCGAGGGGCACCTGACGCCGGTGTTCTTCGGGTCGGCGCTCAAGAATTTCGGCGTGCGCGAGCTGATCGCGGCGCTGGCGGAGCACGCGCCCTCGCCCCGCCCGCAAGCGGCGAAAGACCGCACCGTGCATCCTTCCGACGAAGAGGTGAGCGGCTTCGTGTTCAAGGTCCAGGCCAACATGGACCCCAACCATCGCGACCGCGTGGCGTTCCTCCGGCTCGCGTCGGGCAGGTTCCGCCGCGGCATGAAGCTCAGGCAGTCCGGCACCGGCAAACAGATGGGCATCCACAACCCCATCCTCTTCTTCGCGCAGCAGCGCGAGACGGTGGACGAGGCGTGGCCCGGCGACATCATCGGCATCCCCAATCACGGGACCCTGCGCGTGGGCGACACGCTGTCGGAGAGCGGCAATGTCGTCTTCACCGGCATCCCCAATTTCGCGCCGGAGATCCTGCGGCGCGTGCGGCTGGCCGATCCGATGAAGCAGAAGCATCTCACCCGCGCGCTGGAGAGCCTGGCCGAGGAAGGCGTGACCCAGGTGTTCAAGCCGATGCTGGGCGCCAACTGGATCGTGGGCGTGGTGGGCAATCTGCAGCTCGACGTGCTCAAGAGCCGGCTACGCAACGAATACGACCTCGACGCCGACCTCGAGGCCTCGCCCTACGACACCGCCCGCTGGGTGACGGGCCCGGAGGCCGACATCCAGAAGCTCACCGAAACCTACCGCAACCAGATGGCCACCGACCGCGACGGCGCGCCGGTGTTCCTCGCCAAGAGCGCCTGGGAGCTGGGCTATGTGAGCGAGAAGCTGCCCAAGCTGGCGTTTGCGAAGACGCGGGAGAGAAGCGACGTGCAGGTGGGGGGCTAGGTAGCGGAGGGCACGCGCGTTCGGGGCGTCGACCGCGTCTTGATCGCGGCGCGCCGCTTTCGGGGCTTCGGCCGGCCACTGGCGCGACGGATCAATGCGCGAAGCAATCCTTCGCCAAGCAGGCGCATCTCGAACAGGTGCTCATGTGAAAGCGGAACGAAGTGATCCCGGCCGTTTCGCGTGTGAAGCCATAGCGCGTGAAACCGCAAGTCCGGCAATTCCAACAGTCGCAACTCGAAACGTTCGCGGCTTTTTCCCAATTTGGCCTGTGCGATCGCAGCCGCCGCCATCAAGCGCCCGGAGAGGACACCTTCGTTGATGCCGGCATAGCGCGCGCTTCCGCCCGCCGTGTGAATATTGACGAGGCCCTCGATCTCGCCGCCCACCACCGGCACACGCCATCCCGTTCTGCGTGGACGCGATGTCTTGTGGAGAATGGAGTCCGGTGTGGCGCGATAGAGCGGTATCGGTGCCCCGGTCTTCGGCGCGCCGCGCAGGCTCCGCAGATTCAAATGAAGTCTCTTGGCTAGCGCCGTGTGCGCAATTCTGCGAATACCGGCAGGCTCATCTCCCATCGTGATCGTCACGGAATCCTCACGTTCATTGCGTCTTGTAGCTCTCATTCCAGCTTCCGCCGACTGCCGCGCCCACCTGGGACCAGGGATGAGGCCCGACGACCTTGTATTCGGGATCGCATAGATAGACGTCGCCGGTCGACCGGTCGTACCCGATGATGACCAAGAAGTGGCCGTTGGGCGGATTGATATCGATGCGGATGCAGACGGGACGGCCGGCATCGATCTCGGTCGCGATGGAATCGAAATCCAGCGCGCCGGGCTGCGCATCGCCATTCGAGCGGCCTAGAACCTGCAACGGGGTAATCAGCTGATACGGTTCGTTGCACGTGCAAGCGGGCAGATTGGGCTGCCCTTTGGGGCAGCACGAGTTCTGAATGTATTTCTTCGCGAGATCGCATTGCGAAGGGTTGTCCGGATCCCGGTAATACGCAGCGACGCTCGACGCCGTCGCGGCCCAGCACCAATTGTCCTGCAATTGCTTCTGCATGGTGAATGCGAGCGGATTGGGGTACGCGGCGGCAGGGGCGGCCATTGCGGCCGCCCCTGTATGCACGCTTTTGTATGGTCCCGGAATTGCGGGTGGCATCCGCATCTCCCTGCCCTACTGCGACGGCGGCGAAGCGGGCTTCTGAGCCTGCAGAAGGCCGCTTGCCGCGGTCGCCGTGTCCAGTGCCTGCGACGTGCCGTTGGTCTTGTTGTATTCGATGCCGGTGATGACGCCGGGATCGTTGACCGTTAGGCTGAACTTTGTTCCGCCGAACGCGGCTGCCCGCGGGATCGGAACCTCGTAAGTGCCGCGGCCCGGGATGGTGAACGTGCCGGTCGCGATCCTTACGGTGCCGGCCAGGATGTCGACCTGGGTGCTCGCCGTGGACTGCAGCTTCAGGCGGACATCGTTTTCGGACGATCCGCCGGGCATGGTCGGAACGACCACGGGCGCCATGGCCGTTTCGGCTCCAATCTTGATGCCGATATGGGGCATGTTCGCGCCGGCAGCCCGAAGGCCCGCGAGGAGGTTCGGGTCGCTGACCGTGTCGTCAAGCCCGATGAAATCGCCGTTCGGACTGTCCTCCAGGCGGATGATCTTGGAGTAGGTGAGCGTGATGGACTTGCCCTTGCCGGCCCATTTTGTGACGTAGCCGCAGGCGGTGATTTTGTGAGTCTTTGCCTTTGCCTCGAAGACAGGATGGGAGTTTCCACCCGCGCCTCCCACCGCTGCTGCGAGGCTGATCACGGACTTGACGATGGCTTCGCCTTGGCCGGTCGAAGTGCCGTTGATGGTCTTCAGCCGCCCGTCATCGGACAAGCCGATTGTGACGTCGGAATCCGAAAGGCCGCCGTCGAGATCCCGCACTCTGAGGGTGGATGGCGCTTTGGAGTAGTCGGCGGCATAGCTGGTGACGAGTTGGGTGGGCGTGGATGGATATGCGATGACGATGTCGGAGCTGTCGCCGTTGCAGGAAATCGTCTGTGTGACCGTGACGGCCGTGCTCGACCGTGCGGGATAGAAATTATACGTCGCATCCGGCGTGTTCGCGCATGCGGCCAGCAGGACGGCGGCGGAGGTCAGGGTGGCGAATTTCAGCATGGCGGCGGCTCCTTCGAATTCCCGGAGCCTCAGTTAGACCGTCTGCCCCCGTCACGTCCGTGACGGCCGTCACGCCTGCCGGTGGCGCGGCTGCCGGCCTGCCTCAGTTCCGCGCATTCCAGTCGACCACGATGGAAAGCGCGGTCTTCATCGGCTTACCGTCCATTGTGGCAGCCTGGAATCGATGAGGCTTGCGCACCAGCGTGTTCGCCGCCGCATCCAGATCGGGGTGGCCGCAGCTGAGAAGCAGCTTGGTCCCGCCGACACTGCCGTCCGGATCGAGCATCACCGCGATGATCGTCGTGCCGCCCTCGTGCGCCGCCAGGGCGCCGGGTGGATAGTCCTCCGGCGCGGCCGTGATGCGGTTGAGGAACACGTCCGCGGACGCATCGAACACCACATCGTGCAGCTTCCAGTCGACGTCGGCTTTCCAGCGGCAGGCGATGAGCGCCCCGTCCTTCCGCGCCGGGGTGTAGAGCCATTTCTTCGTCACCGCGGCGACGGCCGCGTCGTCGAGACGGGCGTAGCCGCTGGACTTCTCCACCGTCACGTCCGCCGGCTTGCCGTCCGTGCCGATGGTGAAGGCGAGCATCACCGTTCCCTGCTCGCCGAGCGCCACGGAGAGCTGCGGATAGTCCTCGTATGACATGGAATGCGTGTTCGCCGGCGTCGGCTGGACGGTCGCGTCCCTGCAGTCCGGCACCGGATCGGCGAGCGCGGCGTTCGCGCAGAGCAGGACGATCGCGGCGGCAGCGGCGGCGAAGCGCATGGCGCACCTATTTGTAGAGGATCTGGGCCTTGAGCGCGGCCATCATCTGGGCGATCTGCGGGCGCGCGCGGTTGTAGTAATCGGCGGGGCACGCCGGAGCCGGATGGTCGGTGACGAGCCTCAGCCGCTTGCGGATGGTGCCGTGGCCGGTTTCGTCGTAGCTCACCGACAGCTTCATCTCCGGCGCCTCGAATTCGCCGCCCTTGGGCAGCGCCATCACCTGCGTTCCGGGCGGAAGCGTGATGTTGGTGGTTTCCTCGTCGGTGATGTTGAAGCAGCTATAGGCCCTCAGCCGCGAAGCGGGGAAGCTGCCAGCGATGGCCGCCGCGGGCCTGCTGGGCGTGAAGCCGAGCTCGGCGGGCAGCGCGCCGGGCCCGGGGAAATTCGCCACGCTGTTCATGCGGAAGTGGACGGTGAAGTCATAGTCGCGCGACATCGAACCGGTGTCGCCGCGGTCGATGGTGCCCGAGGCGCCCGGGCCCATCAGGTAGCGGACATAGGCGTCGTCCTGGTTGGCCGGCACGAGATTGATGACCGCGCGCATGATCACCGCGGCGAAGCCGTGCGCCTCCACATGCGTCTGGCCGGAGGCGCTGCCGTCGGGCGCCAGCGTCACGTCGACCGTCGAAACCACCCGCGATTCCGAGGCCGGCGCGAACGGCGTCACCGCGACCGCGCCGGTTGCGGTCTGCACCACGGGCTTGCCGGCGTCGCTTTCGGGCAGCATGCCGAACGGCACCACCTGGGCGGTGGAGTCCAGATAGAGCTTCAGCTCCGGCACATAGGTGATGAGGTGGTTGAACTGGAAGGGCGAGGCGGCGTTGGTGAGCTTGTAGCTGTTGCCCGCGTCGATCAGCACCGGCGTGCTCGCGATGCCCTTGGCCGCGAGCAGCGCGCCCAGCAGCATCACGTGGTCCTTGCAGTCGCCGTAGCGGTTCTGCAGCACGGCGGACGCCTCGTGCGGCACGAACCCGCCCGCGCCGAGCACGATGTCCACATAGGCGATGTGCTGGGAGACCCACTCATAGAGCAGCCGGGTCTGCTCGCGCCGGTCGCTCGTGCCGGAGGTGAGCTGGTCGGCCAGCGCCTGGATGTCGGGCGTCACGCGCGCGCGGCCGGAGAATATCCGGTCGTACATATGCGCGATGGCCGCGTAGTCGGGATAGGTGGTGACGACGAGATGCGGCCCGTCGTCGAGCTCGGAGATCGCCTCCGGCTCCTCCGCCAGCGCCACGTTGTTCTGGAAGGTCCAGGTGCGCCGCGTGCTGCCGTTGACGGTCTCCGGCGTGCCGCCGTCCATCGCGGAGGCGTCGAAGAAGACCTGCATGCTGGCCGGCGTGGTGACGGCGATCTGGGCGTCGCGCGAGACGATGGCATGGCTGAAGGCGAAGGTCTGCGCGAACTGGTTCTCGAACCACGGCCGCCTCTGCTCGAACACCGACACGATCACCACCTCGTCGCCCACCTCCACATTGGGGAAGACGACGGTGACGGTCTTCAGGTCCTCGAAGCCGGGCGCGCTGGTGGCGCCGTGACCGTAGAGCATGCCGGAAGGGCTCACATCGATGCGCGTGCCGTTGGCCTTGAGCGTATAGGCGCGGCTGATCGTGACGGCCTGGTAGCCCTCCGTGTAGGACAAGGTGGTCTGCTGCAGCGCCTGGCGGCCCTGCTCGTCCAGCACCTTGTAGGCGACGTCGCGGCTCTCCACGAAGGAGCCGTCGGCGTTGAGCTGAAGATCGATGTGATCGTGCGTGACCTCGAAGGCCGGCGAGCCGGAACCCACCGGCGCGGCGATCGCCAGAATGACCGCCACCGAGGCGATCAGAAAACCCAGGATGATGCGCAAGACATTGCCCCCACGCCCCGCCGCGGCCCTGTCGCGCGTGTCTGGCGGAGTCCCGGGAATGGTCGTGGAACACCCCCGGCCAGTCAAGCCAGGAACTTATGCGGCAATCGTCAGTGGGGCGTGGGTGCGCCAGAAATGCAGCAGATTTTCCGCCGCGCATGGGGAAATGCGTTCGTAGGCCGACAGACGCGCCAGCGTCCGCCCGGGCGCGTGCAGGCCGCAGGCGATCAGGGCGAGCGTCGAGAACCCCGCGCGCGAGGCGCCCGCGCCCCGCATGGCCGCGGCCAGCGCTTCGCCGTCCGGATCCGCCAGGATGCGCTCCGCCGTCGCGGTGGGGATCGAAAGCGCGCGCGCGAACGGCAGCGTGAAGTCCCCGCTGGTGGCGGCGCGCGCGGCGGCGACGAGTGCCGCCTCGTCGAAGCTCGCGCGGGCCGCTTGCATCCGGCGCTCGCCGTTGCGGGCAAGGATCGCGGCGCGCAGGCCGGCCGGCGCTTCGAGGTAATATTCGTTAAGGAAGCCCAGGGGCGCGCCGGGCGCGGCGGCGATGCGGGCGACGAGATCCAGGCGGGTGTCGCGGTCGATCAGGCGCAGCGTCTTTTCGAGCAGGCTTTCGAAAGGCTCGCGCGCCTGGTGCGGGTAGCCCTCGGGCCAGTCGAGCAGGAGGTCGCAGAGCCCGGTGGCGAGCCGCTTGCGCTCTTCCGGCCGGTCGGCCTGCGCCAGCTCCGCCAGTCTCGCCATCCGCTCGTCCGACATCGGCCCAGAATGGCGCACAAGCGTTAAGGCTGCGCTTACATCCGGCAAAACGACGGTGAAGAAATCGCCAATTCCGGCGAGCGCGCGCCGGACCGGCGGCATTTGCACAAAATTTGAATTGATGTCGATTCGAAAGCGAGCCTGTTTTGAATCGAAACACCGCGCGCGGGTTAGGCTCCGGGAAAGCCTGATTTCCGCGAATGGGGGAATTAACCGGATTGCATCGAACTTTACCGGTTGGTTTCAGCGGCGGGAAAACGGTCGAGGCGCAGGCTCCTTCGCGTGTTGAATGCGTTGATAGGAGCATCATGCTGTTTCGCGCCCTCTTCTGCATCGCCCTGGTTTCGATGCTGATGCCGCGCGAACCCAATCTGGGGTTCGGCCGGCCGGATGCGTCGCTTGCCACCTTTTTCCCCCAGGTGTCGCAGGCGGCATCCGGCCGGCCCTGCCAGCGGGGCCCGGCGGAATGCGCCGCGGGGCTCGCCGGCATTGCCGACATGCTCCCGAAATTCGGCCTGCGTCCGCTTTCCGAAGTCAAGGCCGACATCGACGGGGCCGTCGCCGCACGCAAGGCAAGGGGCGGATAAGGCCCTAAACGAATCTTGCGGGCCGTGCTACGTCACGCCCATGCCCGAGCCGTTCGATCCTCTCGCCCATCGCGTCGTGCCATTGCGCAAATTCCCGGAGCTGGGCGTCGGCGAGGTCTTCCGCAATCCGTCGCGCACCGTGACGGAGGCGAATTTCGCGGCGTTCCAGGGCGTGAGCCTGGACAACCATCCGATCCATTACGACGCCGAATATTGCAGGCGCCTCGGCTACCCCGCGCCACTGGCGCATGGCCTGCAGGTGCTGGCGTTCACCGCGGCGGGCGCCGGCCTCTTCCCGCATGTCATCGGCGAGGCGCTGATCGGCTTCGTGGAGGTGAGCGCGAAATTCCTCAAGGGCGTGTTCCCTGGCGACACGCTTTATCCGGCGCTCGAGATCGTCGAGCTCAAGCCGCAGAAAACCACCGGCCTCGTCACCATGCGCGCCACCGTGCATAACCAGAAGGGCGAGCTCGTGCTCGACGGCGTGCACAAATACCTGGTGCGGATGTAGCTCCCGGCCTTCCGCCGCGCGCGCGGGGCGCAAGCGCATCGGCTACGCCGCGTCGTCTTGCCGCCAGGCGCGCACGGGGGCGTGGCTGCGGGCGGTGGAGAGGCCGTAATGGGCGGCCAGGCGGTCGAGCCCGATGACCAATACGACCTTGGCGGCCCGGCGCGGCCAGGCGCGCGCGATCTCCGCCTCCTCCAATCCCATCAGATGGCAGCACACGTCGAACAACAGGCCCGAGATCACCGGGCCCGCGGCGCGCATGGCGCGGCTGAAGCGCTGGCGCGCGGCGACGACGACATCGGCGAGCTCGGCCTGCGGCCGGCTTCCGCGCAGCCCGTCGACCAGCGGCACGTCGAGCGCGGCGCACATGCGCGGGCTCATCTGCGAAAGCGTGTAATCGCGCCTGAGCCGCTCGCCCGCCTCGCATTGCACCACGTCGATGCTGCCGCGCTTGAGCAGCCAGCCCAGCGGAGACTCGCCCTCGTCCACCGTCACGCTTTCCTCCCGGCCGTCGGGCAGGCGGATCCGGCGTTCGCTGTCCAGCCGGTGCTGGGCGCCGAAGGGATCGTGCGGGGCGCGCTGGCGGCGGAGCCAGAAGAGGCCGGGATCGGAAATCACGAACGTTTCCGGCTCGGTGCCGCGGGCGCCGAGCCAGTCCCGCGCGCGCAATTCGCGCACCAGCCGGCTGCTCACGCGCATCTCATCCGGCGCCGCGCCGGCGACGAGCCCGTAGCACTTGCGGTTGGTCGGCACGAGATGACCGCCTTCTTCCAGCGCCTCCAGCACGCGGCGCGCCGCGGCTTCGACCTCGTGCTGCGGCAACGGCTTCAGCGAATTCCAGCCCATGAGATTGTTCCGTCTTTGTTCCAGTCCTTCTCGTAGGATAAGCCGCCTACAATGTCAAGTTGTAGAAGATTATAAACGTACAGGTTGAAAATTCGCCTTTGCCGCGCGGCGCTTACGGCCGGCGCGAGGTCGTAACGGACGTTACGCGCGTCACGGAGGTTACTCGGCCGGTGCGAGCGGCGGGGAGATCCTGACCTTGCGGGGCTGGCGCGCGCGCCGCTCCCTGCCCTTGAACTGGCCGCGGCTGGACGAGCGCCGGTCGGGTCCGAAGAAATCCGGCGCGGCAATGAAGGGCCTGGGCCGCTCGAGCGCCGAGTTGAGCTTGCGCAGGACCGTGGCGGCGCTCACCGGCCGGGCGATCACGTCGGTATAGCCGCGGTCGCGCGCGGCCTCGACGTCGCGCCGGCGCGGGCCGCCGCTCACCAGGAACACCGGGATCATCGAATCCAGGACGCCCTCCGCGGTGCGCGCATCCTTCGCGAAATCCCTGCCGGTGTCGTGCGAGGACGCCTGGTCGCAGAACACCGCGTCGTAGACCTGGTGGCGCAACAGGTCCAGCGCCGCCGCGCCGTGCGCGCAGACGGCGATGTCGGTGACGCCGCAGATGCCGAGCACCTGGCGCAGCACCTGCGCCACGTGCGGCCGTGCGGTGACCACGAGGATGCGCAGCGACTTGATCTCGACCATGTCTTGCGACCGGGAAAGCCCGGAAAGCATGGCAAAAACGCATTAAATCGCGGTTAAACCTTCGCCCGCGCCCCGGCCTCTGCTAGCTTGCGCCGCCTTCCGGAGACCGCGATGACCTTGCGCCCCACCCTCCTGCTCGCCGCCGTCCTGCTGCTTTCGGGCTGCACCATATTCGGCGGCCCGGCCGACCGGGCGCTGCGCCGCACCCCCTCCTACCGCGACGGCTACCAGGACGGCTGCGCGGCGGCGAACGCGGCCTATTCCAACCTGCGCAAGGGCCCGCTCTCCGACAACGAGCAGTACAAGACCGACCGCATCTACCGTTCCGGCTGGGCCAATGGCTACCAGACCTGCCGCCGCTCGCTGACGCCGGGCGTGCAGGCGAACGAGCCCGGCTCCGAGCCGATCCCCGACGTGAGCCCGGGCCACCAGTGAGCGGCGCATGATCCGCTGGCTCCTGAGCCTCTTCGCGCTGGCCGTGCTCCTCGGCGGCGGGGCGATGTATCGCGCCTATGGCGAGATCGAGCCCTGCCGGGCGCTGGCGGTGGAGCGCGCGCGCCACGACGCCCACGGCCTTCCCCTCGAAGGCGCCATCGCGTGGTGGACGCGGCTGGAAACCGGCCAGAAATCGACCGGCGCCTGCGCGCGCGAGCTCGCGGCGAGCTGGTTCGCGGGCGGCTGAGCGCGTCCGCCGCCCCGGCGGCCCCCCGCCGGCAGCGTTAATCCCGCATTAAGCTTCGTTTGCGATAGTTAATCCGTACGCGGAATGGCGGACGCATTGCACAATCCCGCAAGCGGCGTATCATCCGTGTACGGTGGGTATGGCGCAGCGGCGGAGCGTGTCGATGTTGGGTCACCTTGTTGCAGTCCAGCCTTCGGATGACGGCTATCGCACGCCGGCCGGTCCCGGCCTCCTGCGCCGCGTCCTGAACGCCCTGTTCGCCCGCCGGCGCTGAGCGCTCGCGCCTCGCCCGTCTTCCGCCGCCCCTTTCCGGGAGCGTTCGGAACGGGCCCGTCCTGTCTGCGTTTCCCGATCGCCGCGGGCTCGAGCTTTTGCCCTCTGTCGACGCGCCGCTTGCGTTCACGCGGGCGGCGCCCGCGCGTCTCACTGGCGCGGGATCGCGGCGCCCAAAAAAATTGAGGCGCACCTCTTGCGCCCGGCGCACAGTGTGCGTATATGGATTCCAGCGTTGGTTCACGCTCGCATCGGAGGACACGTCGATGATGGGAAGCCTGGTCAACAATCGGGAAGCGTACGACACCTATGTCGATCCCGAATTGCATCGCCCCGGCCTGCTGCGCCGCATCCTGCGCGCGCTGTTCGGGCGGCATTGATCCGCGCCTGAACCACCCCGCCTCCCCGGAAGAGAGGATCGAAGCCACTCCAGAGCCGCGTGCAGGTTTCGCCAGGTTTCGCGGGCATTCCAACGCCGCCCGCGGGACCCTGCGGCGCTTCCGCCGCTCCGGCTATCGGCCCTCCCTCCCGGGGAGGCCGGGGATTTTCCGCTATTGCTTCGGCACCGGGCCCAGCACCAGCATCCGGACGTCCTGCCGCGGCGTGAAATCGTCCTGCGAGACCTCGAACGTCGTGGCGCCGGTCTTCTTCAGCGCGCCGTCCCAGCACACCGAGAGGATGTTGCCCGGCTCGAGCTTGTCGAGCGTCAGGTGGAAATGGCCGATTCCGCCCTTCCAGTTGGCGCCGCTCACCAGGATGTAGTCGGTCGAATAGGCGGCGAGCATGGCGCCGTCGTCCGTCTTGCCGGGCTGGCCGCCGATGCGCCGGGCGATGGCGGCGTGGGTGGCGGGATCGATGCAGTAGGTCCGGGCGTAATAGGCGGCGCTGGAATCCTTGCCGCCCGCGAGCTCGTATCCGGTGAAGAAGCTCTGGCCGGTGACCGGCTGGTAGGCGTGCTCCAGCACGACCGTCCGGTGCGCCGGGAAGAGCTGGTGCCAGAAGAAGCGGGTGCGCACGGTCCAGTGCGGATGCTCGAAATCGCCGCTTTCGCTGTCGGCGAGGCCGGCATCCTCCAGAATCCTGCGCTGGGACGCGGGCAGCTTGTCCATGAGCTTGCTGAAGCGGGGATCGGTCATCATCAGCGGCACGCCGGCGCGGCGCACGATGTCGGTCACGTCGCGGCCCCGGTAGAATGCGCGCTGCTCGGATTGGGGGACGATCGCCTTTCCATCCGCCGTGACGGTGAAGCCCACGAAATTGAGCGGGTCGCCCGTCATCGCGCCCACGGGCGACATGGTGTATTCGTTCATGTCCACGTCGGGCAGCGGGAAGGCGACGACGGTGTCGATGTCCCTGTCCGTGCCGTTGACGAATTCGAAGCGGATGCGGACCTTTTTGGGCGAGACGTAAAGATCCTCCCGCGCCATGCGGATGTCCGCCGACTTTGTCAGCACCACCCCGCCCGCGCCCAGCGCGGCGGAGGAATCGTCGGCAAAAGCCTGCGTGGAAAGGCAAAAGGCAGCACAAGAAAGCGCGAGAAATCCGGATCTCATGACAGCCTCCATCCCCACTGGAGCATAACACTACACCGGCAGACCTCGCCCTTGCGGGGAAGTCGGGGTCGTCACGAATACTTCCGTTCCGTCCACCAGGGGAAATAGGGCGGCATGTCGGTGGAGACTTTCTGGGGGAAGCTGGCCGGGCGCTTCTCGAGGAACGACTGCACGCCCTCGCGCACGTCCGGCGAGGCGCCGCGGGCGTAGATGCCGCGGCTGTCGATCTTGTGCGCCTCCATCGGATGGTCGAGCGCCGACAGCCGCCACATCATCTGGCGGATCAGCGCGATGGAGACCGGCGCGGTGTTGTCGCGGATCTCGGCGGCGAGCTTGTGCGCGGTGGAGAGAAGCTCGTCGGCGTTGACCACCTTGCTGACGAGGCGCCCGCGCAGCGCTTCGGCGGCGTCGAACACCCGGCCGGAATAGCACCACTCCAGCGCCTGCTCGATGCCCACGATCCTGGGCAGGAACCAGGACGAGCACGCCTCCGGCACGATGCCGCGGCGGGCGAAGACGAAGCCGAAGCGCGCGGCCTCGGATGCGATGCGCACGTCCATCGCGAGCTGCATGGTGACGCCCACGCCCACCGCCGGCCCGTTGACCGCCGCGATCACCGGCTTGAGGCATTCGAAGATGGCGAGCGTCAGCCGCCCGCCGCCGTCGCGCACCCGCTCGTCCGACCAATCGACGCTCTCGACGGGACCGGCGTTGCGCGCCGCGCGCTCCGGATTCTGCGTCGCATCGAAGGTGCGCGCGCCGCCGGAGAGATCGGCGCCGGCGCAGAAGGCGCGGCCCGCGCCCGTGACGATGATGGCGCGCACCTCGTCGTCGGCATTCACGCGGGTGAAGACGTCGATCATCTCCGTCATCGAGGTGGCGGTGAAGGCATTGAGCTTCTCCGGCCGGTTGAGGGTGAGCGTCATGATCCGGTCTTTGACGTCGACCAGGATCTCCTTATAGGGGCCGTAGGACATGGCGGGACTCCGGGGATTGCGGATGCGGGCACTGTAACGGAAAACCGCGCCTTGCCTATGTGCTACATGCGTGCTACATTGAATGGATGAGAGAGATCAACCTCCGCGACGCCAACCAGCAATTCTCCAAGCTCGTGCGCGAGATCGAGGAGACGGGCGAAACCGTCCTTGTGATGCGAAACGGCAAGCCCGCGATCAAGCTGGGGCCGGTGGAGGAGCGCGCGCCGGCGCTTTCCCGCGCGCAAGCAGAAGCCAAGGCGAGATTGATGAGTCCCGAAGCGCGGTTCAGCACGCCCGATGGCTGGAAGTTCAATCGCGAAGAGATCTATGACGAAGCGATCTTGCGGCACAGTGTCGTGCGCAAGGCTTGGCAACATGACGACAAGAAAGTGCGCCGCCGTGGCTGAGCGCATCACGCTCGATTCCAATATCCTCGTCTACGCTTTCGACAACACCGAGCCAGAAAAGCAGCCGATTGCGATGGACCTGCTGTGGCTGGCACATGATCGCGGCGCGGTTCTCACCACGACGGCGCTCGGGGAGTTCTATTGGGTGATGGTGCGGAAGTCGAAAGTCGCGCCGTTAAAGGCGCACGGTCACCTCCGTGACCTCATCACGCTGTTCCCCGTGCTTGGCTTTGGGACGGATACCCTGGAAGCCGCGGCATTAGCCGTCGCCGGAGGACGTTTTGGCTTCTGGGACTCCGTGATCCTCGCGACCGCTGAAGATGCGGGCTGCCGTGTTTGCTTCAGCGAAGACATGAAGGATGGAGCCCAATTCGGCAACATCGTTGTCCGCAATCCGTTTGGGACGAACGGGTTGTCGGACGCCGCCCGTGAAGTCCTCGGCCTCTGAGACCAAACGGACCGGCCAAAAAAGCCAGAACTTTTCCCGGCCCTTTCGCTCAGTTGTTGTCGCAATCGGTTTCGCTCATGCCGTTCGCGTGGACCACGGCGGGGTGTTCGCTCGAGAGCCAGCTCTCGCAGTTCAGCGGATCGCGGTCGCGGTCGAGCTTGGTGACGTGGGAGATCATGCCGCCCGGCGCGACCGGGGCGTCCAGCGCCCAGCACTCGTCGATCTCGCCGTTCGGGAAGGTGGCGTTGTGCCAATGGAAGTCGAGGTTGACGATGGTCTCCGGCTTCAGCGTCTTGCCGGTGGTGTTCTTGATGGCGACGGCGAAGCCGTTGCCGCTGGCCGCCCCGATTTTGCACGACAGCGGCGTCTTGACGTTGCCCGCGCTGGCCGCGCCCGCCGCGAGAAATGCCGCCGTTAATATGATCCTGGAAATCATGGATGCCTCCTGAAGTTTGTCCGCCACATTGTATCCGAAAAGGACCGAGCTTGCTTCAGCCTTCCGGCTTCCTCCCCCGCGAGAGCGGGGGAGGAAAACTAACTACGCGGCTTCCTTCGCCGGGGCGAAGCGGCCGTAGAAGGTTTCGCCCTTCGCCGCCATGTCGCGCAGGAGCTTGGTGGGGGTGAAGCGGTCGCCGAAGCGCCTGGCGAAATCCTCGCAGCGCGCCACGAAAGCCTTGGTTCCCACCGTGTCGATGTAGGAGATCGGCCCGCCGGTGAAGGGCGCGAAGCCCCAGCCCAGGATGGCGCCGACATCGGCGTCGCGCGGATCGGTGATCACGCCTTCCTCGAAGCACTTGGCGGCTTCCAGAGCCTGGAGCGTGAGGAAGCGCTGCTTCATCTCGTCCACGTTCGCGTCCGTCTTCCAGGCGCGGCCGGCGAGAAGCTCCGGCCAGATGCGGATGCGCTTGCCCTTGGCGTCGTAGTCGTAGAAGCCCTTGCCGTTCTTGCGGCCCAGGCGTCCATTCTGCTCGACGACCCAGGAGAGGAATTTCTCGGAATCGTCCGGCGGCGAATTCACGCCGAGATCCTTCTTGGTCTGGCGCATCACCTTGAGCGGCGTGTCGAGGCCGACGGAATCCAGCACCTCCAGCGTGCCCATCGGCATGCCGGCCATGCGGCCCACATTCTCGATCATCGCCGGATGGATGCCGTCCGCCAGCATCGCCATGCCCTCGCGGGTATAGGTGCCGAAGCAGCGCGAGGTGTAGAAGCCGCGCGCGTCGTTGACCACGATGGGCGTCTTCTTGATCTTCTGGACGTAGTCCATCACGGCGGCGAGCGCGTGATCGCCCGTCTTCTTGCCGCGGATCACCTCGACCAGGCCCATGCGGTCCACCGGCGAGAAGAAATGCACCCCGATGAAGAGCTCCGGCCGGTCGCTGGCTTCGGCGAGGCCCGTGATCGGCAGCGTGGAGGTGTTGGAGCCGAACACCGCGCCCTTCTTCATCGCGGCGCAGGCCTTCCTGGTGGCCTCCGCCTTCACCGCGCGATCCTCGAACACCGCCTCGATGACGAGGTCGGCGTCCTTTAGCGCCGCGAAATCCGCCGTCGCCGCGATATGCGCGAGCACCGCCGCCTTCTTCTCCGGCGAGGATTTGCCGCGCTCGATCTGCTTGTCGAGGATTTGGGCGACATGGGCCTTGCCCGCGTCGGCCTTCTCCTGCGTGGTGTCGATCAGCACCACGTCGATGCCGGCCAGCGCCGAGACATAGGCGATGCCGCCGCCCATCACGCCCGCGCCCAGCACGCCCAGCACCCTGGTGTCCGTCGGCTTCTCGGATTTCGGACGGCGCGCGCCCTTGCCGAGGTCCTGCATGGAGAGGAACAGCGAGCGGATCATGTTGCGGCTTTCGGACTGCATCATGAGCTTGACGAAGTAGCGCGCCTCGATGCGCAGGCCCGCGTCGATCGGAACCTGCAGGCCTTCATAGACGCAGGCCATGATGTAGCGCTGGGCGGGATAATTGCCGTAGCTCTCCTTGCGGAGCATGGCGTTGCCCATGGTGAAGATCTGTCCGCCACCCGGCGAATAGGGGCCGCCGCCGGGAACCTTGAAATCCTTCGCGTCCCAGGGCTGCGACGCCTTGGGGTTGGCCTTGCACCAGGCCTTGGCGTTGGCGACGAGTTCGCCCGCCGGCGCCACCGCATGCACCAATTTCATGCCGAGCGCCTTCTGCGGATCGACGCTGGTGCCCTGCAGCAGCATCGGCAGCGCCGCCTGCGCACCGACCAGACGCGGCAGGCGCTGCGTGCCGCCGCCGCCGGGCAAGAGGCCTACCTTGGACTCCGGCAGCCCGAGCTGGATCTTGGGATTGTCCGCGACCACGCGATAATGGCAGGCGAGCGTGACCTCGAGACCGCCGCCGAGCGCCAACCCGTTGATCGCGGCCGCCACCGGCTTGCCGCAGGTCTCGAGCCTGCGCAGCGCCTGATGGAATTTCATCACGCCCTGATAGCGCGCGGCCGCGGCTTCCTCGGCCGACTGTTTCGGCGCGGAGGCGGAAGACGCATTGCCTTCCATCTCGTCCAGCGCCGCGCCGGCGCAGAAGCCGTTCGCCTTGCCCGAGGTGATGACGAGGCCCCTGATGGCCTCGTCGCCCGCCACCTTCTCCGCCGCCGCCGCGAGATCGGCGAGCGCGGAACCCGTCAGCACGTTCATGCTGCGCCCCGGCACATCCCAGGTCAGCGTGACGATGCCGTCGCCGTCCTGGTCCCATTTGAAGTTCTTGAGGTCCATCAGTCGTGACTCCTTCGAATTTTGCTTCCTCCTCCCGCGAGAGCGGGGGAGGTGGATGCCGCGCCCTTCAGCGCGGCAGACGGAGGGGGTGTGTCAGTCTCGAAAATAAAACTTCGGCACTGACACACCCCCTCCACCGCTTCGCGGTCCCCCTCCCCGCTCTCGCGGGGGAGGAAGAAAACGTTACACCCGCTCGATGATCGTGGCGGTGCCCATGCCGGCGCCGACGCAGAGGGTGACGAGTGCGGTGTTCAGGTCGCGGCGCTCGAGCTCGTCGAGCACGGTGCCCAGGATCATCGCGCCGGTGGCGCCCAAGGGATGGCCCATGGCGATGGCGCCGCCGTTCACGTTGACCTTGTCGTGGGGGATGTTCAGCACCTTCATGAAGCGCAGCACGACCGAGGCGAAGGCTTCGTTCAGCTCATAGAGATCGATGTCGCCGACCTTCATGCCGGCGCGCTTGAGCACCTTCTCCGTCACGTAGGATGGGCCGGTCAGCATGATCGAGGGCTCCGAGCCGATCGAGCCATAGGCGCGGATGCGCGCGCGCGGTTTGAGGCCTGCGGACTTGCCCGCTTCCTTCGTGCCCATCAGCACGCCGGCGGCGCCGTCGACGATGCCGGACGAATTGCCCGCATGATGTACGTGGTTCAGCTTCTCGACCTGCGGATAGCGCTGCTGCGCCACCGCGTCGAAGCCCGCCATCTCGCCCAGCATCGCGAAGGAGGCATTGAGCGAAGCCAGCGACTGCATGGTCGCGTCCGGGCGCATGTGCTCGTCATGGTCGAGGATCGTCTGGCCGAGGATGTCCTTCACCGGGGTGACGGACTTCTTGAACCAGCCGTTCTTCCACGCATTGGCGGCGCGCTTCTGGCTCTCCACGGCAAACGCGTCGACGTCGTCGCGCGAGAAGCCGTCCATGGTCGCGATGAGGTCGGCGCCGATGCCCTGCGGCGAGAAATAGGACTTGAAGGCGATCGACGGATCGACCGACCAGGAACCGCCCGACGCCCCCATGCCGACGCGGCTCATGCTTTCGACGCCGCCGCCGATGGTCATGTCCGACTGGCCGCTCATCACCTGGCCCGCCGCCATGTTGCAGGCTTCCAGGCCGCTCGCGCAGAAGCGGTTGATCTGCACGCCGGCGACGCTTTCGGCGTAATCGGCGTTGAGCACGGCCAGCCGCGCGATGTCCGCGCCCTGCTCGTTGACCGGATCGACGCAGCCGAACACCACGTCGTCGACCATGGACGTGTCGAGGCCGTTGCGGTCGCGCAGGTTCTTCAGCACCTGGGTGCCGAGCTCCAGCGCGGTGACTTCGTGCAGCGCGCCGTCCTTCTTGCCCTTGCCGCGCGGCGTGCGCACGGTGTCGTAGATGAAGCATTCGGTCATGGTTGTCCTTCCAGTGGTCAGGAATTTCGGATCGAGAGATAGCGGAAGACGGAATACAGCCGGACGGCGCCGAACAGCACAAGGAACCCGCCCAGCAAATAGAACGTCTCGAAGCCGGGGTGACCCGCCGCATAAAGCGCGAAGCCCGCACCGGTGGCCAGAAACAGCACCGGTATGATGAAAAGATTGAAGTGCGAGCCGCCGCTGAGTCGGATGTTGGCGGCAACCAGCTTGTCCAGCTGCGCGACCTGCGTTTCGTGGCGCTGCGGACAGGCGAGCGATTCCGCCTCGCCCGCGCAAGCGCGGCAAAGGCCGCGCGAGCAGTGCTTGCACGAGCCGACCGCGTCGGCGCCGGGATGATAGAAGCACTTCATCCGGCGCTACTCCGCCGCGGGCATGACGCCGTAGCCGGTCAGGCGCACGCGTTCGGGCGGCGCTTCCTCGGCGAGGCGGTTCTCGATGGCGGTGAGGCCGAGCTTGAGCTCGGCGATGGATTCGTCGATGTCGATCTTCTGGCGCTCCAGCGCCGCAAGCCGCTCGGCGAACTTCTTCTTCGAATGCTGCAGCTGGGCGACGCCCGACTTGTCGGCGTCGTAGAGATCGAGGATCTCGCGGATCTCCGCCAGCGTGAAGCCGACGCGGCGGCCGCGCAGGATCAGCATCAGCCGCGCGCGGTCGCGCTGCGAATAGATGCGCGCCTGGCCGCGGCGCTCGGGCGCGAGCAGGCCCTCGTCTTCGTAGTGGCGGAGCGTGCGCGAGGTGACGCCCATCTCCTTGGTGAGTTGCCGGATGGAAAAGGTGCGGCTCATGGCGTCCGTCCCACAATAGCGTCGGGCGGACTCCTAACTGCCGTTTACGTGAACGTCAAGAATTTTGGGGGCAGATTTTGAAATCGACCAGGTACCGTCTAAGCTCTTGAAACTCCGGACTTTCCATGCCCCACGCACAATCGGGGGCGGCGATCACCTGGGCCTGCTGGAGGCGGCCCTGGGGCACCAGAGTGACGGCCAGAGCCAGGTGGAGCTCCTCCACCGTGTCCGCGGGGAGGAGCTCGCCATGGGCCTCGACCAGGGGAATGGCGCTGCGGATCTCGGCCTCGGCATCGGCGAAGTCGCGCTGCCGCAGGTAGTGCATCGCATGAAAGAGATGCGAGCGGGGATCGCCGGGATAGCGCGTCACGAAATCGTTGGCGTGCTCCACGCCTTCGGCGATCGACGCCGGCATCCGGGATTCGGGGATCAGGGCGGACGCCTGCCGCGGCGGCGGCGCGGCGGTCGAGATGTGGAAGCTGGGCAGCGGAATCACGAACGCCACGACCAGCGCCAGCGCGGCGGCGCCCGCCACGATCAGCGGAAACGCGAAGCCGGGCCGCGGCCCGGCGCCGCCGGCGAAGAGCGGGCGCCGCCGTGCGTCCCCGCCGGGCCGCGCGCCCGCGCCGGGCGAGGCCATCCTGCGTCTGCCGAAACTGTCCGACGGTGCCATGCTTCGAATGCTAGGCGATGACCGCTTGCGGGGGCCTCAAGGGGTTTATTCGAATTTTAGGCATCACAGGCAGAGGCCAAGGCGGCGGACGTGCCGGGCCGCCAGCGGCTCGCCCATCTGGCTCCCGACGTAGGCGCAGGCCGGGGCGATCACCGTGCGCGCTTCGTCTTGCCGGTTCTCGCCGGCCAGCACCTCGGCCAGCAGCAGCCGCACGTGGGGCTCGAAGCCCGGCGCGAGCACTTTCGATACGGGCGGAATCTGGGAAAGCGCGGTGCGCAGCTGGTCCTCCGCGTCCGCGGCGTCGCCGCTGCGGATGAAGTGGATGGCGCGGAAGAGGTGGCCGCGCGGGTCGCCGGGATATTTCGCGACGAACAGGTCCGAGCGCTCCGCCGCCGCGCCGGCGGAATCCGGGATCATCTCGTCGGGGATCAGCGGAGGCAAGTTCTCCACGGCCTCCGCCGGCGCGCTGCCACCCAGGAACATGCCGCCCGCCGCGATGAGAAGCGCCGCAAGCCCGATCGCGCCGCCCCACCATTGGCCCACGGGCCGCGGCGCGCCGTCCTGCCAGAGCATCCTGAGCAACATGCCCATGAGCACGCCGGCCAGCGCGCCGCCGGCATGGGCGGTATAGTCGACATGATGCGCCACGGGCGCGAACAGCGCGGGCAGGAGCGACGGCAGCGCCATCCAGTAGAACACCCGCCGCATCAGGCGCCGGCGCCGCGCCGAGGCTTCGTCGTTGAAGGCGCAGACCAGCGCCAGGGCGAGCAGCGCCATGATCGCGCCCGAAGCGCCCAGGCTCACCATCGCGGGATCGTTATAGGCGATCGAGGCGAGCGCGCCCGCCGCGCCGCCGATGGCGAAGGTTGCCGCGAACCAGCCGCGCCCGATCAACGGCTCGAGCAGGATGCCCACGACCAGCAGCACCACGGCGTTGCCCACGATGTGGTCGACGCTGCCATGGAGCAGCGGCGCGGTGAAGAGCCGCCACCATTGGTGATCGTTCAAAACCAGATCGCCGGAGACCGCGCCCATGGCCCGGAGCGTGGCGAGGGAAGGATCGGGGCCCTCGCGCAGGAACACCGCGCCCAGCACGGCCAGGATGAACAGCGTCGCGAATGGGACGGCCGACAGCGCCGTGGCCGCGGCCGTGGGCTGGGCAACGGTGGCGGAAGCGGGCATCGACGCAGGAAACGGCGCGTGCGGCGCCGTTCCCGCCGCCACGCCGGCCATGCGCCTGCCGAACCGAGCCATCGCGCCCCTCCGAAAGCCCGCCATCCTGACGGATTGCGGCTTTCGGAAGCGTCAAAAGCTTGTTTCAAATGCCGTGGAATCCGCGGCCCGGCATCAGGCCGCCGCGCGCACCGGATGGTCTTCGCGGGCCAGGTTTTCGGCGGCAAAGTCCCAGTTGAGCAGGCCGGTCAGCACCGCCTCCAGGTATTTGGGGCGGGCATTCTGGTAGTCGAGATAATAGGCGTGCTCCCAGACGTCGACGGTGAGCAGGCAATTGACGCCCTGCGCCATCGGATCGAGCGCGTTGCCGGTCTTCTCGACGGAAAGCTTGCCGCCCTTGGACACCAGCCACGCCCAGCCGGAGCCGAACTGCTCCTTGCCGGCCTTCGCCAGCTCCTCGATCAGCTTGGCGGTCGAGCCGAAGCCGTGCTCGATGGCGGCCTTGAGCTCGCCCTTGGGCCGCGTCTCCTTCGGCGAAAGGCTGCGCCAGTAGAAATCGTGGTTCCAGACCTGGCCGGCATTGTTGAAGATCTTCTTCTCGCCGGCGGACTCCTTCCCGGCGGTGGCGCGCACCACCTCCTCCAGCTTCATGTCGGCATAGCGGGTGCCGGCGACGAGCGCGTTCAGCGTCTCGACATATTTGGCGTGATGCTTGTGGTAGTGGAAGCTGACGGTCTTGGCGGAAATCGAGGGCGCGAGCGCATCTTCCGCGTAGGGCAGCGGGGCGAGTTCGAACGGACCTGATTTGGCTTCTGGCATTTTGGGCCTCCGGATAGGGCAGCGCAGCGCGTGTCGCCCCTTTTCCATTTCGATCTTCCGGTCGAACGTGCTTATTCAGCGGGAGCGGCACGCGCCTGGATTGGGAATGACCGCCCGGCGCGATCGTTCCGCGAAGCGGAGATGAAATCGCCCGTGGAGCGCGGATTTGAAACGCTTCGCGAATGCGCCGCGGCCGCCTGCGCGCGTCAATCTCCTGGATTCATCTTATATGCCCGCTTCGCGCCGTGGCGCGCATGCGGCGCGGTGCATCGCGGCGCGGCGGCTCACTGCACGGTGCGTGCCCAGCGCAGGTAGTCGCGGAACTGTTCGCGGCCGATGCGCGCGTCCGCGTTCCCGGGAATGCGTGAGGACTTGCGCAGGCTCTCCTCGAACCAGCCGATGCCGTCGCGCGAGCCGGCGCGCGCGATCGCGGCGAGCGGGCTGCCCAGCCGGTCGAGATAGCCGTATGCCAGCTTCGCCGCGTCGTGCAGCGGCGCGGAGCCTCCGTCCAGATCGGGAAGGTCGTCGGTCCGCCGGCGGATGCGCGCCGCGGCGAGCGCGGCCAGGGCCGCCACCACGATCAATCCCACGATCTGCACGGTCGTCATTGTCGCCATCGGCCTGGGCAGGCTAAGGTCACGCTTGGGACCTCGGCACTGATGTATAAAACATACATTATGAGTGTTGAGAAATCAATACAGAAAGCAAGAACGCGCCTTTCCATGCAGAATCCGTCACTTAGGCCGTACCAACCATGATCAGCGCGGGGCAGTTGCGCGCAGCCCGGGCGTTGCTGGGCATCGACCAGCGGCAGCTGGCCGAGATCTCCGGCCTGTCGCTGCCGACCATCCAGCGCATGGAAACGAGCGACGGCGTCATCCGCGGCAATGTCGACTCGCTGATGAAGCTGATCGGCGCGCTCGAGGCCGCCGGTATCCAGCTCATAGGCGAGAACGCCGCCAGCGCCGGCGGCGGCCGCGGCGTCCGGCTGATGAAATAAAAGCGCGCGCGGCGCTCGTCAGGTCCCGCGACCGGCGTCAGCCCGCATGGCGCACCAGGCTTCGGCGATCTGGATGGCGTTGAGGGCGGCACCTTTGCGCAGATTGTCGCCCGCGCAGAAGAGCACCAGACCGTTCTCCACGGTGGGGTCGCGGCGGATGCGCCCGACATAGACCGGGTCGCGGCCCGAGGCCTCGAGCGGATTGGGCACGTCCGTCACCACCACGCCGGGCGCGGCGCGGAGCAGCGCCGTCGCCGCCTCAACCGAAATCGGGCGCGCGAACGCCGCGTTGATGGAAAGGCAATGGCCCGTATAGACCGGCACGCGAACGCAGGTGCCCGCCACCGGCAGGTCCGGGATCTCCAGGATCTTGCGAGTCTCGTTCCGCAGCTTCACCTCTTCCTCGGTGTAGCCGTCTTCCGCGAGCACGTAATTCAGCGGCACCACGTTGAAGGCGATGGGCACGCTCCACTTCTTCGGCGCGGGGAAGGCGAGCGCGGCGCCGTCGCGCGCGAGCAGCGCCGAATCCCGCGCGGTCTCGCGCACCTGGGCTTCCAGCTCGGTCACGCCGGCAAGCCCGCCGCCCGACACCGCCTGGTAGGTGCTGGCGATCAGGCGGGTGAGGCCCGCCGCGTCGTGCAGCGGCTTCATCACGGGCATGGCGGCCATGGTGGTGCAGTTGGGATTGGCGACGATGCCCCTGGGGACCGATTGGAGCGCGTGCGGATTGACCTCGGCCACCACCAGCGGCACGTCCGGATCCATGCGCCAGGCGGAGGAATTGTCGATCACCAGCGCGCCGGCCGCGGCCACCCTGGGCGCAAGCACGCGCGAGGCCGCTCCGCCCGCCGAGAAGAACACGACGTCCAGGCCGGAGTAGTCGGCCCTGTCGGCGTCCTCCACCACGATGTCGAGCCCGCGCCAGCGCAGCGGCTTGCCGGCGGAGCGCGCCGAAGCGAACAGCCTGAGCGAGGCGATGGGGAAATCCCGCTCGATCAGGATGTCGCGGAACATCCCGCCCACGAGCCCCGTGGCGCCCACGATGCCCACGTTCAGGGCCTTCGGAAAATCGCGCGCTTGCGCGTTCATGCCATCAGCCCTTCCTTCTTCGCCCAGGCAAACCCGCGGTCGAGCCCGCGCTCGAAGCGGTCGAACATCTCGTCGACCTCCGCTTCCGATATCACGAGCGGCGGGCAGAAGGCGACGCGGTCGCCCATCAGCGGGCGCACGATCACGCCCTCGTCCTGCGCGAAGCCGAACACGGTGGGCGCCACCGCTTTCGCGGGATCGAACGCTGCCCCGGTCCGTTTGTCGCTGACGAGTTCGATGGCGCCCAGCAGGCCCACGCTCACCGCCTCGCCCACCATGGGATGCGCGCCCAGGCGGGAGATTCGCCTGGCGAAGGTGGGCGTCACCTTGTGAACGTTCCCCAGGATGTTGCGCTCCTGGTAAAGCTCGATGGTCTTGAGCGCGACGGCGGAGGCCACGGGGTGGCCCGTATAGGTGAAGCCGTGGCCGAAGGTGCCGATCTTGCCGGACTCCGCTTCGACGATCTCGCTCATCTCCGGCGACAGCATCACCGCGGAGATCGGCAGATAGGCCGAGGACAGCGCCTTGGCCACCGTCATGCTCTCGGGCTGGAGGCCATAGGTCTGGCAGCCGAACCAGTTGCCGGTGCGGCCGAAGCCGGTGATCACCTCGTCGGCGATCAGCGGGATGCCGTGGCGTTCGAGCACCCTGGAGATCGACGGGAAGTAGTTCTTGGGCGGAACGATCACCCCGCCCGCGCCCATCACCGGCTCCACGATCATGGCCGCCACGGTTTCCGCCCCCTCGCGCTGGATGAGCGCGTCGAGATTGGCCGCCATGCGCTCGGAGAACTGATACTCGGTCTCGCGGCCGTCCGCGCCGCGATAATAGTGCGGACAGTCGGCGAATTTCACGAAGTCCAGCGGCAGGTCCCAGGAGCGGTGATTGGCGGGCAATCCGGTGAGGCTGGCCGCCGCGATGGTCACGCCGTGATAGGCCCTGGTGCGCGAAATGATCTTTTTCTTCGCGGTCTTGCCGCGGGCATTGTTGGCGTACCAGAAGAGCTTGATCTGGGTGTCGTTGGCCTCCGAGCCCGAATTGGCGAAGAATACCTTGCCCACGGGCATGGGCGCGATCTCCTTCAGCTTCTCGGCCAGCGCGATGGCGGGCTCGTGGCTCTTGCCGGAGAACAGGTGCCCGAAGGCGAGCTTTCGCATCTGCTCGGCGGCGACCTCGGCGAGCACGGGCTCGCCCCAGCCCAGCGCCGCGCACCACAGCCCGCTCATGCCTTCGATATAGTCCTTGCCGTGCTGGTCGTAGACGAACACGCCCTGGCCGCGCTCGATCACCATCGGGCCTGTCTCGCGGAATTTCACGAGATTGGTGTAGGGATGCAGGACGCTCTCCACGTCCCGCGCCTGGGCGTTGCTCAGCATGGCGGCACCTTTGTCCGTATGGACGGCGATTACATGCTGCATCGCACAAAAGGTCAATTGAGGCCGGCGCGACCAACGCGCACGGCGCCGAGAGCGTCAGCGCGCGAGATTTTCGCCGACCCTTGCCAGATGGCGCGCGTGGCTCCTGGGCCCGTGCATCGTCAGCCGCCAGGTCCAGACCTTGACGACGGCGTTGACGGCGAACCACGCCAGCGCATAGGCCCAGACCAGCAGCGCGTACTGCCAGCCGATGGGCGCCATGAACCAGCCATAGACGGCGGCCAGCGTGCCGATCGCCTGCGTGGTTTCCGCCGCGGCGACGAGCTTCCAGCTCGGAAACGGCCGCATGAAGAACCAGCCCGGCGTGCGGGTCAGATAGATCGTCAGGTGCCCGGCGACGAGAAGCTTGAGGAAGATCAGCGTCTGGATCTGCGGCCGCGGCAGATGGAGATAGCGCTCGGCGATGTAGAACAGCGAGAAGGAGGCGATGACGCCGAGCCCGCCCAGCACCGCGCTCATGGTCAGCACCCGGTGCATGTCCCAGCGCACCGGCCGGGGCGCCACCGCCACGTTGTCGTAGGCGATGGTCATGATCGGGACGTCGTTGAGCACCGCGAGCAGCACGATCATCACCGCGGTGACGGGATAGAAGTTGAACGCCAGGATCGAGACGGTCATGAACAGCAGCACCCGGACCGTCTCGGCGATGCGGAAGATGGCATAGCCGGTCATGCGCTCGAAGATGCGGCGCGCCTCTTCGACCGCGCGGGCGATCACCGAAAGCCCGGGCGCGGTCAGGACCAGGTCGGCGGCGGCGCGCGCGGCATCGGTGGCGCCGGAGACGGCGATGCCGACATCGGCCTGCTTCAGGGCGGGCGCGTCGTTCACCCCGTCGCCGGTCATGCCCACGATGTGTCCGCTCGCCTGGAGCGCATGCACGAGGTTGAACTTGTCCTCGGGGCGGACCTCCGCGAAACCGTCCGCCGTTTCGAGGAGCGCGGGCGGGATCTGCCCGCCGGCATAATGATCGTGGGCGGAGACGATGTTGGCGCCGAGACCGAGCTCGCGGGCGACTTCCCGCGCGATGGCGGCGTGATCGCCGGTCACCATGCGCACGTCGAGGCCCATGCCTTCGAGCTCGGCGATGACCACGGCGGACTCCGCGCGCGGCGGATCGAACAGCGGCAGCAGTCCGAGATAGCGCCAGGCGCCCGGTGCATCCGTCCGCGCCACGCCCAGGGTGCGGAAGCCGCGCGCGGCAAGCCGGTCCGTCTCGCCGTTCACCCGCGCCTTGAGCGCATCGTCCGCCGCGACCAGATCGAGGATCGCCTGCGGCGCGCCCTTGGCGACGGTGAAGCGCCCGCCCGCTTCCTCGACCACGGCATCGGCGCGCTTGCGTACGGGATCGAAGGGAGTGAACGACACGATCCTCGCCGAAGCCGGCCGCGCGCCCAGCGCCGCCAGGATCGCCGCGTCGATGGCGTCGGGCTGGTTGGGATCGCAGGCGAGCACGGCTGCTTCGCCCAGCTCCTTGGCGTCCTTCGCCGCGATGAGCGCGACATCGCCCAGGGTGAGCTCGTTCCGGGTCAGCGTGCCGGTCTTGTCGGAGCACAAGATGTCGAGGCCCGCCATCTCCTCGATGGAGACCAGCCGCGAGACGATGGCCTTCATCCGCGCAAGCCGGGAAGCGCCCACCGCCATGGTCACCGACAGCACAGCCGGCAGCGCCACCGGGATCGCCGCCACCGTCAGCACCAGGCAGAAGAGCAGAGTCTCGACGGGCGAGTCGCCGCGGAACAGCGAGGCGATGAGGATCGTCGCCGCCAGCCCCAGCGTGACGAAGATGAGGAAATTGCCGATCTTCAGCACCGCCTTCTGGAAGTGCGAGCGGCTCTGCGCCGTCTCCACCAGCCTGGCGGTCTTGCCGAAATAGGTGTTCATGCCGGTGGCGGTGACGGTGGCCGTCATCTGGCCCTGGCGCACGATGGCGCCGGAATAGGCGGGATCGCCCGCCTTCTTGTCGACCGGCAGCGACTCGCCGGTGAGCGCGGATTCGTCGACGCTGAGATAGCCCGCGCCCGACAGCTTGGCGTCCGCCGGCACGATGTTGCCGAGCTTGAGCAGGATCAGGTCGCCAGGAACCAGGAGCTTCGCCGGAATGTCCCGCCAGGTACCGTCGCGGCGCACGCGCGCGCCCAGCGCGAGCCGGTTCTTGAGCGCGGCGATGGCGTCGTCGGCATTCTTCTCCTCGAAGAAGCCCACGGCCGCGTTGATCAGCAGCATGGCGAGGATGACGACGAAGTCCGCCCAGTGCCGCGCCAGCGCCGACAGCGCCGCCGCCACCTCGATCATCCACGGGATCGGCCCCCAGAAATAGGAGGCGAGCCGCGCCGCCAGGCTCTGGCGCACCTCGGCGATCGCGTTCTCGCCATCGCGCGACAGCCGCGCCGCCGCCTCCGCCGAGGTCAGGCCTTGATCGCCGATCCGTTCGTCCATGCGCTCTCCTTCGCAGACGGACAATGCGCAACGAACCCGCAAAAAACCTTGAGCCAGTGCAACGATCGGGGTTCCGCCGCACACGCGTCCTATCGTGCGGCGAACGACACTCTATCGGTGTGGATTACAGGCTGCGCCGTGCAAAAGGTCAACGCGGCGTCCGCAAGCGCGCCCCCGGGGGCGCGCTATGGCAATTCACGGAGACGGCTCGCCGCCCGGCGTCATGTATTTTTCGGAACACCGAACTGTGATCGGACTTAAAGGGTTGCGATCGTTTGGATTCCCATACGGCGATGTCATGGCCTGCGGCTGCGCGCCACCCAGGTGAAGCCGTTTCGCCCGCGAAGAATGTGCCCGGAGCAAATATATCGTCAATCGACAAACCCAACTGGGTGGCCTGCATTCGCAGGCCATGACGGGGAGTTTGGTTGCATCCATTTGATGGCAACGGACTTAGGACGCGCGCACCCGCTTCACCGTCTCGTTCGCCAGCAGCATCGCGGTAAGGCCCACCACCAGCGCGCCCATCATGTAGTAGCCGGGGATGAGGGCGCTGCCGGTGAATTGCTGCAGGCCCTTGACGATGAATTGCGTCGAGCCGCCGAAGAGGGAGATGAACACGGCGTAGATCACCGACACCGTGCCGGCACGGATGCGCGGCGGGATGGATTCCGTGATCCAGGTGAGCACCGGGCCCGCGCCCAGGCCCTGCAGCACGCACAGCATCGCCAGCCCGCCGTAGAACACCGCCACCGAATGGATGTGCGTCATGGCGTAGACGATGGGCAGCACCACCACGAAGAAGATCGCCGAGAAGATCAGCATGATGGGCTTGCGGCCGTAGCGGTCGGAGAGCACGCCGCTGGCCAGATCGAAGCAGGCCGTGACGAGGCCGTTGAGGATGTTGGCGCCGAAGGCGATGCCGGCCCCGAATTTCAGGGTGTCGAGCGCGTAGGTGGTCGAATAGGAGAGCACGTAATTGCAGACCGTGCCGCAGGCGAGCATGGCGCCGCCCAGCGCCGCCACCCGCCAGTAGCGGCCGACCGGCGGCGGCGGGCTCTCGTCCGGCGCGGCTTGCGGCAAGGTTTCTTCCAGCCTGCGCCGCATGACGAGGCCGAAGGGGATGATGACGGCGCCGAGCAGGAAGGCGATGCGCCAGCCCCACTCCGTCAGCGCCGTCGCGCTCAGCAGGCTCGAGAGCGTCACGCCGACGATGCCCGCCGCCATGATCGACAGGTCCTGGGAGAAATAGGAAAGCGCAGCGTAGCGCCCGCGCTTGCCGGGGGGAGCGGCCTCGATGAGATAGGCGGTGGCCGGTCCCACCTGCCCGCCGAGCGCGAAGCCCTGCAGCAGCCGGAAGCCCACCGCGATCACCGGCGCTGTGAATCCGATGGCCGCATAGGACGGCGTCAGGGCCAGCCCCACCAGCGCGACACCCATCAGCGCGAAGGAGAGCACCAGCGCGGGCTTGCGGCCGCGGCGGTCGCCGATACGGCCGATGAACCAGCTTCCGATGGGCCGGCCGATGAACCCGGCACCAAACGTCGCCAGCGACAGGAGCAGCTGATAGCGCGAATCCGGGAAGAAGGTCCTGCCGATCTGCACCGCGAAGGCGGCGTAGGTGACGAAATCGTAGAACTCCAGCCCGTTGCCGAGCACCACCGCGGCGATGTGCTTCGCCGGAAGCCCGCGGCCCGCCGCGCTCATGGCGTGCCTGCGCCGGGTTTCGCCTTCGCCGGCGCGGTCTCGGGCATCAGCCAGATCGCGACCACGCCCATGAGCGACGCCGCGGCGAGGTACCAGCCGGGCGCGAAGGGCGAGCCGGTCGCCTTCACCAGCCAGGCTTCCATCACCTGCGCGGAGCCGCCGAAGGTGGCGATGGCGACGGCATAGACGGTGCCCAGCACGCCCGAGCGCAGGCTCGCCGGCACGCTCTCGGCGATGGCGGGCAGGTTCGCCCCGGCGCTGCCGGCGATGAAGATGGTGAGGATGGCGGTGAGCGCGAGCAGCACGGCGCCGGAGCGCGCGTCGTAGAGCCAGACGAACATCGGCACGGCGAGGACCGCCGTCGCGATGCGCGGCCACAGCGCCGTCCAGCGCCGGCCGAAGCGGTCCGACACCGCGCCGAACCACATCGCGAAGACGAGGTTGAAGGCGCCGAACACGATGCCCGTGGCCGAGGCGATGGCGGCGTGCATGTGCAGTTCGGTCTGCGCATAGGTCGGCAGGTAATAGAGCGTGTAGACGCCGATGGTGGCGCTGCCGAGCGCGAAGAGCGCCAGCACGGTGGCGCGGGCGTGGGCGGCGAAGCTCTCGATGCTCTTTTCCACCTGCGTCGGCAGCGTCTCCGGCAAGCCGCGCTGCAGCACGAAGCCGAAGGGCAGTGCCGCGGCGCCGAGCAGGAAGGCGATGCGCCAGCCATAGGCGGCCAATTCGTCGGCGTTCAGCAGCTTCGCCAGCGCGAAGGCGACGGCGCCGCCCAGAATGGCGGCGAAGCCCTGGCTGCCATATTGCAGCGTGGTGTAGAGCCCGCGCTTCTGCGGCGGCGCGACCTCGAGCAGATAGGCCGTGGCCGAGCCCACCTGCCCGCCGAGCGCGATGCCCTGCACGATGCGCGCGGCAATGACGATCAGCGGCGCCGCAAGGCCGATGCTGGCGTAGGACGGCGTGACGCCGAGGCCCAATATGCCGAGCCCCATCAGCACGAAGCTCAGCACCAGCGCGGGACGCCGGCCCTGCCGGTCGGAATAGCGCCCGATGAGGAATCCGCCCAGCGGCCGGCCCAGGAAGCCCGCGCCGAAGGTGCCGAGCGACAGCATCAGGCTGACGAACGGATCGTGCGAGGGGAAGAACGCCCGGCCGATCTGGATGGAGAAGAAGGTGTAGGCGGTGAAGTCGTAGAACTCCAGCGCGTTGCCCGCCACCGCCGCTGCGATGTGGCGGCGGCGGACCGCTGGGGGCTCGGCCGCGCTCATCGCGCGCCCGCCAGTCCGGCCCGCGCCAGCCATCGCGCCACCACCGGCGAAAGATCGATCCGGTGGGGCACGTGGTCCACATCCGGCACGGGCACCAGCATGGCGCGCCGGCCGAATTCCCGGGCCAGCGTCTGGCTCATGTCGAAGGGGATGGTGGAATCGTCGGTGCCGTGGATCAGCAGCACCGGCACCTTGATCCGCGGCACCAGCTTCTCGGTGTCGAAGGGATCGCGCATCAGCCAGCGCACCGGGAACATCCAATACCGCCGCTGGCCGACATCCGCCGCCGAAGTGTACGCCGATTCGAGCACAAGGCCATCGGCGCGATGCTCGGCCGCCATCTGCGCCGCCACGCCCGATCCCAGGCTGTGGCCCCACACGATCAGCGTGCCGTGGCGCGGCAGCGAAGCCAGCACCGCGCGCGCGTCCGCCATCAGTCCGTCTTCCGTGGGCGTGCCCGGATTGCCGGAGAAGCCGCGGTAGGATGCCAGCACCACGCCCCATCCGCGCGCGTGGAAAGCCTCGCCCGTCGCGACGAAATCCACGATCCGCGCCGCGTTGCCGGAGAAGAAGACGAAGGTGGGCTCGCCGTCGGACGCCGGCGGGATCGACCACACCAGCACCGGCGTGCTCCCCGGCACCGCGACATGGCTCACGCTATATTCCGGCGGCGGCGGCCCGAAAGGGATGTTGCCCGGCTGATACTGGATCGCCCGCTGCTCGACATAGAGCAGAAGCATGATCGCAAGATAGAGCGCGGCGAGAATCGACAGCGATACGACAAGGGATATTCGAGCGATGCGCGGAAGGAAGATCCGGAACGCCACTATCGCAGCTCGACGCGCAATTTGCGGCCAAGCGCGCTCGCGGCGCGCCGCAGCGTGAGAAGCGTCACCGACTGGTTGTCGGGATCGAGCAGGCGGTCAAGCTGCCGGCGGCTTGTGCGCATCCGCGCCGCCATGCGGGTCTTCGTGATGCCCTCCTTTTTCATCGCCGCGGCGATCTGATCCGCGATGATTTCCTTGAGAGCGGCATCCTCGACCTCTTCGCGAATGCCTTCCTCATCGAGGTAGTCGTCGAATGACGATCCGATACGCCCCTTCCGCCTCTCAGCCATGTGCGATTTCCTTCATTCGCTTTTTCGCCAGAGCAAGATCCGGAGCGGGTGTCTGCCGGGATTTCTTCGCGAACCCGTGCAACAGCACCATGGCGCCTCCGGCGATGCAGAACAGGATTCGCATGGTTCGCCCGCCTCCGACATCGCTGCGCACCTCCCACAATCCGCCGCCCATCGCCCGGCAATAAGGCATCCCGATCGGCCAGCCGAATTCGACCTTGGCGATCGCCTTTCCCAGAACTTTCCGGTCCTCCGCCTCGAGTGCCTTCAGCCAGATTCGAACCGGCTCGGTGCCGGAAGGAGACTGATAGAATCTCGCCCTGAGCTTCTTGTTCCGGTCGATGAGCGGCGATTGTGCCATTATTGGCACATCTGTTCAAGCGTCATTTCACGCGCTTCCCCAGCAGATGCCGGTCGTACCAGGCGAGGTAGCGCTGCAGCCGGTCCTTGACGTAGCTGGGCTTGGTGAGGCCGTGGAACTGGCCGGGATAGACGACGAGTTCGGTGTCGATGCCGAGGCTCTTCAGGGCCTGGTACATCTGCTCGCCATTGTGCAGCGGCACGTTCATGTCGGCGGTGCCGCCGAGGAACAGCGTGGGCGTGCGGATGCGGTCGGCGTGGAGGAAAGGATAGGACACCTTCATCCAGGTCGCGGTGTTCTTCCACGGCGTGCCGAGCTCGGTCTCGTAGTCGTAGGCATATTCGTCGTTGCCGTAGCCGCCCAGGATGTCGGCGATGGAGGCGCCCGACGTCGCCGCCTTGAAGCGGGTGTCGCTGGCGATGACGTAGTTGGTCAGCATGCCGCCATAGGACCAGCCGCCCACGCCCAGCCGCTTCGGATCGGCGACGCCGGTCTTGACAGCGTAATCGACCGCCGCGAGCTCGTCCTCGACGTCCGGCCCGCCCCAATCGGCATAGATCGCGGCGGAATAGGCCTGGCCCCGGCCGGTCGAGCCGCGCGGATTGGCGGCGACCACGGCATAGCCATGCGCTGCGATCACCTGCCACTCGAAATTGAACGCGAGCTCGTATTGCGATTGCGGCCCGCCATGGATGCGCAGGATCGTGGGCAGGCGCGAGGCCGCCGAGCCGGGCGGCCTGAGCAGGAAGCCGTGCACGTCCGTGCCGTCCTTGCTCCTGAACGCGATCTCCCGCACCGGCGCGAGTGTCACGTCCTTGAGCCAGTCGTTGGAGTGCGTGACCTGCCGCGCGCGGCCGGCGCGATCGAGCACGAACACTTCCGGCGGCATGGTGGGCGTGGAGAGCAGGAACGCGACATGGCCGTTGGCGATGCTGTAGCCGGTGATGTCGTCGCGCGCGCCGGCGAGCCGGGTGAGCGAGCCGCCCGCGGCCGGGATCTGCGCCAGATATTCGGTGCGGTCGTCCTCCACCACCATGAGGATGGACTTGCCGTCCGCCGACCAGTGGGGGGCGCCGACATTGCGGTCGAGGGCGGCGGTGAGCGGACGCACCGGGCCGCCCGCGGCGCTCACGGTCGAGAGATGGTCGACGCCGTACTCGATCCATTTGGGATCGCCATATTGCACGATGGCGAGGGTCTTTCCGTCCGGCGACCAGGCGGGGACTTCGTTGCCGTCCGGCCGCTCGGCATCGGAGCCCGCCGCGATTTGATCGGCGATCTGCCGCGGCGCAGCGCCCGTCCGCGCCGCGATGGTGTAGAGGCCCCAATTGTTGTCACGGTCGGCATTGGGATGACATTTGCAGACGAAGGCGATGGTCCTGCCGTCGGGCGACCATGAGGGAAACCCCTCGCTGTAACGGCCGGACGTCAGCTGCTCGAGCTTCCGGCTGGCGACGTCGAGCAGGTAGAGATGGTCGTGCAGCGTGGTGAGATAGCCCACGACGTCCTGCATGAAGCGGAAGCGGTCGATGACGATGGGCTTGGGCGTCTTGCCGTCCTCCACCGCGTTCTTGTCTTCGTCCTGCACGACGAGGACCAGGCGCCTGCCGTCCGGCGCCCAGGCGTAATCCTCGAGCTCGCCCGTGAGCGCGGTGAGCTTCTTCGCCTCGCCGCCGGCGCGGTCCATCAGCCAGATCTGGTCGTTCTTCTTGTCGTCGCCGCGGCCGGAGATGAACGAAATCCAGCGTCCGTCCGGCGAGAAACGCGGATCGGATTCGCTTTCCGTCTCGCGGTTGGTGAGCTGCAGCGCGCGGCTGCCGTCGGTCTTCGCCATCCAGATGTGGCTGCGGCTCCTGTCGGCCTTCTCGTCGTACCGGCGCACGGCGTAGAGCACCCAGCCGCCGTCCGGCGACATCTGCGGGTCGCTTACGTCGCTGAGCTGGAACAGATCGCCGGGCTGCAGCACGCGCGCCTGGCCGTCCTGCGCCGCCGCCACGCCAGCCGCAATCGCGAGCGCGAAAAGAGCAGCTTTCATCGCGAGGTCTCCGCATTGATGAGAGGATTGACGCGGCCGGCGAGCAGCATGGCGAATACGCCGCCCGCCGCCGCGATCGCCGCGTGCAGCGCCCAGAATTTCATCGGGCCGAGCGGCTCGTAGAAACGGCCGAGCCAGCCCACGATGTTGTTGGAGACGAACAGCGTCAGGAACACGCAGCCCATCAGCGTCGCCTTGAGCGCGGGCGGCGCGGCGCGGCTGACGAGCGCGAGCAGCGTCGGCCAGTAGTAGAGGAACGCCACGCCCAAAAGCACGTCGTAAGCGACCGGGAACAGGACCGGGACGTGGGCGCCGAACCCCGCGCCCGCGGCGAGCAGGAGGTTGGCGAGACAGGCGAGGAAGGCGCCGGTCGCGATCTTGGACATCTCGCCCGGCTCGCCGCCGCGCCGCGCCTGCCAGTTCCACAGCGCGAACAGAATCGGCACCGAGACGATGCTGACGAATGGATCGATGGAGTTGAACCACGCCACCGGCACCTGCCGCCCGAGCAAGTTCAAGTCGACCTTTGCGTCGATCCAGATGAGCGCGATGTTGGAGTTCTGGTAGTAGGCGATGGACTGGAAGATCGTCACCGCCATCACCGCGGCGAGCACCGCGACGATCTTGCCCTGCCCCACCGGCCGCGGGCCTTCCTGCGCATGGGCGCGGATCGCCGCCTCGGTGAGATAGCGATAGCCGGCGAGATAGGTGAGCAGCCCGATCACCATCAGCGCGCCGCCCAGCGCGAAGGCGGCGTGCCATCCGTAAAGCTTCTGAACGGCGCCGACGGCCAGCGGCCCCGCGACCGCGCCGACATTGATGCCCATCGAGAAGATCGAGAACCCCCGCGTGCGCCCGGCCGCGTCGTCTTCGGCGTAGAGCCCGCCGACCTGGGTGGAGATGTTGCCCTTGAGGAATCCGCAGCCCACGATCAGGAGCGCCAGCGCCAGAAGGAACGAGACGTCGAACGCCATCGCGATCTGGCCCGCACTCATCAGGATCGCGCCCAGCATCACCGCCCGGCGCCGCCCGATGAAGCGATCGGCGATGAAGCCGCCCAGGATCGGCGTGACGTAAACGAAGCCGGTGTAGAGGCCCATGATCTGGGAGGCGAGCGCGATGGTCGTCATCGGCCCGAACACGCCTTCGATGGCGCGGCGGAACCCGGCGAAGCCCGCCACATGCTCGACATGGCCCGGCAGGAGCAGCGACTGGCTGAGATAGAGCACCAGGATCGCCGTCATGCCGTAATAGGAGAAGCGCTCCCAGACCTCGGTGAAGGCGAGATAGGCAAGCGCGCGCGGCTCGCCGAAGAAGGTGGGCTGGGCGCGCAGGGGCGCGGCCTCGGCAATCTCAGTCATGATCCCTCATGCGAGCCAGTTCGGATGTTTCGGACGGCGTCAGCGCGAGCGTCGCGGCGGCGGCGAATTGCGCCCGCGCGCCGGCCTTGTCGCCGCTCCACAGGAGCGCCTCGCCCCACTTCAGATGCAGGCGGCCCCAGTTGGGTGCGTATTTGTCGGCTTCCGCGAATTTGGCGAGGGCGAGATCGGAGCGCTTCTGCATCATCAGCCCCTCGCCCCAGCCTTCCAGCGGGTCGGCCCAGCGCGGGCCTTTGGCGTGGGCGCTTTCGAACCTGGCGATCGCGCCCGGCGCGTCGCCCTTGGCGAGCAGCATCGCGCCCCAGTCGCAATCGGCGTTGGGGATCGCGGGCGAACGCGCGGACACCATCGAAAACCAGTAGGCCGCTGCGTCCCAGCGCCGCTCGATGGCGGCGATGCGCCCGCGCGTGCGCACGCAGAGATCGCAATCGAGCGGCGTCCTGGCGATCAGCGCGTCGGCGGCGCCGGTGTCGCCCTTCAGCGCCTCGATATTGGCCATGACGGGCCACATCGCGCGATGGACGAAGAGCGCGCCCAGTTTGCCGAGCTGCGCCAGGGTCACGGTGACGGCCGCGTCTTCCGTCTGGGCCGCGTCCAGACGGTCCATCTGGAAATTGGCGAGCATCGTCGTGGCTTCGAAGTTGATGCCGCCGAGGCCGGTCCGCGGCCGCACCGAGGCCAGCGCGGCGCGCACGCCGGCGCCGTCATGCAGGAAGGCGTTGATCAGGATGTCGCTCTCGCGGGTGTTCTCGACCTGGCCGGCATATTCGGGAAGCTTCTCGACCGCGCGGTTTTGGCCGAGCTGGGCCTGGAAGTCGTCCACGGCGCCGGCCAGCGAGCCTTCGAGCTGGGCGCGCTGGATGGCGAGCGCGCGCGCATCCATGCCCGAGGCGTTGCCGGCGCGGACGATCCCGGCCAGCGTCTTCTGGATGTCGTAGGCCTCCTGGTCGTGCTGGAGCGCGTCCTCCTCGCTCGACCAGTTGATGTAGGACATGGGGAAATTGGGGATGACGTCGAGCGCCTTGCGCAGCATCAGGATTTCGTCGCCGATGTCGCCATGGGCCTGATAGATCGTGGACAGGCCGATATAGGCCCAGGCGCGGTCCTCCGGCGAGCCGTCGAGGATCAGCCCGCGATAGGCGGCTTCCGCCTCCTTCTCGCGGCCGTTGTTGGAGAGATAGACTGCGTAACGGTAGGGCTGGGTCTTCCGGTAGACGGACTCCGCGGCCTTCTGCAGCAGCGTGTCGAAATCCGATTCCGGGCCGGTGAAGGCGGGACTGGCGTCGGCGCCGACGCGCGCGGTGACGCTGATCGCGCCCCCGGGCTCGCGGAACACTTCGCCCGAGATGTAGGTGCGGTGGCCCAGCCATTGCGCCAGGTACTGATAGGCCTGACCGATGGAGATGCCGGTGTCGGGGATCTGCACCTTGATGTCGCTGCCCCAATTGTTGGCGTAGCTCGAGGCGGCGCGGTTCGATCCGGTCTGCGCCTGGAGCTGCGCCAGCTTGTCGAGCAGATGGGAGGCGACCACGTCGCCGGTGAGGCCGCGCCCCGCCATGTCCGGCGGCACCGAGAACGCCTCGATGACGAGGCCGTCGTCGTGGGCGGCGCTCCACAGCGCGGAGCCGACGATCACCACCAGCAGCAGCACGATCAGCGCCACCGCGACCTCGAAGGCGAGCTTCATCGCGGCGCTGGAATGCTCCAGCCGCAGCGTGCGCCGGCGCACCCGCTCGTCGGCGCGGAAATCCTCCGCCTGCAGCCGGATGAGCTCGGCCTGCGCCGCGGCCACCCGGGTCTGCTCGTCGAGGAAGCGGTCCGCCCGCTCCCGGCTCGCCGCCCCCAGCGCCAGCGCCTCGGCCGCGCCGCCGGTGGAGGGGCCGCTGGTGGAATTCTGGGTGTTGTCGTTCATGGGAGCCCCGGGACGGGCTAGATATAGCCCACCTCTTCCGCAAGGGGGAGGTAAACCGAAGCGTGCGCGCTTGCGTAATGTTGCCCAAGGCTCGAAGGCCTTCCTAATATGGCCGCCAGATCATCCCGGGGTGTCCTCATGCTTGGCCTGATGCAGGATTGGCCGCTCTTGGTCCACAAACTCATCGATCACGCCGCGCTCTATCACGGCGACCGGGAGGTGGTGTCCAGGACCTGCGAGGGCCCGATCGTGCGCACCAGCTACCGCGAGATCGCGGGGCGCGCGCGCAAGGTGGCCTCGGCGCTCCACCGGAAGGGCATCAAGCTTGGCGACCGGGTCGGCACGCTGGCCTGGAACACCCACCGCCACCTGGAGACGTGGTACGGCATCGCCGGCATCGGCGCGATCTACCATACCCTCAACCCGAGGCTGCATGCCGACCAGATCGCCTGGATCGCCAACCATGCCGAGGACCGGGCGATCTTCTTCGACATCACCTTCGCCGCCATCGTCGACGAGATCGCGCCCAGGCTGAAGAAGGCGAAGTTCTTCGTCGCGCTCACCGATGCCGCGCACCTGCCGAAGATGAAGACGCGCGGCGTCCTCGCCTATGAGGACTTCATCGCCAGGGGCGATCCGGATTTCGCCTGGAAGGAATTCGACGAAACCACCGCCTGCGGCCTCTGCTACACCTCCGGCACCACGGGCAATCCCAAGGGCGTGCTCTATTCCCACCGCTCCAACGTGATCCACTGTTTCATGGCCGGGCAGGCGGACGCGCAGGGCCTGCGCAACGCCGACACGGTGCTGCCCATCGTGCCGATGTTCCATGCCAACGCCTGGGCGCTCGCCTTCGCCTGCCCGATGACCGGCGCCAAGATGGTGATGCCCGCCAACAAGCTGGACGGCCCCTCGGTGTGCGAGCTGCTCGAGACAGAGCAGGTGACGATGAGCGCGGCGGTGCCCACCGTGTGGCTGGCGCTGTTCCAGTACCTGGAGGAGACCGGCAAGACGCTGCCGCATCTGAAGCGCGTGCTGATCGGCGGCTCGGCCTGCCCGCGCTCCATGATCGAGAGCTTCGAGACCAAGTACGGCGTGGAGGTCGTGCACGCCTGGGGCATGACCGAGATGAGCCCGCTCGGCACGCTGGGCTCGCTTAAATACAAGTTCATGGACCTGCCCTACGACAAAAAGCTCGACATCAAGGTCAAGCAGGGCCATCCGCCCTTCGGCGTGGAGATGAAGATCGTCGGCGACGACAACAGGGAGCTGCCGCGCGACGGCAAGGCGTTCGGGCGGCTGAAGGTGCGCGGGCCCGCCATCGCCAAGGGCTATTTCAAGGGCGAAGGCAAGGATGCTTTCGACAGGGAAGGCTGGTTCGACACCGGCGACGTCGCCACGCTCGACGCCGACGGCTACATGACCATCACCGACCGCGCCAAGGACGTGATCAAGTCGGGAGGCGAGTGGATTTCCTCCATCGAGATCGAGAACCTGGCGGTGGGCCATCCGGCGGTGGCCGAGGCCGCGGTGATCGGCATCGCCCATCCCAAATGGGACGAGCGGCCGCTGCTCATCATCGTGCTCAAGCCCGGCAAGACCGCCACCCGGGAAGACATCCTCAAATTCCTCGAAGGCAAGATCGCCAAATGGTGGATGCCCGACGACGTGATCTTCGTGGACGAAATCCCGCACACCGCCACCGGCAAGATCCAAAAAACCGTCTTGCGCGAGCGCTACGGAAAGCACAGGCTTCCCGCCGCCGCGGAATAGGCCGCGGATTGCTTCTGGCGGGCGGGGTGGAATGCGGTTCCTGGGCGTCGTGGCGCGGCTGTCCTGCGCGGCGTTCGCCGCCTCGCTGCTTCTCGGCCTCACGGCGGCCTTCGGCACGCGGCTGGAATTCTGGAACTACCATGTCGGGCTCTACGGCATCTTCCCGTGGTGCCTTTATTGCGGCGTCGCGGGCGCGGCGCTGGGGCTGGCGTGGGCGGCGGTGGCGTTCTTCGCCAATTCGGGCGAGGGCGCCCGCTACGGCGCGATCGGGCTCGTCGGCTCGCTCGCCGTCATCGCCAGTCCGCTCTACACCTACGCCATGGGCGCGGAGCTTCCGCCCATCCACGACATCTCCACCGACACCGAACACGCGCCGGAATTCGTGGCGCTGATGGGCCAGCGGCCGGGCGCGGAGAACTCGCCCATCTATCACGGCGACGAGCTGGTGGAGTTCAAGGGCAAGCTCTCGCCCGTCTCCGCGCTGCAGCACAAATACTACGAGGACGTCCACGCCACCGCGATCCTCACCTCGCCCGAAAGCCTCTTCCGCCGCGCCACGCGCGCCGCCTATGCGATGGGCTGGAACATCGTGGCGGTGGCGCCCGACGAGGGCCGGCTGGAGGCGACCGACACCAGCTTCTTCTTCGGCTTCACCGACGACATCGTCATCCGGGTCAAGCCCGCGGGACTGGGCGCGCGGCTCGACATCCGCTCCGAATCCCGCGTCGACACCCGCGACTGGGGCCGCAACGCCGACCGCATCCGCGCCTACATGAAGCAGCTGGCGAAGAGCTGAAGGGTTAGGGCTCACGCCATACGAGCGGATGCGATGCCAGCGCGCGGTCCGTCGTGACGAGCCGCATATTCTCGACTTGGCACTGCGCGAGCAGAAGCCTGTCGAACGGATCGCGGGTGTTGGGTTGAATTGCGAGATCTTCCGTGGCGTGTGTTGCCTCGACCGCGATGACCATGAACCCACCGGAGGCAAAATAAGCAGGAATATCGGCAAGGGGAATTCCTGGATCGAGCTTGCCCAGCCGCGTTTTGATCGCGATTTCCCACAAACTTGCCACGCTGACGAAAATTTCGTTCGTGCTCGCGTTCAGCAGCAAGTTGAACTTCGCGCCCAGGCCGTGTGTTTCCTTTCGCGTTAGGGGCACGACGATATTGCTGTCGAGCAAGAGCCTCATTTTTTGCGCGGTTGCGGTTCCGGTAACGGCGTAATCAGGAAATCCTCGGGCAGCGGATCATCGAAGTCCGGAGCAATGTAGGTAAACAGCCGGTCGACCCCGCGTTCCGCAAGAAAGCGGTCCGCTGCTTCCCAGTCGATGCCGCCCTTTTTCTTCTTGGGCGCGGTGAGTTCGGCCACGCGGGTGCCGTTGCGCGTGATCGTCACGGTCTCGCCCTTCTCGGCGAGGCGGACCAGTTCGGTGAAGCGGTTCTTGGCTTCCTTGATCGAGACGGTGGTCATGGGCGCACGGTAGCTACCGGTAGCTACTTTGTCAAGGAATAGCGGACGCTGTCCCCCGTCACCCGCCCTTCGCGCTCCAGCTGGATGAGATGCGCTTCGACCGAGCGCGCGGCGGCGGGATGCAGACGCTTGTCGACGTTCGCGTAGATGCACGCGACCATTTCGGGGATGGTGGTCAGCCCGTCGCCGATGGCCGCCAGGATTTGTGCCTCGCGCTCGCGGCGGTGATCTATATAGGCCTGCAGGAACGGCCGCGGATCGCGCACCGGCCCGCCATGGGTGGGATAGAGGATGCGGTCGTCGCGCGCCAGCAGCTTGCGCAGGCTCGCCATGTAGTCGGCCATGTCGCCGTCCGGCGGCGTCACCACGGTGGTCGACCATCCCATGACGTGATCGCCGGTGAACAGCGCCTTCTCGTCCTTCAGCGCGTAGCACATGTGGTTGGAGGTATGGCCGGGCGTGAAGACGCATTCCACCGTCCAGCCGTCGCCTTCCAGCACGTCGCCGTCGCGCACCCGGACGTCGGGCACGAAATCGCGGTCGCCGCCCTCTTCGGTCTTCACCCCATCCTCGCGCCCGGATTTGGAAGATGGCGGGCCGTGCGGGCCGAAGGCGTACGTCCTGGCGCCGGACCATTCCTTGAGCGGCTGCGCGGCGGGGGAGTGATCGCTGTGGGTGTGCGTGAGCAGGATGTGGCTGACGCGCCTGCCCTCGAGCGCGCGCTTCAGCGCCGCGATGTGCTCGGGGATCAGGGGCCCGGGATCGATCACCGCCACGCCGCGCTTCGGATCCCCGGCGCCCACGATGTAGACGCCGGTGCCCTTGAAGGTGAACGGTCCCGGATTGCGCGCCAGCACGCGCGCGACGAGCGGCGTGAGCCGGATGGGCTCGCCATAGGGCACATCGAAATCGCGATTGAAGGGGATCGCCATCTCAGGCCTTTCGCGCTCAGGCTTTCCGCGCCGCGATCCGGATGCGGCGGGCGATTGCGTCGGGGCGGGTGCGGCGAAGCGCGTGCGCCCAGCCCTGGGGAAGATGCCGCGCGAAGCGCTCGAAAGCCTGCGACAGATGGATGGAACGATGTCGGGCCCGCTGGATGACGCGCCGGCCCATGCGCGAATTGGCCGAAAGGATCGCGCAACCCAGCGCGAAGAGCGCCACGCCTCCCATGGGCACCGGAACCGGCAGGAGCATGACGACGAGCCCCAGCGCCGCCAGCAGCGATCCGAGAATGAGAAGGAGCGTCCTGCGCACGGCGCGATCCTACTTCGGATTCGGCTGAGATGCTAACGGGGGCGATGCCAACGGGGGGTCAGCTCGCGCGCGCGCCGATCTGCAGATGGCGCGCGAGCACGGCCGGCCGCGTGCGGTGGAGCGCGCGGCGCGTCGAGGCCGGGGCCATCGTGGCCACGCGATCGACGGTGCGCGAGAAGAGGCCGCAGCGGTGGCGCGCGCGCTGGATGGAGCGGCGCGCCGTGCGGGAGTGGGCGGCAAGCAGCGCAAGCCCGCCCGCCAGCGAGGCCATCCCCACGGGCGGGAGCGGCACCGGCACCAGCGTGACGGCAAGCCCGGCCGCAACCAGAAACGCACCGAGAAAAACCAGGCAAACCCTGCGCATCGCGTCGTTCTCCCGCGGGAATAACGCCGGTTTGACCGCTTTCGATCCCTCTCCTAAGTTCCGCGCTCCCCTCAACCGCCGGAGCAGCAAATGAAATTCTACAATTCCATCGGACCCAACCCGCGCGTGGTGCGCATGTTCATGGCGGAGAAGGGGATCTCCGTTCCCACCGAGCAGATCGACCTGATGAAGGGCGACAACCGGCGCGAGCCCTACCTCTCCAGGAACTCCATCGGCCAGATGCCGGCGCTGGAGATCGAGGGCGGACATTGCGTCACCGAGATCACCGCGATCTGCGAATATCTCGAGGACAAGAACCCCAACCCGCCGCTGATCGGCGCCACGCCCGAGCAGAAGGCGGAGACGCGCAAATGGACGCGCCGCATCGATCTCAACATCTGCGAGCCGATGGCGAACGGCTTCCGCTACAGCCAGGGCCTGGCGCTGTTCAAGGACCGCATCCCCACCGTTCCCGAGGCGGCGGACGGGCTGAAGCGCGTGGCGCAGCACTACATCAAGTGGCTCGACAAGGAGATGGCGGGCAAGGAATTCGTCTGCGGCAAGCGCTTCACGCTGGCGGACATCCTGCTCTTCTGCTTCCTCGATTTCGGCGCGTCGGTGGGCCAGCCGCTCAACCCGGAGAACAGCAACGTCACCGCCTGGTTCGCCCGCATGAAGGACCGGCCGGGCGCGAAGGCGTGACGAAAGCGCGCCTTGCCTTCCCGCCCCGCCCGCGCGGGGGGGCAAGCGTGGCGTTCGCGCTTTCCCTTCTCCTTCTTTCCGCCCCCGCCTTCGCCGGACCCGGCGTCACGCCGACGGAGGTGGTGGTCGGCACGCATGTCGATCTGTCCGGGCCGCTGGCGCCGATGGGCACGGCGGTGCGCAACGGCCTGGAGATGGGCGTGGACGACGCCAATGCGAAAGGCCAGATGTGGGGCCGCAAGATCACGCTGGTCGTGGCGGACAACGGCTACGATCCCGCCCGCGCCCTGGCCGCGGAGAGGAACGAGCTCTCGCCCGACCGCATCTTCGCCATCATGGGACCGGTGGGGACGCCGCCGGTCGCCGCCGCCATGCCCGCCTTCGTCAACGCGGGCGCGCTGCACCTCTTTCCCTTCGCGCCCGCCGACGAGACCTACGTGCCGCACCAGCCGCTGGAGTTCGCGCTCGACCTGCCGCTCGCGGCGCAGATGCGCGACGGGCTCGACGCGCTGCTTGCCGGCCGCGACCGGCGCGTGGGCGTGCTCTATCGCGACGACACCTTCGGCCGGCGCGTGCTAACCGCGGTGGAGCGCGAACTTCAGCGCCGCGGCGCCCGCCCGCCCGTGGTGGAGAGCTTCCGGCCCGGCGCCGTGACGATGACGCGCCAGCTTGCCGCGCTCAGGGCTGACGGCGCGGAGATCGTCGTCATCGGCGGCATCGCGCAGGATGCCATCGCGGCGATGAAGAGCGCGCGGCGTTACGCGCCGCAGTTCCTCTGCCCGCAATCCTGCTACGTGCCGCAGGTGCCCACGCTGGGCGGACGCAATGTGAGCGGCCTCTACGCCGTCGCCACCACGCCCATCCCCTATCCCGACGATCCCGATCCGGCGCTGCGAAGCTGGGTGCGCCGCTACGAAAACCGCTTCCACACCGTGGCCTCGGCGGAGGCGTTCCGCGCCTATCTCGACACGCGGCTGTTCGCGGAGGTGCTCAAGCGCGCGGGCCCCGCGCTCACCCGCGCACGCTTCGCCCGCACGCTGGAGGCCATGGCGCCCTGGCGCGATCCCGTTTATGGCGGCGTGCCGATCGATTTCACGGGGCGCGACCATCTGGGATTCCATGCGGGATTCCTCGCCCAGGTGAAGGCCGGCCGCTGGATCACGATCGCGTCAACACAATCAAAGCATTAGCCCGCTGCCGTTAAGCATGGGATGACATTGATGAGGCTGTGCCGGGGGGAACATGCCTAATGTGGAACCATGCATCACTTCGATCCGCCTCCCCCACCTCCCAAGCGGACGGGCGCCATCTACATCCTGTGCGCCTGCGCGGCGATTCTGCTCGCGCCGTCCTTCCTGGCGTGGTTCGTGCGGATCGCCGCGCTGGGAATGCAATGCGCGCCGGGGCCGGATCTCTGCCGCGGCCAGAGCCTCGGCGGCGGCTTCCGCGACGCGCTCGATCTGGCCTGGATCGTGGGCTCCAATCCCCTCGTGGCGGTGAGCATCGCGTTCGTGGGCGGGGTGGCGGCGCTGATCGCGCGCCGGCCGCTGTCCGCGGGGCTCAGCATGCTCATCCTGCCGCTGGCGGCGCTGCTGCTGCCCACCGTCGCGGTATGGTCGGCGCTCTACAGGGACTGCCGGCCCAACGAGGCCGGCGTGGGCGATTGCACGCTGTGGGGGGCGCAGATGGGCATGGCCTTCCATGAGGCCGCGCGCGTGCCCGGCATGATCTACGACATCGCGCCCTATAGCTTCGCGCTGGCGCTGATGGTGGGCGCGATCGGCTTCCTGTTCTTCCGGCCGGAGGACGTTCCGGCCAGGGAATAGCGCTCAGGCATACGCCCGCCCGTCGATGGCGCGGATGAAGCCCCTGATCACGCGGTAGAGATACCAGACCACGAAGCCGACGGCCGCGGCCCACAGCACGATCCCGATGCCGATGGCCTGCGGCAGGACGTGATGCGGCTCCGGCCCGCCGAACAGCGTGATGGCGCTGGCGCCGGCGGCGGCAACGACGATCGCGATGGCGGCTATCGCCGACCAGAACACCGTCACGATGTTGGAGAAGTGGCTCTCGAACGGGGTGCCGCGCGCCTCGTCGCGCTTGATGTAGGCGAGCACGACGGCGACGATGGCGGTGAGCCCGTTGGTGCCGGCCAGCAGCAGCAGGCCATAGGAGATCAGCGCGAAGAGGCGCAACGAGGATTCGTCGGCCGCGGAAGTGGGGGTGTTCATCAATAGGGCCTTCCATCGATGGCGCGGACGAGGCCGCGGATGGTGCGGTAGAGCATCCAGACGAAGACGATCACGAGCACCGGGATGCCGACGCCGAACACCGGGATCAGGATCGCGCCCACGATGCCCAGCAGGAGCCCCAGCCAGAACACCTCGATCAGGTTCGAGAAGTGCGATTCCCAGATCGTGCCGCGCGATTCGCCGCGCTGCACATAGGCCAGGATCAGCCCGATCACCGTGGTCAGGTGCAGGCAGGGCCAGCCGATCAGGTAGAGCAGGTAGGCGATGACGGCGGTGCCGCGGAAACTCTCGCGGCCGGCAACTCCGGTGGTGTCGGTCATGGGCTCCCTCCCCACGGATGTAGCGGTTTATGTGGGTGGGTGGCGGGGACCCTTCAAGGGACCTATAAGCCCGGTGGCTGCGAATCGCCGCGCCCGGCTTGAATTTTCCGGCCATGAAAGGGGCTCATGCCGCGTCTGCGGGAGAAACTGGGGCTGCCGGGCAACAAGCTGATCGGCGAGCGCTGGCGCGCGCGCCGCGCCGAGCCGCACCCCGCGCCGCTGTTCGTCTTCGGCAACCAGAAATCCGGCACCACGGCCGTGGCGGGGCTGCTTGCCGCCGCCACGGGCCTTTCCGCGACGCTCGATTTCGCCGGCGCGGCCGAGCCCCATATCGGACGGCTTTATCGCGGCGAGACGTCGATGGCCGATTTCGTGCGCGCCAATGCCTGGGCGTTCTCCAACGCGCTGGTGAAGGAGCCGAGCCTCACCTTCGTGGCGCCGCGGGTGATGGACCATTTCGGCGTGGCGCGCGCGGTGTTCGTGATCCGCGAGCCGGCGGACAACATCCGCTCCATCCTCGACCGGCTGAAGCTGCGCGGCGACCTGGACGCGCTCGACCCGGCGCGGATCGACGCCAACCTGACCTGGCGGCGCCAGCTCGCGGGCCTCGATCTCGGCTTTCCGGAAGATCACTACGTGGCCACGCTGGCGCGGCGCTGGCGGGCGGCGGCGGAGGTTTATCGGGGCGCGGCGGAGCGCTTCGTGCCGATGCGCTATCACGAATTCCGCGCCGATCGTGCCGGCGCCGTCGCGGCGCTCGCCGCCCGGCTCGGCCTTCCCGTCACCGCCGATATCGGCGCCGTCCTCGACCGCGATTTCCAGCGCCGCGGCACGCCGCGCGACGCGCGCGAGTTTTTCGGCGCGAAGAATCTTGCGCGCATCGTCAACACTTGTGGCGAAGTTGCGGCGGAGCTGGGATTCGAAATTCCGGGATAGCCGCGATTCATGCGCAATTCATCAAACGTGAGCTTGGTTGAAAAAAATTCGCTTTACATATGAGGCGCCGGTGATCGACAGTCTCAGCCCTGAGCGGGGGCTCAGTCGGAGGAGCCACCCATGCCAGCCTACGAAATCAACTACCTCAACGACGACGGCACCCTCGCAGCCAAGCTCGCGGCGCAGTGCGCCTGCGACAAGGATGCCAAAGTGCTCGCCCACGCCATGAAGATGGCCAACACCCGCCGGATCGAAGTGTGGAACGGCAAGTGCCTGATCTACGCCAGACCGGAAAACGTCAAATTCCCCGTGGACCTGGTCCTGTCAGTATGATGGGGCGATCCGGCGCCTGATATCGTCGTCCAGCCGCAGCTTCTCCAGCTTGGCCGGCAGGAGCGCGCCGAACATCTCCTTGAACTTCGCCGCGAGCTGCTCGCCGTCCAGCCGCGCGGCGGGACGCCGCCCCGCCTTTCGCGGCTTGCCGAGCCGCTCGATCAGCGCGACGAGATCGAGGGTCTTCGCGGTTGCGCGATACGCGAGATTTTCCGAAAGCTCCTGCTCCCGCATCCAGGCGATGTGGCCGATATCGGGCAGCTCAAGTCTGACGCGGGTGGCCAGCTCCAGCGCCACCGCGCTTATCTGCGGGATCAGCTCCGCCCGCTCCGGGCTCAAATGCTCCGGAAAATCCAGCTCGAGGCTTTCCGCGTGATTGAGGACGGGCGAGAGCCGGTTCTCGAAAGCCATGAACACCGGCACCCCGGCGACCGAACCGCGGCCGGCCCCGATTTCGAACATCGACCCCGTGACGAATGCCGCGAGGCGCTCGCACTTCCCGACATAGCTCCTCCACCGCCGGTGGAATCGCCGCGCCTCGGCCCGGCGCACCAGGATTCTTCCGGCCGTCAGCGAAATCGCGATCGATGCGCCGGTCAGGAGTATCGGGGAAATCTGGGAATCCATACGAACTTTGGGCCCTTTCGAAGCCGGCTTCTCAATTCGCATGTGGAGAGGCCCGGCCGGATTTCCAGACCGAATTTCGCCATCCGCCGGTGCAGCTTTTGTTATAGTTACGCGTTGGTTAAATGGACCACCCAGGGGAGAACCGGACATGAAGGCTTCATCAATCAAATTCGCCGCGGCGGCGGTGCTGGCCGCGGGGATCGCCGCGCCGGCGATGGCCGCCGACACCGCCGAGGTGCTGGCCCATGCCAACGCCACCGTCACCGACCTGCGCCACGATTCGGTGTTCGGCGACGCGCGCCATGCGCTGCGCGAGGCGCGCGCGGTGCTGATCGTGCCGAGCCTCGTCAAGGGCGGCTTCATATTCGGCGCGGAAGGCGGCGACGGCGTGCTGCTGGCGCGCACGCGGCACGGCTGGTCCGACCCCGCCTTCTATTCGCTCGGCTCCGCCTCGTTCGGCCTGCAGGCCGGGCTCGAGCAGAGCCAGCTCGTCATGATCATCATGACCGACCGCGCGCTCAGGGCCATCGAGCGCAGCAAGTTCAAGTTCGGCGCCGACGCCGGCCTCACGGTGGTGACGCTCGGCGCGGGCGCCGGCGCGGCCACCAGCGGCAATTTCTCGGGCGACATCGTGCTGTGGTCGAAATCCAAGGGCGTCTATGGCGGCATCTCGCTGAACGGCTCGGTCGTCGCGCCGGAAGACGACACGGACGCGGATTTCTACGGCCATCCCGTCTCGGTGCCGGAGATCCTGTCGGGCGGGCCGAAGAACCCCGCCGCCGGACGGCTGCGCGCCAACCTGGCGAGCGCCTTCTGATTGCGGCTTGCGAGTCCCGTGCGTGCGAACCGGGCGGCCACGTGCCGCCCGTTTTGCATCCGGGGCGGATTTTCCGGTGTGAAGCCCGTTCCGAAACGTGGGATTCACGCGGAGCCGCCGGGGCGCGGAGAACTTCCTGCCTTCAGCGGCTCCGCGCGAATCGATTTTCGCAAGCGGCCAGTCCCCGCAGGAACCGGCGCGTCAATCCCGCGCCGCCGCGAGGATGGGGCCGCCGCGGCCCCATTGGACGAGGACGGCGGTCCTGAGCCCCGCCTGCGCCGGGGCGAACGCGAAATGCATCGCCCCACCCTTCCATTCGCCCAGGAGCGTGAGCGCGCGCACGACGTTGCGCTGCTCGAGCGTGGCGCCGGAATTCTCGCCGCGGGCGATGGGCGTGGAAAGCGTGCGCGGGTCGTAGCGCACCAGCCAGACCTCGCCGGTTCCGCCGCCGGCGCCCACGTCCACGCCATCGCCGCGCAACGAGAGCGACGGCCCCGGCGGGCGGCGCACGTCCGCGATCATGCGCTCGACCTCGGCCTTGTCGTCGCCCACCGCGTCGGCGCGGCCATCGACCACGACCTGCGGCGTGAACGGCCCGTGCTCGCCCAGCCTCGGCTCATAGTCGCGCTGGCGCTCGGTGTATTCGGGCCGGTCGAAGGTGTCCTTCCAGCCGAGATAATCCCAGTAGGTGACGTCGAAGCTCAGCGCCAGCACGTCCGGCCTGTCCGCCAGCGCCCGCAGCGTCGCATTCGCCGGCGGGCAGGACGAGCACCCCTGGCTCGTGAACAGCTCCACCACGACGGGCGAGTCCGGACCGGCCGCACGCGCGGCGGTGGCGAGGAACAGCGCGGAAATGAAAATGCCCAGGCGCGTCATGCGGCGTCTCCTGCGAATGTGCCCGCGGATCTCCTCAATGCCGGCGCGATCCGGCGGGACGGATCGGTCGCGTAGTCTCTCCTGTTCGGCCGCCCCGTCACGTTCGTTACCGCAGATATTTCGCGTACCAGCCCAGGATCCGGCTCCGCAGGTCTTCGAGGTCCTTCGGGTTGCGGAAGCCGTGGCCTTCGCCGGCATAGATATGGAGCTCCACCGGGGTGCCGAGCTCTTGCAGCGCGTGCCAGTATTCGAGCGATTGCGGCGCCGGGCACTCCACGTCGCGCTCGCCGACATAGATCAGCGTCGGCGTCTTCGCGGCCTTGATGAATTCGATGGGGCTGGCGGCGCGATAGACCGCCGGATCGTCGTAGACCGAGGCGCCGAAGAACGGGATCATCCATTTGTCGATGCCGTTCTGGCCGTAATAGCTCGTCCAGTCCGCGATGCCGGCGCCCGCGACGAAGGCCTTGAAGCGGCGCGTCTGCGTGTTCGCCCACATCGCGAACCAGCCGCCATAGGAGTGCCCGTAGAGCCCGAGGCGCGCATCGTCGACCGGCGCGATCTTCTCCACCGCGTCCACGCCCGCGAGCATGTCGCGCAGGTCGCCGCGGCCGAAATCCTTCACATTGGCGCGGGTGAAGGCCTCGCCCTGGCCGTAGGAGCCGCGGTCGTTGGGATAGAAGACGTAGGCGCCGCGCGCGATCAGGTCGTGGACGAAGTCGAAGCCGGTGCCGTGCTGGCCGCCGGCGGCGACATAGTGCGGTGTATACGCCGAGCTCGGCCCGCCATGCACGATCACCACCATGGGATATCCGCGGCCCTTCACGGCGGCCTTCGGCCCGATCAGCCAGCCCTGGAGATCGAAACCCTCGTTGTGCCAATGCACGCTTTGCGCGGAGACGTTGGCCGCGAGCCCGTCGTTGTCGTGCGTGACCGGCGCAAGGGCCGGCAGCCGGCCGATCCGGATCTCCGGCGCGTGCGTGAAGTCCTCGGCGATGGTGGCGGCGATGGCGCCGTCCGCGCTCAGCGCGACGGGCCCGTCGAAGCGCTGCGCCTTCTGCGTGGCCGGGCCGCTCCACACGATGCCGACCGCATGCGAGGCGGGATCGATCGCGGCGACGGCGCCACGGTCGCCGATCAGCGCATCCGCCATCAGCGCGCCGCCGCGCCAGAAAATCCCGCGGAACGTGCCCTTGTAGCCGGGCGTGACATCGACGGGCGCGCCGCCCGCCAGCGGCACGACATAGACGTCGCCGCCGATGGGGCCCCAGTCGCTCATCAGTCCGCCGATGAAGGCCACGCTCCTGCCGTCCTGCGACACGCGCGGGAGATTCATCTGCATGGCGGGCGCGGCGATCACGCGCGTGGCGCCGCTGACGGCGTCCACATGCACGAGCCTGGCGATCCACCAATTGTCGTCGCCATTGCCCCTGGCGGCGGTGGCGGCGAAGCCCTTGCCGTCCGGCGTCCAGTCGTATTCATAGACGTAGGTATCGGCCGGCGACACGGGCTTCGGCGCGCCGCCGCCCGCGGGCAGCACCGCGATGCGCTGTTCGTCGCTGCTCTCGCCGATGTCGCCCACCAGCGCCGCGCCGGCTTCGGTGGCGCCGGTGTTCTTGCGGGCGCCGAGCGTGACGAGAAGGGCGATGCGCTTTCCGTCCGGCGCGTAGCGCGGCGTGTTGGCGATGCCCGCGAGCGTGGCCAGCGCCTTCAGTCTTCCCCGGGCCACGGCGTAGAGCGTGGTCTTGCCGGCCTTGCGGTCGGTGGCGACGAAGGCGAAGGCGTCGCCCGCGGGCGACCAGGCGGTGTCGGAATATTTGCAGGCCCTGCAGGGGTCGTAGCTCGCCAGCACCTTGCCCGCCGCGTCGCGCAACACCACCCTGCCATGCGCCTCCACCGCGAGGTTGCCGGGATCGCTGTCTTCCACATCCACCAGGCGCGCGCCGTCCGGCGCCAGCGCGAGATGGTCGAAGCCGTGGATCGTCACCGGCGCGGCGGGCGCGGCTGACGCTGCCGTCACGAACGTTACAAGCGCAACCAGGGCTTTCATGGATGGATCACTTCGATGGGGTTCCAGGTGTCGGCGCCGTCGAACCAGCGCATGCGCGGGAGCAGGCACCACAGCGCCGGATCCAGCAGCCGGATATTCACGCCCATCCGGCCGTAGGACCTGTCGGCCGGCGCCCAATGCGAGACGCAGGCGCAGACGGAGCAGAAATGGAATTCCAGATCGCGGTCGCCCCACATGAAGACCGAAGTCCTGCCTTCGAGGCGGACCTCCTTCGGCGAATAGTACGCCCACAGCGTGCCGCGCTTGCGGCAGGTCGTGCAGTTGCAGGAGGTCACTTCCTCCGGCAGGCGCGGGATCGCGTAGCGCACCGCGCCGCATTGGCAGACGCCCTCTATCATTTCGCGTTCGCCCTGATCGCGTTCGCCCTGAGCCAGGCGGCGGATTGCGCGCCGACCACGTCCACCAGGTTTCCCATGGTGAGGTTCATGTCCAGCAGATGCAGCCCCCACGCCGCGTCGACCTTGCCGTTGCGTACCACGTCGCCGATGATGTCGTCCGTGCGCGGATCGGCGGGATCGGCGTTGACGGTGACGGCGAGATAGTGCGCGCCGTCCGCGTCGCGCACGCATTCGCCGGTGAGAAGGCCGGGCACCTTCACGAAGGGCGTGGTGACCGGCCTGCCGCCCTTCACCCACGTCACGGGCGGCTCGGTCGACAGCCCCACGCGGCCGGAAGGAAGATAGGCGTCGAGCGCGCCCTTGCCCCCGCCCGGCGCCGCGGGATTGACGCACGCCGCCTCGTCGCCTTGCGCCCTGCCCCTGCCGAAGCGCGATTGCGGCGGCGGCGGCACGTCGGCGCGGAACGAGGCGAAGGCGATGACGCAACCGGTCTGATCGGCGGCATGGCAGAGCGGCACCGATTTGAAATCGCCGCCCACGTCCTTGCCCTTCGGCACCTCAAGCGAAGTGCCGCCCAGGATCACCGACACGATCCGCTTCTGCACCGGCTTGCCGTCGATCTCGTTCCTCACCAGCGCGGTCAGCACCAGCGAGCCCTGGCTGTGGCCGATGAGCACCACGCCGCGGCCGTGGTTGTCGTGCGCGAGATATTCGTTCCAGGCATCGCGCACGTCGTCATAGGCGAGCTCGCGGTCGGCCTGCATCGGCTTGCCCGCCAGCGCGGCCGCCAGCGCCGTCAGCGTCACCTGCCGGTACATCGGCGCGTAGATGCGGCACTTCGAGGCCAGCCGCGACACCTGCTGCACCACCACGCCATTCTCGCCCGGGCCGGGGACCATGTCGCTGTTGGGCGTGGGATCGAAGGAGACGGTGGGATAGACGTAGAAGCAGTCCACCGGCGCGTCTGGGTCGGCGGACCATTTCTCCACCGAGGTCGCGCCGTCCGCGTTCACGATCGTGGCCGTCTGGTCGTTGACGCAGGCGTCCGCGCGCCCGGGGCGGCAGAGCCAGCTGGCGTCCCTGGTGTAGTCGTTGGCGGAGGCGGCGGCGGGCGCGGGCGCGATTTGCGGCGGCGTCGTGCAGGCCGCGAGCGCCAGCACCGCCAAGGGAATTCCGCGCGCGATCTTCATTTCCGGCTCCCCACCAGGCGGGCGAATTTTCGTTCGCCCTGCGAGGTGAATATCACCGCGCGGCTCGCCCTGTCACGCCGCGCCCAGCCCAGATCGTAGAAACGTGACAGGAGCGCCGCGCCCAGCCCGCCGGCGAGATGGAAGCGCCGCTGGCTCCAGTCCAGGCAGGTCTTGCACAGGGGCCGGCGCGCGGCGGCGAGCGCGGGCATGTCGATGCCGAAGCCGGAAAGGAAGTCCGCTCCGGTCCGGGTGAGCCTGTCGCCGCGCGGGGCGAGCACGCCGGCCTGCACCAGCCCGTCGAACAGCGCCACGCCCATTTCGCCCGCCAGATGATCGTAGCAGACGCGCGCCTTGCGCATGCCCGGATCGTTGGGGCCCGTGCGCGCGCGCAAATGCCCCGCCCGCGCCGCCACGCCCATCATCGTCTCCAGCATCTCCGCCACGTCTTCGTCCGCCAGCCGGAAATAGCGGTGGCGGCCCTGCTTCACGCCCGCGATGAGGCCGCCGCCGGCGAGCTTGGCCAGATGGCTGCTCGCCGTCTGCGCCGTGACGCCGGCTTCCGCCGCCAGCTCCGCCGCCGTCAGCGCCTTGCCCGCGAGCAGCGCCGACAGCATGTTGGCGCGGGCCGGATCGCCCGCCAGCGCGGCGACGGGGGCGATGCTGGGCCCGTCCTTCAGGGCGGTTTTCATACTTCGACCGTAACCGAAGCATCCGCGCGCGGGAAGCGGCAGGATGCGCATGGGTCCCTTGCGAGCGCGCCATGCCGCCCGACCGCCGCGAACTGCTCCAGGCCGCCGCCGTGCTGGCCGCGCTGCCGCTCGCGGAATCCGCCGCCTTCGCCCGAACCGGAGAAACAGCCATGCAGGCCGCCACCCAGATCGTCTGTCACATCCGTTACGAACTCGATCCCTTCAAGCGCGCCCAGTTCGAGGACTACGCGCGCAAATGGCTCGCCATCATCCCCGCCTGCGGCGGCGACCTTTTGGGCTATTTCATGCCGCACGAGGGCACCAACTACGAAGCCCATGCGCTGATCGGATTTGCGAGCCTCGCCGCCTACGAGACCTATCGCGCGAAGCTGCGGACCGATCCCGCCAGCAAGGCGAATTTCGAATTCGCCGAGCGCGAGAAGTTCATCCTGCGCGAGGAGCGCGCTTTCCTGCGCAAGGTCGAGGCATGATCGCCGTCATCTTCGAAGTGTGGCCGAAACCCCGCTGCGCGCCCGCCTATCTCGACATCGCGGGAGAATTGCGGCCGTCGCTCGACGACATCGACGGCTTTGTCTCCATCGAGCGGTTCGAGTCGCTGTCCGAACCCGGCAAGCTGCTGTCCTTGTCGTTCTGGCGCGACGAAGCGGCGGTCGCGTGCTGGCGCAATCTGGAATCGCACCGCGCCGCGCAGGCGCAGGGGCGGGACAAGCTCTTCCGCGACTACCGCCTGCGCATTGCCGGCGTGGTCCGCGACTACGGGATGAACGCGCGGGCGCAGGCGCCTGCGGACAGCGCGAGGACGGACGAATTCCCCGCCGCTAGAAGTGCCGCTTCGCGTCCATCCGCTGATGCAGCACCCTGATCACGGCAATCCGGCCCTCGGCGATGCGATAGTAGATGACGTGCCGTCCAACCGGCACACAGCGAAGGCCCGCCGCCAGGTCGTCGCGCGCGACGCCCGCTCCGGGCTGCCGCAGCAATCCGGGCATGCGCAACCGGATCGCCGCCATGTAGCGCGCCTTGTTCGCGGCGCCCCACTGCTCCCTGCTGTAACGTGCAATGTTTCTCAGATCGAGACGCGCGCGGTGCGCGATGTCGAGGCGCATCACAGCTTGGCGAAAAAGGCCTCGAGTTCGTCTTCGTCGCGGATCTCCGTGAATCGCCCGGCGGCAATATCCGCATCGCCTTCGGCAATCGCGCCACGCAGCCGCTTCAGCCTGGCGCGCCGCAGCCCCTCGCTCTCCTGCATGATACGCAGGGCTTCCCGCATGACTTCGCTGGCATTGCCGTAAAGGCCGGATTTGACCTTTTGCCGGACCATTTTTTCCAGCGTGGGCGTAAGAGAAACGTTCATGGCTGCGATCTCCGATTTTACAAACTCTAGCCCAACGTCAAGCTTTGTCAAAGCCTGACATCGAATAGTGCGGGCGTTGCGCTCAATATGTGAGCAGCGCGTAGCCCTCGCCTTCCAGCGTCATCAGCGCCACGAGCCCGTCCGCCACCACCGTGACGCCGGGCACGACGGCGGATTGCGGCACATGGTCGGCCGCGAGCTCCTGGGCGCAGACATGGAGCGCCACACGGATCGGGCTGCATCGCCGCTTTCGGCGCCGGCACGAAGGGATAGCCCTCGGGGATGGCGGGTGGCGCGGCGGCGGCGGATGCCACGACTCCGAACAACGCGAACATGGCGCAGACAAACAGCGATTTCATGGCCCCCCGATAGGGCGTCCGATGCCGGCAGGACCTCACTCCATCCACACCATCTCCTGCCCCCGCCGCGCGCACTCGGCGTCCATCTGCTTTTTCCATTGCGCGCGCAGGCGCGAGCGCGGGGTGGGGTAGCGCTGGTCGAGGAATTCGTAGTCCGTGACGCGGTCGGTGCGGAAGTGGCGGAAGTTCCCGCGCAGCTCGCACCAGCCCACGATCAGGCGCACCACCTCCCAATAGCTCACGGCGATCGGCCAGATGACGCGCCGCGTCGCCTCCCCCTTCTCGTCGGTGTAGGCGATGGACACCTTGGTCTGCGTGCGGATGGCGGCGCGCACGCGCACCATGTCGATGGCGTCCTTGGAGATCGGCTTGTGGTTGGGCGCGGCCAGCGCCGGTTCCATCAGGAGCGGGCGCAGATGCTCGGGGATGACCACGCCGATCTTGGCCACGAGGTCCGACGCCGCCCGCGACAAGACCGGGTCGGCGCGGCCCATCACCCATTGCGCGCCCAGCATGGCGGCCTCCACCTCGTCGGCGGTGAGCATCAGGGGCGGCAGGTCGAAGCCGCCTTCGAGCACGTAGCCGATGCCGGCCTCGCCGCGGATCGGCACGCGGTCGGCCATCAGCTGGCAGATGTCGCGATAGACCGTGCGCAGCGAGGTCTCCAGCTCCCCGGCGATCTCCTGCGCCGTGGTCGGGCGCTTCTTGCGCCTGAGGATCTGGATGATGCGGAACAGGCGGTCGGCGCGCCTCATCGGGAATGACCGCGGGGACCGCCGGGCGGATGACCGGATTGCACAGCTTCCATGCTGCCATCCTGCTGCAACGCTGCTGACAACATGCTGTCAGGAGCCAACCTTTAAGGAAAGCGTCCTGTTGGAGGAGAGACGGAAATGATCACCCTTTACGGCTTCGGCCCGGCCTTCGGCCTGCCCGACCCCAGCCCCTTCGTGACGAAGAGCGAAGTCCATCTCAAGATGGCCGGGCTGCCCTACAAGTTCGAGCGCGCCGCCCCGCCGGCCGCGCCCAAGGGCAAGATCCCCTTCATCCAGACGGGCGCCCACCGGGTCGGCGATTCCACCTTCATCCGCGCCCATATCGAGAAGGCGCACGGCTTCGATTTCGACCGCGGGCTTTCGACCGTCGAGCGCGGGCTTGCCTGGGCGATGGAGCGGATGCTGGAGGACCATCTCTATTTCGCGCTCGTCCATCACCGCTGGATGGACGACGAGAACTGGCAGAAGGGTCCGATCCACTTCTTCGACGGCGCGCCGGAGGGCGCGGCGGAGGCCGCCCGCGAACGCGTGCGCGCCATGCTGCACGGCCAGGGCCTGGGGCGGCACAGCCATGGGGAGATCGCCGAGCTCGGCGGCCGTTCGCTCGCCGCGCTCTCGGCCTTCCTCGGCGACAAGCCCTATCTGATGGGCGAGCGCGCTTGCGGCGCGGACGCCACCGCCTTCGCCATGGTGGCGGGCGTGCTCACGCCCTTCTTCACCGGAGAGCTGCGCAGGCGCGCCGAGGCACATTCCAACCTCGCCGCCTATCGCGACCGCATGATGGCGCAGTACTACCGCGGCTTCGCGCGCAAGGAAGCGGCGTGAGCGCACCGCCTTCCGCCGCGCCCGGCACGGAGGATGCCGGGACCCGAGGACCGGATCGGCCGGACGGACGGCCTATTTCCCGTCCTGCGAGTCGGGATCGTGGTCGCCGTCCTGGTCGCCGGGCCGGGGGCCGCTGTCGTCGATGGCGCCGTGACGGTCGTCCTGCATGTCCAGGTGCATCTGCATGTGCATGTCGCGCATGTGCTTGCGGACGACGAGCATCCTGACCTGGGCCTCGCGCATCTTCGCCTCGGCGCGGGCGAGCGCGGCGTCGATCCTGGCGCGCACCGCGGCATCCTGCACCTGCGCGAGGGCGGCGCGCGCCTGCTCGAGCGCCTTCTCGACCTCCGGCTGCACCGCGCTGAGCTGCGCCTCGACATGCGCGTCGTGGAGCGCACGCAACGCGTCGCGATGGGCGTCGATGTCGGCCATCGCCCGGTCGATCTCGGGCCGGACGCTGGCCATCGCCGAATCCACTTCCTGGTCGAGGTCCACGTCCGACGGCCCGCTGTCGCGGTCGATGACGATCACATGGTGATGGCCGTTCTTGTCGGTGTAGCGGCGCACTTCGTGGATGTGGCGGTGATGGCCGCGCATGACGTCCGCCATGGCCGGATCGGCCGGGGTGGCGGGCATGGCCGGCGCCGCATCGGCGGGCGGCGCCGCCATGGCGGGCGCATCCGGCGGCGCGGGCGCGTCTGGCGGCGCAGGCGCATCGGGTGGCGGGGGCGTGGCGGCATCGCTCGCCGCGGGCGGCGGGGGCGGCGCGTCCTGCGCCAGCGACGGGCGCGCGAGCACCAGCGCGGTGGTGGCCATCAGCGCGGCCGCGGAGATCTTCAGCACATCCATGGAACGGACTCCCGATCTGGAAAGTTTGGGGGCGAGAACCGATTTGAGCCGCGCTTCCAGCGAGGACGGCGCGGCCATGAACAGCGGGGCGGCCGGCGCCAGCGACTGCGCCCGGAATTCCGCGACCACTTCGAGCAATTCGCCCGCGTAATCCGACGCCGCGATGCCGGAGACGAGCACCGCGTCGTCCGCCGCCATCTCCGCCTCGCGGCGCATGCGCCGCGCGCCCAGCCAGACCAGCGGATTGGGCCAGTAGAGCGCGCAGGCGATCAGCGCCAGCATCTGGGTGAAGCTGTCGCGCCGCTCGACATGGGCGAGCTCGTGGCGCAGCACCGCGTCCAGCCGCTCACTGGGCCAGAACAGCGACGCATGCGGCAGCAGCACGACGGGGCGGAACACGCCCCAGGTGAGCGGACCACGGTCCCTGTTGGACACGCGCAACTCGTACGCCCGTCCGCTCGCGAGCTCCGGCAACTCGACGGGCTCGAAGGAATGCCCGGTGCTGTCGCGGCGCATCAGGTGCAGGATCAGCGCCGCGATCAGGCTGCGCAGCATGAGAAGAACGATGCCGGCCAGCCACACCGCGATCGCCGCCATCACCACGTCGCCTGGACGAACATGAAACGTCTGCGCCGCAGGCGCGGCCGCGGCCGGCGCGGCGGCGGGCATGGCGTCCTGCGCGGTCGTCGCGGGAACGGCAGTGACATCCACGGTGAGCGGCGGCATCGCCTGCGGCGTCGCCTGCGCGAGGTTCAGCACCACGCTGCCGGGCACGAATGCCGCCAGCAGCGGCAGCGCCAGCAGCGCGGCGAAGGCGGCCGACCAGGCGAGATGGCGCGCCGCGGCGGAGCGGCCAAGCGCGGCCAGCCACGCCAGCGCCACGATCAGCGAGGACGCGGCGAAGAACTCTCCCGCGAGCAGGAGGATGCGCAGCATGAGGAATTCGCTCATCGTCCTTCCTTCCGGGCCTTGTCGATCAGTCTGGACAGCCGTTCGAGATCGGCGTCCGAGATGTCCGCGTCCTTGCGCGACAGCAGCGCGGCCACCGCGCGCTCCACCGAATTGTCGAAAAACGTCCTGAGCAGGGAGTCGATCGCGCGCTTGCCCATCTGCTCGCGCGCCACCGAAGGCTCGTAGACATAGCGCGTGCCGTCGCTCCTGTGGCGGATGTGGCCCTTCTTCTCCAGGATCGACAGATGCGTGCGGATGGCGGTGTAGGTGGGCGGATCGGCGAGCCCCTCCAGGATCTGCGCCGCCGTCGCCTTTCCCAGGCGGTAGAGCGCGTCCATGATCTCGCGCTCGCGGCGGGAAAACCCGCCCGCGCCGTCGTCGCCCTTTTTCGCGCGCCGTGCCGACATGCCAAAAAATTGGCACATCCGCGCCGCCCTGTCAACGCGCCGCCGGACAAGTTGAAGAGGATTGCCGCGCCGGAAAGGTCAGGAGGCGATATGGTGGCGCCGGAGGAATCCGCATGCCCGCACGCGCCGCCCCAGTCCTGCCCGCCGCGGCCCTGGCCGCGATGCTGTTCGCCGTACCCGCGCGCGCGGACGTTTCGCACTGCATCTTCAGGCTCGGCGACGACGGCTATTCCGGTTCGTGCGGGCCGATGTGGGATGAGAATCCCGTGTTCGCGCTGAAGCAGGCGCCGGCGGTGACCACCGGCACATGGCGCGAAGACGTCAAGCCCATGACGGTGTGGCGCGGGACGATGACGGACAGCGACGGCACCTCGGCCGTGACGCTGGAGCTCTATGCCGGCGGGCGCGGCATTTTCCGCACCGCCTATGGCTGGTTCGGCGCGGCGGATTTCACGGCGGGCCGCGAGATCGCCTTCGATCTCGATGCGGCGCGCGAAGTCATGCCCGGCGCGCTCGACCGCAGGATCATCGCGCGCGCCGCGGCGATCCTGTCGTCCGAGGATGCATGGAACCGGGAAGACAATCGCGTCTGCCCCGCCGGCGCGACCGCGTGGAGCATCTACTGCGCCATGCAGAAAGCGACCGTGGAGCTGACCGGCGCGGCCGACCATCGCCGCCCCGCGATGGAGGCCGTGCGCGCGGTGATCGATGACCGCAGCGCCGGCCGCGACTACAACCACCGCCTGATGGACTACAACAACGACATGACGACCACGCTGTCGGACGTGAAGGGCGTGTTCCGCGACGCGCTCGCCGGCATCGGCGATCCCCGATGGCTCGCCCGGCACGGCTTCGCGCCCTCGCCGCCGTTCTGATCCCGCGCCGGCGCGGGCAACGGCCGGCCGCGCCTCAATCCGACGTGCGCAGCACCCGCGCCGGACGGCCGAAGATCAGCGCCAGGATCTCGTCCAGGACCGGATCGTAGTCCATCACCATCCCCACCATCCGGTTCATGTCGGTGACAACCAGGCTGCGGTAGCGGTGGGCGAGCACGCCTTCCTCCACCAGCGCGGCGATCTCCTTGTTCACCGACTGGCGCGAGACGCCGAAATGGGCGGCGAGATCGTCCTGGGTGACGCCCACGGGAAGCTCGAAGGCGCCGGGCACGGAGGAGCCGCGCGCCATGAAGCAGAGCCATTTGAGGATCCGCATGCGCAGGGGATCCAGGGCGAAGCTCTGGATCGCCTCGTAGTCGAGGCGGGTGCGCCGGCACATCATGCGCGCCACGTCGAGAAGGCGCCCGCTGTCCTCGCGAAGGACCTCCAGCAGCACCGCGCCGGGGATCAGCACCACCTCCGCGTCGGTGCGCGCCGTGGTGTCGAAGGCGGCGGGCATGCCGTCGATCACCGGAATGAAGCCGGTGATCTGGCCGGCGATCATCAGGTCGGCGAGATTGTAGCGGCCGTCGGCCATCTGGCGGGAATTGCTGAGGCAGCCCGAGGCGATGAGCCAGGCGCCCGGCGTGGGCTCGCCCCGGCGCAGCAGCACCTCGCCCGCCCTGTAGCGCCGGAGCGAACTGGCCGCGCTCATGCGGTCCAGCGCCGCGGCCGGCCAGCCCGCGAACATCCGGGTCTGCGCGATGGTCGTGCGGATGATGTCGCGGTCCGTGACCGTCCTGTTGAGCACCCGAGCCCCCGCCCAAGCTCCAAGGACAGTGCAAGACAAAGCGGGTGTCTTGTCAAATGCATCCCCGCTCTGGACTTGAGAAGCACGCGCCGGATTTTGACTTCGCCCGGCCCGCCCCGGGGGGCAAGATCGCGCGGCCCGGAGCGGGGCGCGGCCTTCCGCTATATACTGCGCGGGCAACCGGGGCGTGGCGAAGATGGCGAACGTCGAGACCCTCGAGCGGGACATCCCGCGCCATACCCATGCACGCGCCTATGCGGCGCTGGTGATCGGCGGCGGCTACGAAGAGGCGGGCGACCGCGGCCGGTTCGCCGCGCGCGCGGGCGAGGTGGTGCTGCATGAATGTTTCGAGGCGCATCTGGACCGCGTGGCGCCGCGCGGCGCGCGCGTGGTGAACATCGCGCTGCCGGCGGACGCGCGCATCGCCCGCGGCCACGGCGCCGTGTCCGATCCCGATGCGGTGATGACCGCGCCGCCCGCCGAAGCGGGCGCGCTGCTGCTTTCGCTCTTCGAGCCGGCGCCCGCGGCCGCCCGCGACTGGCCCGACCTGCTGGCGCGGGATCTCATCGCCGATCCGTTTCTCGATCTTTCATGCTGGGGCGAGCGGGCGCGGCTTCCGGGCTGGACGCTCACGCGGGGCTTCGTGCGCGTGTTCGGCATTCCGCCGTCGAGCTTTCGCGCGCGCGCGCGGGCGCGCCGCGCCTGGAACGCGATCCGCGGCACGCCCGCCCCGCTCGCCGCCATTGCGGCCGATTGCGGGTTCTCCGATCAGGCGCACATGACGCGCGCCGTCCGCGCCCTGACCAGCGCCCCGCCCACGGCGTGGCGCTGCAAATAGATTCAAGACGCCGGCGCGGCGGGAATTTCCAGGCCTGGCTGACGCGCCCCGCAACCGTGACGCGGCTCGCCGGACATGTGCGCGCCCTCGCCGAAACCGTGACGGGGCCGCTGCCGGCGCCGAAATAGGTTCCTGCCAGGCTTTGTCAGCAGGGTGGCAGCAGGCGGATGCAATCGCGGCGCGTTGGCCCTATATTTGCGCCATGGCGCACAACAACGGGATGATTCCGCGGGCCGGCAAGGGTGGGCGCGGCAAGGGGCTCTCCGACGATGCGCGGAAGTTCCAGGCCGCGGTGCAGCCCATCGCGCCGGCGGGCACGGCCTACGATCCTGCGCCGCCCGCCGGCGTTGCCGGCAATCAAACAGGCGCGTCCGACATCGCGCTGCCGCTGCATGGCGGAACCGGCGCGGAGCCGCCCGCCAGCGTTGCCGGCAATCAAACCGGCAACTTCGTGCCGCACCGCCCGGCGCGGCCGGCGAAATCCGAAGGCGGCATCCGCTTCAAGCTGGTCAGCGAATACGAGCCGGCGGGCGACCAGCCCACCGCCATCAGGGAGCTCGTCGAGGCCGCGCGCGGCAACGAGCGCGACCAGGTGCTGCTCGGCGTCACCGGCTCGGGCAAGACCTTCACCATGGCCAAGGTGATCGACACGCTGCAGCGCCCCGCTTTGATTCTTGCCCCGAACAAAACCTTGGCCGCCCAGCTCTATGCCGAGATGAAGGGCTTCTTCCCCGAGAACGCGGTGGAGTATTTCGTCTCGTATTACGACTATTACCAGCCGGAAGCCTACATCCCCCGCACCGACACCTATATCGAGAAGGACAGCTCCATCAACGAGGAGATCGACCGCATGCGCCATTCGGCGACGCGCGCGATCCTGGAGCGCGACGACGTCATCATCGTCGCCTCGGTGTCGTGCATCTACGGCATCGGCTCGGTCGAGACCTATTCCGGCACGGCGGTGACGCTCGCCCGCGGCCAGCGCGTGGACCGCAACGACCTGATGCGCAACCTCTCCGCCCTGCAATACCGCCGCAACGACGCCGCCTTCGCCCGCGGCACCTTCCGCGTGCGCGGCGACACCATCGACCTGTTCCCCGCGCATTACGAGGACCGCGCCTGGCGCGTGGAGCTGTTCGGCGACGACGTGGAGAGCATCACCGAGTTCGATCCGCTCACCGGCAAGCCCGCGGGCCAGCTCGATTCCGTCAAGGTCTACGCCAATTCCCACTACGTGACGCCGCGGCCCACGCTGGCCCAGGCGATGAAGGGCATCAAGCAGGAACTGGTCGAGCGGCTGGAATGGTTCCGCGCCAACGGCAAGCTGCTCGAGGCGCAGCGGCTGGAGCAGCGCACGCAGTTCGACCTGGAGATGATCGAGGCGACGGGAAGCTGCGCCGGCATCGAGAACTATTCGCGCTGGCTGACGGGGCGCAAGCCCGGCGAGCCGCCGCCGACGCTGTTCGAATACCTGCCCGACGAGGCGCTGGTGTTCGTGGACGAAAGCCACGTCACCGTGCCGCAGATCGGCGGCATGTATCGCGGCGACTACCGCCGCAAGGCGACGCTGGCCGAATACGGCTTCCGCCTGCCCTCCTGCATCGACAACCGCCCGCTCAAATTCGAGGAGTGGGACGCCATGCGCCCCGCCACCGTCTACGTCTCCGCCACGCCGGGGCCGTGGGAGATGGAGCGCACCGGCGGCGTCTTCGCCGAGCAGGTGATCCGCCCCACCGGCCTGATCGATCCGCCGGTGGAAGTGCGCCCGATCGAGACCCAGGTCGACGATCTCATCGCGGAATGCCGCGACATCGCCCGCCGCGGCTATCGCGCGCTCGTCACCACCCTGACCAAGAAGATGGCGGAGGACCTGACCGAGTACATGCACGAGCAGGGCATCCGCGTGCGCTACATGCATTCCGACGTGGAGACGCTGGAGCGCATCGAGATCATCCGCGACCTCAGGCTCGGCGCCTTCGACGTGCTGGTCGGCATCAACCTGTTGCGCGAGGGGCTCGACATTCCCGAATGCGCGCTGGTCGCCATCCTCGACGCCGACAAGGAAGGCTTCCTCAGGAGCGAGACCTCTCTTATCCAGACCATCGGCCGCGCCGCCCGCAACATCGACGGCAAGGTGATCCTCTATGCCGACCGCGTGACCGGCTCGATGGAGCGGGCGATGGCCGAGACCAGCCGGCGCCGCGAGAAGCAGACGGCGTACAACGAGGCCCACGGCATCACCCCGCTCAGCATCAAGAAGAACATCGCCGACATCATGGGCTCCATGTACGAGCGCGACCACGTGGTGGTGGACGCGGGCGCGCTCGGCCTGGGCGGCGCGGGCGAAGGCGGCCGCGAATTCATCGGCCACAACATCAAGGCCACCATCGCCGACCTGGAAAAGAAGATGCGCGAAGCCGCGAGCAACCTCGAATTCGAGGACGCCGCCCGCTACCGCGACGAACTCAAGCGCCTGCAAACCGTCCAACTCACCATCGCCGACGACCCGTTCGCACGGCAGAGCTCGGTCGACGACGCCGTGGACGCGGCGTTCCTGAGCGCGGTGCGGGATGGGGCGGATGGGGGGAAGGGCGACGGCGGGAAGGCGGCGCGGGGAAAGGGCTCGCGTGTGCGGATGAAGCGGGCGGGGAGGCCGGGGGTGCCGAAGACGTTTGGGAGTAGGTCGCGGTAAAAGCCGCCAAGCTGCAAGATCAGATTCTATTCCGGGCGCTCTCTACAGTGGCTAAGCTCGGAAAGTTGTCCTTTCGGGTTCTGCTTGGGTTTAGTGACGAATCCTCTTAATTTATGTCTTGGGTGTCTGTGGGGATGTCATTTGAGCGAACCTGAAATCAGGGCAACTACCGCTCCAGAAGAATTCCTGTCGCCGATTCTTTCGGACAAAAAACTACAAGCCTCAGAGTACCGGGCCCGCCGCAAGCCCTTCGTATTTCAAGGCGTTTCGGAAGGAGAAGTACAAGAATTCGTTACGAAAGGTTGGGAAGTCCAACTGGTAGGCCGACGCAAGACAAAATTGCGTCGGCAGAAAAGGCATGACCAGCAGTTGGAGGATCGCGTATGGAACCTGCTCTACAGAATGGGTTACGACAAGCTCAACGGCAAAAGATTTACTATTCAATTTGACCGGGACGATGGCTCGCGGGGGCGCAAGGAAATCGACATATTTGCCTGCGATCCCGAAACTGCATTTGTGATCGAATGTAAGTCCCGTGAAAGCCGCGGGAGGCGAAGTTTACAAAAGGATTTGTTAGAAACTGTTGCGCTCCAAAACTACATTCGGAAATCCATCTATTCTTCATACGGCAACGCCCCCAAACCGAAGATAATTTGGGCTTATGCGACCGCGAATGTCATCTGGTCGGAACAAGACGTTGCACGAGCGAATGACGGTAATATATCGATCCTAACTGAAAACGAGCTGCAATATCTCGATACTTTCGTAAAGCACCTTGGGCCAGCCGCACGGTATCAGGTGCTCGGAGAATTTCTCAAGGGACAGAAAGTACCGGGACTTGGAGATGTTCGATTACCCGCGATTCGTGGGAAGCTCGGTGGAGAGACATTTTACAGCTTCGTAGCAACACCGCGAACGCTCCTTAAAATTGCATTCATAAACCATCAGGCATTAAATCACCCGGATGGTCGCCCCGCATATCAAAGAATGATCTCCTCCTCGAGGATAAAGGAGATTGAGAAGTTCATAGCGTCGGGCGGCTATTTCCCGACGAACATATTAGTGAACTTCATGGAGCATCCGAGATTTGATTTGATTTCAAATAAAGAGAATACCGATGAAAATATTAAATTTGGCTGGATTACGCTCCCAAGCAAGTATCGTTCGGCATGGATCATAGATGGCCAACATCGGCTATACGGATTTTCGCACCTGAGCGGTGATGAGCTGGACCGAAGCCTGTTTGTGCTCGCATTCGAAAAGATGAATACCCGCAAGGAAGCAGATCTGTTTATCACGATAAATCACAAGCAGAAGAGTGTGCCGAAAAGTTTACTTGTAAGCTTACTAGCCGACATTCGTTTGGGCGACTCGGATCCGAAAACAGCACTTTCCGCATTGGCATCGGGTGTGATTGGCGCGCTGAATAAGGATGTGACAAGCCCCCTGACACGACGCTTTGCGATTCCGGGACTTCCGCCCGAGCCGCAGCAGAATCTCACACTTTCTGAGGCGGTGAACGGGCTCACGCGCTCTGAATTGCTGGGTCGGGTAGTTGGATCAAGGCAAGCTCCAGGTCCACTTTCGGGTGCCACCGATGAGGACACGATTGAGAGGGCGCGGGAAGTTCTGAATGCATATTTCGAGGCTCTCAGGGCAAGCAATCCAGAGCGATGGGAGGCGGGGAAATCTGCGTTCATTGCGGTTAATCCCGGGATCCGCGCACATTTAATGCTCATAGGAGAAATCGTTCGTTATACGTCTCACAAACGCGGCATCGATTTTCATGAGTTGCCGCCGAAGAAGTTTGCGGAGACCATTGCTGAAGTTGCGAAACCGATATTCGACTATTTGCGCAAAGCCTCCGATGATGACGTAAAGGCAAAATTCTCGCGGAAGTTTGGTGAGGGTGGCGTTAAAGAATATCTCTACAATCTCTTCAAGATTTTACACGAGGCCCGAGAAGATTTCGGGCCGGAAGAATTCTTAAAGTGGGTGTCGCAACAAGAGTCCGAACGCGTTGACGAGGCAAATCGCTTGGTGATGCAACTTTCCGAGAAGATGCACAATTGCGTTATTGAGAACCTCAAAGCTATTCATGGAACCAAGCGCATGCGGTCCGGGGACGAAGCGTTCTGGGAAGTTGGGATAGAGAGTAGGAAGATCAAGGAGAGCGCGTATAGGAAGCAGCTGGAAGACGCCGATGGCCGTAGGCAACATAAGGCCGCTTATCTCGATTTTGTTGAACTTAAGGAAATCATCAGACAACCGAACAATTGGGACAGATTTACCTCCATTTTCAATTTGCCGCTGTCAGGAGAGAAAAAAGGTAACAAATTTTATCTGTCGTGGATGGAGCAATTCAATGAGCTACGACGAATTGCAGCTCACAAGAATTCGTTGCGGACATATGCGGACGAAGATCTGGAGTTCCTAGATATGCTGCGAACAGAACTGTTGCCGCGGTTGGACGCAGACTTGCGCACGAATTTTGAAAGCGATTCAAGTCTGGCTTAGTTGCTCGTCGGTGGCTGAATTGAACGCGTATGTTTTCCAGCTGGGGCGATAACCTTCATCAGCCTCGCTACCCCATGCGACCCAGCCTTCGCGTCGTCCGCGCGCAAAGAGTTCCAGATACGGCCCAGCGGAGCATGATTCGATGATCTCGTACTGCTCATGCGGCTTGCGCGAGTGTTCCTGCTTCCGCGTCGCCATGAAATTCACCTGGCTGCGGCCGGCCTTGAGCGTGCGGATGTTCTTGCCGCGAACGCCGAACAGAACAATCTCCGTCACATTGCGAAAGTAGAAGCCGACGCCGCGGCCGTCGGGACCGCCATCCTTACGGATCTTGTGCCAGATGAGGTTGCTCTTATAGGTGAAGCCCCACGCGGCCATAGTTTGCAGACCCCATGGCAGCAAGGCATTCGGCACCCAAAGATACAGGTGCGCGCGTTCGCGCGCGATCTGGCCGACAGGCAACGCGCAAATCTCGTCGAGGGTCATCGTGTCGTAACGCGTGAGCTTCTTGTACTCGGGCGCAATCTTTCCGGTGCGATTGGTGAACTGCCATGGGGGGTCGGCCAGGATGGTTGCAAATTTCTTCTTTCCGACGAACTCAAGAAGGCCTGCGCTCGCATCAGACATTCTCACCACCCTGCAAATCACCGGGGCAGTGAATCACAGCCCGGATCCTCTGTGAATCGGGTGCGCCACCTTGGCTCGCATCAATGCCGCTTGCCGTGCACCGGTCTTCTTTGCTTTGGTGTGGACGCGGACCCCGGCGCGTTGCCGACGCCCCCATGAAACGTCCCCACCGCCGGCGCCGGCCGCGGCTTCAGTTCGTCCCCGCTTCCGTACGGCCCGGTGTCTCCGTCGCGACCATCGCGGCGCTGCCGAGGTCGCGGACACCTCATTGGAGCGCGGCATCGAGCTACGTGCTGTCGCGCCCACGCCTCGGAGATTGACTCGTTCTTCGTACGTTCCTATAGTCCATCGGCAACTTGAAGGTGAAGAGCGCGGCGGAGGCTTCTGCGGCGGGCGGTAAATATTTGCCTGCCCGGATCCCGGATTTCCGGCGGGTTGGGAGGACGATGGCGATGAGGGAGAGAGCAAGGGGAGGGTATGGCGAATCGGGAGAACGACTGTTTCCGGACTGCTCGGGGCACAAGATCTTGTGCGGCTCCGGCGGCGCGCGATGCCACCCCCCTCCCCCCGCGATTCCGGAGGTTCAAGTCGATGTGGCAGGAGATTCCGAACTCTACTACAGGTGGTGTCTCGCGCGGCCCCATCCCGCGAGCACGCTCTGGACCGCGAACACGCTCCGGACCGCGGATGCGCTTCGAAGGCCGGCCGGCGCGCGCGGCGGCGGTGGCCGCTTGCGGCGGCGGCGGCCTCCATCCGGCGGCACCGTCTTGGCGTTCGCGGCGCCGGCGCCCCTCAGCCTGCCCTCTCCCCCGCGAAGGAGGAGAGGGCGGCCGGGCGGCGGTCAGTACGGATGATCCGTCCAGAAGCAGTTGTCGCCGTCGGCGTCGCAGACGCGGTGGCTGGTGTCATAGAAGTGCCGCACGCCGAAGCGGTCGTAGTACCAGTCGCGATAGGGCGCGCGGGCATAGCCGCTGTTCCACACGCGATAGCAGTCCTGGCCGAAGCTGTCGCAGTTCACCAGCCAGCAGCCGTCGCGGTCGCAGCGCTGCTCGGTATAGGCCGAGGCCGGGGTGGACACCGCCAGCGCACCGAGCCCGATCGTCGCCGCCATCGCGGCCATTGCGAGAGTCGTTTTCATCGCTCTTCTCCTTTTCGTCTTCTTCTTCTTCTTCGCTGTTGCGCCCGGTGCGCGCCCGCTGGCGCCTCGCACCGGAATCCCCATGCGAAGGAAAACGGGTTCCCCGCGCGGCTGATCCCTTTTGCGGCGAATTCATGTTGGGCGGGAATGCGGCGGGCGTTGCAAATGCGAATGCGGTTTGAGGCGCGGAAAGGACACCAACATCCGAGGCAGGAAAATGAACGCGGCCGCGGGAACGGTCCGGCGGCCGTTCAGCGGGCGGGCGCGCTCGCGGAGCGGCGCGCGGCCAGGCGCGCGGCAAGGCGGTCGGCGATCCACCATGGCGCGTAGAGGATGAGGATCGCGGCCAGGCCCAGCGCCACGGTCTCGGGGATGTAGGCGGGCCAGGGCGAGAGCAGGTCGTAGAGCGTGGCGTGGCCGGGCTTGAAGCGCAGGAAGGCGTAGTTGGTGCCGGTGAGCCAGTCGGTGAGGCCCGCGGCGCCCACGTAAGCGAGAGTCCACAGCGCCACGCGCGGCAGCGAGGCGGGCACGGGCCGCAGGCCCGAGCCGAAGGTGAGATAGAGCACGGCGGCCACGATGAAGGCGTGCACCGCCATGAAGGCGATGAACTGGAGCTCGGGGAAGGGGAAGTTGATGTCCGGCGTGATGAGCCCCTGCAGCGTTCCGGCGAGGCTCCAGAAATAGGCGAGCTCGTAGGCGCGCAGGCCGCGGGTGAGGCAGGCGGCGATGGCGGCGATGCTCGCCCAGTCGCACAGGTTCATCGGCAGCTCGTTGCCGATGCCGAGCCAGCCGCGGGCGACGAAGAGCGCGTACCAGAAGATCCACGCCAGGATCATCAGGGTCGCGAACAGCCGCCGGATGAAGGCGTCGCGCCCGATGTGCCGGCCGCGGCGGGAGACGAAGGAGAGCATGAGCGGCACGGCGAGGGTGAGCGCCAGCACCACGTCGTGGTCCGTCTCGAAGAGCTGGAACCGCTGCATGGCCGCGCCGTGGAGCCGTCCGTCAAACCGCGGCGCAAGCCTAGCGCGTTTCGCGGCGAAATTCCGGCGGATGCGCGGCGGCAGGGAGTCGTGCTAGCGTGGCGGCGCTCTTTCGGGGAGATTGCCATGCGCCTTTTCGCCGTTGCCGCCATCGCCGCGGCGTCGCTGGTCCTGGCCGCCTGCGGGCCCAAGCCCGGCCAGACCGTCAAGATCGACGGCAAGGACGCCCACGTCACCGTCAGCGGCGACAACGGCACCGTCACCGTCAAGTCCGACGACGGCAAGCAGACGGTGCAGTGGAACGCGGGCGGCATGGGCAGCGCGCAGATGCCCGATTTCGCGCCGCTCTATCCCGGCGCCAAGGTCGAGGGCTCCGTCGCCGCCAACAGCAGCGAAGGCGGCCTCGTGGCCTTCGAAGCGTCCGCGAAGCCCGAGGAGGTGATCGCGTTCTACCGGCAGAAGTCGACGGCCGCCGGGCTGCAGCAGAAGCTGAACATGACCATGGAAGGCGGCCTCACCTACATGGCCTCCAGGGACAATGACAAAAAAGCCATCCAGGTGGTGGCCACCAGGACCGGCGATGGCAGCCACGTGCAGGTGACCTGGCAGAACAAGAACTGAGCGCCCTTGAGTTGGCCCGCCGGCGGGGCCACATATCGGGCGGTGAATCGCTCGTGCCTGGGAGGGCCGTCATGTCGTTTGCCCGCATTGCCGCGCGTTGCGGTGCGTTGTTCGTGGTGGTGCTGGGCCTGTCGGCCTGCGGCATCAACGCCGTGCCCACGCAGGACGAGCAGGTGAAGGCCGCCTGGAGCCAGGTGCTCAACGAATACCAGCGCCGCGCCGACCTGGTGCCCAATCTCGTCGCCACCGTGAAGGGCTATGCCAAGCAGGAGCAGACGGTGCTCACCCAGGTGACGGAAGCCCGCGCCAAGGCGACGCAGACCACGCTCTCGCTGCCGCCGGACGTGCTGTCCAACCCGCAGGCCTTCCACAATTTCGAGCAGAGCCAGGCGCAGCTCGGCGGCGCGCTCGGCCGGCTGCTGGCGGTGAGCGAGAATTATCCCGACCTCAAGTCCAACCAGAACTTCCTGGTGCTGCAGTCCCAGCTCGAAGGCACCGAGAACCGCATCGCGGTCGCCCGCAAGGACTACATCGACGCCGTGCAGACCTACAACACCACGCTGCGCACGATCCCGAGCCGCTGGATCGCCGCGATCTTCTATCCCGACGCCAAGCCCAGGCAGACCTTCACCATCAGCGAGCAGGCGCAGCAGGCGCCGAAGGTCCAGTTCTAGGCCCGGCATGCCGTGCTCCTTGAAATTTCCCATGGCGGCGCTCGCGCTTCTCGTCGCGTTTGCCGCGGCCGCCGCCACGCTCGACTTCCCGCCGCTCACCGGCCGCGTGGTCGACCAGGCGGGAATCCTTTCGCAGCAGGCGCAGGACAAGATCGCCGCCATCAGCGAGGCGGTGCAGCAGAAGACGCATGACCAGCTCGTCGTCGTCACGCTGAATTCGCTCGACGGCGCGGACATCGCGACCTACGGCTACCAGCTCGGCCGGCATTGGGGCATCGGGCAGAAGGGCCGGAACACGGGCGTGCTGCTCATCATCGTGCCCGGCGCGCGCAAGGTGCGCATCGAGGTGGGCTACGGGCTCGAAGGCACGCTGACCGACGCGCAGTCGGCGCTCATCATCGAGAACATCGTCAAGCCGGCGTTCCGCCGCGGCGACTATGACGGCGGCGCGCTTGCCGGGGCCGCCGCCATCGGCCGCGTGCTGGGCGTCGACACAAGCGACGTCGAGCAGGCGCTGTCGCAGGAAGCCCAGCCGCACGCCAGTGACGGCACCGGCGCCTTTCCGATCGTCCTGGTGGTGATCGTGATCTGGCTGGTGTTCGGCCGCTTCCTGTGGCCGCTCCTGTTCCTGGGAGGAGGCTGGGGCGGCGGCCGGCGCGGCGGCGGCTTCGGTGGCGGCTGGGGCGGCGGCTTCGGTGGCGGGTTTGGCGGCGGCGGGTTCGGCGGCGGCGGTTTTTCCGGGGGCGGCGGTTCGTTCGGGGGCGGTGGCGCCTCGGGGAGCTGGTGATGCGCCTTTCGCTCGAGGACCGCCAGCGCATCCACGCCGCCGTCGCGGCGGCCGAGTCGAAGACAAGCGCGCACCTCGCCGTCACGATCGTTCCGGTCAGCGACCGTTACGCGCTTTATCCCCTGCTGTGGGGCGCGGCCACGGCGCTTCTGGCCGGCGCGCTGCTGGCGCTCCTGCGCCCGGAGATCTCGCTCCGGATGGCGATGATCGCGGAAGCCACGATCTTTGCCGCCGTCGCGTTGGCGCTCGAACCCTATGCGATCCGCCTCTTCGCCGTGCCGCGCGGCGTCAGGCGCGAGAAAGCGCGCGCGCTGGCCCAGCGCGAGTTCGCCGCGCGCATCCTCGCGCCCGGCCACGAAGGCATCCTCGTCTTCGCGAGCCTCGCCGAGCGCCACGTCGAGCTGCTCGCGACCGCCGGTCTGCACAAGGCGGTGGGCGAAACGGAATGGCGGATGATCGCATCGCGTTTCTCGGCCGCCGCCGCGGAGGGCCGCATCGCCGATGCCGCGATCCAGGCCGCGCAGGATTGCGCCCGGCACCTGACCGCGCACATGCCCGCGGCGCGCTAAAATCGCGCAGGCTGCGCGGGCGTTTTTTGAGATCTGGAGCGGGCGAAGGGAATCGAACCCTCGTATGCAGCTTGGGAAGCTGCCGTTCTACCATTGAACTACGCCCGCGCGCGCCGAGCCTCTAGCATGGCGTGCGGCGCCGGCGAAAGTCCAGCCCGGTTCACGCAGGAATATCCGGCGGCGCCGGCCGCGTCGGTGGGGCGCCGGCGCTTCGGCGGCGTCAAGGATTCGGACGTCGGAAACCATCGCCGAGAAGGGTGTCTTGCGTGAGTTCAGCCGAAGCGGCGGCCAGGCCGGCCCCAATTCCCGGACGATTGTCCAACGCAGCGGTAACCGGGGTTAGCGCCGCCCAGGTCGTGCTCGCGGTGATCCTTGCGGGCACGCTCGTCCGTCTCCTGCTGGCCGCGGCCACGGGTCTGGGCACCGATGAATCCTACACCGTGGCGAACGCGCGCGTCTTCGATCTCAGCTATGTGGACTATCCGCCGCTGCATGCCTGGCTGGTGGGTGGCTGGGCGAAGCTCTGCCACTCCGAAGCGCCCTTCATTGTGCGCCTTCCGTTCATCGCGCTGTTTGCCGGTTCGACGTGGATGATGTTCCGCCTCGCGGCGCTGCTCCACGGCGCGCGCGCCGGAATGTGGGCCGTGATCCTGTTCAACCTAGCGCCTGTCTTCACGCTTGCGCATGCTAGCTGGGTGCTTCCCGACGGGCCGTTGCTGTTCTTTCTGCTCTGCGGCGCGCTCGCCCTGGCGAAGCTGTTCTTCGCAAGCGACGCGCCGGGTTCGCTGCGCGGATGGGTGGCGGCCGGCACATGCACCGGATTGGCCATGCTCAGCAAGTATCACGGCGCATGGCTCGCCGCAGCAGCGTTCATCTTCCTGCTCACATGGCCGCCGGGACGAAGGCTCCTGGCGCGACCCGGCCCGTGGCTCGCCGCCGGGCTCGCCGCGCTCCTGTTCGCGCCGGTCATCGCCTGGAATGCGGAGCACGATTGGGCCGGCTTCTTCTTCCAGGCGCAGCGCCTCACAGAGTCGCGAAATCTCAGCCTTGCGCGCGCGGGCGCGGGGGTTCTCGGACAGGCGGCCTATCTGTCTCCCTGGCTGTTCGTGCCGCTGGCCGCCCTCTGGATCGGCGCGCTGAGGCGCAACACGCGCGATCCGCGCGCCTGGTTCCTGGCGCTGCTCGCGGCCGGGCCGATCGTCGGCTTCACCGCCGCCGACTTGTTCGCCAAGGGCCTGCCGCATTGGCCGATGCCAGGCTGGCTGTTCGTGTTCCCGCTTCTCGGCGCGCGCGTCGCGGCATTCGCCGGACGCAAGCCGAAGCATGCGGCATTCGCCGCAGCCGGGCTTGGCGCGCTCATGACGATCGCGGCGCTCGCCATCGCAACCGGCGCGCGGACAGGCTGGATCGCGCGCGTCTCTTCGCCCGCCGCCGATCCGACCGTCGATCTCATGGACTGGAACGGCGTCGAACACGCGCTTGAGGATCGCGGGCTCTTATCCGCCGCGCCGGCCGTTGCGTCCACGCACTGGATGGATGCGGGGAAGCTGAACTACGCGATCGGCCGCGACATCCCGGTTCTTTGCCTGTGCGCCGATCCGCAGCAATTCCGCTACTCCAGCGACCCCGCGAAGTTCGCCGGCCGCGACATATTGATCATCGGCAGACATCGCGACGCCCGGCATCCGGATGCCTTGCTCGCCGGCCAGTTCTCCGGATTCAGGACGCTCGCCCCGATCATCCTCACGCGGAATGGATCGCCCACGATCGAATTCGCGGTCGTCCTGGGCCTGAATTTCCACCCTGATGCCAGGCTGCCGCACTAAGGCCGGGCCGCGAACATCTCGTCGAGCAGCGCGGGCGTGCCCGGGATGCGCTCCAGGTGTGGGTAGCGCAGGCCGCCGTGATAGTCGAGCGCCGCGGCGCGATAGACATCGCCGCGCTTGACGAGGAGCCGGATCGGCGCCTCGCCCGCCCTGGCTTCCGTGATGGCGTCCTTGAGGCGATCGGAATCGTAGGCCACGTCGTTCACCGCCACGATCTGGCTGCCCACGGTGACGCCGGCACGGAACGCGGGGCTGTCCCACAGCACGTCGGCGGCCGCGCCGGTGGAATCGATCACCAGGCCGATGGAATTGGAGAGGTCGGTGATCTTCCGGGCCTTCTCGCTGGATTTGTAGAAATCGCTTTCCTTGTCGGTATAGGAGAGGCGATAGCCGCCGCGCGTCAGGCCATCGAGCGGCGCGGGGTCGATTGCATCTACCCGGTCGTGCAGGAACTTCGCCCAGTCGTAGGGCACTACGCCGTTCAGCGCGCGTACGATGTCCTCAAAGGTGTAAGTGATCGTGACGTAGCTGCCGTCATTCACGCCGAAGAACGCATGCGCGAAATCGTCGAGCGATTTCCTGCCGCCCGTCTTCTGGCGGATCAGCGTGTCGGCATCCAGCCAGATGAGCACGCCTTCGCCGTAATAGTCCTCGCTGCGCTGCCAGCTGCGCCAGGGGATCGGCCGGCGCAACGTGGTGATGGGATCCTCCGTCGTGTCCTCCAGCGGGCGCCAGACGCGGCCGGGCCGCCGCGTGGCGAAGGTGTCCGCGTCCATCGCCAGCGCATCGAGCGCCTGCTGCTTGGTCCGCAATCCCGCGCGCGCCGCCAGCACTTCGCCCCAGAACTGCGTCTGGCCTTCATAGACCCACAACAGGCTGTCGCGCATGGGCACGTTGAAATTGGGCGTCCACAGATCGGCGGGGCGGCGGAATTTGCCGTTCCAGGAATGCGTGAACTCGTGGCTGAGCAGATCGCGCGCCGAAGCCCGCGTGTCCCATTCCTTGAAGTAATTCGCGGTCGTGCCGTCCTCGCTGGAGCGATGATGCTCCAGCCCGATTCCGCTCATTCGGTCGGACATGGCGAACAGGAAATCGTAGTGGTCGTAGTGGTGCGAGCCGAAAGCCCTGTAGGCCTGCGTCACCAGGTTGCGATGCGCCTGGAGCTCGGCCGGCGTCATGACAAGCTCGTCCGGCTGGTCGGCGAACATGTCCATATGCACCGGCACCCTGGCGCCGGGGGCGAGATCCACCCGCGCGTAATACTTGCCGGCGAACATGGGGGAATCGACGAGCGTGTTGAGGGGCACCGGCCTGAACGTCACATTCGGCCCGGCGCTGCCGCCATCGAGCGCGGTGCCGTACTTCCAGCCGGCGGGCAGCTTCACGCCCGGCGCGACCATGATGCGGCGCGCGTAGTAGCCTGCCGGATAGAGCACCACCGCGTTCCACTGGAGATTCAGCATCTCGGCCGTCATCACCACGCGGCCTTCCTTCGCGTCCACGGGAGACAGGAACTGGAAGTCCACATCGATCGCCCGGGCACCCGCGGGCACGCGGACGTGGAATGCATAGACGTCCACCGGATCGCGCAGCCAAGAAAGCTTCACCGCACCGGAGCGGATCGTAAGCCCGGCCATCTTGTCGATCGGCCCCGTGGGGCCGTGATTTCCCGGCAGCCATTTGGGATAGAGCAGCACAAGGTCGCCGGCCTGCGCCACGGGGACCGTTTCATGCACGCGGAAGATGCCCCGCGCGGTATCCGTCGCGTCCACCGAAAGCCGGATGGTGCCGGCAAACGCCTTGTCCTGCGGCGCGGGGATGGCCGGTGGATAGGCCAGCGGCGCCGGGCCGCCCTGCTGTGCGATGGCGCCGGTTGCGAAAAGCGACAGGAGCAACGGCCCGAGGAGCCCGGCGTTGCGGCGAATGCTGAAGCGCATTGGATGATTTCCGGTTGCTGGTGAGTGAACGGATTGCGCCAAGATAGCGACAAATGCCGAAATCCGGGAAGGACGTTCGCGTCCCTTCCGGTTCCTGCCTATTCCCCCTTCAAGGCCCAGGCCCTATCATCGGTTGGCGCCTCAAGTTCCGGGGGATTTCCATGACGAAGCTGCCATTCGCCGCCGATTCTCTCGCGCTGCAACGGGATATCGCGGACGACGCATGGGCGCCCATCGCGTCCGGCGATGACGCCCGCTCTCCGGCCTTTGACTGGCCCCATCCCTATCTCCCCGCCGCGGCCGCATTCGGCGACCTCCTGGCCGCCTACCAGCCGCGGACGCACGACGCGGGAACCCTGTTCCTGTCGTCGCACGAAGTAAATGCGGCATCGGCGGCGCCGCAGGCCCTGCTGCCGGGCGGCGGCAGCGGGACGATCGAGACCGTGTCCCCGACCATGGACGATGAGATGGCGTTCATCTGCGGCGTTGCCGCGGGCGGCGAGATCGTAGGCACCAGCTTCTGGACCTGGAACAGCAACAACCCGGCGACCTACGCCGCCTCCTCCAATGCACACAAATGGGGTGGAACCGCGCCCGGCACGGCCGGCGGCACGGTGGATTACTATTTCGACCCCGCATCGAGCTGGACGGCCACCGAGAAGGCCCAGATGACGGCCTGCATCAAGCTGTGGGGCAATCTCGTCAACGTCAACTTCGTGCTCACCACCAATGCGGCGGCGGCGGACATCACCCTTCATCGCGGCAATGACGGCAGCGCGGTCACGCCGGCCAGCTGGTCGGGCGGCGGCGGCGCCGGCACGGTGGGCGGATCGCATCTGTGGACGATGACCAGCGCGGAAGTCTCCATCGACACCACCGTGCCCGGCTTCGGGCCGATGGACGGCGACTTCACCTCGATCGGCGGTTACGTGTGGATGACCATCGAGCACGAACTCGGCCACGCGATCGGGCTGGGCCATGCCGGCGCCTACAACGGGTCGGTGGATTCTTCGACGCAGCAATACAGCGCCTTCGATTCGCGGCTGTGGTCGATCATGTCCTACATCGATCCGGACGATTCGAGCGCGAAGTTCTTTTCCCAATACACCGTGACCGGCACGAACTGGGGCACCGCCGCCGACGGCTACGGCAACGTGCCCACCACGCCGATGATCCTGGACATCCTGGCCGCGCAGGAACTCTACGGCGCGCCCTCGACCACGGTGTTCGACGGCGGGCAGACCTTCGGCTTCCATTGCAACATCGCCGATCCCGACATCGCGCAGTTTTACGATTTCACCAAGAACGTGAATCCGGTGGTGACGATCTGGGATGCCGGCACCAGCAACACGCTCGACCTTTCCGGATTCACCCAGAATTCCACGATCGACCTCAACCCCGGCAGCTTCTCCAGCTGCAACGGTCAGGTGAACAATATCGCCATCGCCTTCGGCACCGAGGTCGATACCGCCGATGGCGGCGCGGGCGCGGATACTTTCATCGCCAACGACGGCAACGACCGCTTCAACGGCGGCGGCCGCAACGACACCTTCGAGTTCGGCGCGACGTTCAACAATCTCGACCACGTCAACGGCGGCGGGGGGCAGAACAACGTGCTGGTGCTGGATGGCGATTATTCGGCCAACGTCGCCTTCAAGAACGCCACCATCGCCAAGGTCCAGACCATCGAGCTCACCGCGGGCCACAGCTACATGCTCACGCCCGCGGACGCGAACCTGGCCGCCGGGCAGACCATGACCGTTGACGGCCATCTGCTGGGCTCCTCCGACGTGTTGACCTACAACGGCGTCAAGGAGCTGGACGGCCATCTCGATCTCTTCGGGGGCGCCGGCGACGACGCCCTCACCGCCGGCTCGGGCGACGACATGCTCAAGGGCGGTCACGGCGCGGACAAGATGAAGGGTGGGCCGGGCGACGACACCTTCGTCTATGCCCGGGTGTCCGATTCCACGAGCACCACGCATGACTCGATCCTGGATCTCGACTTCAGCGCCGACAAGATCGATCTGTGGTTCGCGATCTCCGGCGTCATGGCCACGATCAATGGCGGTGCGCTGTCGGCGGGCAGCTTCAACAGCGATCTCGCCACGGCGCTCAGTTCGCTGGCCTCGCACAAGGCCGTGCTGTTCAACCCCGACAGCGGCAATCTCGCTGGCCACACCATCCTGGTGGTCGACTGCAACGGCACCGCCGGTTACCAGGCCGGCGCCGACCTCGTCATCGACCTCAACCATCCCACCCACAGCGGAAGTTTCGGTACCGGGACGTTTGTCTGAGGGGGGACGCACTCATCGCCCCGCATCGCTATGCCAGGCGCCCATAAATCAGGCAATCGCGCGGCGCGCCGTCGCGGACGATGTGGCCACGCAGCATCCCCTCATAGGCGAAGCCGAGGCGCTCCAGCAGGCGGCGGGAACTTTCGTTGCCGTCGTGGAATCGTGCCCACAGCCGCCTGAGATCGAGCGGACCGAAGGCATGCGCCACGATGGCGCTCATCGCCTCGAATGCATAGCCGTTGCCCCACCAGGCGCGGCCGAACAGGAACCCCACCTCCGCCCGGCGGTGGCGCCGGTCGATCTCCGAGAGGTCGCAAACGCCCAGGAATGTGCCCGGCCCGGCCAGTTCGACGGCCCAATAAAGTGCCGTGCCTTCGTCCATGCCCGCGATCTGGCGGGACACGATCTCGGCCACCGTCTCGTGGTCGCGCAAGGCGGGCCAATCCCAGTATCTCATGGCCTCGTCGTCCGACATGAGAGCGAAGACGGCCTCGGAATCGCCCTGCCGCAAGGACCGCAGAACCAGGCGGGAGGTGCGCAGGATCATGGCCGCGGGAGCTCCGCCAGGGCGTTGAAATCGCCCGAAATAGTGGCCCAAAATTCATGAGGCGGCCGGCGCCAGTCGCGCCGTAGCCGCCTCATGCTGCCCCCTTCAATGCGGACCCAAGAACCGCGAGGCCATTGCCCCCAATTGCCGTTTGGACCCGCGGCGGCGGAAGTGTGCCGGGACAGCCCCGCTCCGCAAGGGAGGGCCGGGAAGATGTCTCGCTTTTGCCTCAATCTGTGGATTTGCCGCAACAACCTGCGACCCGTCAGGGCTGGCCGAAGTGCTTGGAAAGCTTCAGCCCCTGCCGCTGATAGTTCGAGCCGAGCCCCTCGCCATAGACCTCGGGCGGCGGATCGGTGAGCCGCTCGAACACCAGCCGCCCGATGATCTGGCCGTGTTCCAGGATGAACGGCACTTCGCGCGAACGGACCTCCAGCACCGCCCGGGCGCTGGGCGGCTGTCCCGGCTCGAAGCCGAAACCCGGATCGAAGAAGCCGGCATAGTGCACCCGGAACTCCCCCACCAGCGGATTGAACGGCACCATCTCCGCCGCATAATCGTAAGGAATGGCCACCGCCTCGCGGCTGACCAGGATGTAGAACTCGTCCGGGTCGAGCACGATATGGCCGGAACCCTGCGGCTCGATGGAATCCCAGTAAGCATGCGGATCGAGCGCGCCCCGTGTGTCGACGTCGATGAGGCCGGTGTGGCGCTTGGCGCGCCAGCCGATCCGGCCACCGCCCTCGCCCAGCAGATCGATGCTGAGCGCGAGCCCATTGTCGACGTCCGCTTCGCCGCTCACCAGCGGCGTCTCCGCATGAAGCCGGCGCAACTGCGTGTCGGTGAATTGCGGCGAGCCATGGCGGATGCGCAACTGGTTGAGTTTGGAACCTTTGCGCACCAGCACCGGAAACGTCCGCGGACTGATCTCGGCGTAGAGCGGGCCGCGATAGCCCGGCTCGATGCGGTCGAAGGACTGTGCGTGATCGGTGATCAGCCGGGTGAAAACGTCGATGCGGCCGGTGGAGCTCTTCGGATTGGAAATGCCCGACACCCTGGCCGAGAACTCCACATGCTCCAGCAGCGGCACGATGTAGACGCAGCCCGTCTCCAGCACCGCGCCCGGCTTCAAATCGATCTCGTGCATGAAGACCGAGCGCAATTTTTCCTCGACCGTCGCCTTGGGGCCGGGCAGGAAGCTCGCCCGCACCCTGTAGGCGACCGGGCCCAGCCTGAGATCGATGCTGGCGGGCTGGATCTGGCCCTCTTCGATGTCCTCCGTGGCCACGATCTCGCGCCGGGCGCGGATCAGCCGCCTCAGCACGTGGCTCGGCAGGATGCCGGTCGAGTGCCGGCCATAGGCCGAATCGCCCTCCGCCGCCGTCCCGAACAGATTTTCCGCCGTCTCGGCCATGAACGGGTTATAGGCGGTTCGCCCCGCCGCCGTCACGTTTTCGAGGCGCGAAAGCTGTTGAGCGAAGCCGGCTAATTGCGCGCGTATGCCCTGGTGCGAACAAGGACGCCGTCCTTGTCGAACAGGAAGGAGACAATCAGGCTCCCGTCCTTGAAGCTGTAGGTGTCGACATGGTGGCCGTCGGGGATGTGACTCTGCACCATCGGCCGGCCGAACTTGTCCTCGACTTCGTCCTGCGTCGTCTTGCCCGCCACGAACCCGAACGAAGGGCTGACGTCGTCGCTGTCCTGGGACGCCGGCGGAGCGGCTGCGCCGCCTGCGCCTCCACAGGCGCCCGCCGTTGCGTCCGCGCAGAGCTTGACCTGGTTCTCGAGATAATCGTTCGCCTCCCTCTGCGCCGCCAGCGCCGCGCGCGCCGCATCGCCCTCGTCGTTGGGGAATTTGCGCAGGCCCGGGACCGCGCCCGGCGCCGCAGGCCGGCGGAATTCCCGCTGCACGACATAGAGCGCATCGTTGCCGGCGATCGCCTTGATGAAGATGTCCACGTCCTTGTCCGCGCCCTTCTGGCCCACGCAATAGACTTGGCCGTAGGCGATGCCGTAGCCGTTTTCCGTTCCCGGCACCGGACCGTTGACGCTGACGGCGCGGCAGGCGCCCGCGATGCGCTGGAAGACCCCGGTCAGGAAATCGGCCGCGCTCTGCCCCTTCTGCGCGTAGAAGATCTGCTCGGTCAGGATGTCTTGCACGTCGTCCGCGCTCTGATCCGCGGGAATCCATTCGATCCAGACCTGCTTGTCGTTGTGGATGTCCGTGATCTTCTTCCACGGCGCCGCCGCCGGATAGGGCGGCACGCTCAAGGTTTCCGCCGCCACGGCCTGGCCGCACACGAGCAGAACTGCCGCGACAATCCACGCCGATCTCATGAGCGCCCCCCGCTTGCGGGAAGCCTATCATGCGGTCCTTCCGTCAGAAACGCCCTCACCCCGGCAATCGCCTCCGCGAGGCCGCAGCGTTCGACCGGCGCATCCTGCGGGAAGGCGGTCAACAGGCGCGAGGGCGTCGCGCCCTCCAGGATCGCGAAGCAGCCCTTGTCCTGCGCGCCGCGGATGAGCCGGCCGAAGGCCTGCTTCAGCCGCAGGCGCGTGAGCACGTCGTCGTAGCTCTTGCCGAAGCGCGCGCGCCGCGCCTTGTGCAGGATCGTGGGCCGGGGCCAGGGCACCTTGTCGAACACCACGAGCCTGAGCGAGCGGCCGGGCACGTCCACCCCGTCGCGCAGCGCGTCGGTGCCGAGCAGGCACGCGTTCTCCTCCGCCCGAAACAGGTCGACCAGCGCACCGGTGTCCAGCCGGTCGACGTGCTGGGCGTAGAGATTGATCCCGGCGTCGGCCAGCGGACCGGCGATCGCCGCCTCGACGCCGCGCAACGCCCGCACCGCCGTGAACAGGCCGAGCGCCCCGCCGCCCGCGGCCAGGAACAGTTCGCGGTAGGCGGAAGCGAGCTGGTCCGCGTCGCGCCGGTTCACGTCGCGCACGATGAAGATCCGCGCGCGCTCGCCATAGCGGAACGGCGAGCCGAAGCTGGCGCGGCGCGGCGGCTCGGGCAGATGCGCCGCGCCGGTGCGCACTTCCGCCGATTGCCAGTCGTCGGCATCCGGCGCGAGATCGCGCAATGTGGCCGACGTGATCAGCGCGCCATGCGCGGGCGCCAGCACCTGCGAGGCCAGCGGGATCGTAGGATCGACCCAGTGCCGCCACAGCCCGACGTCGCTGTCGCGGCCATCCTCGCGCTCAATCTCGAACCAGTCGGCGAATTCGGGATCGCGCTCGCCCGTCTCCAGCGCATCGAGCATCGCGATCCATGCCGGCAGGACGATGCGCGCGCGCCGCTCCAGCCCGCGCGCGGCCGCCTCGATGCGCGCGCGCTGATGGGTTTCGAGGTCTTCCGCCTCCTCGCTCATCTTCTTCCGCAGAGCCTGCGCCAGCTTGAGGAGAGGCGCCACGAGATGATGGAGCCCATGACCAAGCTCGCGCGCCGCCCCGACGAGCGGCGGCGGCAGCGGATCGGTTTCGGCCTCCAGCGAATAAAAGGCGTCCGCGTCCGTGGTGCGCGCGCGCACATGCACATAGGCTTCCGCGAGGAAGACCTCGCCGGGGCCGCGCGGGCCGCCGCCGTTGAGCCGGCTCGTCCAGCCTTCGCCCGCCAACGCCCCGGCCGCGGCGATGGCCTCGTCCAGCGCCGCGCGCGCCGCTTCGTCGTCTTCGATCAGATCCTTCAGCCGCTCCTCGATCCCGCGCATGCGCGTGCGCGCGCGGCCTTCCGGCCCGCGGATCCAGCGGCGCAGCTCGGCCATCTCGCCGCCGGACAGGAACGCGGCGAAGCCGCCATCGGCGGCGTCGAACAGGTGGTGGCCCTCGTCGAAGACGTAGCGCACGCGATGCTCGGCGGGCACGTCGGTGGTTTCATCGGGACCCAGAGCGTCGCCCGCGGCCTGCGCGATCACCAGCGCGTGGTTCGCCACCACGATGGGCGCGTAGCGCGCGCGCCGGATCGCCCGCTCGATGAAGCAGGTGCGGTAGTGCGGGCAGGCGGCATAGACGCATTCGCCGCGCCGGTCGGTGATCTCCCGCAGCGGAAGCGACGCACCGAGGAAGGCCGGGAAGCCCGCGCCGGAAATGTCGCCGTCACGCGTCGTCCCCACCCAGCGCGCGATCAGGCCCAGCGCCACCGCGCGTTGCCCGGGCGCCAGCGCCGTGCGCTTCGCCGCTTCCTCGAAATTGAGCAGGCAGAGATAGTTCTCACGTCCCTTGCGCACGACCGCTTTGTCTTCGCGCTCGGCGGGATCGGGATAGAGGCGTGCGATCTCCTGCACGATCTGGCGCTGCAGATTGCGGGTGTAGGTCGAGATCCAGAGCCCCGGACCGTTCTTCTCCGCCCATAGGCTGGCGGAGGCGAGATACCCAAGCGTCTTGCCGACGCCGGTGCCCGCTTCGACCAGGGCGACACGCGGCGCGCCGGCATGCTCGCGCGCACCGAAGGCATAAGCCGCCTCCATCGCATATTCGACCTGCTCCTGCCGCGACTCGCCGGCATCGTGCACGAGCTCGAACAGCCGCGTGCGCACGTCGCTGGGGTCGACCGCCAGCGAGCCCGGCTTGGGCGGCGGCGCTTCGTCTTCCCATTCCGGCAGCGTGCGCCACGCGTCGAGGCCCGCGATGGGCGACAGCTGCCTGTCCGGCGGGCCAAGGACATCGAGCAACAGCGGACCCCAGCGCCATCCGGCGCGCGCCAACGTGGCCGCGAGGGGACGCAGGCGGTGTTGCTGTTCGGTGGGTCCGGACCGCAGTTCCTCGATCAGCGCTTGCGCCGCGCCCCGCAGCGCAATCGCCGATGCTTCGGGCGTCTCCGGCAGGGGCAATCCGAGAGCGCGGGCCAATCCCAGCGCGCTCGGCACGCAGGGCTGGGCCGGCCGCACGAATGCAAACAATTCGAGCACGTCGAACAGCGGCTTCGCCGGCGCCACCTTCAGGCGCCCCGCCACGAACCCCGCATGCGCCACCAGCACTTCGCCCGAGCGGAAGCGCGCGCGCGCCGCGTCAAGGCCGATGCGCGCGATGTCTTCCGCGGAGGCCGTGACGGCGCCGCCGGGTGCGGGGACGAGCGATGTTGGCAATGCGACGGACATCCGCCGCGATCATGCGCGGCCGGGAACGTATTGGCAACGTCAGGCTGCCAGGTCCGGATAGAGGTTGGCCAGGGCCTTCCGCACGCGCTCGTGTTCGCCGACGATCGATTTGGCGGCGTCGCGCAAGGGGCCGCTGCTTTCGCCGTCGCGGGCGCGCTGGGTGAAGCCGCGGGCCGCCGCCGTCAGGGCCGCGAGGCCGAGCCCGCCGGCCGCCCCGGCGATATCCTGCGCCACGCGGGCGGCGTCTTCCCAGTTCTCGCTTTCGCTGTCCGTCGACAGGCGCGCGCAGAGCTCCTCGGCGGTCTTCATGTAGGACTGCAGGATCTCCATCAGCGTGACGAGGCCCAGCGATTTCTCCAGCGCCGCGAACGCCGGCGCGTCGATGGCGGCGACGGCTTCGTCCCTGGTTTCCATGCTCCTGCCCGGGTCCGCGGCGCGGCCCAGCATGTCCCGCAGGGCCATGTAGAGCGCACCGGCATTGGCCGGCCAGCGCAGCACGCTGCTCGCGGCGGCGGGCATGCGGTGCATGCCGCCCGGCATCAGCGCCAGGATCGGCGCCTTCACGCTTGGCGCCACCGCGATGGAATCCGCGACATTGGCGAGCGTGAGCACGACGTCGAAATTCTCCCGGCCCGCGCGCACGATGGCTTCCGCCGCATTGTCCACGAACGCCATGCTGTTGCCGAACGGCTCGAGCAGATTGGCGAGCTGGGACCTGATCTGCGCGTCGTCGATCACGGCCAGGATCGACAGGCCCCAGGGCGGCGGCGCTTCGGCCGCGATGGGCGTGGAGTCCTGCCTTTCGGCTTGCGGCGCGCGCACGGCAGGCACCGTGAACCAGAAGCTCGCGCCCTGCCCCGCCTCGCTCTCGAAGCCGATGGTTCCGCCCAGCGCTTCGATGGTGCGCTTGGCGACGGCAAGACCGAGGCCCGCGCCCTCGTGGCGGCGGGCGTAGCTGTGTTCCGCCTGGGCGAAGGGCTCGAACAGGTGACCGGCGATCTCCGGCGTGATGCCCGTGCCGGTGTCGGTGACGCAGAAGCGCAGGCGCTGGACGCCACTCTCCTCCGTCTCCGCATCGACGCGGATCTCCACGCCGCCGCGGTCGGTGAACTTGATGGCATTGTCCGCGAGCTTGAGCAGCACGCGGCGCACGCGGCGCGGATCGGCGGCTACACGCGGCAGGCCCGCCGCCGCCGTCACGGTAAGGCGAAGCTGCTTTTCCCATGCCCGCGGCTGAAGCAGGCGCGCCACCGTGCGCGCGGCCTGGGATGCGTCGCAATCGTCGTCCGGCTGGCCGTCGAAACGGCCCTCGTCGCGCGACAGGGCGATGACGTCGTCGAGCAGGGTCTTGAGCCCGCGGCCGGCCTCCAGAAGCACCTTCACATGGCTGCGCTGGGCGCGGTCGAGCTCGCTGCGCTCCAGCAGCTGGGCCATGCCGAGCAGCGCGTTGAGCGGTGTGCGGATCTCATGGCTGATGTTGGCGATGAAGGCGGATTTGGCGCGGGTGCTCGCCTCGGCCAGGTCGCGCGCGCGCTCGGCCTCGGTCTTCTCGCGCGACAGCTTCACCACGAGATCGGCGTTTTCGCGCCTCAGGCGAATGCTTTCGTCCAGCACATTCGCCATCTCGTCGCAGTAGGAATAGAGCACGCCGCCGAAAAACAGCACCAGCACGCTGGACATCAGCGCGTAGGTCGTGCCCTGCGCCGCCAGCATCATGGCGAGCGGCCCCAGCGACAGCGTCGCGTGCGCGATGTAGGCGGGCCGGTGCGCCGAGCGCGCGATGAACTCCGCCGAGGTCATTCCGAGGAACGCCAGCGTCAGAAACGCCTGCGCCGGGAATGTGTGCGGCTCGAACCACAGGATCGCGCCCACGCCCCAGGCCGCGCCCGCGGCGGCGGACGCCGCGGTGTAGCGGTTGGCCCACTTCTCGGCCGGATCGTCTTGCGGCCGCCGCGCGTAAGCCGCCGTCAGCTGCGCGGTCGCGACCGTGACCGCGATCTGGAGCAGGAGCGGAATGATCGCCAGCCAGATCGGGATGAAGCCGCGATAGAGCACGCCCGCGATGCAGAGCGCGGAGAACGGCACGAACAGATGATGGCGGCCCAGCCGGTAAAGCACGTCGATCCGCCCGGCGAAGAGCGCTTCGCCGGCGGAGTTGGACGGCTCCGCGGTCTGATCGGACATTGACGGCCTCCCCGCGCAAAGCCTAGCTTCGGCCCCTTTCCAAACGCTTAAGATCAAGGCTTTCAATGGCTTCCGCAGCGTTCCGCCCGCCCCGAGAGCTTGCGCTCGCCGCCCGTGCCTGGCCCTTCGAGGAGGCGCGCAAGGTGCTGGCGCGCCTGGAACGGGAGGCGAAAACGGGCAAGCCCCGGACGGAAGTGATCTTCGAGACGGGCTATGGACCCTCGGGCCTGCCGCACATCGGCACCTTCGGCGAAGTGGCGCGCACCACCTGGGTGCGCCACGCCTTCGAAGCGATGAGCGATGTGAGGACCCGGCTGATCTCCTTTTCCGACGACATGGACGGCCTGCGCAAGGTGCCCGGCAACATCCCAAATCCGCAGGTGCTGGAGGCCAATCTCGGCAAGCCGCTCACCGCCATCCCCGATCCCTTCGGCACCCATGAGAGCTACGGCGCGCACAACAACGCCCGCCTGCGCGCCTTCCTCGACCGCTTCGGCTTCGAGTACGAATTCCTGAGCTCGACGGAGTGCTACAAAAGCGGCCGCTTCGACCGCGCGCTGCTCACGGTGCTCGAGCACTACGAGGCGGTGCGCGACATCGTGCTGCCGACCCTGGGCGCGGAGCGCAGCGCGACTTATTCGCCGTTCCTGCCGGTCTCGCCGGTGAGCGGCAAGGTGCTCCAGGTGCCCATCCTGGAATGGAACAAGAGGGCCGGCACCATTGTCTTCGAGGACGAGGGCCGGAAGACCGAGCTTCCCGTCACCGGCGGCAATGTGAAGTGCCAGTGGAAAGTCGACTGGGCGATGCGCTGGTTGGCGCTCGGCGTCGACTACGAGATGTCCGGCAAGGATCTGATCTCCTCGGTCGAGCTCTCGACAAGGATCACGCGCGCGCTGGGCGGCGCCCCGCCTGAGACGCTCAACTACGAGCTTTTCCTGGACGAGAACGGCCAGCGCATCTCCAAGTCGAAGGGCAACGGCCTCTCCGTGGACCAATGGCTGGCCTACGGCCCCGATGAAAGCATCGCGCTCTTCATGTTCCAGAAGCCGCGCGCGGCCAAGAAGCTCTATTTCGACGTCATCCCCAAGGCGGTGGACGACTACATCGACTTCCTGGCGAAGTACCACGCCAACGAAACCGGCGAGGCCGACCGGCTGGAGAATCCCGTCTGGCACATCCACGACGGCGCGCCGCCCGCGGAGCGCTATCCCGTGAGCTTCGCGCTTCTGCTCACGCTGGTGAGCGCGTCGAACGCGAGCGAACGCGATCTCCTCTGGGGTTTCATTCGCGCCTATGCGCCGCACGCCAATCCGACGGACAATCCCGGCCTCGACAGGCTGGTCGGCTACGCGCTGCGCTACTACCAGGACTTCGTGAAGCCGGCCAAGACCTATCGCGCGCCCACGGACAAGGAGCGCGCGGCGCTGGAGGACCTGGCGGGCGTGCTCGACCGCTTCGCCGGCGAGCGCGATGCCGAGAAGGTGCAGTACGAGGTCTACGAGGTCGGCAAGCGCCATCAGTTCGAGCCGCTGCGCGACTGGTTCAGGGCGATCTACGAAGTGGTGTTCGGCCAGACGCAGGGGCCGCGCTTCGGCTCCTTCGCGGCGCTTTTCGGCTGCCGGGAAACCGCGGACCTGATCCGCCGCGCGCTGGCGGGCGACGTGCCGGCATGAAGCGTGCCGGCATGAAGGTTGTCGCGCTCGTTGCGGGTGTTCTGCTCGGCGGCGCAGCCGCGGCGGCGGACGATCCTGCATGGACACTCTATGCCTCCGGCCGCTACGCCGAGGCCGAAGCGGCCGGCGAAGCGCGCGGCGACGCCGGCGGCCTGTCACTGGCGGCGCGAGCGAACCTCGCCCTCGCCGCCATGCGCGACGGCGGCTGTCTCGATTGTCTGGAGCACGCCGAGCGGGAGGCCCGGCAGGCCATCGCCCGCGATCCGAAATATGCCGATGCCCAGGTCCTTCTCGCCACCGCGCTGGGATACGAGGGCCGCATCCGCGGGCCGATCGCGGCGCGGCTGAACGATTATCCCGGCCAGGCGAAGACGGCGCTGGACGCCGCGCTTGCCGCCGACCCGCGGAACTGCTGGGCGCTTGCCGGTCTCGGCGGCTGGCACATCGAGGTCGCCCGCGCGGGCGGCAAGCATCTGGCTCAATGGCTCTACGGCGCGAGCTTCGAGGAGGGCATGCGCTATTTCGATCGCGCCTTCGCCTGCGCCCCGGGCAATCTCGTCTTCCGCTATCAGTACGCGCTGTCGCTCAGTGCCTACGATCTCGACCGTCATCGCGCCGGGATCGCCGATGCGCTCAAGCGCGCCCGCGACCTGAAGCCGGCGACGGCTTACGAGACCTTCGCCCAGGCCCGTGCCCGTGAACTTCTCGCGTTGCTCGGCACGGGCGACGACCGTGCCTATCTCGCCCGCGTGCGGCGCGACCAGGGCTATCCCTGACGGAAACCGGAATCCGCAGTGCGTGGATCGGAAAGGCGCCGCATCCGTCCCATAACCGTATTCCGTTCCCGCTATTCGGTTACTGGCTCGCCCAGATCACGCGGTGCATGAACTCGAGCTCGGAGAGCGCGAAGGCGCGGTCTTCGTAGTTCGGATTGAACGATTTGAGCTCGACCCGCTGGGCGCTGAGCCGGCCGATCTGCTTGACCATCACCTCGCCCTTGGCCGTCTTCACCACCACGCGGTCGCCGCGGCGCACATTGGCCGCCGGCGAGACCACCACGCGGTCGCCATCGCGATAGACGGGCGACATCGAATCTCCGGAAATCTCCACTGCATAGGCATGCTCGTCGTCCAGTTCCGGGAACGCGATCTCGTCCCAGCCGGCCCCGGCGGGAAAACCCGCGTCGTCGAAATAGCCCTTGGCGCCCGCCTGCGCGAGGCCGATCAGCGGCACCATGCGGCCCGCGGGCTTGCCGCCCGCGGCCCCGATGAGCGTGACGAACTCGTCCAGCGACGAGCCGACCGCCTGCAGCGCCTTGGACAGGCTTTCCGTCGACGGCCAGCGCGGGCGGCCGTCCGGACCGACGCGCTTGCTCTTGTTGAAGGTGGTGGGATCGAGCCCCGCCGCACGGGCGAGGCCGGAGGCGGAGAGATCGTATTTCTCCGCCAGCGCGTCGATGGCTTCCCAAACCTGTTCGTGCGTGAGCGTTCTGGAGCGTGCCACGAATGATCCCGGCAAAATGGAAACTTATCCTAATGGCTGCACGCGCTGATTGCAAGCGTCTTTTACCATGACCGGGCGGCCCGGGGAACCGCTACACTGCGGCCGGGATTCGGGAGCGTTTTCATGCTGATGGACGCGGGCGCGAGCCTGCTGCGGCGCCTCCCGGCGGAGGCCGCCCACCGGGCGACGCTTCGGCTCCTGGGCGTGGCCGGGCCGCTGATGCCCGCGCCGGAACCCGACGATCCGCTGCTGTCGGTGTCCGCAATGGGCCTCTCCTTCCCCAATCCGCTCGGCCTGGCCGCCGGCTTCGACAAGGACGCCGAGGTGCCGGACGCCATGCGGAAACTCGGCTTCGGATTCGTGGAATGCGGCACCGTCACGCCGCGCCCGCAACCCGGCAATCCCGGGCCGCGGCTCTTCCGCCTCGTCGAGGACGGCGCGGTGATCAACCGCATGGGCTTCAACAATCGCGGCATGGCGGCGATGGCGGCCCGGCTGAAGCGCCGCGCGCGCAGGGGGATCGTGGGAATCAACATCGGCGCCAACAAGGACACCGCCGACCGGCCGGCGGACTATCGCGCCGGCTTCGCCGCGCTGGCGCCGCTCGCGGACTACGTCACCGTCAACATCTCGTCGCCCAACACGCCGGGTCTGCGCGGGCTTCAGAACCGCGACGAGCTCGCGCGGCTGCTGGAACTCGTCACCGGCGAGCGCGCGCGCATGAACGTGCATGTTCCGGTTCTGCTCAAGATCGCGCCCGACATCGACGCCAACGCGCTGGACGACATCGCCCGGGTCACGCTCGCCTCCGGCATCGAAGGCCTCATCCTCACCAACACGACCATCGCGCGGCCGGCCATGCTGAAGAGCCCGCATCGCGGCGAAAGCGGCGGGCTTTCCGGAAAGCCGCTGTTCCAGCCTTCCACCGCGATCCTGAAGGCGATGCGCGCGCGCACCGGCAGCAGCCTCGTGCTCGTCGGCGTGGGCGGCATCTCCAGTGGCGCCGACGCCTATGCCAAGATCCGCGCCGGCGCCACCCTGGTCCAGCTCTACTCGATGCTGGTCTACGAAGGCCCGCCTCTGGTGCGGCGCATCAAGGACGAGCTTGCCGCCCTGCTCGCGCGCGACGGATTCTCTTCAATCACACACGCCATCGGAGCCGACCTATGACCATCGAGTTCCTGATCACGACCCTGATCGTCGTCGTCTCCCCCGGCACCGGCGTGCTCTACACGCTGGCCGCGGGGCTCTCGCGCGGCTCCCGCGCCAGCGTGGTCGCCGCGTTCGGCTGCACGCTCGGCATCGTGCCGCACATGGCG
>DATJXR010000046.1:0-137320 GCA_035499995.1 Rhizomicrobium sp. | reverse complement strand
TCGCGGTGACGAACCGCTTTCTCCCGCGCCCCGTGCGCGAGTTCCCGATGAACATCTACCTGTGGGACGTGCGGCGGCGGCTGCGGACCGGCCGCGCCGTCGTCTGACGCGACCGACCGACAAAGGAGCGAAATCCGTGCTGAGAACCAGGTTCACCGACACCTTCGGCGTCGAGCACCCGATCGTCCAGGGCGGGATGATGTGGGTCGGCGTCGCCGACCTGGTCGCCGCCGTCGCCAACGCCGGCGCGCTCGGCTTCATCACCGCGCATTCCGCCGGCCCGCCCGAGGCGCTGGCCAAGGAGGTCAAGCGTTGCCAGGAGATGACCAACAAGCCCTTCGGCGTGAACCTGACAATTCTGCCCTCGATCACGCCGATCCCCTACGACGAGTACCGCGAGGCGATCATCGAATCCGGCGTCAAGATCGTGGAGACGGCGGGCAACAATCCGCAGCCGCATCTGCCGCGCTTCAAGGAAGCCGGCGTGAAGGTGATCCACAAATGCACCAGCGTGCGCCACGCCGTGAAGGCGCAGGCCATCGGCGTGGATTGCGTTTCCATCGACGGGCTGGAATGCGCGGGCCACCCCGGCGAGGACGACGTGGGCGGGCTTATCCTCTTCCCGGCCACCGCCGACAAGCTGTCGATCCCGATCATCGCCTCCGGCGGCATGGCGGACGCCCGCGGGCTGGTGGCGGCGCTGGCGCTGGGCTGCGACGGCGTCAACATGGGCACGCGTTTCATGGCGACGGTGGAAGCACCCATCCATGAGAACGTGAAGAAGCAGATCGTGGCGAACGACGAGCGCGGCACCAACCTCATCTTCCGCACCATGCACAACACCGCGCGCGTGGCGAAGAACGCCATCAGCGACCAGGTCGTCGCCATCGAGAAGAAGGGCGGCGCCAGGTTCGAGGACGTGAAGGATCTCGTGGCCGGCGCCCGCGGCACGGGTGTGCTCGACAAGGGCGAGATGGACGCCGGCATCTGGTCCGCCGGCCAGACGCAGGGCCTGATCCACGACATCCCGACCTGCAAGGAGCTCGTCGCGCGCATCGTGGCGGAGGCGGAGGCGATCATCCGCAACCGGCTGGACAAGGTGATCGCGTGACCCGGCCGAGGCGCAAGTCGATCTCCTGGATTCTCGCAGGATTGGCTCCCGTCACGCTCCTACTGCCGGCGAGCGCAAGCGCAGATTCCGCGAAAATTGTCTGCATGAAACAATCGGGTCGGAGGGATATGCTCGGCTGGTCTGAGACATATCGCTTCCAGTTCGACCTCGCAAAGCGGATCGTTGTGATCGACGGCAACTTCCAAAAGCCCGAAGCTCTCAACGTGAGCGAGAATGCCCTCCGCTGGGCTGAGGGAAGCGACGGCAGCATCGTCTGGTCTCTCGATCGAACCACCTTGCGACTCACCGTGAGCGCGCCCCAACCGATATTCGATGCGACGTTCAGCTGCCGGCTCGACGAGAAGCAGCTTTAAGCGCAGCCTCTGCGGCGCAGCAGATCATTTGCTGGCCGCCGCGAAATGATTGAGCGGGCCGTGGCCCTTGCCCAGACCCGGTGCGGTCTCGATGGCGTGCTGCACGAATTCCCGCGCCTTGCCCGTGGCGAGCGGCAGCGACAGCCCCTGGGCCAGGCCGCAGGCGATGGCGGTGGAGAGCGTACAGCCGGTGCCGTGGGTGTGGCGCGTCCTGAGCCGGGGGAAGGCGTAGACCTCCACCCCGCCCTGCCACACCAGCACGTCGTCCACCGTGGCGCGCGTGGCGTGACCGCCCTTGATGAGCGCCGCCCCCGCGCCCATCGCCATCAGCTTGCGGGCCGCGCGCTCGGCGTCGGGACGGCGGGTGCCGCGTTCGCCCGTGAGCGCCTTCGCCTCCGGCAGGTTGGGCGTGACGAGCGCCGCCAGCGGGAGCAGCTTCGCCTTCAGCGCGGCGACGCCCTTGTTCGTCAACAGCCTCGCGCCGCCGGTCGAAAGCATGACGGGATCGAGCACGGCCGGGATCGCGTGCGCCTTCTCCGCCAGCACGCGGGCGACGGCCTTGACGATCGAGGCGGAGCCCAGCATCCCGATCTTGATCGCATCCGCGCCGATGTCGTCGAGGCAGGCTTCGATCTGCCCGGCGACGATTTCGGCGGGCACGGGATGGATGGCGCGCACGCCGCGGGTGTCCTGCACCGTCACGGACGTGACGGCCGTCATGGCATAGACGCCGAAGGCGGACGCCGTCTTGATGTCGGCCTGCGCGCCCGCGCCGCCGCCGGAATCCGATCCGGCAATGACGAGGAGACGCTTCAAGCCGTGGCCGCGATCACGTCGCGGACTCCTGGATGGCGGCGACGATGTCGTGCACCACCTCGCGCACCTCGCGCTCGTTGTCGCCCTCAGCCATCACGCGGATGACGGGCTCGGTGCCGGATTTGCGCACCAGCACCCGGCCCTTGCCGTTGAGGCGCGCGGTGCCGGCGTCGATGCGGGCCTTGACCCTGGCGTCTTCCAGCGGCCTGCCGCCGGCGCGGAAGCGCACGTTCTCCAGCACCTGCGGCAGCGGCTCGAAGAGATGCGCGGCCTTGCTGGCGGGCGCGTTGTCCTGCGCCAGCACCGCCAGCACCTGGAGCGCGGCGATCAGCCCGTCGCCGGTGGTGGAAAAATCGGAAAGCACGATGTGGCCGGATTGCTCGCCGCCGACATTGATGCCCCCCTCGTTCATCTTCTCGATGACATAACGGTCGCCCACCGCGGCGCGCACCAGCTTGAGGCCGAGCGTGCCGAGATACCGGTCTAGCCCTGCGTTGGACATCACCGTGCCCACGATCCCGCCGCCCTTGAGCGCGCCGGACTTCGACCAGGAGCGCGCGATCAGCGCCAGGATCTGGTCGCCATCGATGATGCGGCCGCGCTCATCCGCCATGACCACGCGGTCGGCGTCGCCGTCGAGCGCGATGCCGAAATCCGCGCGCATCTCGCGCACCTTGGCCGACATGGCGGCCGGCTGGGTCGAGCCGCAGTCGAGATTGATGTTGAAGCCGTCTGGCGACACGCCGATGGAGAAGACTTCCGCGCCCAGCTCCCACAATACCGCCGGCGCCACCTTGTAGGCCGCGCCGTTGGCGCAATCGATCACTACGCGCATGCCGTCCAGCCGCAGATTCCTGGGGAAGGTGCGCTTGGCGAATTCGATGTAGCGGGCCTGGCTGTCGTCGATGCGCTTGGCGCGGCCGATCTTCTCCGGCGCGGCGAGCCCCGCCTCCAGACCGCCGTTCATCAGCGTTTCGATCTCGGCCTCGGTCTCGTCCGACAGCTTGCAGCCGTCGGGCCCGAAGAACTTGATGCCGTTGTCGTGGAACTGGTTGTGCGAGGCGGAAATCATCACGCCGAGGTCGGCGCGCAGCGAGCGCGTCAGCATGGCGACGGCCGGCGTGGGCAACGGACCGAACTGGAACACGTCCATCCCCACCGCGGTGAACCCCGCGACCAGCGCGTTCTCGATCATGTAGCCGGAGAGCCGCGTGTCCTTGCCGATCACCACGCGGTGGACGTGGTCGCCGCGGGTGAAGATGCGCCCCGCCGCCATGCCCGCCTTCATGGCGATTTCCGGCGTCATGGGGAAGGAATTGGCGCGCCCGCGGATACCGTCGGTGCCGAAAAGCTTGCGGGTCATGTAGGCATGCGTCCCTGTGCTCGCGGGCGCCATCATAGCGGAAAAGGCCGGGCCAATGGGCCCCCCGATCCTTCGACCGGTAAACGCTCTACGCCGCCGGCGCCGGCCCGTCCAGCGCCTTCCAGACCGCGAACGCGTCCCTGAGCGCCTCCGGATCGTGGGTGCGGATGTACGCAGCGCCCTTCGAAACCGCGAAGATTTCCGCCGCCAGCGAGGCCGCGCCGGCCCGTTGCGGCGGCCGCCCGGAAAGCGCCCGCACGAAGGATTTCCGCGACACCGAGACCAGCAGCGGCAAACCGAAACAATTCTTGAGGTCCCCGAGCCGCCTGAGTGTTGTCAGGGAAGCCTCGGCATCGCTGCCCAGGAAGAAGCCCATGCCCGGATCGAGGATCAGCCGCTCGCGCGCGATGCCGGCGGCAGTGAGCGCGGCGATGCGGACCTCGAAGAAGCGGCGGATGCGGTCGAAAATCTCCGCGGCGGGCACGCGCATGCGCGTCGCCCTCCCCCGCTCCTGCACGGAGTGCATGACGACGAGCTTGCAGGGCGCGGCCGCGAGCGCGGCGTAAAGCGCCGCATCGGGAAAGCCCTGGATGTCGTTGAGGTAGGCGACGCCCTGGTCCAGTGCCCAGCGCTGGACCTGCGGCGCGAAACTGTCGATGGAGACAGGGACGCCGTCTTGCCGCAGCGCCGCCACCACCGGCGCCAGCCGGCCGATCTCCACCTCCGGCGCCACGCCCATCGACTCCGGATTGGACGACGCGGCCCCGATGTCGAGCACGTCTGCGCCCATGGCGACGAGCTCGCGCGCCCGCGCCAGCGCCGCCCCCGGCGCCAGATACTTCCCGCCGTCGGAGAAGGAATCTTCAGTGATGTTGAGGATGCCGAAGATTTTCATGCTTCGAGGCGCTGCTTGGCGGCGCACCTCAGCATGACGACGGGGCTCACGGCGCCCTGAGGTGCGAGCCAGGCGAGCCCCGAAGGGTCACCTGCCCGGCTGCGGCTGGGGCTCGGGCACCGGGGGGCCGATGCGGCGGCCGGCGGCGGGCACGCTGGGGCCCGGGCCGCGCTGGGGCTCGGGCTCCTCATAGGGCTTGCGCACGGGCTGGATGCCCTTGAGCAGCGCGATGAGCTCGTCGCCCGTCAGCGTCTCGTATTCGAGCAGGCCAAGCGCGATGACGTGCAGATCCTTCATCCGCTCGGTGAGGATCTCCTTGGCGCGGCCGTAGCATTGGTCGATGATCCGGCGGATTTCCGCGTCGATCTTCTGGGCCGTCGCCTCCGAGATGTTCTGCTGGCGCGACACGGAATGGCCGAGGAACACTTCCTCCTGGTTCTCGCCGTACTCGATGGGGCCGAGCTCGTCGGACAGGCCGTAGCGCGTGACCATGTTGCGGGCGAGCCTTGTGGCCTGCTGGATGTCGGACGAGGCGCCGGTCGTGACGTGGTCGTAGCCGAAGATCAGTTCCTCGGCGACGCGGCCGCCGAAGGCGACGCAGATGTTGGCGAGGATCTTCTGGCGGTCGATGGAGACCTGGTCGCGCTCCGGCAGGCGCATGACCATGCCGAGCGCATGACCGCGCGGGATGATCGTGGCCTTGTGGATCGGATCGGAGCCCGCCACGTTCAGCGCGACCAGCGCATGGCCGCCCTCGTGATAGGCCGTCAGCTTCTTCTCTTCCTCGCTCATGGCGAGGCTGCGCCGCTCCGCGCCCATCATCACCTTGTCCTTGGCGTCTTCCAGCTCGGACATGGTGACGACGCGCTTGCCGCGGCGGGCGGCGAGCAGCGCCGCCTCGTTGACGAGGTTGGCGAGGTCGGCGCCGGAAAAGCCCGGCGTGCCGCGCGCGATGGTGCGCGGATCGACGTCCTGCGCCAGCGGCACCTTGCGCATGTGCACGCGCAGGATCTTCTCGCGCCCGGCGAGGTCGGGGTTGGGCACCACGATCTGGCGGTCGAAGCGGCCGGGGCGCAGGAGCGCGGGATCGAGCACATCGGGCCGGTTGGTGGCGGCGATGAGGATCACGCCCTCGTTGGCCTCGAAGCCGTCCATCTCCACCAGCAGCTGGTTCAGCGTCTGCTCGCGCTCGTCGTTGCCGCCGCCCAGGCCGGCGCCGCGATGGCGGCCGACCGCGTCGATCTCGTCCACGAACACGATGCAGGGCGCGTTCTTCTTCGCCTGCTCGAACATGTCGCGCACGCGGCTCGCGCCCACGCCCACGAACATCTCCACGAAGTCGGAGCCCGAGATGGTGAAGAACGGAACGTTGGCCTCGCCGGCGATGGCGCGGGCCAGAAGCGTCTTGCCGGTGCCCGGCGGGCCCACCAGCAGCACGCCCTTGGGGATGCGCCCGCCCAGGCGCTGGAATTTCTGCGGGTCCTTCAGGAAGTCGACGATCTCCTTCAGGTCTTCCTTGGCTTCGTCGACACCGGCCACGTCCTCGAAGGTGATGCGGCCGGTGCGCTCGGTGAGGAGTTTCGCGCGGCTCTTGCCGAAGCCCATGGCCTTGCCGCCGCCCGCCTGCATCTGGCGCAGGAAGTAGATCCACAGACCCACCAGGAGCAGCATCGGCAGCCAGCTCAGCAGGATCGAGAACAGGCTGAAATTCGCATCCGGCTGGGGCTTGACGTGGACGTCGACGTTGTGGCCGATCAAGAGCTGCGTCAGCGTGTTGTCGTTCTGCGGCATCATGGTCTTGAACGCGGTGTTCTTGACCGTCTCGCCGGTGATATCGAGGCCCGTGATGGTGACGGACTTGACCTGCCCCTGGTTCACTTCCTGGACGAAGGCGGTGTAGCTGATCTCGTCGGAAGGCTGCTGCTTGCCGGCCCCGATGAACATGTTGAACAGGAACACCAGCAGGACCGCGATGGCGATCCACAGGAACAGGTTGCGGAGATTGTTCACGGCCATCCTTTCAGGCAGGCGCAGATGCGTCCTTACATAGGAACATTCATAGCGCCTTGCCAGCCATCAAAACGTTAAGAAATTTGCGGGAACCCCGCAATCGGCTTGTCCATTTCCCCTTAAGGGGCGCGGTTAATGTCACACCGCCGGTGTTTCCGCCGGGGAATATACGCACTCAGCCGCGGCCATGGCGGGCTTCTCGCTCGATTGTGACCGTGCCCTGGCCGAACGCGGCATCGCGGCGCGCCGCCGGCCCGACGCGGCAGCCGTGAAGGGTGCGGGCCCGGCCCAGACCTTCGGACAGATCGCGATAGAGCCGCTGGAGGCGCTCGAAGCGCGGCCGGTACGGGCGGCCGGATACCCGGGAAAGAACCCGCGCCAGCACGCGCAGGCCGACCTCTTCCGGCAAGGCGCTGAAGCCATTCCCATCCAGGAGCACGCGCCGCTCGCCCATTTTGCAGCCGATCCTTAACCACGCCTCCACTTCGCCATCCAGCGCCTCGCGGGCGCGCGCCAGATGACCGGCGGCGGCCGCGACGCGGCCTGCCGTCAGCCCGAGTTCCGCAAGCGCCGGCAGCGCGCGGCGCAGCCGCACGCGCGCATAGCGCGGATCGCCGTTCATCGGATCCTCGAGCCAGTCCTGGTCCCGCGCGGCGAGATAGCCGCGCAGGGCCGTCCGCTCCGTGGCGAGCAACGGACGCACGACGTTCAGGCCCTCGAAACCCGCCAGCGGAAACGGCGCGACCGGGCGCATCGCGGAAAGCCCGTCGAGCCCGCTGCCGCGCGCCAGCCGCAGCAGGAAGGTTTCCGCCTGGTCCTCGAGCGTATGGGCGACATAGAGAAAGCCGATACCGTGGCCGGCGCACCATTCGCCCAGCAGCCGGTAGCGCGCCATGCGCGCGGCGGCCTCGACATCGGCCGCGGGCTTGAGTCCCTTCCAGGTCAATACATGGGCGGCGAGGCCCGCGGCCTTCGCCCAGCGCGCGGCCTTGCGGGCGTCGCGCGCGGAGCCTTCGCGCAGGCCGTGATCGACGATCAGCGCGATGGGCGGCGCGAGCTTTCGCGCGCGCGCCCAATCCGCCAGCAGCAGCAGCAGCGCCAGCGAGTCGCCGCCGCCGGAGAGCGCCACGGCGCCGGGCCACAGCGCGGCGTCGAAGCCCGCGTCAACGGCCGCAGACGGCCTTGCGCTCGCTCGCCGCCTTCGCGGTGACGGCTTTGTCGGCTTTGGGGTATCGGCTCGGGAGCGCGGCAAGGGCGGTACAGCCATCCTTCTTGCGGTCCATGGCGATCATGGTCTCGGCAAGCTTCAAAAGCGATGCGGGCGCGCGCTCGGAGGTGGGGTACTTCTTGATGCCCAGCGCCAGGCTGCGCGACGCGTTCACATAGTCCTTCTGCACGAAATATATGTCCCCGATCCAGTAGAGCGCCTGGGGCGCCAGCGTGTCGTCGGGATGCTTGTCCACGAAAGCCTGGAAGGCGGCCAGCGCCTGGTCGTATTGCGCCCGGGCGAGCATGTTCATGGCCTTGTCGAATTCGGGCTTGGTGACCGGCACCGGCGCGGGCATGTCGCCCTGGCCCGGCGGCGGCGGCAGCGGCAGCGGCGTGTTGGACGGCAGCGTGCCGAGCGTGCTGGGCCCCGGCGCCAGATGCTGCGGCGGGGCGCTGGCATCGCGGTCGCCGGCGAATGCCTGCGGTGCCGCGTTCACAACGCCGTTGCCGGCATCCGCCGGCGCTCCCGGAGCCGGGGTGGGCTGGACGGCGCCGGTGATGGAATTGCCGCCCTGCGGCGTGCCCGGCCCGCCGCCCTCGCCGCAGGGCAGGCCGCTGTCGCCGCCTTCCTGCGCGCCAAGCTGCTGGGCGGAGAGCGTGCAGAGCTTGTAGTCGAAATCCTTCTTCATGCGGTCGAGCCGCTGGTTGAGCTCCTGGATGCGGTGGTCGAGCTGTTCGACCTGTCCGGTCAACCGCGTCAGCGAACTCTCCAGATCGCCGACGCGCTGGTTGAGCGTGGCGATGCCCTGGTCCTGGTTCTGCTCGTGCTGCTCGCGCGCCGCCTTCTCCTCGTCGCTTTCGCCGAAAAGGGCCGCGACCTTGGGGCCGTCGAGCACGGCCATGTCGCGCGCGAGCCGGGCTTCCAGCGCCTGCTCGCGGGCGCCGGCACCGTCGATCCGCGCGGCAAGCGCGGAATTGTCCGCGGCGGCGGCGGAACCGGCCGCCAACGCGAGCGCAAGAGCGGGAAGAAGCAGGAGCGGGCGCATGGGTATCATCCTTTTGCCTCAGCCAATCCAAATACTTAGCCGAAATTGGGGCACGGCGGAATCCCGCGGCTCCATCCCGTCAATATCCCGCATGCAAGGTGGCGAAGATCACCGAACCCACCGCCAGGAACAGCATCGCGCCGCAGATCAGCGCAACCGCCCAACTGCGGTCGAACACGTTGCGCAGCAGCAGCATCGCCATGCCGGCCGCCGCCAGCGCGTAGATGACCGGAACCAGGATGCCGAACACCGGTTGTGACCGCCCTTCGCGTGCCCCCGCGGCGAAGGCGAAAGGGCGCCCGCCGGGCGCCCTTTGCAACTTACATCGGCTTCAGGTTCAGCTCGACGCGCCGGCGGTGATCGTGGTCACGCCGCGGCGGTTCTGGGCCCAGCAATCCTCCGTCGACTCCGCGCACACCGGGCGCTCCTTGCCGTAGGAGATGGTGTCGACGCGGGCGGCGGAGACACCGAGGCTGACGAGATATTCCTTCACCGCGTTGGCGCGCCGGGCGCCCAGCGCGAGGTTGTATTCGCGGGTGCCGCGCTCGTCGCAATGGCCTTCGATCGTGACACGAACCGCCGGGTATTTCTGCAGCCAGGCGGCCTGGCGCTGCAGCGTGGTGCGGGCGTCGTCGCGGACGGCGTACTCGTTGTAGTCGAAATGCACCGTGTCGCCGACGTTGACGCGCAAATCCTCGGCGCTTCCCGGCACGACGTTGGACTGGTTGCCGCCGGCGTTGCTCATCGCCTCGGGCGGCGGCGCCTCGCTGGTGGCCTGCGGCTTGGACGTGCAGGCGGCCAGCGCGATCACGCAGGCAACCGCGCCGAATCTCAGACAGTTCGAGAAAGTCATCATGAAGCCCTACTCCCAATCCGGACCCGTCCGTGCGCCCGGGCCCAAACAAAAGATCGGCGCGCGCACCGCCGATGTAACGCCTGATGTCCCGAAAAGTCCCCGGATTTTCGAGGGAACTTTAACATTAGATAGCGCTCCTCACTGGATCAAGGGCGACCATGCCGGATCGGACGCATTGCCGGGCGAATTGACGCGGCGCTCGTTGCGGCCCGTCACGTCGACCGACCAGATCTGGCTGCCCCGCCCGCCTTCGAGGTCGCGGGTGAACATCAGGACGCGGCCATTGGGCGCCCAGGTGGGACCTTCATCCTCCCAGCCGTCGGTGATGAGCCGCTCGCCCGAGCCATCGGGGCGCATCACGCCCACGTCGAAGCGGCCGCCATCCTGCTTGGTGAACGCGATCAGGTCGCCGCGCGGGCTCCAGACCGGCGTGCCGTTGCGCCCGCCGCTGAAGGAGATGCGATGCTGGTTGGAGCCGTCGGCGTTCATCACGTAGATCTGCTGGCTGCCGCCGCGGTCGGATTCGAAGGCGATCTGCCTTCCATCGGGCGAGAAGCTGGGCGAGGTGTCGATGCCCGGATCGGTGGTCAGCCGCTGCACGCCGCGCGTGCGCAGGTCCATCACGTAGATGTCGGAATTGCCGCCCTGCTCCAGGCTCATGATCACCTTGTTGCCGTCGGGCGAGAAGCGCGGCGAGAAGGTCATGTTGGGGAAGTTGCCCAGCATCTCCTGGCGGCCGCTCTCCAGGTCGAACAGATAGACCCGCGGCTTGCCGCCGACATAGGACATGTAGGCGATCATCTGCGCCGTCGGATTGAAGCGCGGGGTCAGCACCAGGTAGGAGCCGTTGGTGAGGAACTGCGGGTTGGCGCCGTCCTCGTCCATGATGGCGAGCCGCTTCTTGCGGGCGAGCGCGGGGCCCGATTCCGAGATGAAGACGATGCGGGTGTCGAAATAGCCCTCCTCGCCGGTGACACGCTTGTAGATCGCGTCGGAGATCAGGTGCGCGACACGGCGCCAGTTCTCCGGCGTGGTGAAATATTGCAGGCCCAGCATCTGGCTCTGGCCATACACGTCCCACAGCCGGAAGTCGGCGCGAAGCCGGCCGTCGGGCTGCCTGACCACCTCGCCGGTGACGAGCGCCTGGGCGTTGATCACCCGCCAGTTGGCGAAGTTGGGCGCCACGTTGATGTCGGTGATCTTGTCGATGAAGGACCTCGAATCGAGCGGCTTGAACAGGCCGGAGCGGTCGAGATCGGCGCGCACCACGCCGGCGATCTGCGCGCCGGAGGGATCGCCGCCGAAATCCGGAATGGCGATCGGCAGCGGCTGGATGTTGCCCTGCGTCACGTCGACGTGCAGCTGCGCGAAAGCGGGCGAGACCAGCGCCAGGAAAGCCGCGATAGCGAGTGCCATTCTCTTCATCGTTCCGTCTCCGCCGCTCACTGCGCGCCCGCCATCTGGGCCGGATTGAAGGTAAAGGTGATATCGCGCCACTGCTCGAAACGATCCGCCGGCAGCTTGTAGGGCGCGCAAGTGTAGATGGCTCTGCGGGCCGCATCCACCGCCGCCCGCATGTAGGGGTCTCCCGCCGCTGCGGCCTGGGAGTCTGCAGCCAATTGTGGCGGCTGTGCGACCGAACCGTCCTTGTTCAAAAATAACTCGAAATTCACGATCAGCCGCTCCGGATGCGGCGCGCCCACGGGCGGGCTCCAGCATTCCCGGATCTCGCTCTGCAGCAGCGACTGAAGATCGGCCGTCATCTGGTTCATCTGGCCGATTCCGGCAATGGTTCGTGACCCGACTTTCACGTTCTTCTGCGCCGCCGGCGGCGCGGTGAGCTTGTTGAGCAGCGCCGAGAACCCCTGGTCCTCCACCTTCGCCTTGTCCGGCTGCGGCGCCTGCGGCCGCGCGGCGGGCGACGGCGCGGGCGGCGCCTTCGCCGGCGCCTTGTTCAGGTCGGGTGGCGCGGGCTCCGCGGCCTGGGCCGGCGCCGGCGTGGGCAGCTGGATCTGCTGCGGCTGTGGGGCGACATCCTGCTCCCTGGGCGGGGCCTTCTGCTGCTTCTGCTGCGGGATGACGTTGGTCTTCGCGCCCAGCGTGACCAGGTCGACCGGCACGACCGGCGTGGACTGGTCCACGATGTCGAGCCGGTGGGCGAAGCTCAGGAACGCCGCGGCGATCAGCGCGGCGTGCAGCAGGATCGCCACGATCCAGCCCGCGGGCGACTGCGCCTCGCCCGCCCCGCTCTTGAGCGAGATCCTACTTCTCGCGGTCGCGATGCTTGGCGGCATCGGTCACCAGTCCGATATGCGTGAACCCAGCGGCGCTGATCGTGCCCATCACTTCCATGACCCGGCCGTAATCCACCGACCGGTCCCCGCGCACGAAGATGCGCTGGTCGTAGCCGTTGGCCGAGATGGCCTCGAGCTTCGCGACCAATTCATCGTCCGACACCGGCGTGTTCTGCAGAAAGATGCGCCCGTCGCTGCGGACGGTGACGGAAAGCGGCTCCCGGTCCTGGCCCAGCGCCTGCGCCCTGGTCTTGGGCAGGTCGACCGGCACGCCCACGGTCAGCAGCGGCGCCGTCACCATGAACACGATCAGGAGCACCAGCATCACGTCCACGAACGGCGTGACGTTGATCTCGGCCATGGGCCTGATGCGCCCACGCCGCCCGCCGCCCTCGCGCTTGACGTGGGCGACCATCTCAGCGCGCCTTCTCGTCGAGCTGGCGCGACAGGATGGCGGAGAATTCGTCGGCGAAGCCCTCGACGCGCGCGGTGTAGCGCGAGATGTCGTTGACGAACTTGTTGTAGAAGATCACCGCCGGGATGGCGGCGAGCAGGCCCATAGCGGTGGCGAACAGGGCCTCGGCGATGCCGGGCGCCACCACCGCCAGCGTGGTGTCGTGGCGCGCGGCGATGGCCGAGAACGAATTCATGATCCCCCACACCGTGCCGAACAGGCCCACGAACGGCGCCGTGGCGCCCACCGTGGCAAGGAAGCCGAGCTGCTTCTCGATGCCGGTGACCTCGCGCAGGATGGTGACGTTCATCGCCTTCTCGATGCGCTCCTTGACGCCGGCGAGCAGCGACTCCCGGGGCACGCCGCCGTCGAAGGCGCGGCGCCATTCGCGCAGCGCCGCGTTGAACACCGCCGTCATCGGATTGTCGGTCTTCTGGGCGAATTGCTGGTAGAGCTCGTCCAGCGACATGCCGGACCAGAAGGTCTTCTCGAACCTGTCCGCGCGGCGGCGCAGCGTGCTCAGCGCCAGCCATTTGTTGACGATGATCACCCACGACCAGATCGAGGCGAGCAGAAGCAGCACGAACACCGCCTTGACGATCCAGTCCGCGCGCTCGAACAGCGAGACGATGGAGATTCCGCTCACCGCGGGCGTCGCGCTGCCGCCGGTCTGCGTGACGTCCACCGCGGTGGTGGGCGCGGCGGACGGCGCCTGGAGATCCTGGGAAGAGACGTTGTTGTGGCCCACCGGCGCGGCGGCGGGCGTGCGCTGGGCGGCGGCGGGCGCTGCGAGCGCGAAAACCAACAGAAGTGCGGCCGTTACGCGGCTGATTCTCATTTCCTGATCCTTCCCGGCGAACCGCGAGTTGCCCATCCGAACATGGCCGAATTTGGGCGGCAACGTTCAAGTGACTGTTTCGTAAAGGAAAGGCGCGAGCTTGTCGCGCACGTCCTGCGGGATGCGCCGCGGCTTGCCGGTCAGCGTGATGACGCAGGCCTCGATGGCGCCGCGCGTAAGCATCTGGCCGTCCAGATAAACATCCTGCTCGGCGTTCATGCGCGCGCCGGTGAGGCCGGTCAGCCGCGTGTGGACCTCCAGAAGATCGTCCACCCGGGCGGGACGCAGATAATCCAGCGTCACCCTGCGCAGGGTCCAGGCCGTGGGTTCCGGCTCCTCCATCTGCGCCAACCGCGCGATGCCCGCCGCGCGGAAGAATTCCGAGCGGCCGCGCTCCATGTAGGCGAGATAGTTGGCGTGATAGACGACGCCGGAAAGATCGGTGTCCGCATAATAGATGCGCACCGGCAGGATATGCGTCCTGCCGTCGAAGCGGCCCGCTATCGCGGCTTGCATGACGCATCCTTCGGCGGGCACGGCTTGGGCGGCGGCAGGACGTCGACCGTGATCTCCCCGTTGTTTGCCGGCGCCGCGGGCCTGGAGGAATCGGCCCACGGCACGTTCATCGCCTGCATCAGCCTGGAGCCGAAGATCATCCAGATCCAGAACACGGCGAGCGTGGCGCCGATGGCCAGCGCCCCGGCCACCAGACGCGGGGACCATCCGCCGCTCATGGTTCCTCTCCATTGAAGAGCCCGATCTGCGCCGGATCGCGCGCCGGCGCCGGCAGGCCCAGATGCGCGTAGGCCGCGCCCGCCAGCATGCGCCCGCGCGGGGTGCGTTGCACGAAGCCCTGCTGGAGCAGGAACGGCTCCACGATCTCCTCGATGGCGTCGCGTGCCTCGCCCAGCGCGGCGGCGATGGTCTCGATGCCGACCGGCCCGCCGGAATAGCTCCCGGCGATGAGCGCCAGGTAGCGGCGATCGAAGGCGTCGAGCCCGCGCTTGTCCACTTCCAGCCGCGTCAGCGCGGCGTCGGCGAGCGCGGCGTCGATGCGGCCATGCTTGCCGACATGGGCGAAGTCGCGCACGCGCTTCAGGAGCCTTCCGGCGATGCGCGGCGTGCCGCGGGCGCGCCCGGCGATCTCGCGCGCGCCGTCAGCGGTGAGCTCGAGCCCCAGCACGCGCGCGCCGCGCTCCACGATGGCGACGAGCTCCTCCGCCGAATAGAAATTGAGCCGCACGGGAATGCCGAAGCGGTCGCGCAGCGGCGTCGTGATGAGGCCCGAGCGCGTGGTCGCGCCGACAAGCGTGAACGGCGCCAGCGTGATCTTCACCGAGCGCGCGGATGGCCCTTCGCCGATGACGAGATCGAGCTCGTAATCCTCCATCGCCGGATAGAGGATCTCCTCCACCGCCGGGTTGAGGCGGTGGATCTCGTCGATGAAGAGCACGTCGCGCGGCTCGAGATTGGTGAGGATCGCGGCGAGATCGCCCGCCTTGGCCAGGACCGGCCCGGAGGTCGAGCGGAAATTCACGCCCAGCTCGCGCGCCACGATCTGCGCCAGCGTCGTCTTGCCGAGCCCCGGCGGGCCGGAGAACAGCACATGGTCCAGCGCCTCCTGGCGGGCCTTCGCCGCCTCGATGAAGATCGAGAGGTTCTCCCGCGCCTGCGCCTGCCCCACGAACTCGCCGAGCCGCCGTGGCCTCAGCGAGGAGTCCAGCGAATCGTCCTCCGAACGCTGCGGCGCCACGAGGCGGCCGGTATCGGGTTTGGGGTTGGGCCGCATCAATGTTCCCAGGGATTGACGACGGACAATCCGTCGAACATGAAATGCTTCACATTCCGTGTCGCGAAGACAAAACCATAAGCGAGCGCTGTAGCCGCGATCTGCGCGTCAGCTGTGGGCGCCGCCGGATGGACCGCGCGCAAATGGCCCCATTGGCGAGCCACCACGTCGTCCAACACCACGATCCTGTCGGCAAAGCGCTGCTCGACCTCGCCGACCCAAGTCACGAACGCCCGCTGCTTCGCGGCACTGGAAACCTGCGCCGCGCCGAAGTGCAGTTCGCCCAGCGTGACGGCGCTTATGAAAAGCCGCATGGGATCCTGAAACTTCATCCAGCGTATCACGGCGGGATCGGGCGCAGGCTTGACCCCCTCCGAGACCACACAGGTATCGAGCAAAAGCATCAAAAAATCTTCCTCGGCTTCTCGCGGCGCCGCGGGGGAAGCTTGAATTCGGGAACCTTCGGCGCCGAAAGCCACCAATCGGCCAAAGTGCGCGGCGCCGGCTTCTTCCCGTTGCGCTTCGGCCGAATGGCGCGAATCTCGTAACGCGGCTCGCCCCGATGGGTGATGACCTGCGGCTCGACATCGGCCTTGCGCAGCATCTCCGAGAACCGCGCCTTGGCGTCCTGCACCGGCCATCTATCGTCCATGAGATCTCTCCTGACTAGTCAGACTAGTCTGATCGTAGGTCAGCGCCCCAGCGCCCGCAAGCTTTCGCGGATGAGGATGTCGGCCGCCGCCTCGCCCACGTCGCGGGCGGCGCGGGCGACGCTTTCCGCGGCCTGGCCCTGGGAGTAGCCGAGCTTGACCAGCGCGGACACCGCATCCGCTTCCGGGCCGCGCGGCACGACCGCCGCGGGCAGCGCCTCGCCGCCCTCGCCGCGCAGCATCATCGACGGCGCCTTGTCCTTCAGCTCGGTGACGATGCGCGTGGCGAGCTTGGGGCCGACGCCCTGCGCGCGGCCGATGGCGGCCTTGTCGGACAGCGCGACGGCGCGCGACAGATCGCGCGCGCTGAGCGCGGAGAGCACGTTCAGCGCCACCCGCGCGCCCACATTCTGCACGGTCTGCAGCAGGCGGAACCATTCGCGCTCCTCGGCGGCGAAGAAGCCGTAGAGCCGGATCGCCTCCTCGCTCATCTTCGTCTCGATCATCAGCGACACGTTCGTGCCGACCGAGAGCCGCGACAGCGTCGAGCTCGGGCAGTGGACCAGATAGCCCACCCCGCCGACGTCGATGATGGCGTGATCCTCGGCGATGGAATCCACGAGCCCGGTCAGCTTGCCGATCATGCCAAGGCCGCCAGTATCTTCGCCCGCGTCGTCGCGTAGTGCGCATGCGCGATGGCGCAGGCGAGCGCGTCGGCGGCGTCGGCCTGCTCCACCCGCGCGGCCGGCAGCAGGCGGCGCACCATCATCTGGATCTGCTCCTTCCCGGCGTGGCCCGCGCCGACCACGCATTTCTTGATCTGGTTGGGCGCGTATTCCGCGATGTCGAGCCCGGCCTGCGCCGCGGCCAGCAGCGCCACCGCGCGCGCGTGGCCGAGCTTCAGCGCCGCCGATGGATCCTTGGCCACGAAGGCCTGCTCCACCGCGATGGCGCCGGGCGCCAGCTCCGCGATCACGTCCGCGAGCGCGCGATGCAGCACCATCAGCCTCAGGCCCAGCGACGCCTTCGCATCGCTCGACAGCACGCCATGGGCCACATGCTCCAGCCGCGAGCCCGACACTGCGATCACCCCCCAGCCCATCCGGGCGAGGCCGGGATCGAGACCCAAAATGCGAATCGCGGAAACGGACATTCCGCCTTTGTACTCTATCCGCCCAGCTTTGCGAGGAGCGTCTCCGACAGCTCGTAATTGCCGTAGACGTTCTGCACGTCGTCGTGGTCGTCCAGCGTGTCGAGGAGCTTAATCAGGGTTTCGCCGGTCTCGTCGCTCACCGGATTGGTGGTTTTGGCGCGCCACTCGATCCTGGCCGATTGCGGCGGGCCGAGCCTGGCCTCCAGCGCGTCGCGCACCGCGCCGTAATTCTCCAGCGCGGCGATGAATTCGTGCCCGTCCCCGCCGGAAACGCATTCGTCGGCGCCCACCTCGATCGCGGCCTCGAGCATCGCGTCGTCGGAGCCCTTGTCCTTCGGATAGACGATCGCGCCCACGCGGTCGAACAGGAAGGTCACCGAATTGGGCTCGCCCAGCGCGCCGCCGAACTTGGCGAAGGTGGAGCGGATGTCGCCGCCGGTGCGGTTGCGGTTGTCGGTCTGGGTCTCCACGATCAGGGCCACGCCGCCCGGGCCGTAGCCCTCGTAGCGCACCTCCTCGATGTTCTCGCCGCCGCCGCCGGTCGCCTTGTCGATGGCGCGCTGGATGTTGTCCTTCGGCATCGACTGCTGCTTGGCGGCGATGATCGCCGCGCGCAGGCGCGGATTGTGGTCGGGATCGGGCAGGCCCTGCCTGGCGGAGACCGTGATCTCGCGGCTGAGCTTGGAGAACAGCTTGGAGCGCTCCTTATCGACGCGCCCCTTGCGGTGCATGATGTTCTTGAACTGACTGTGGCCGGCCATGGCGCGCGTGTCTTTCGGGAGGACGGGCGGGAAAACGGGGCGTGAATTAGCCCCGCGCGCCTGAGCCTTTCAAGCCCGGCCCGCGTGCCGCGCAGCGCGTCGCGCCGGCGGAACGCCTCGCGCGCCTTCATCACCATCCCGGCCCGGACGACGAGGTTATGGCTCGCCGCCACCATCGCCCGGATTTCCGCCCGCCGCGCCCGGCCGGCGGCGGTGTAAAGCCCATGCGTCACGGCATTCCGGTTCCCCTTGGGCGCGCCGCGGCCACGCCGCCGGCCGGCCGCGGCACATCCTGTGTCCCGGCCGCCGACTGCTACCTCTATTTGTTTTGTGGAAATCGGAGGGGGGAGGGGGTGTCTGGACCCACTTTCCCACCCGGTGACGCCGGCCAAGGTTTCAACTCCAAATGGTTCATCGGGATACTACTCCAGATAGAACATCCTGTCAACGGACAGGCATATCCACGCACCAGCCGGGGGACGGGGGACGCCCTGGGGCCGCCCGGCCCTCCGGGCGCCGGCTCAGTCCCCATACCCCCGCGCGTCCGCGATGGCCGCGTCGGCCTGGGCGAGGGCGTCGTCGACGGCGGTGCGGTAGCAGGGCGGGCTACCGGGGACGCCGATGGGATAGGCGGCATCGAGGCGGCGGCAGAGTTCGCGGGCGGTGATGCGCACGCGCTCGCGCAGGGCATGGGCGCCTTGCGCGGTTGTGAGATCGAGATCGTCGAAACGCACGCCCCGCTGCCAGGCGACATCGACGATGGGCGCGCCGGTGACGCTGCTGCGTTCGCGGCGGCGCGGCGCGGCGACGATCACCTGTTCGCCGCCGGGCTCATAGACCGCCGGCGCACGTTCGTAGGCGGGCGCGGGCCAGTTGCCCGCGTCGTTGGGCGAGCCATAGACCTGCGCCAGCGCGGGCGCGGCGAAGAGGCTTGCACCGGCGAGCAGGAGCGCGCTCGCGGCGAGCGTGCGGGAAGAACGACGTTCGGGGCGGGACGGGGCATTGCGCATGGGGCTGATCCTTGGGGGTTGATCTTCGAGAGTTGATCCTCGAGAGCTGATCCTCGGTTGGCCGCCCCGCCGCTCTCTGAAAACGGCGCATCCCGCATGCCGGTTCCCCGCGAGGGCGCAAACGCGCCGTTCGGCCCGTGGCGGAACCGTGTTATATCGTGTGCCTTCGTTGTGGGGGCTTGCCGCGATGCGTCACACGATCTGCTGCGCGCTTTTCCTGCTGGCGCTTGTGCCGGGCGCGGCGCGCGCGGACAATGGCAGCGCGGCAGGGACCTATCTCGTCTATCTCTCGCTCGACGGGGCGCAGACGACCGGCGGCGGCACCTCGCAGGTGCCCTACCATCCGACGGTCACCTACCAGAAGCAGCAGTCCTATGCCGTGGTGCGGCAGATCTCGAGCACGCTGGACGAAGTGACGGTCTACATCAACCTGGTGTGGACCAGGATCGTCACGCCCGGGCGCTTCAACATCCTGGTCTCCGGCATGCCGCCCATGGTGGTGCCGGTGCTGCCGCAGAGCCTGCCCGCGGGGTTCGCGGGCTTCACGGGCGATTACGACGGCTTCGAATTCCCGCCCGGCGATCAGCTGAGCATGGACACCAATTCGCTCTATGGGCCCATCGGCGAGTTCTTCGTCGTCGATTCCGGCCCCGCCGCCGTCGCGCAGAACCTGCAATGGAGCCACAACATCGACATCACGGCGGGCGGCCGGCTGCGCGGCACGATCTCCTACATCTCGCAGGACGGCGCGCTCGACGCCTTCTTCAATCCGGCGGTGCCCACGCCGCTCATCCAGAAGGTGCCGTAGCTACTTGCCGAGATAGGCCTTCACGTCTTTGGCCATCACGCCCACGGCCTTCACGGCCTCGATGAGCTTTTCCCTGGTGACGCCGAAGTGCCTGGTCCAGTATTCGACCTCGTACGATTCGTGGATGTTGATGCGCTCCCGGTCGGCGGCGCCGCGATCGCTTTTGTTGTCCGTCATGACTTCGATCTCTCCTTTGCGGATTTGCCGGCTGGGTCCCTGTTTCGTGCAAGGCTGGACGCCGGCCCGGAAAGCCCCAATTGCGGCACAATCCCCGCCTAATCAGACGCCCACGGCCGGTGCCGTGTGATCGCGGGGGAACGACGATGCGTGGGACGATGCGAGGAATGGCCGCGTTCGGGCTGGCGCTGCTGTGGACGGCCGCTGCCGGCGCGGCCCCGGCTTTCGACGTGGCGGCCTGGGACAGGCCCATGGCGCCGTTCCATGTCGCCGGGCCGATCTACTACGTGGGCACCGCGGAGCTCGGCGTCTACCTGATCGCGACGCCCGGGGGCGAGGTGCTGATCGATGGGGGGATGCAATCCACCGTGCCGCAGATCGAGGCCAACATCCGGACGCTGGGCTTCGACATCCGGGAGGTGAGGCTGATCCTCAACAGCCACGCCCATTTCGATCATGCCGGCGGCATCGCGCAACTGAAGCGCGACAGCGGCGCGCGCTTCGACGCCAGCGCCGGCGACACGCCGATCCTGGAGCGCGGCAACATCACGTGGGGGCCGAGCGCCGGCGTGCATTTCGCGCCGGTCGAGGTGGATCGCATCGTGCGCGACGGCGAGGCGGTGGACGTCGGCGGCGCGCGGCTCGTCGCGCATCTGACGCCGGGACACACGCCCGGCTGCACCACCTGGACGCTGCCTTTCGTCGAGAACGGCGCGCGCCACACCGCGGTGTTCTATTGCAGCACGACGGTGGCGGGGAATCCGCTGGTGGGCAACACGGCCTATCCCGCGATCGTGGCCGACTACCGCGCCAGCTTCGCGAAGCTGAAGACGCTGAAGGCCGACACGTTCCTCGCGCCGCACGCGGGCATGTTCCATCCGGCGGAAAAGCTTGCCCGCCGCAGGCCGGGTGGCCCGAACCCGTTCATCGATCCGGAGGAGTTCCAGGCCTTCGTGGCCGCGAGCGAGAAGGACTTCGAGGCGGAGCTGGCCCGGCAGCGGCAGGCGGCGGGGAAATAGGCGCATCCCCCCGCGGGAACGGCCACGGCAGCTTCAGCCCGGGTGGCCGCTTTCGCGGGGAGGAAGACGCGCGCTCAATCCTCGTATCCGTAGTACGCGCGATAGCGATACGCATCGCGGGCGTTCTGGATGGCTTCGTTGGCGCGGACCATGGCGTCGTCGCGGGCGGTCTTGTAGCAGTTGGTGCCGTTGAGCGCGTAGAAGGGATAGGCCGCGGCGAGATTGCGGCAGACATCGCGCGCGGTGGCGCGGATGCGCCAGCGCAATTCGTCGGCGCCGTCGCGCGTGGCCAGATCGAGATCGTCGTAGCGCACGTTCACCGACATGGAGACCTTCTCCGGCGCGCCGTTGAGCGGGCCGGGCTCGACGCGGATATGCGGCGCGATCACCGGCACGTTCTCGGGCCCCGGCGGCGGGCCGTAATCTCCGTCCTGGGCGGACGCGGATGCGGCGAAGAAGAGCCCGGCGGCGCCGGCCAGCATGGCCAGCCGGAAGGACGAATTGCGCATGGAACACCTCGCACGTTGCAAACCTTTGCTGAAGAACGGCCGGCGCAAGGCGGGGTTCCCGCGCGGCGGCGCGCGGGTTCCATTCCCGCGCGGACGAATGCCGCGAAAAGCCGCGATCCGGCGGCGGCTATCCCGGGGGTTGCGCCGGCTTCAGGCGTCCGCCCACCCGCACCGGCTCGATGCGGGCGGCCCGTCCGCCCGTGCCGGTTTCCACGAACACCGCGCACAGCGTGGCGGGGCCGGTGGCGGGCGCGTAGCGGGACGAGGCGATCTTCTTCGTGAAGCGCTGCAGGGGCTCGAACTTGTCCATGCCGATGACGGAATCGTAGTCGGCGCAGGCGCCGGCGTCGGTCTGGTAGGCGGTGCCGCCGGGCAGGATCTGGGCGTCCGCGGTGGGCACATGCGAATGCGAGCCGACGACCAGGCTCGCGCGGCCGTCGCAGAAATGGCCCATGGCCATCTTCTCGCTGGTGGCCTCGGCATGCATGTCGACCACGACGGCGTCGGCGCCCTCGCCCAGCGGGCAGGCCTCGAGCTCGGCGTCGACCGCGGCGAAGGGGTCGTCCTGCGGCTCCATGAAGACGCGGCCCATGGGATTGATCACCAGCACGTGGCTGCCGTTCTTCGCCTGGAAGAGATTGGCGCCCTTGCCGGGCGTGCCCCTGGGCAGGTTGGCGGGGCGCAGGATGCGATCCTCCTCGCCGATGAAGGAAAGGATCTCCTTCTGGTCGGTCCAGTGGTTGCCGGTGGTGATGCAATCGATGCCCAGCGCGAAGAAATCGTTGGCGATGGCGCGCGTGAGGCCGAAGCCGCCGGCCGCGTTCTCGCCATTGGCGACGACGAAATCGAGCTTGAGCCCGCCGATCAGCCGGGGCAGCTCGGCCTCCACCACGTCGCGGCCGGGCCTTCCAATAATGTCGCCGATGAAGAGAATGCGCATTCGGGCCTCATAGCACAAAGGAGGCGGCCATGGAGACCTCCAGGCTCGCGGCGACGATGGTGGTGCGCTCGGCGGCGTGGATGGCGCTGATGGGCGTGGCGCTGTTGTGGCCGGCGGGCGACTGGCTGTGGCCGCAGGCCTGGGCGTTCCTGGCGATCTTCATCGTCGGCGGCCTCGGCTTCGGCGCCTGGCTCATCCGCCGCGACCCCGCGCTGCTCGCCTCGCGGCTGGAGGTGTTCCAGAAGGGCCAGAAGGCGTGGGACATGCTGTTCCTGTTCCCGTTCCTGGCGCTGTGGTTCGCCTGGCTCGTGGTCATGGCGCTGGACGCGAAGGTCTGGCGGTATTCGCACGTCCCGCCATGGGCGAATATCCTGGGCGCCGGGCTGATGGCGCTGGGCTTCGCCGCCACCACGGTCGTATTCCGCCACAACAGTTTCGCCGCCCCGGTGGTGCGCATCCAGGCCGAGCGCGGCCAGCGCGTCATCGACACCGGCCCTTACGCAGTCATCCGCCATCCGATGTATGCCGCCGCCGTGCCCTATCTCGCCGGCATCCCGCTGCTTCTGGGCTCATGGATCGGGCTTGCCGTCGTGCCGGTGTTCGTCGCCGGCGTCTCCGTCCGCGCCATCTTCGAGGAGCGCACGCTGGCGCGCGAACTGCCGGGGTATGCAGAGTATATGCGGCGCGTTCGCTTCCGTCTCATTCCCGGCGTGTGGTGAAGCGGCGAAAGCCGCGTTCGGTGATGATTGCATCGAGCGGGCGGTCGTGCGCCTCGCGGGGCAGCGCGGGCCCTTCCTGCCCCGCATAGGCGACGCCGATCGCCGTCACGTTCGTTCCCAGCGCCTCGAGCGCGCGGTCGTAGTAGCCGCCGCCGTAACCCAGGCGATGACCCGCCGCGTCGAAGGCGAGCAGCGGCACGAGCAGCACATGCGGCGTCACACGCTCGGCGTCCGCGCGCGGCTCGGCGATGCCGTGACGGTTGTCGACCAGCGCGTCGCCCTCGCGCCAGCGCCGGAACGAGAGCGCCCTTCCTTCGATGCGCGGCAGCGCGAGCGGTGCGTCCAGCGCGGCCAGCAGCGCCCGCGGATCGGCTTCATCCCGGACCGGCCAATAGCCGGCGACGACCTCGCCCGGCGCAACGTCGAGCAGGTCCGCAAACTCCGCGATGCGCGGCGCGAAATCCGGGCAGGCGCGCGCCAGTTCGGCGCGGCGGGCGCGGGCTTCCGGGCGGAGTCGTGCCTTCAATTCTCCCGCGTGCCCTTTGAGTGGCGCCATTCGACCGCGCGGTCCGGGCGGCTCCGGATGAAGCGGGTGGACGGGACCGCCATCGCCGTTGGAATCGGATCCTCACGGGCCTGCAAGTGCAGGTGGGCGCCATGTGGCCCGGACCACGGTCCAGGCCAGGGACAGCTCCCGGTGAGTACCATTAAGGCCCCTGGGCATCGCTTTCCTGACGCACGGGGCAGTACCGTCCGGGGGACAAGGTAGGACTGCGAGCGGTCCTGCGCAATGTCTAACCTCCCCCTTGCGGGGAGGTCGAAAAATTCGAGAGAAGCGAGAATTTTTCGGGTGGGGGGCGCGGTGGCGAAAGCACGGCACCACTCCCCCGCCCCGAAAAACGCTCCGCGTTTTTCGACCCGCCCACCAGGGGCGGGTTATTCGTGCTTTACGCCGCCAACTTCGCCTTCAGGGCTTCGATGCGGTGCGAGGCGTCCTCGAGGATGCGGGTGGCGGAGGATTCGGAATCGGCGAGTTTCGCCGTCAGCTCGGTGTTGGCGCCGGCGAGCTCGGCGGCGCGCCTGGCATGCGCCTCGAGCCGGCCGCGGGCGTCGAAGAATTCGTCGGTGATGAGAACCGCCGCCATCAGGAGCAGGCGCTGGTCGCCGACCTGGCCCACGCTCTCGAGCAGCTCGCGCACCTTGGAGTCCACATGCGCGGCGAGCTCCTTCAGGTGCTCCTCCTCGCCGTCGTCGCAGGCGATGGTGTAGGCGCGGCCATTGACCATGACGTTGACGAGGGGCATGTCAGTTTCTCCGGAAATTGGCGAGTAGCGAGTAGCGAATAGCGAATAGCAAGGAACTCGCCCGAGGCTCCTGGCGTGCTCTGCTACTCGCCATTCGCCACTCGCTATTCGCCCACTTCATTCGGTTCACCGCGCCAGGGCCTGGCGGATTTCCACGATGGCGCCGTCGAGGCGGGTTTCGACGTCGTCGGTGAGGCCGGCGAGCGCACGCGTCTCCTCCTCCAGATCGGCGATGCGCGCGAGAAGCCGTTCGCGCTCGGCGCCGAGGCGGGCGATCTCGGCGCGGCCCTTTTCGGCTTCGGCGCGCGCTTCCAGGAGCGGCACGGCGGCCGATTCGAGCGCATCCAGCGCGGCACGGAGGTGGGCGGCGGTTTCGTCGAGCACAGTCATTTCGCGCGAATCCCGGCGACAAATCGCTGCGGACCATAGGCTTTGCACGGAAATCGGGTCAACGCCGCGCGTTGCTACACTTGACGCTGAGCCCCCGCGCTCGCTAAGGCCCAACACTCCGCCGGAAAGGCCGAACATCGCATGAACACGGCTTCGCCCACGCCCGACATTCGCCGCCTCGCCAACGCCATCCGCGCGCTCGCGATGGATGCGGTTCAGGCCGCAAATTCGGGCCATCCCGGCCTTCCCATGGGTATGGCGGACGCCGCCACGGTGCTGTTCGCGAAATTCCTGAAATACGATCCCGCCGATCCCAAATGGCCCGACCGCGACCGCTTCGTGCTCTCCGCCGGCCACGGCTCGATGCTGCTTTATGCACTGCTTTATCTGACCGGCTATCCGGGGATCACGCTCCAGGACATCAGGAACTTCCGCAAGCTCGGCAGCCCCTGCGCCGGCCATCCCGAGTACTGGCACGTGCCCGGCATCGAGACGACGACCGGCCCGCTCGGCCAGGGCATCGCCACCGCCGTGGGCATGGCCATCGCGGAGCGGCATCTGAACGCGCGCTTCGGCGACGATCTGGTGCGGCATCGCACCTGGGTCATCGCCAGCGACGGCGACCTGATGGAGGGCATCAGCCACGAGGCCATCTCCATCGCCGGGCATCTCAGGCTCAAGAACCTGATCGTGCTTTACGACGACAACAACATCTCCATCGACGGGCCGACCTCGCTCGCGGATTCGACCGACGCGCGCAAGCGCTTCGAGGCGGCGGGCTGGGCGGTGCACGAATGCGACGGGCTGAACGGCGACGAAGTCTCGCGCGCGCTCGTGGCCGCGCAGGAGAGCGACCGGCCGGTGCTGGTCATGTGCCACACCATCATCGGTTACGGCGCGCCCAAGAAGGCCGGCACGGCCAAGGCGCATGGCGAGGCGCTGGGCGAGGAGGAGATCGCCGGCGCGCGCCGGAACCTCGACTGGCCCTATGGCCCGTTCGAGATTCCGGACGACATCCTCTCCGCCTGGCGCGGGATCGGCGCGCGCGGGAAGGCGGCGCGCGACGCATGGGAAGCCCGCCGCGCAAAGGCCGCGAACAGGGATTTCGAATCCGCGCTGAAGACGGAGATCCCCCCGTCGTTCGGCGAGGCGATCGCCGCGCACAAGAAGAGGATGTCGGCCGAGAAGCCCATGGCGACGCGCAAGGCCTCCGAGGCGGCGCTGGAGGTGATCAACACGGTGGTGCCGTGGACCGTGGGCGGCTCCGCCGACCTCACCGGCTCCAACAACACCAAGACGAAGGAGACGGCGAACATCACGCCGGAGGATTTCTCCGGCCGCTACATCCATTACGGCATCCGCGAGCACGGCATGGCCGCGGCCATGAACGGCATGGCGCTGCATGGCGGGGTGATCCCCTATGGCGGCACGTTCCTGATCTTCTCCGACTACTGCAAGCCCGCGATCCGCATCAGCGCGCTCACCGGCGCCCATGTCGTCTACGTGATGACGCACGATTCCATCGGGCTCGGCGAGGACGGGCCCACCCACCAGCCCATCGGCCAGCTCGCCGGCCTGCGCGCCACGCCGAACCTGCTGGTGTTCCGCCCGGCGGACGCGGTGGAGACGGCGGAGTGCTGGGAGCTTGCCCTCAACCACAGGACCGGGCCGAGCCTTCTGGCCCTGACCCGCCAGAACCTGCCGACGCTCAGGACGGAGCACACCCCGCAGAACAGATGCGCGAAGGGCGCATACGAGCTCGCCGGCGCGGACGGGGCGAAGGTGAGTATCCTCGCCACCGGCTCGGAAGTGGAGATCGCGCTGAAGGCGCGGGAGATTCTGCGAGGCGAAGGCATCGCGGCGCGGGTGGTCTCCATGCCGTGCTGGGAGCTGTTCGAGCAACAGGACGAAACATATCGTGACGCCATGCTGGGGCCGGGCACGGTAAGAGTGGCCATCGAGGCGGCCGGCCGGCTCGGCTGGGACCGCTACATCGGCGCGCGCGGGGCATTCATCGGCATGAGCGGCTTCGGCGCCAGCGCGCCGTACAAGGATCTGTACAGCCATTTCGGCATCACCGCCGAAGCGGCCGCCGACGCGGCGAGGAAAGCATTGAAGGGGTAAGGGAATGACTCTGCGTGTCGCCATCAACGGGTTCGGGCGCATCGGGCGGCTGGTGCTGCGCGCCATCCACGAATCCAGGCGCAAGGACATCGTCGTCGTGGGCATCAACGATCTGGGGCCCATCGAAACCAACGCGCATCTGCTGCGCTACGATTCGGTGCATGGCCGCTATCCCGGCGAGGTCGGGATCGACGGCGAGCACATGCTGGTCGACGGTCACAAGATCAGGGTCACCGCGATCAAGGACCCCGCGCAGCTGCCGCACAGGGACCTGGGCGTCGACATCGCCTTCGAATGCACCGGCATCTTCACCGCAAGGGACAAGGCGAGCGCCCACCTCGCCGCCGGCGCCAAGCGCGTCCTGGTCTCGGCGCCGGCCGACGGCGCGGACATCACCGTGGTCTACGGCGTCAACCACCAGGCGCTGACGAAGGAGCACGTCGTCGTCTCCAACGCCTCGTGCACGACCAACTGCCTGGTGCCCGTCGCCAAGGTGCTGCACGACACGGTCGGCATCGAGAAGGGCATGATGACGACCATCCACTCCTACACCAACGACCAGCCGGTGCTCGACCAGCTGCACAAGGACCTCTATCGCGGCCGCGCCGCGGCGCTGTCGATGATCCCGACCTCGACGGGCGCCGCCAAGGCGGTGGGTCTGGTCATGCCCGAGCTGAAGGGCAAGCTCGACGGCATCTCCGTGCGCGTGCCCACGCCCAACGTGTCGCTGGTCGATCTCAAGATCGTGTCGAAACGCGCGACCACGGCCAGGGACGTCAACGACGCGATGATCGCCGCGGCCACCGACGGCCCGCTCAAGGGCATCCTCGCGGTCGTGCACGACAAGCTGGTCAGCCACGACTTCAACCACGATGCGCATTCCTCGAGCTTCGCGCTCGACCAGACCAAGGTGATGGAGGGCAACCTCGTCTCCGTCATGAGCTGGTACGACAACGAATGGGGCTTCTCCAACCGCATGGCCGACACCGCGGTCGCGATGGGCAAGCTCATCTGAATCGACCCTCCCCTCGGGGGAGGGCCGGAAAATCCGCGAGGATTTTTCAGGGTGGGGCCATTCTCAGATCGCGGCGGCCCGGCCCCGAAATTTGGCTTCGCAAAATTGTCGGCCCTCCTGCAAGCGGAGGGCAAATGGGAGCGCGCATGGCCGATTTTCGCACGCTTGACGATTTGAACGTGAAGGGCAAACGCGTGCTGGTGCGCGCCGACCTCAACGTGCCGATGAAAGACGGGCGCGTCACCGACACCTCGCGCATCGACCGCCAGGCGCCGACCATTCGCGAACTCGCGGAAAAAGGCGCCAGGGTCGTCGTGCTCTCCCATTTCGAGCGGCCCAAGGGCAAGCGCGTGCCGTCGATGTCGCTGAAGCCGGTGGCGGCGCCGCTGTCCAAAGCCGTGGGGCGCGCGGTGGCCTTCGCCGACGATTGCGTCGGTCCCGTCGCCGAGAGCGCCGTCGCCGGGCTGAAAGACGGCGAGGTGCTCCTGCTCGAGAACACGCGCTTCCACGCGGGCGAGGAGAAGAACGACGAGGCGTTCGCCAGGCAGGTGGCGAAGCTCGGCGACATCTTCGTCAACGACGCCTTCAGCGCCGCCCACCGCGCGCACGCCACGACCTCGGGGCTCGCCTATCTGCTTCCCGCGGCGGCGGGGCGCTCCATGCAGGCGGAGCTCGACCACCTCGACAGGGCGCTCGGCAATCCCGAGCGTCCGGTGATGGCCGTGATCGGCGGCGCCAAGGTCTCCACTAAGATCGAGCTGATCGAGAACCTGATGCAGAAGGTGGACTATCTCGTCATCGGCGGCGCCATGGCCAACACCTTCCTCGCCGCGGAAGGCCGCGAGGTCGGCAAGTCGCTTTGCGAGGAGGACCACCTCAGGACCGCGCAGGGCATCGTGGCGGCCTCCACCGAGACCAACACGGTGCTGATCCTGCCCGAGGACGTGGTGGTGGCGCATGAATTCAAGGCGCGCGCGCGCCACCGCACCGCCGACATCTTCTCCGTCCACAAGGACGAGATGATCCTGGACGTGGGCCACAAGACCGTCGCCGAGCTCGCGCGGCGCCTGCACGCCACGCGCACGGTGGTATGGAACGGCCCGCTCGGCGCGTTCGAGACCGAGCCTTTCGACCACGGCACGGTCGCCGCGGCGAAGCTGGTGGCGGCCCGCACCAGGGCCGGGGACCTCCTCTCCGTGGCGGGCGGCGGCGACACCGTGGCGGCGCTCAACCATGCCGGCGTGGCGGGCGATTTCACCTATGTGTCCACGGCCGGCGGGGCGTTCCTGGAGTGGCTTGAAGGCAAGGAACTGCCGGGGGTAGAAGCCCTCGCGCATTCGCGCAAACAGTCCGCCTGAACGGACGCGGGGAAATACGGGAGAGCACCATGAACGTCGAAGAGCTGAACAGGATCGCCCGCATGATGACCGAGCGCGGCAAGGGCATCCTGGCGGCGGATGAATCCACCGGCACCATCCAGAAGCGCTTCGACAAGATCGGCGTGGAGAACACCGAGGAGAACCGCCGCGACTACCGCGAGCTGATGTTCCGCGCCAGGGAGGGCATGAAGCACGTCTCCGGCGTCATCCTGTTCGACGAGACCATCCGCCAGAAGGCGAAGGACGGCACGCCGCTGATCCGCCTGATCGAGCAAGCGGGCGCCGTGCCCGGCATCAAGGTCGACAAGGGCGCCAAGCCGCTCGCCGCCAGCAGGGGCGACACCGTCACCGAAGGGCTCGACGGCCTGCGCGAGCGGTTGGTCGAGTATCGCCAGCTCGGCGCGCGCTTCGCCAAATGGCGGGCGACCTACGATCCCACCGAAGGCCGGCCGAGCTACAACGCCATCAACGCCAACGCGCACGCGCTCGCCCGCTACGCCGCGCTCTGCCAGGAGAACGGCATCGTTCCCATCGTGGAGCCCGAAGTGCTGATGGACGGCGACAATTCCATCGACGCCTGCGAGGCGGTGACCGAGTGGGTGCTGAAGGACGTGTTCCAGCAGCTCTACTACGCCAACGTCGCGCTGGAAGGCATGGTGCTGAAGCCCAACATGGTGATCTCCGGCATGAAGGCGAAGGAACGCGCCGGCGTGGAGGAGGTGGCCGACCGCACGGTGAAGATCCTCAAGCGCTGCGTGCCCTCCGCGGTGCCGGGCATCGCCTTCCTCTCCGGCGGACAATCCGACGAGGAAGCGACCGCCCATCTGAACGCCATGAATGCCGCGCACCCCGCTCTGCCCTGGGCGCTCACCTTCTCCTACGGCCGCGCGCTGCAGGCCGCGCCCCAGAAGGCGTGGAGCGGCAAGGCCGGCAACGTCGCCGCCGCGCAAGCCGCTTTCGCCCACCGCGCCAGGATGAACGGGCTGGCCTCCACCGGCCAGTGGAAGAAGGACATGGAGAAGGCGGCGTGAGCCAAGTTCTTGGCAAAAGAACCAGTGCTAGGTACCATTAGATATGGACACACTGCCGATCGAGCTTGTGAGAGAGCGAGCGCTGCAGATCGGGCGTTCGCAGCTGGGCGAGAAGCGGGTAGAACGCGTCGATGTCGAAGACGAAATTGACGCCTCCGATCAGCACAGCCTGAGCATAACATTCGTACTCAAGCCTTCCAAGAAGCTGAATTTGTCGGGTGAAAAGCTTGGCCGGATAAATTTGGAAATTCTGGACCTCCTGGCCGCGAGCGGAGACATCCGCTTTCCGTACACGCACTACGTCACGACAGACGAATTGAAGCAGCTTTCTGCCGCGGAATGATAGATTCGTCCCAACTTCTTGATGTAGCGGTGGAGCTATCAGCCCAACCGGATCGTGGCGCCCCGAGACAGGCAAAGCTGCGGCGCGCGATTTCCTCTGCCTGCTACGCGCTTTTTCACTTCTTCCTGACAGAAGCTTCCGATCTTTTGGTGGGACAGGTCGAGCGGTCGACGGAGCGGCACACGCTTGTGTATCGCTCTTTCGAGCACAGACGCATGGCGGATTCTTGCAAAAAGATCTCATCTGAAGCAAATCGCAGCGCGCAGATTCGGAATTGCGCGTCTCTTTTTGTTCAACTTCAAAACAGCAGGCATGAGGCAGACTACGATCCAAATAAGCGGGTCGCACTTTCGGAAGCGAAGACAGCCATCACCAAAGCGCGGACGGCAATGAACCTGCTCAGTTTTGTCACCGACAGCGAACGCAGATTCTTCCTGACCGTCCTGCTGCTCAAATCCAGATCGTAGGCCCCTTGTCCTGCCGCCTCTATCTCATCACCCCGCCGCGTTTCGAGACGCACGCGTTCGCGGAGGAATTGAAGCGTGCGCTCGATGCCGGCGACGTCGCCTCGCTGCAGCTGCGCCTCAAGGAGGCGAGCGACAACGAGATTCTCCGCGCGGGCGAAACGCTGATGCCCATCGCGCAATCGCGGGACGTGGCGTTCCTCGTCAACGACCGGCCCGACCTCGCGCGCATCCTGCGCGCCGACGGCGTCCATATCGGGCAGGACGACCTGCCCTACGCCGAGGCGCGCGAGATCGTGGGCAAGGACGCCATCGTGGGCGTGACCTGCCACGATTCCCGCGACCTCGCCTTCGAAGCGGGCGAGGCCGGCGCGGATTACGTCGCCTTCGGCGCGTTTTTTCCGACTGCGACCAAGGACGCAAGGACCCGCGCGGATATCGCGCTGCTCCAATGGTGGGCCGAGACCATGACCGTGCCCGTCGTCGCCATCGGGGGCATCACGGTCGAGAACGCGCCCGCGCTGGTGGAAGCCGGCGCCGATTTCCTCGCGGTGTCGTCCGGCGTGTGGGCCTGCCCGCAAGGCGCGGCCGCGGCAGTGCGGGCGTTCAACCGGCTGTTTTAGATCTTCCCCGCCGCGGGAGCGGGAAGGACGGTGTCACGCGCGCCCGTAATCGTCGGCGAAGCGTTCGATGTCGTCCTCGCCGAGATAGTCGCCGAACTGGACTTCGAGGATGTGGAGCGGTTCGGTGCCGGGGTTTTCGAGGCGGTGCAGGGCGCCGAGCGGGATGTCGGCGGTGGCCCCCACATCCAGATCGAAGACGCGATCGTCGCAGGTCACCCGCGCGCGGCCCGCCATGACGATCCAGTGCTCACGGCGGCGGCTGTGGCGCTGCAGCGAGATGCGCGCGTGCGCGTCGACCACGATCTCCTTGAGCTGGAAGCCGGGGCCTTGGGCGAAGCCGGTGTAGCGGCCCCACGGACGCACGACCGGAGACAGATCGGTGCGCGCCTGGGTGTGCCGCCACAGCGACGGCCACGAGCCGATGTCGCGCCAGCCCATGTCGCAGGGTACGACGGCGGCGCGATCCGTCTTCTCCATCACCGCGCGGTCGAGCGAGCCTTCGCGCACGCCCAGCCGCGCCATCTCCTTCAGAAGCACGTCGCCACGGAACAGGAAGATGCCGCTGTTCCACAACGCGCCATCCGCGATGAGATCGCGCGCGGCGCCGGTATCCGGCTTCTCGACGAAGCGCGCGACGGCGCTACCGATGCCGGGCGTGATGTAGCCGTAGCCGGTTTCCGGACCGTCCGGCGCGACGGCGAACAGCACGATGCGGCCCTCCTCCGCCAGCGGCAGCGCCGCCGCGACTGCACGATGGAACGCCGCCTCGTCCGCGATGACGTGATCGCTGGGCGCGAGCAGGAGCAGGCCGGCATGCGCCTCCGCCGCCAGCCGCGCCGCCGCCGCGGTGCCGCGCCGCGCCTCCTCCAGCATCACGTCCGCGCCGGGAAGCTGGGCCGCGAGCGCGCCCGCATCGTTGCGGTGGGCGATCGCCGTGACCGGCGCATAGCGCGAAAGCCGGTCGAAGGTCTGCTGCACCAGCGCGCGCGGCCCGGTCAGCGCGAGGAACTGCTTGGCCGCGAGCGGCGCCAGCCGCGTGCCGTCGCCGCCGGCGAGGATGAAGGCGCGCGGCTGGATCGCGGCCATCTAGATGTGGATGGCGTGGCCGAGCGCGCGCAGGGCGCTTTCGTGGAAGGCCTCGCTCAGGGTCGGGTGGACGTGGATCGTGCCGGCGATGTCCTCCAGCAGCGCCCCCATCTCGAGCGCGAGGCTGAATTCCGCCGACAGCTCGCTCACATGCGCGCCCACCGCCTGGATGCCGAGGATGCGGTGATCGTCCTTGCGGGCGACCACGCGCACGAAGCCGCCATTGTCGCCGGCATCCATCGAAAGCGCGCGGCCGTTGGCGGCGAAGGGGAAGATCGCCGTGATGGCTTCGACGTCCCTGGGCACGTCCGTGGGCAGCAACCCGGCGCTGACGATCTCCGGCTCGGTGAAGCACACGGCCGGGACCGGCGGATGGTCGAAATGCCTGCGATGGCCGGCGATGATCTCCGCCACCATCTCGCCCTGGGTGGCGGCCTTGTGCTCCAGCATCGGCTCGCCCACGAGATCGCCCACGGCCCAGACGTTCTTCATCGCGGTGCGGCACTGGCCGTCGACCTTCACGAAGCGGCCATCCATGTCGACGCCCATCTTCTCCAGGCCCCAGCCTTCGGTGTTAGGTCTGCGGCCGACGGTGACGAGGATCTTGCCGGCGGGGAATTCCTGCGTCGCGCCGTCCTTCGTCTCCACGACGAGCGACTTGCCGTCCTGCGACAGACCCTTGGCCCGGGCGCCGAGATGGACGGCGACACCGTTCTCCTTGAGCCAGCGCGCGACCGGGGCGGTGAGCGGGGCGTCGTAGAGCGGCAGGATGCGGTCCAGCGCCTCCACCACCGTCACCTCGCTGCCGAGCTTGCGGAAGGCGATGCCGAGCTCGAGCCCGATATAGCCGGCGCCCACCACCACCAGCGTCTTCGGCAATTCGGAAAGCGACAGCGCCTCGGTGGAGGAGATCACGTTGCCGCCGAATTTGAGGAACGGCAGCTCGACCGGGACCGAGCCCGCGGCGAGGATGACGTGCTCGGCCGTCACGATCGTGTCGCCGATCCTGCAGGTCTTGGCGTCGGTGAATTCGCCCCAGCCCGCGATCACGCGCACCTTGGCCCGCTTGAGCAGGCCGGTCACGCCGGTGTTGAGGCGGTCGACGATGCCTTCCTTCCACCTCACCGTCTCGGCGAAGTCCATCTTGGGCGCGGACGCAAGCGTGATGCCGTGGCGGCCTTTCCCGCCCGCGTGACGCATGGTCTCGAACTCCTCGGCGACATGGATGATCGCCTTGGAGGGGATGCAGCCCCGGATGAGGCAGGTGCCCCCCACGCGGCCGGCCTCGATCAGCGTGGTGTCGAGCCCGAGCTGGCCGCAGCGGATCGCCGCCACATAGCCCCCCGGCCCGCCGCCGAGGATGAGGACTTTGGTGTTGATCGTCTCAGACATGTGAGACTCCAGCAGAACCAAACACCGGTGTCATGGCCCGCGAATGCGGGCTACCCAGGTGATGCCCGACAGGTGCTGAATTCATTGATCAGATACTTTCATCTTCAAATCCACGACAAACCCAGCTGGGTGGCCCGCATTCGCGGGCCATGACACGAAGGAGGTCATTCCATGAACAGCATCGCCGGGTGCTCCAGCAGCGCCTTGATCTTCTGGATGAACTCCGCGGCGTCATAGCCATCGACGACGCGGTGGTCGAAGGAGGAGGACAGGTTCATCATCTTGCGGATGACGATCTGGCCGTCGCGCACGACCGGCCGCTCCAGGATCGCGTTGGGGCCGATGATCGCCACTTCCGGATAGTTGATGACCGGCGTCGTCGCCACGCCGCCGAGCGCGCCCAGCGAGGTGATGGTGATGGTCGAGCCGGTGAGGTCGTCCTTGCCTGCCTTGTTCTCGCGCGCGGCGGCGGAGATTCGCGCCACTTCCGACGCACTGTCCCAGATATCGCGCGCCTCGGCGTGCTTGACCACCGGCACGATGAGGCCGTTGGCCGTCTGGGTGGCGATGCCGATATGGACGGCGCGGTGGCGGTGGACCACGCCGGCCTCGTCGTCGAACCTCGCGTTGATCTGCGGATAGGCGGGCAGCACCTTGACCAGCGCCCGCATCAGGAACGGCAGGACGTTGAGCTTGGGCTGGGAGGCCGCGCGGGTCTTGTTGAGATGCGCGCGCAGCGACTCCAGCTCCGTCATGTCGATCTCGTCGACATAGGCGAAGTGGGGGATGCGGCGCTTGGAATTCTGCATCGACTCCGCGATCCTGCGGCGCAGGCCGATGACCTTGACCTCCTCCACGCCCTCGCGCGGCGCATAGCCGGACGCGCGCGTGGTGGCCCGGGCCTTGCCGCCGGACGCAATGTACGCGTCGAGGTCCTCGTGGGTGATGCGGCCGGCCGGTCCCGTTCCCGGCACGAACTGCAATGCGATGCCGAGCTCCTCCGCGCGCAGGCGCACGGCCGGCGACGCCAGCGGCTTCGCATCGGCGGTGCGCGACGCGAAGGCCGCAACTCCCTCTCCCCCCTTCCGGGGGAGAGAGTCGGATTGAGGGGGTGGCGACGCCTTCGCAGGTGTCGGGAGCTTCGGCGGTTCAGCTTTGATTTTTGCGAGTTGAGCGGGCTTCGCCACCCCCTCACCCTTGCCCTCTCCCCCTGCGGGGGCGAGGGAATCTTTCACGTTCCCGGCGCCCTCGACTTCCAGCTCGACCAGAGCGGAGCCGACGGCGGCCATCTGGCCGGGTTCGCCGTGGAGCGCCAGGACCTTGCCGGAGACCGGCGAGGTCATCTCCACCGTCGCCTTGTCGGTCATCACGTCGACGAGGTTCGAATCCTCGTCGATCTGCTGGCCGACCTTGACGTGCCAGGCGACGATCTCGGCCTCGGCGGTGCCTTCGCCCACGTCGGGCAGCTTGAAGACGTAGCGTCCCATGTCACTTCCCCATCGCCCGGCGCATCGCCTCGCCCACGCGCGCGGGCCCCGGGAAGTACTGCCACTCGAAGGCGTGCGGATAGGGCGTGTCCCAGCCGGTGACGCGTTCGATGGGCGCTTCGAGGTGCCAGAAGCAATGCTCCTGCACCTGGGCGGACAATTCCGCGCCGAAGCCCGCCGTGCGCGTCGCCTCATGCACGACCACGCAGCGGCCGGTCTTCTCGACGGACTTGACGATGGTGTCGATGTCGAGCGGCACCAGCGAGCGGATGTCGATCACCTCGCCGTCGATGCTGGTGTCTTCGCAGGCCGCCTTGCAGACATGGACCATGGTGCCGTAGGCGATGAGCGTGATGTCGGCGCCCGCGCGCACCACCGCGGCCTTGCCGAGGGGGATATTGTAGTGGCCCGCGGGCACCTCGCTTTCGGGGAATTTCGACCAGGGCTGCACCGGCTGGTCGTGATGGCCGCTGAACGGGCCGTTGTAGATGCGCTTGGGCTCCAGGAAGATCACGGGATCGTCGTCCTCGATGGCGGAGATCAGCAGGCCCTTGGCGTCGTAGGGCGAGGACGGGATCACCGTCTTGATGCCGGCGACATGGGCGAACAGGGCCTCCGGGCTCTGGCTGTGGGTCTGGCCGCCGAAGATGCCGCCGCCGTAAGGCGTGCGGATGGTGATCGGCACGGTGAAATCGCCGGCGCTGCGGTAGCGGATGCGCGCGGCCTCCGACACGATCTGGTCGTAGCCGGGATAGATGTAGTCCGCGAACTGGATCTCGACCACGGGCCGCAGGCCGTAGGCGCCCATGCCGATCGCCGCGGCGACGAGGCCGCCTTCGGAGATCGGCGCGTCGAAGGAGCGGGTGAGCCCGTGCTTGTTCTGCAGCCCGTCGGTGACGCGGAAGACGCCGCCGAAATAGCCCGCATCCTCGCCGAAGGAGAGCACGTTGGGGTCCTTGGTCATCATCGTGTCGAGGGCGGAGTTGAGCGCCTGGATCATGTTCATGGTGGGCATGGTCAGACTCCCACTTCCTGGCGCTGTTTCCTGAGATGCTCCGGCGTCTGCTTGTAGACATCCTCGAACATGGTGGCGGCACTGGGGATCTTGTTCTGGCCCAGCGTGCCGTGGCTTTCGGCCTCCTTGTTGGCGGCGCGCACCTGCTCGACGGCGTCCTTGTGCGCCTCTTCGTGCCTCCTCTCGTCCCATTCGCCCAACACGATCAGATGCTGCTTGAGGCGCTCGATGGGATCGCCCAGGGGCCACGCCTTGCCCTCGTCCGTCGGGCGGTAACGCGTGGGATCGTCGGAGGTGGAATGCGATTCCACGCGATAGGTGAAATGCTCGATCAGCGTGGCACCGAGATTGTTGCGCGCCCGCTCCGCCGCCCATTGCGTCACGGCATGGACGGCGAGGAAATCGTTGCCGTCCACCCGCAGGCTCGGCAATCCGTAGCCCAGGCCGCGCGAGGCGAAGGTGGCCTCATCGCCGCCGGCGATGCCCGCGAAGCTCGAGATCGCCCATTGATTGTTGACGATGTTGAGGATCACCGGCGCGCGATAGACCGAGGCGAAGGTGCAGGCGTAGTGGAAATCGCCTTCCGCGGTGGTGCCGTCGCCGACCCAGGACGCGGCGATGCGGTCGTCGCCCTTGTAGGCCGACGCCATCGCCCAGCCCACCGCCTGTGGGAACTGGGTGCCGAGATTGCCGGAGATTGTGAAGAAGCCGTGCGCCTTGCTCGAATACATGATGGGCAGCTGGCGGCCCTTCACCGGATCCTTCTCGTTGGAATAGATCTGGTTCATCATGTCGACGATGGGATAGCCGCGCGCGATGAGCAGCCCCTGCTGGCGGTAGCTCGGGAAGCACATGTCCTCGCGGTCGAGCACATTGGCGGCGGCGATCGCGATGGCCTCCTCGCCGGTGCACTTCATGTAGAACGAGGTCTTGCCCTGGCGCTGGGCGCGGAACATGCGGTCGTCGAAGGCGCGCGTGAGCAGCATGGTCTTGAGCGCGCGGCGCAGCGTCTCGGGATCGAGCTTGGGATTCCACGGGCCATGCGCCTTGCCCTTCATGTCCAGCACCCGGATCATCGAATTGGCGAGCTCCGCGGTGTCGCGCGGATGCACGGTGATGTCCGGGCGCGGCAGCGCGCCGGCTTCGGGGATTTCGATGCCCGAGAAATCGGGCTTGTCGCCGGGCCGGTGCTTGGGCTCGGGCACGCGCAGCGAAAGCGGCTTGCGGTTCTTCATGTTGTCCTGGGCGCCCTTGCTGGCTTGTTATACTGACGACAGGGCCGGGCGAGATATCCGCTTCCCGGAAAGCCCGTCAAGCAACAAAATTTCGCCGCCCTCGGGGACGCGATAGCCGCACGTTTCGTGCGGACGAACCCCGCCTTCGGATGGAATTGTGCTGGACCGGATAGGGGGCTAAACCGCGCCGATGCCCGCCCAGCGCCCGATCCTGCTCAGGCCGAAATCCGTCTGGACCGAAGGCCACGACCGGCCGCAGGAGGGTTGGCGCGTCCTGGTCGAGGCCAACCGCATCGCCGCGGCGGGTCCCAAGGTCGAGGCGGCGCAGGCCGAGACCATCGAGCTGCCCGGCCTGACGCTCCTGCCCGGGCTGATGGACCTGCATTCCCACCTGCTGCTGCATCCCTACAACGAAACGCCGTCGGACGATCAGATCCTGAAGGAGAGCGAGGCCTCCCGCGTGCTGCGCGCGGTGGGGCATGCGCGCGACACGCTGCGGGCGGGCTTCACGCTGCTGCGCGATCTCGGCACCGAAGGCGCGGGCTTCGCCGACGTCGACCTGAAGCGCGCCATCGAGGCAGGCCGCATCGAAGGCCCGCGCGTGCTGGCCGCCACGCGCGCCATCGTCGCCACGCATTGCTATGTGCCGGCGCGCCACAAATTCCGCCCTGATTGCTGCCTGCATATCGGCGCGGAGGAGGCGAGCGGCGCGGCGGAGATCGCCCGGGCGGTGCGCCACCAGGTCGCGCACGGCGCGGACTGGATCAAGGTCTATGCCGATTACCGCGTCGGCGACACCGGCGAGATCCGGCCGACCTTCTCGCAGGACGAGCTCGACGTGCTGGTCGAGACGGCGCACACGCTGGGCCGCCCGGTGGCGGCGCATGCGGCGCACGACACCGGCATGATGCGTGCGGCCAATGCCGGCGTCGACACCATCGAGCACGGCTTCGGCGGCACCCGCGCCACCTTCGCGCTGATGGCGAAGAAGAACATCCCGCTGCTGCCGACGCTGACCGTCGTCGAGGCGATCAGCGAATATTTCCTGGGCCACGTCCGCGGCGGCGCGCCCAGCGAACGCATGACGGAAGCGGCGCGGGGCTTTGCCCATGCGCGGGCGGAAGGCGTGACGATCGGCTGCGGCAGCGACGTGGGGCCGTTCCCGCATGGCGAGAACCATCGCGAGCTCGGCTGGATGGTGAAGCTGGGGATGACGCCCCTGGAAGCGCTCCGGGCGGCGACCACTGTCAACGCGCGGATCATCCGCCGCGAGACGGAACTCGGCGCCGTGAGCCCCGGATTCCTCGCGGACCTGATTGCGGTTGCCGGCGATCCCGTGCGAGACATCGCGGCGCTGGCGGACGTGCAATTCGTGATGAAGGACGGGCGCATCTTCCGCGCCCCGCAAACGGGACAATGATGGACACGCAGAAGCTCAAGGCCTTCGTCGACGGGATCTGGGACGATTCCGTCATCCCCACCATCACCGACTACATCCGCATCCCCAACAAGAGCCCTCATTTCGACGCCGATTGGGAAAAGCACGGCTACATGGCCGAGGCGGTGAAGCTGCTCGGCGGCTGGGCGAAGGAGCGGCTGGCCGCTTTCCCCGGCGCCACGCTGGAGGTCGTCCAGCTTCCCGGGCGCACGCCGCTGATCTTCATCGAGATCCCCGGGCAGAACGACGACACCGTCCTGCTTTACGGCCATCTCGACAAGCAGCCCGAGATGGTGGGCTGGGACGAAGGGCTCGGGCCGTGGACGCCGGTGCGCAAGGGCGACCGGCTCTACGGCCGCGGCGCCGCCGACGACGGCTATGCCATCTTCGCCGCGATCTCCGCGCTGCTCGCGCTCAAGGACCGCCAGGCGCCGCACGCGCGCTGCGTGATCCTCATCGAGGCCTGCGAGGAATCCGGCAGCCCCGACCTGCCCTATTACGTCGATCATCTCGCCCGACGCATCGGCGAGGTGTCGCTGGTGGTCTGCCTCGATTCCGGCTGCGGCGATTACGACCGGCTGTGGCTGACGACCAGCCTGCGCGGCATCGCCATGGGCAATCTCACGGTGCGCGTGCTGACCGAGGGCGTGCATTCGGGCGACGCCTCCGGCATCGTGCCCTCGTCGTTCCGCATCCTGCGCGCGGCGCTGACGCGGGTGGAGGACGAGACTTCCGGCGAGATCAGGCTGCCCGACCTCTTCGTGCAGGTGCCGGCCCAACGCATCGCGCAGGCGAAGGCGGCGGCCAAGGTGCTGGGCGACGCCGTCTATTCCAAGATGCCGTTCGCCGGCACGACGCGGCCGATGTCCGACGATCTGGCCGAACTGGTGCTGAACCGCACCTGGCGGCCGGCGCTGGCGGTGACGGGCATGGCGGGCTATCCCGAGCCGGTCAACGCCGGCAACGTGCTTCTGCCCTACTCCACCGCGAAGCTCTCGTTCCGCCTGCCGCCGACACTCGACGCCGACAAGGCGACGGCCCGGATCAAGGCGACGCTCGAAGCCGATCCGCCCTACGGCGCGGAGGTGAAATTCGAGGCCGAAGCCGGACAGGGCGGCTGGGACGCGCCGAAGCTGGCGCCGTGGCTGGAGAAATCCGTCGCCGCGGCGTCGCAGGACGCGTTCGGCGCCGCACCCGCTTATATGGGCGAAGGCGGAAGCATCCCCTTCATGGGCATGCTGGGCGCGAAATTCCCCGGCACGCAGTTCGTCGTCACCGGCGTGCTCGGCCCGCACTCCAACGCCCACGGCCCCAACGAATTCCTCGACATCCCGACGGGCAAGAAAGTGACGATGGCGGTGGCCCGCATCGTCGCCGATCACTTCGCGCGCTGAATTCGCCCCCGCTTGCCGGCGGGCCTTCAACCCGCGATTGTTTGCGTTCGCGCCGCGGCACGGGAAAACACAACCCAATGCTCTGTTCCGCGGCCAAGACCGCGTGGGGGCGGGGCGCGCGGCGTCCCGACAAGCGTCAATATTCGCGCAGCAATCGTCCAGAAATTGTCACGTTCGTTACTCGGCGGAAACTCGACGGCGAATCCTCGCGCGTGCAGATCGATTGCCGTGCAGTCTCCGCGCGCGGCCATGTCACGGATTTTATTTCCGCATGCGGACGATGTGCGGTGCAGCGCAGAATTTATGCATCCGTCACGTTCTGCGGATTGACTCCGAATTGTCGATTGGTTAAGAGCGTAACGTTCGTTCTTGGTGTGTGCGCTAAAAGGCGTTGGGGTCGTTCAGTCAATTCGGATCGTGATTTGGCCTTGACTGGCCCGGCTTCGCCCTATTCGCGCGAGTGCTTTGCGTTGCATTCACCAATACGCTGCCCTGGCCGGGCGGCGTCCAGAAACTGGTCCAGCCGGGGAGAAATACATGGCACAGCCCTATATCGGCGAAATCCGCATGTTCGCAGGCAACTTCGCGCCCGCGGGCTGGGCGTTCTGCGCCGGCCAGATCCTGCCGATCTCGGAGAACGATACGCTCTTCAACCTGATCGGCACGACCTATGGCGGCGATGGTCAGTCGACCTTCGCGCTGCCCGACCTGCGCGGCCGCGCGCCGATGCACGTGGGTAACGGAACGGTGCTGGCCCAGACCGGCGGCAGCGAGAGCGTGACGCTGAGCACCCAGCAGATCCCCTCCCACCAGCATCTGGTGATGGCGACGACCGGCGGACAGGCGCTCACGCCGCTGAACAATTCGCTCGCGGTGCCGTCGGGCGGGGTGCAGGGCATCATGACCTATGCGGCCGGCTCGCCGAACACGCCGCTGGTGTCGACCTCGGTCCTCAACGCTGGCGGCAGCCAGCCGCACGACAACATGCAGCCCTATCTCTGCGTGAGCTTCATCATCGCGCTCTACGGAGTCTACCCGACCCCGACCTAGGAACGATACGCCGGCAAACGCGCGCGTTCCCCGTCCTTGCAATGGAGCATTCGAAATGTCCGATCCTTTTGTCGCCGAGATCCGCATCTTCCCGTTCAACTTCCCGCCCAAGGGCTGGGCGTGGTGCAACGGCCAGCTTCTGCCGCTGTCGCAGAACACCGCGCTGTTCTCGCTTCTGGGCACGACCTATGGCGGCGACGGCAAGTCGAATTTCGCCCTGCCCAACCTCCAGGGCAGCACGCCCCTGTTCTGGGGCCAGGGACCGGGCCTGTCGCTTTACGACATCGGCCAGACGGGCGGCTCGGAAACCGTGACGCTGATCCAGAGCGAGCTGCCGTCGCACGGCCACACGCTCAACGCCCAGACCGCGGCCGGCACGACCTCGACCGCGACCAACAACACGCTCGCCGAAGGCCAGTGGAACAACGGCCAGGGCCAGAGCGGCGGCCTGCAGTACTACACGGCCACCGCCCCCAACACGAGCATGGGCCCCTTCGCCGATGCCCCGGCCGGCAGCAGCCTGCCGCACAACAACATGATGCCCTACCTCACCCTGTATTTCTGCATCGCCCTTCAGGGCGTCTATCCGCCGCGGACATGAGTTCGGTCGCGCAACCAAACGCCGGAAACGAGATCAAGGAGTAGATCAAGATGTCCACGCCGTTCCTGTCCGAGATCCGGATCATGTCGTTCAACTTCGCGCCCAAGGGCTGGACGCAGTGCAACGGCCAGCTCCTGCCGATCAACCAGAACCAGGCGCTGTTCTCGCTCCTGGGCACGACCTTCGGTGGCGACGGGCGAGTCAATTTCGCGCTTCCCGACCTGCGCGCCCGCATCCCGATCCATGTCGGCAGCGGCCACACATTGGGCGAGCGCGGCGGCGAGAGCGCGCACACGCTCAACATCGGCGAGATGGCCGCGCACAATCACACCATGCAGGCGGCGGCCGTGGATGCCGATGGCGGGCCTGCCGGCAAGACGCCGGGCAACACCAAGGCGCTGGCCCAGGCGCACGCCGCGGTCGGCGGCTCGAATCCGGTGCCGATCAATCTCTACGGCTCGGCCGGCGTCAGCCAGCCTTTCGCCCAGGGCACCATGGGCAACACCGGCGGCAGCCAGGCGCACGAAAACCAGCAGCCCTATCTGGTGCTGGAATACTGCATCGCGCTGCAGGGCATCTTCCCCTCGCAGACCTGAGCGCGCGGCACGCCGATCGCGAAGGGCCGCCCGATGAGGCGGCCCTTTTCGTTTGGCTCGCGCATCTTCTCCGGCCGCTCAGTTGAAGGCGGACTGATATTCCTGGCGGTCCGCGGCCTGGGTGTGGATCGGCGCGACATGGAGATTGAGCGTGGGGCCGCCTTCGAAGGCGCAATCGTAGATGCCGGGCGCCATGACCGCATCCCGGCTGCCGCGATAGATGATGAGAAACGGCGAGCGCTCGTAGCCGTCGGGCGGCGGCACGTCCTCGCCCTCGATGCGGTCGAGCGTGAGCGTGAACGGCGTGCCCACGATGCGCACGCTCTTGCCGACATGCGGCGCGAAATCGGAAATCTTCAGAAGCGGCATGGCCGATGCGTCCCAAAAAATAAAGAGCGCGCCATTTTCCCCATCGCCGCGCCGAAGGCAATTCGCTACGGCCAGGCAAGTTCGCGGTCGGCGTCGGTGCGCGCGACCTCACGCAAGCCGAGGCGCAGGTAGAAGCGCTCGGCGGCCGGGTTGGCCGCGCTGACCCTCAGATGCAGCGGCCGCCCCGCCCTCTCCGCCAGCGCCTTTAGCGCGCCCATGAGCGCGGCCCCCGCGCCCTTGCCGCGGACGTTCCCGGCCATGGCGATATCCACCAGCTCGAGCCGGCCCGGGCCCTCATGGAGCACCAGCCGGCCCACGGCCATGCCGTCCGCCTCCACGATGGCGCTCAGCGCGCCGGGATAGAGGCGGCCATAGCCGTCCGCCTGCGCGGCGAATTGCTGGCGCAGGATCTGCGTGCGCACGGGCTCGGGCAGCAGCGCGAATTGCGGACGGGAGTCGCGGAACAGGGTGAAGCGGAATTGCGCGTCGTCCGCCGTCTCGCGCCTGAGCGTGAGCGGCCCCAGCGCGGAAGCGATTTCGCCGGCCAGCAGGGCGTCTTGGATCGCGGACATGAATGCGGTTTTGGCGGAAGAACGACTTTGCCTAATATAGCGCGGATGGCTGGCACGTCGAACGCACGCGATTCGGAACAGGCGCTCGCCCTGGCGGAGGCCCTGTCCGGCCAGGGCCGCCACGCCGAGGCCGGGGCGCTGGTGCGGCGGGTGCTCGCCCTGGACCCGCGGTCGGGGCGCGCGCGGCATCTCAACGGCCTGGTGCTGGCCAGGACCGGGCGGTTCGCCCAGGCCGTGACCGAGCTGGAAGAGGCCATTGCCCTCGATCCCGGTTCCGCCGCCGCGCAGGGCGATCTCGGCAATGTGCTCTCCGCGCTGGGACGCACGCAGGAGGCCATCGCCCGCTTCGAGACGGCGCTGGCGATCGCGCCCGATCGCGCGGAGACCGAGAACGACCTCGGCGTGGCGCTGGCCTCGGCGGGGCGCGAGTTCGAGGCCGTGGCGCATTTCGAACGCGCCGCCACGCTCGCCCCGCGCTTTGCCCCGGCGCAGAAGAATCTCGCCAACGCCTACGCCGCCACCGGCCGCCACGAGCAGGCCGCCACCCATTTCGGCAAGCTGCTGGAGCTCGAGCCCGGGCTGGTGGCGGCCCATTGCGGGCTCGGCTACGCGCTGCAGATGTCCGACCGTCCGGACGAGGCGCTTGTGGCCTATGAGAACGCGCTGGCCCTCGATCCCCATTGCGCGGACGCCTATCGCGGGCGCGGCTTCTCGCGCCAGTCGCTGGGCGACCTCCAGGGCGCGCGCGCGGATTTCGAGACGGCGCTCGGGCTTGCGCCCGGCGTGCCGGCCCATCACCGCGCGCTCGCGGAATCGAAGACCTTCGGCCCGGACGATCCGCAGCTTGCGAAGATGCGGGCGCTGGCGGCGGGGATGGACGGCTTCGCGCGGACGCAGCAGATCGAGCTGCATTTCGCCCTGGCCAAGGCGGCGCAGGACCTCGGCCGTCAGGGGGAAGCGCTGGAACATCTGCTGGCGGGCAACGCACTCAAGCGGCGCAGCACCGAATACGACGAGGACGCCACGCTCACCATGTTCCGCCACATCGCGGAGGTGTTCAGCGCGGAACTGCTCGCCCACGCGCGGGGCGCCGGCGATCCCTCGGACCGGCCCGTGTTCATCCTGGGCATGCCGCGTTCCGGCTCGACGCTGGTGGAACAGATCCTGGCGAGCCACCCGAAGGTCTTCGGCGGCGGCGAGCTGCCCTATCTCAATTCCATCGCCAAATCCTTCCGCGGCGCGGATGTGCGCGCCTATTTCCCCGAAGTGGCCAAGCACCTTTCGCCGGCGCGATGGCGCGAGCTGGGCGGCGGTTATCTCGAAAAGCTCGACGCGCGGGCGCCCGCGGGTTTCGCGCGCGTCACCGACAAGATGCCGGCCAATTTCCGCTACATCGGCCTGATCCGCATGGCGCTGCCGAACGCGCGGATCGTCCACACGCTGCGCGATCCGGTGGACACCTGCATGTCCTGCTTCGGAAAGCTCTTTGCCGGCTCGCAGCCCTACGCCTACGACCTCGGCGAGCTGGGCCGCTATTACCGCGCCTACCGAAGGCTGATGGATCATTGGCGCAGCGCGCTACCCCGGGGTGCGATGTTGGAAATACGCTACGAGGACCTGGTCGGCGACCTGGAGACCGGCGCGCGGCGGATCGTCGAGTATTGCGGGCTGGAATGGGACCCGCGCTGCCTGAATTTCCACGAAACGGCGCGCCCGGTGCGCACCGCCAGTGTGACCCAGGTGCGACAACCCATATATGGCGCCGCGATAGGGCGCTGGAAACCTTATGAAATGATGCTCCGCCCGCTGATGGACGAATTAAGCATAGAGAAAATGTAGTTCCGGTTGCGCCGGGGGTTGGCGCTGTCATTTTGGCGTGCCTATACTAGGCTATTGAAAGGTCTCTCTTTCTCGTCTGTGGCGGGAGGGGTTGGATGATCTTACGGCGCGCGTTCCGCGCGTGGTGCTGGGGAGGTTCGAGATGAGCGTATCACGGCGTTTGGGCGCAACCCTTACGGGCGACTCCGCGATCGATCCGTCGGCGGCGATGGCCGCGGCGCACGAATCGCTGGTTCAGTCCCACGGGCCGGTCGAGATCCTCCCCGTCTTCGGGCGCGACGGCGACGGCGCCTCGAAAGCCGGCGTCAACGTGATGGGCACGTCCGGCCTTCCCAATCTCTCCCACGTCATGGACAATTGGACCGAGGGCCATCCGGCGCAGGCGAGCCACGCCCAGCTGCCGCTCGACCGCCTGGCCGCAACCGGCGATCACACGCTCTCCAAGGCCACCGTCTCCGGCACCTCCCACACCACCCAGGCTCCCAGCGCCTACACCAGCTACACCATCGACAGCGCTTCGCATGCGGGCGCGTGGACTGGCGGCGACGGCGCGGTGCTGAATTCGGTGGGCTTCGACCACGGCCTGGTTTCGCAGAATTTCCAGCTCGGCGCGCTCCAGCACGACATCGCGGGGCTGAGCCACGGCACGCTGCCCGGACTGACGCCGCATCTTACCGACGCGCCGGCCGACAGCGGGGCCGCCGCCCCGCTCGATCCGGAGCTCTGGATCACCGGATTCTCGGGCTCCACCGAGAACCTGCTCATCCACGCCGACGACACCGGCACGCACACCGCCTCCTCGACCGGCACGCTCTACACGCCCGACTCCGCCAACGAGCCGACGTTCGCGAGCGAGGCCCGCGTCTTCGCCTTCGACCCGCAGGACAACACCTACGTCATCGTCACCGAGAACGCCGGCGCCGACCCGACCAAGATCTGGGTGGGAACGCTATCGTCCGTCCTCGCCAATCCCACGGCCACGCCCACCTTCACCACGGTGTTCACCGACACCAGCAATGGCGGCGCGGGCTGGGTGGCCGCCGGCCTCGCGCTGGACGAGGACAACGACGAAATCTACTTCGTCGATCACCAGTCGCTGGAGAAGGTGAGCTATAGCGGCTCGGGCCTGACGGTTCTGGGCACTTCGTCGTCCCTGTCGGACAGCGGCAACGGCGTGTTCATGGACGGCCTGGCGCTCGACCTGCCGCATCACGTCGCCTATTTCCAGAGCGACACCACCCATTCCACCAGCACGACCCACGGCGCGCCGATCAGCACGGTCAACACCAACGCGATCTGGGAATCGTCCAGCCTGACGAACAGCTCCGGCGCCGGCTCGATCACCTTCTCCAAGCTGACCGACGTTCCGGTCGCGGACGGCGTGGTCTCCAACGGCACCGGCGTGCAGGGCATCACGGTCGACACCTCGACGGGCCTGATCTACTTCACCACGCAGAAGGTGACCTATTTCAACGGCTCCGCGTTCGTCACCAGCAATGCCGGCGTCTACATCTACAATCCCACCGGCAGCACGGTCAGCGGCGTCGCCTCCCACGCGTTCAAGGCGGTCTGGACGCAAGGCGCCGGCGGCGGGCCGACCGGCACGCTGGAGAGCATCCACCTCGACCCCGCGACGGGCGAATACTACGTCACCGTCAACGGCTCGGGCGCCAATGACGGCATCTATGTCGGCAGCATGTCGGCCGGCGGCTCGACGCCGCCCACCCTGTTCCTCCAGGCGCCCAGCTACACCCATGGCGGCCAGCCGATCGCCTCGGACTTCGCCGTCGACGACGCGCCCACCATGGGCTCGGTGACCGGCACGGGGACCGAAGCCATCCAGGGCGGCAGCGCCGTCACGCTGCTGACGGCGACCGGCGCGGACGCCGACACCGACAACGACAAGAGCTATGGCCTCACCGTCAATATCACCAACGCCCAGACCGGCGACAACCTCTTCGTCAACGGCACGCAGAGCGCCTCGCAGGACAGCGGCAAGATCACCGTGTCGTGGGATTCCTCGACCCACACCCTGACGCTGCGCGGCACCGACAGCTTCGCGGAATACCAGACGCTGCTCAGCGAAATCACCTTCCAGGATTCCGGAACCGACAACACCTCCGGCAGCCACCCCACGCGCACCATCCAGTACTCCTATTTCGACGGCCTGCTGTCGTCGAACACCCAATCGACCGTGCTCGACATCGACCGCGCGCCGACCCTCGGCGCCGACAGCTATGCCGTCCTGGAAGCGAACTCGGTCTCGGGCACGTCGGGCACCGGCGGCACGGGTGTCCTGGGCAACGACAGCGACCTCGACGGCGACTCGCTCACGGTCACCGCCGTGAACGGCTCGGCCGGCAACGTCGCCTCGGTTATCGACGGCACCTATGGCCAGCTGCAGCTCTTCAGCGACGGCCATTTCAGCTACAACGCCAACAAGACCTCCGCCATCGACAGCGCGGCGAACGGCTCGCACCCGACCGACACCTTCACCTACACGGTGTCGGACGGGATCACGACGACCACCCAGACGGTCACCTTCACCATCGACCGGCCGCCGACGCTGACCGCCGACAGCTACGGCGTGGTGGAAGCGAACTCGGCGACCGGCACCTCGGGCACCGGCGGCACGGGCGTACTGGGCAACGACAGCGACAAGGACGGCGACTCGCTCACGGTCACCGCCGTGAACGGCTCGGGCGCCAATCTCGGTTCGGCCACCTTCCAGGGCACCTATGGCCATTTCGACCTGGCCGCGGACGGCAGCTTCACCTACGCGGCCGACAACACCACCGCCATCGACTCCGGAGCCACGGGCTCGCACCTGACCGACACCTTCACCTACACCGTGTCGGACAGCCATGGCGGCTCGACCACCCAGACGGTCACCTTCACCATCGACCGCCCGCCGACGCTGATCGCCGACAGCTACGCCGTGGTGGAAGCGAACGCGGCGACCGGCACCGCGGGCACCGGCGGCACGGGCGTCCTGGGCAACGATTCCGACAGGGACGGCGACTCGCTCGCGGTCACCGCCGTGAACGGCTCGGGCGCCAATCTCGGCTCGGCCACCTTCCAGGGCACTTATGGCCATTTCGACCTGGCCGCGGACGGCAGCTTCACCTACGCGGCCGACAACACCTCGGCCATCGACAGCGCCGCGACGGGCTCGCACCTGACCGACACCTTCACCTACACCGTGTCGGACGGGCACAACGGCTCGACCACCCAGACGGTCACCTTCACCATCGACCGGCCGCCGACGGTCGTCACCCAGAACGACAACGTGGCGGAGAACGCCACCACCACCGGCACCGGCGGCACGGCCGGCACCGGCGCGCTTGCCGGCGACAGCGACCGGGACGGCGACGCCATCCAGGCCACCAAGCTCGACGGCAACACCATCAACGACACGCTGTCGAATTTCGCGGGCACCTACGGCCACCTCACCATCGCCAATGACGGCTCCTACAGCTACTCCGCCGACAACACCTCGGCGATCGACGCGGCGCCGGACGGCTCGCATCCCGTCGACACCTTCACCGTCACGGTCGATGACGGCCATGGCGGCACCACGGCGGAGACGCTGAACTTCTCCATCGACCGGCCGGCCATCGCGGTGGCGGATTCCATCACGACGACGGAGAACTCGACCGTCACCGCCTCGACCATGAACACGGGCGTCCTCGGCAACGACTTCGATCCGGACACCGGCACCAACGCCGGCCTCGCGGTCACGAAGGTGCAGGGGTCGGCCGCCAATGTCGGCACCCAGTACACCTTCGCCGACGGCTCGTTCATCACCGTCAATTCCGACGGCACCTACACCTACGACCCGAACCACGCGTGGGACTTCCTGCCGGACTTCAATACCTCCGGTGATCCCCAGACCGGCACCGAGACCTTCAGCTACACCATCACCGGCGGAGCGACCGTCAACGTGACGATCACGATCCAGGGCGTCGATTCCAACGACATCCTGATCGGCACCTCCGGCAACGACACCTACAATGGCGGCATCGGCGACGATCAGTTCAAGATGCAGGGCGGCGGCGATCCCGCGCTCGGCGGCGGCAACGACAATGTCAGCGGCGGCTCCGGCGACGATACGTTCTATTTCGGCTCCACCCTGACCGCGGCCGACACCATCAACGGCGGCACCGGCACCGACACGCTGGTGCTGGGCGACGCCAACTACACCGGCGGCAACGCCCTGGTGCTGGGCGCCTCGACGCTCACCAGCGTGGAGCAGATCAACCTGCACAACGGTTACAGCTACGACATCACCTCCAACGACGCCAACGTCGCTGCCGGCGCCACGCTCACCGTCAACGCCGCCTCGCTGGGCGCGGGCGACACGCTCACCTTCAACGGCGGCGCGGAGACCGACGGCCATTTCCTGTTCCTGGACGGCGCCAGCAACGACGTGCTCACCGGCGGAAGCCAGCACGACATGTTCAAGCTGATCCGCGGCGGCAACGACACGGTCCACGGCGGCGGCGGCAACGACCTCATCGTCATGGACGGCACGCTCACCGCCGCCGACCAGATCGACGGCGGCTCGGGCAACGACCAGCTCCAGCTCTCCGGCGATTATTCATCCGGCATCACGCTGGGCGCCACCACGCTTACCAGCATCGAGACGGTCCGTTTCGCGCCGGGCTACGATTACAACCTGACCACAAACGACGGCAACGTCGCCGCCGGCCAGGTGATGTACATCAACGCGGGCGCGCTGGGCGCGGGCGACACGCTCACCTTCAACGGCGCCGCGGAGACCGACGGAAGCTTCTCGTTCCTGGGCGGCGCCGGCAACGACGTGCTGACCGGCGGCGCGGGCAACGACATCTTCAACCTGCAGAACGGCGGCAACGACACCGCGCATGGCGGCGGCGGGAACGACCTGTTCTCCTTCAACGGCGCCTTCACCGCCGGCGACACCATCGACGGCGGCACCGGCAACGACACCATCGCCCTCGACGGCGACTACTCCGCGGGGCTCACGCTCGGATCCACCACCATCGCCAACATCCACCGCTTCGCCTTCACCGACGGCTTCGACTACAACATCACGCTCAACGCCGCCAATGCCGCGGCCACGGACGTGATGACGGTGGACGCGACGGGCCTGACCAGCGGCGCCAACGGCGTCACCTTCGACGCCTCCGCGGTCACCGACGGGGCGCGCTTCGTCATGAACGGCGGCGCGGGCGCCGACAGCTTCATCGGCGGCGCCAGCGACGACGTCCTCAATGGCGGTGACGGCAACGATTCGCTCACCGGCGGTCTCGGCCGCGACGTCATGTCCGGCGGGGCGGGGAGCGATACTTTCAACTTCGCCGGCGCCTCCGACTCCACCGGCGCCAACCACGACGTGGTGACGGATTTCGACTTCTCCGCCGACCACGTCCACATCACCGGCGCCACCATCAACGCCATCGACACCGCCGTGACGACCGGTGCGCTCGGCCCGGCGAATTTCGACGCCAACCTCGCCAGCGACGTGGGCGCAGGCCAGCTCGCGGCGCACGATGCGGTGCTGTTCACCGCCGACTCCGGCAAACTCGCGGGCCACACGTTCCTCATCGTCGATCTCAACGGCGTCGCCGGCTATCAGGGCGGCCAGGATCTCGTCATCGAGGTCACCGGCGGCACGAACTTCGCCAGCCTATCGACCTCGACCTTCACCTGAGGCGAATCGTCGTTCCCGACGCGGTGGGCGCCCCAAAAAGGGCGCCCGTTCGCTTTCAGGGTCCGCGGCGCCAGGGCACGCGCCGAAGCACCTGCCACGTGGCCGGCGCATCGAGCGCCAGATGGAAGACCGCCAGCATCGCCGCCAGATCCGGGAAGTAGAGATAGCGGTAGTCGCAGGCGATCGAGATCACGAAGAAGCTCGCCGTGACCACGAACGCCGCCACGAGCATGCCCGCCACCGCGATGTCCTCCGGCCGCCGGCGCCTGACGAGCACATAAAGCGCCACCAGCGACAACAGCGCGAAGAAAGCATGCGACAGCACCGGCGTGCCGACGTACAGCCTGCCGTAACGGTCCAGCGCCTCGTCGCGATCGTCGTAGCGCTCCTTGAGGCCGAGCTCCGCCAGCACCGCTGGCGGCCCGTCGACGCCGACTTCGTAGGGCAGGCAGCGCTCCAAATCCGGCGTGAGAAACACCCAGCGGAACACATCCGCCCGCACGCGCAGGTACAGCCCCGGCCGGGTGAGCAGAAGCGTGCGCCATTGCGCCGCCATGATCTCCGGATCGGCGTCGTCCAGCGCGGATTGCAGCGCCGGGGTGTTGCCGAGATAGTCGTTGCGCTCGGGAGACCACACGCGCACGCCGACCGTGCGGATGATCTTTTCCAGGCTTTCGTCGTCCTCACGCACTTGTGTGAGGGGGAAGGACGGGTCTTTCGCCACCGCGCCGATGACGTCGTAGGTCTGGAGCAATTGCAGCTGCACCTGCGGGCCCGACGTGCCCACGCTGCGGGTGTCGAGCGCCGCATGCCCGCCCAGCGTGACGGCCGCGCCCGCCGCCAGCGCGCCAAGGCCATAGATCGCCGCCGCGCGCCAAATGCGGCGTTCCGCGCGCATGGCCGCAATCGCCGCCAGCGTGCCCGCGCCCGTCACCGCGACGAGGATTCCGTTCTGCCGCGCCAGCGCCGCCAGCGCGAAAAAGACCAGCGCGCCCCCGATCAGGCCGAAGCGCGGCCCCGGCCGCGCCCACAACGCCGCCGCCCCCGCCAGGCAGACAAAACCCCCGCAGGCGGCGTTGGCGAACAGCACGTCCTTCCAGACGGTGGCCTGGTAGATCAGCACCTGGGGCGTGGCGATCCACAGCGCGGCCACCAGGGCCCCCGCCCAATGGGGCCGGGGCCGGAGCAGCAGAAGCCCCGCCAGGGCCCCGAAAAAGAGCAGCATGTCCGCCGCGACGAAGAGGCCCGTGCCCCGCACCACGGCGTCGCCAAGGCCCAGCAGCCACGACATGACGGCGGGATGCCAGTTGGCATAGGCCCCCCGGCGGCCCTCCATCAGCTGGATCACGGAATCGTAGGACATGTGGCCGGGCAGGCCCACCGCCAAACAAAGGACAAAACCCGCCCCTATGACCGCGGCCGCCCAAAGCCCAGCAAGGACATTCCTATTGACCAATGACCGCTCCGGCCGCATCCCGTCCCCCGTTCCGATGGGATAGAGTAAGCGCTTCGGCGCCCGCGAAAAATCCATGAGCAACAAACCCATCTTCTTCGACCTGACCGGACGCCGGGCCGCCCGGGTGTCGCTGATCGCCTGGGCCGTGGTGGCGGTGAGCGCCATCCTGGGCGCGGCCTTCGTGGCAAGCCTGGTCATGGCGCCGCAGGTGGCCAAGCTGCACCTGCCCGGCACGCTGACGGCCGTGCAGCTCGAGCGGAAGGCCGTGGCACCCGGGCTGTTGCGCTCCGCGGGCGATCTTGCCGCTGCCGCCCGGCTCAAGCGCGAGCAGCGGGCCATCCTGCGCTGGCAGAAGGCCGAGCGTGGCCGCCACACGCCCGTGCCGCGGGGAATCCTAGCGCCCCAGCAGGGCCGGCCGCTTGCCATCGCCTTCTTCCCCAGCTGGGACGTGCTGGCGCCGGACTCGCTCAAAGCCGCCCTCCCCGCGCTCGACTGGGTGATGCCGACCTGGTTCAACCTGGCCGGTCCCAACCTCGACTTGCGGGACAGCTTCAACCCCGCGATCTACGGCTATATCCGCCGCAACAAGCCCAGCGTCGCCATCGTGCCGACGATCCAGAACGCGGCGGGCGGAAAATGGGACGGGCCGGGGCTGGCCAAGCTCCTGGCCGACCCGGCGCGGCGCCATGGGCTCGAGGCCCAGCTCGTCCAGCTCGTGGGCAGCCACAAGCTCCAGGGCGTGACCGTCGATTTCGAGACCCTGCCGAATTCCGCGCACCCAAACCTCGGTCTCTTCCTGAGGGAGCTGACGGCATCGTTCCGCCCGCGCGGCTGGATCGTGGTGTGCGCCGCGGAATTCGACGACGACGACTGGCCCTTCGCGCAATACGCCAAGCTCGTCGATTACACGGTGCTGATGGCCTATGACGAGCACTACCTGACCAGCGCACCCGGCAGCATCGCGGGCGAAAGCTGGTACGAGGACCTCCTCGACAAGCGCATGCGCGTCCTGCCGCCCAACCGCACGCTGATCGCGCTGGGCAGCTACGGATACGATTGGGCGGGCCACGACCCGGCCGATCCCGTGGCCTATCAGGAGGCCATCGTGGCGGCCAACGACGCGGGCGCGCAGGTGGTGTTCGACGACGCCACCAACAATCCGCACTTCTCCTATCTCGACGACGACAACACCCGCCATGAGGTGTGGTTTCTGGACGGCGTGACGGCCTTCAACGAGATCCACGCCGCCGATCCCTACCGCCCGGCGGGCTACGCGATCTGGCGGCTGGGTTCGGAGGATCCCTCGGTGTGGTCGGTGATGGGCCGGCCCTATGGCGCGGAGCCGCCGGCCGCGCTGCATACCATCTCCACCGTCGAGGACATCGACTACGAGGGCGCGGGCGAGATGCTGCGCGTGGACGCGCTGCCGGAGACGGGCGAGCGCAGCTTCGAGATCGACAGGCAGACCGGCGACATCGACGACGAGACCTATGTGAAGCTGCCGACCGGCTTCGTCATCCGCCAGTACGGCGCCTCCGGCAAAGTGGTGGCGCTGACCTTCGACGACGGCCCGGATCCCGAATGGACGCCGCAGATCCTGGATATCCTGAAGGCCAGGCACGTGCCCGCGACCTTCTTCGACATCGGCGCCAACGCCGAGTCCAATCCCGGCCTGGTGCAGGAGGAGATCGCGGATGGCAACGAGGTGGGCAGCCACACCTTCACCCACCCCAACCTCGCCGACGTCACGCCCGAGGCCGTGCGCATCGAGCTCAACGCCACCCAGCGGCTGTTCGAGGCGCTGACGGGCCATTCGCTGCGCCTGTTCCGCCCGCCCTATCTGGGCGACGCGGAGCCGACCGACGGGGACGAAATCCTGCCGGTCAAGGAGGCGCAGGATCTGGGCTATCTCACCGTGGGCGAGCACGTCGATCCGGTCGACTGGGCGCTGCCCGGCGTGGACGCGATCGTGAACCGCACGCTCGACCAGATCCACCGTTCGCGTCCGGACATGCCGCGCAACATCGTGCTCCTGCACGACGCCGGCGGCGACCGCTCGCAGACCGTGGCGGCGCTGCCCATCATCATCGACAGGCTTCGCGCCGAGGGCTACCGCTTCGTGCCGGTGTCGTCGCTGGCGGGGCTCACGCCCGCGCAGGCCATGCCGCCCCTGCCGCCGACGGTGGCGCTGCTCACCGACCGGGTGGTGTTCCTCACGCTCTCCGCGGCGGGGCACTTCCTCTACTATTGCTTCCTCGCGGCCATCTGGCTGGGCGTGTCGCGGCTGTTCTTCCTGATCGGGCTGAGCCTGTGGGGCCGGCGCAAGGAGCTTGCGGAATTCCAGCCGCCGCCGGGCGAGGAGTCTGCCCTCGTCAGCGTCATCATCCCGGCCTTCAACGAGGAGGCGGTGATCGCCTCCACGGTCCGTGGGATCCTTGCCAGCACCTACAAGAACCTCGAGATCATCGTCATCGACGACGGCTCGAAGGACGGCACGCTTTCGGTGCTGGAGCGCGAATTCGGCGGCAATGCGCGCGTGCACACCTTCGGCATCCCCAATGGCGGCAAGGCGAATGCCCTCAATGTCGGGTTGGGCCATGCAAGCGGCGAGGTGGTGGTGGCGCTGGACGCCGATACCCAGTTCGAGGCCGACACCATCGCGCGGCTGGTGCGCTGGTTCGCCAACCAGGACGTGGGCGCGGTGGCCGGCAACGCAAAGGTCGGCAACCGCATCAACATGATCACGCGCTGGCAGGCGCTGGAATACATCGTGGCGCAGAACCTGGAGCGCCGCGCGCTGGCCGCGCTGGGCACGCTCACGGTGGTCCCGGGCGCGGTCGGCGCCTGGCGCAAGAGCGTGCTGGTGGAGCTGGGCGGCTTCCCCGCCGACACCATGGCCGAGGACCAGGACCTCACCATCGCCATCCAGCGCCAGGGCTATGCCGTGGGCTTCGACGCCTCCGCCGTGGCGTGGACGGAAGCGCCGTCGAGCGTGCGCGGCCTGGCCAAGCAGCGCTTCCGCTGGGCCTACGGCACGCTGCAATGCCTGTGGAAATACCGCGGCATGATGTTCCGCCCGCGCTTCGGCGCGCTGGGGCTGATCGCGCTGCCGCAGGTGTGGATGTTCCAGATCCTGCTCACCGCGCTGGCGCCGGTGGCGGACCTGCTGCTGATCTGGCAGCTCGTCTGGCAGGGCCTCGCCTATCTGGAGCACGGCGCGGAGTTTTCCGGCGGCGACCTCTACACCGTGGGCATCTACTACATCGTCTTCGTGCTGGTCGATCTTCTGGCGGCCATCTTCGGCTTCCTGATGGAGCGCCGGGAAGAATGGAAGCTCCTGCTCTGGCTGGTGCTGCAGCGCTTCGGCTACCGGCAGATCATGTACTACGTGGTGGTACGCTCGATCTGGACGGCGATCCGCGGCGCGGTGGTCGGCTGGGGCAAGCTCGAGCGGACCGCCACGGTCAAGCTCGGCCGCGCGCAGGAAAGCCGCTGACGGCGGGCCTTGGCTGCGTCCAATACACCGCTCGTCACCCCTGGTGAGGATCGCCCGCAGCCGCCGGCGATCCGAGGGAAACCAATCCCGGCACCGGACGACAGGCCGAACAGGAACGGGCCTCCACCCCGGAGGTGAAGGCCCGTGTCCCGATCGCCGTCCGGCCCCGTGCCGCGCGCTTCGCGCGGCGCGGGATCAGAGGATGAAGTCGCTGGCGACGAGGGCCGTCGAGGAGTGGACGGTGATGAAGAAGTCCGCCACGCCGTCGCCGTTCACGTCGCCACGCACCGAATAGGTGTCGGTGCCGACGTTCAGCACGATGAGCTGGCCGGCATGGTGCGTGAATCCGCCGCTTACCAGCGTGAAGGCGTCGTCCGAGCCGCCGGTGATGGCGTCGATCGCGCTCAGGTCGATCACGTCGCCATCGGCATGGCTGAAGTCCATGATCTTGTCGGCGGCACCGCCGGCGGAATCGGCGATCGAGGTGAAGACGAAATGGTCCGCGCCCAGGCCGCCATAGAGCGTGTCGGAGCCCAGCCCGCCGGTCAGCACGTCGTTGCCCGCGCCGCCGATCAGCGTGTTGTTGCCGCTGTCGCCGGTAAGCACGTCGTTGAAATTCGAGCCCGTGACGTTCTCGATGCTGGTGAGCAGGTCGGTGCCCGCGCCGCCGACGGCCGTGCCGGAGGCGAGGTTGACGGTGACGGAAGACGTCGCGTCGGAATAGAGCGCGGTGTCGTTGCCGGTGCCGCCGTTCAGCGTGTCGTTGCCGAGCCCGCCGTCCAGCGTATCGTTGCCGGCCTCGCCGAAGAGCACGTCGTCGCCGCCCTGGCCGTTCAGGATCTGGCTGCCGTTGCGGCCGTCGATGAGGTCGGTGGCGCCGGTGCCGTTGACGGTGACCACGTCGTTGGTGGCCAGCTGCACCGTGCCGAGTGCGTTGTATTGCGCCAGGCTGAAGGTGATGGCGTTGTCGCTGGCGTCGATCACGTCGATGCCCGCGGCGGCCAGCGCGCCGATCTTGGTGGCCGTGAGCGCGGCGATGTCCGCGCCGGTGTCGGACAGCGTCACGGTGTCGGCCGGCGTCAGCGTGATGTGATGCAGCGCGTTGTACTGCGCCACGCTGAGCGACAGCGCGTTATCCGTGGCGTCGAACTTGTCGATGCCGGCCGCGCTCAGCGCCGTGATCTGGCTGGCGCTCAGCGCCCCGATCACGGCCCCGGTGTCGGCGAGCGTGACGGTGTCGCCGCCGGTCAGCACTACCGTGCCCAGCGCGTTGTACTGCGCCATGCTGATGGTGAGCACGTTGTCGCTGGCGTCTATGCGGTCGATGCCGCCCGCCGCCAGCGCGCCGATCTGGCCGACGGTCAGCGCACCCAGTGTCGCGCCCGTGTCCTTGAGGACGTCGGTGTCCGTCATGGTCAGGGTCGTCGCGCCGAGCGCCTGGTACTGCGCCACGGTCAGGTTCATGGAATTGTTGGTGGCGTCGATGACGTCGATGCCGTTGGCCGCCAGCTGGCCGAACTGCGCCGCGGACAGGGCCGAGATGTGACCCCCGGTGTCGGCCAGCGTGACGGTGTCGCTCGCGGTCAGCTGGGTGGAGCCGAGCGCGGTGTAGTCGCTCACCACCAACGACAGCACGTTGTCGCTGGCATCGATGATGTCCACGCCGTGGGCGGCAAGGAGCCCGAACTGGGCGGGAGACAGCGCGGCGATGTTGGCGCCGGTGTCGAGCAGGGTGACGGTGTTGGCGGTGGCGAAGCTTTCCGTGCTGCCCACGACCGCGCCGACCTGGGCCTTGCTCATGCTGAGCGTGCCGCCGGTGGCGCTGACGATGTCCACGCCCTGCGTCGCGTAGCCCGAAAGCTGCGTGGAGGTGAGGGCCTGGATGTTGCCCGCGGTGTCCGACATCGTGACGGTGTCGGCCTGCGTGAGCGCCACGCCCGCGGTCGACAGCGCGTTGAGCTGGCTGATCGAGAAGGTGACCGCATTGTCCGTGGCGTGGATGGCGTCGACATTGTTGGCCGCGAGCGCGGTAAGCTGGCCGGCGGTGAGCGCCGCGAGATTGGCGCCGGTATCGGCGAGCGTCACGTAGTCGCCGGCGGTCAGCGAGATCGAGGCGCCGATGATGGCGTTATATTGCGCGGTGGTGATGGTCAGCGCGTCGTCGCTGGCGTCGAGCTTAACGCTGGCCGCGCCGTCGCCGCCCAGCGCGGTGAAGTCGGCCGCGCTGATGCCCGCGATATTGGCGCCGGTGTCCGCCACGGTGACGGCGTCGGTTCCGTCGAAGCTGACGGTGCCCGCGCCGGTCTGGTGGAGGATGGCGGTCGCCTGCGCCGCGGTCAGCGATAGCGCGTTGCCGGTCGCGTCGATATGGGTGATCCCGGTGCCCGTGAGCGCGCCGAGCTGGGTGGAGGAGAGCGTGGCGATGTCCGCCCCGGTGTCGACCAGCGTGGCGGTGCCGCCGACGACGGTGAAGGCGCCGAGCGCGGTGTAATCCGCCACGCTGAGCTGCAGCGTGCCGGAGGTGATGTCGATGATGTCGACGCCGTGGGACGCCAGCTCGCCATACTCGGTCGCGGTGAGCAGGCCGATATTGGCGGCCGTGTCGGCCAGCGTGACGGCGTTGGGCCCGTCGAACGAGGCACCGCCGTCGATCACCGCGGCCACCTGGCTCTCGTTGAGCGCCAGGATGCCGCTGTTGGAGTGGAACACATCCACGCCCTGCGTGATGTAGGCGGTGAAGTTGGCGGCCGTGAAGCCTTCGTAGCCCGCCTCGCTGTTGTTCATGGTGACGGTGTCGCCCGCCGTCAGCGCGATGCTGCCGGAATTGAACGCGTCGACCTGCGCCTTGCTGAAGGTGACGGCGTCGTCGGATGCGTCGACCGCCGTGAAGCCCGCCGCGTGCAACATGCCGATCTGGCCGGTGGTCAGCGTGGCCAGGTTGGCGCCGGTGTCGACCACGTAGCCGATCAGGGTGGCCGGCGACGGATAGGACGCCACCACGATGCCGTCGGCGAGGATCGCCGCCGTCTGCGCCACCGTGAACTGGAGGACGCTGGCGTTCTGGCTGTCGAGGATGGTGTTCACCCCGGCGGCGTGGAAATTGCCGATCTGGGTGACGGTGAGCGACTGGTCGTTGGCCGCCGTGTCGAACACCGTGACCGTGCCGAGGGCGGAATCCGCCGTGATGCCCGACCCCAGCGCGCTCCACTGCGCCACCGACCACTGGAAGCCCTTCACGCCGTCCGTCGAATGCAGATGGCTGACGTGCTGGTCGTCCAGATTGGCGATGTCGGCGGTCGACATGGAGAAGAAGGCGAGGAAGCCGTCGGAGAGCGTGTTGGTGTCGCCGGCCGAAAGCGCGACGCTGCCGAGCGCGTGGAACTGGCCGACGGTCAGCGTCAGCATGTTGTCGCTGGTGTCGATCGCGTCCACGCCGGCCGCCGCGAGCTCGCCGATCTGCGTGGCGCTGAGCGCCGCGACGTCCGCGCCGGTGTCCACCAGCGTGACGGTATTGGCGCTGTCGAAGGCGGTGGACGAGCCGAGCAGCGGCGTCACCTGCGACACCGACACGTTCAGCGTGCCGCCGGTCGCATGGATGACGTCGACGTTGTTGCTCACCAGGGCCGAGAAGCCGGTGTTGTCGAGGGCCTCGATGTTGGCCTCGCTGTCGGAGACCGTGACGAGGTCGCCGGCGGCCAGCGTGACCACGCCCAGCGCCTGGAACTGCGCCACGGTGATCGTCAGCACGTCGTTGGTGGAATCGATGTGGTCGATGCCGTTGGCGGCGAGGTTGCCGATCTGGCCGGCGGTGAGCGCGGCGATGTTGGCGCCGGTGTCGGCGAGCGTGGCGTTGTCGCTCGAGTCGATGGTGACGGAGGCCGTCACCGCGGCGTTGTACTGCGCCACGCTGAAGCTGACCGCGCCGCTGGCGATGAGGTCGACCCCGGCGGCGCCCAGCGCGCCGAGCGCGGTGATCTCCGCCGCCGTCAGGCTGCCGATATTGGCGCCGGTGTCGTCGACATAGAAGGTGTCGGTCGCGGCGACGCCGAGATGGCCGCCGCCCGTCTGGTGCAGCAGGGCCTCGGTCTGGGCGTAGCTGAAGGTGAAGTTGTGCTCGCCCGCCAGCGACTGCAGCTGGTCGATGCCGTTGGCCGACAGGCCCTGGATGACGCTCGCGGCCAGGTTCGTGAGCGCGCCGTTGTCGTCGTGCAGCGTGACGGTGTCCGCGGCGGCGAGCGTGACGGCGCCGAGCGCCTGGTACTGCGCGACGGTCAGGTTCAGCGTGTCGTCCGAGGCATCGATCTTGTCGACGCCCGCCGCGGCGAGCTCGCCGATCTGCGCGGCGCTGAGGGCGGCGATATTGGCGCCGGTATCGGCCAGGGTGACGGTGTCGCTGGCGAAGAACACCGCGCCCGTGCCCAGCACAGCCGCCACCTGCGCCGCGGTCATGCTCATATGGCCGCTGTTGGCGTGGATGATGTCGATGCCGCGGGCGATGGCGGCGGTGATCTGCGCCGCGCTCATGCCCTCGATATTGGCCTCGGTGTCCTGCAGCGTGATGATGTCGTTCGCCGCGAGCGACAGCGACGGCGAGATGCCTTCGACCTTGGCGACGGTCAGCGTGTAGGCGTCGTCGGTCGCGTCGACGATGTCGATGCCCTTGGCGGCCAGCGCGTTGAACTGGCCGACGGTGAGCGCGGAGATATGCGCGCCGGTGTCGGTCAGCGTGACGGTGTCGGAGGATTTGAGGCTCACCGTGCCCAGCGAGTTGAACTGGGCAGCCGTGAGCGTGAGCACGTTGTCGCTGGCGTCGAGAATGTCCACGCCCTTCGAGGCCAGCGTCGAGAAGTTCAGCGTCTCGAGGTTGGCGCCGGTGTCCAGCAGCGTGATGGTGTCCGACCCCGTGAGGGTGACAGTGCCGAGCGCGCTGAATTGCGCGACCGAGAGCGACAGCACGTTGTTGGTGGCGTCGATCTTGTCGATGCCGTTGCCCGCGAGCTGGCCGAACTGGGTGGCGGTGAGCGCGGCGATGTTGGCGCCGATATCGGCCAGGGTGACGGTGTCGCCGGCGGTGAGATGAACGGCGCCCAGCGAATTGTACTGCGACACCGAGATGCTGAGCACGTTGTCCGTCGCGTCCAGCACGTCCACGCCCTTGGCGGCCAGCTGCGAGAAGTCCAGCGTCTGCAGGTTCGCGCCGGTGTCGGCCAGCGTGACGGTGTCGTTGCCGGTGAGCGCCACCGTGCCGAGCGCGCCGTACTGCGCGACCGTGAGCGTCAGCACGTTGTCGTTGGCGTTGATGGCGTCGATGCCGTGCGCGCCGAGCTGGCCGATCTGCACGGCCGTGAGGCTTGCCAGGTTCGCGCCGGTGTCGAACAGCGTGACGGTGCTGGCGGCCGAGAAGGCCACCGTGCCGAGCGAGAGGTAGCGCGCGACGCTGAGCGAGAACGGGCCGCTGGTGATGTCGAGGATGTCGACGTTCTTGCCAGCCAGGGTCGCGAAGTTCAGCGCGCCGATGTTGGAGACCGCGTCGGAGACGGTGACGGTGTCGCCGGCCGTCAGCGTCACGGTGCCGAGGGCGGAGAACTGTGCCGCCGTGATGGTGAGCGTGTTGTCCGTGGCATCCAGCGTGTCGACATTGGCGCCCGCCAGCGCGCCGAAATCGAGCGTGGCGAGATTCGCGCCGGTGTCGGCCAGCGTGACGGTGTCGCCCGCCGTGAACGCCACGGCGCCGAGCGCGTTGTATTGCGCGACCGAGAAGCTGACCGCGTCGTCCGTCGCGTCGATCGCGCTGAACCCCGTGGAAGCCAGGTTCTGGATCTGCGTGACGGTCAGCGCGTCGATGTTGGTCGAGGTGTCGGAGACGACGCCGCCATCCTGCGTGAGCACGACATAGCCTTCGAAGGCGACCGCCTCGGCGGCCGTGAAGTCCAGCGTCGAGCCGCCGGAGGTGGTGGTGATCTCGTCCACGCCCTGGGCGATGTAGTTGGTGAAGTCGCTGGCCGTGTCCGCCTGGATGTTGGTGGCGCTGTCGGCGAGGATGAAGTGGCCGCCGGACGCCGTGATCACCTCCAGCGTGTTGTCGCTGAGCTGCGCCGAGGTCCAGCTGATGTCACCGGACGACACGACGATAGCGGTAAAGCCGGCACTCGCGAGCGAGCCGATGTCGGACGCGCTGAGGCCAGAGATGTCGGCGCCGGTGTCGCTGACCGTGACGGTGGTGTTCGCCACCACGATATCGTTGGAGATGATGTGGTCCGCCTGCGCGGCCGTGAAGTGCAGGACGTTGGCCACGTCCGTGGAATGGAAGTGGTTGGCGCCGATGCCCGCGTAATTGTCGATCTGCGACGTGGTCAGCGATTCGATGTTCGCTTCGGTGTCGGCCAGAGTGACAGTCCCGGTGGAGGTGACCGAGAGACCCGAGGCCGCCGCGAACTGCGCCTCGCTCCACGTCACGTCGCCGGTGGCGCTGACGGTGGTGATGTTGTCGCTCGCGAGCTGGCCGATTTCCGTGGTCGTCAGTGCGATGATGTTCGCGCCGGTATCGGTAAGCTGGGCTGCGTTGGTGAGCGTCAGCGCACCCGAATGCAGCGCGGTCTTGACCGCTTCGAAATCGGCGATGCTCATCTGCAGTGTGCCGCCGGTCGCGGTAACGGCGTCGACGAAGCCGGTGACGAGCTCTCCCCATTGGGTGGCCGTCAGCGCGCCGATCGCGGTCGCGGTGTCGGCCAGCGCGACGGTGTCGGCCGGCGCGAAATAGGCGCCGTTGTCGATCACGGCGGTGACCTGCGCGGCCGAGAGGTTCAGCGCCGAGGTGTCGCTGGCGCTGAACGCGTTCACGCCCTCAGTGATGTAGCCTTCGAGCTGGGTCGCCGTGAGGCCTTCGATCGTGGTTTCGGCATCGTAGAACAGGATGACGGCGGAGGTGGGCGTGAAGTTGATGTCCGCCGAGGCGAGCGCATCGAGCTGCGCCTTCGTCAGGAGCGCCGTCTGGCCGTCGCTCACCTCCCAATGGTCGATCTGGCCGGACATGGCCGCGATGTCGCCCGTGGTCTCGTCGGAGAGAAAGGCGGCGGCGTCGTCGAGCGTGACGTCGTTGGCCGAATCGATGGCGATGGCGGCGGTCTGCAGCCCGTTCCACTGGTCGATGTCGAGCGTCGCCGTGCCGCCGGTGATGGAGATCGTGTCGATGTTGTAGCCGCCGAGGCCCGCGAAGAACGTGCCGTCATGGGTGCCGCCGAAGGTGTCGCTCTGCGAGCCCGTCAGGGTGACGGTGTTGCCCGCGGTGAAGGACAGGCCCGAACCCAGGATCGCCGAGAACTCGTCCCAGGTGACGGTGAGGCTGCCGGTGGTGGAATCGACGACGTCCACACCGGCGGCGGCCATCGCGGTGTAACCGTCGGTGCCCAGCGCCTCGAGGTTGGTTTCGGTATCGGAGACGGTGAAGGTGTTTCCGGCGGCGACGTGGACGGTGCCGAGCGCGTCGAATTGCGCGGCGTCGAAGGTGATGGAGCCGTCGTTGGCGAAGAGCGAATCGACGCCCGCGCCGGCGAGCTGGCCGATCTGCGCCGCCGTCAGCGCGTCGATATGCGCGCCGGTGTCGGAGATGGTGACGGTGTCGCCGGACGCCGCGGACAGCGCGGTGCCGAGGAAGCCGGTGACCTGGTTGACGGTGAGGTTCATCACCCCGTTGGAGGAGGCGAGCTCGGTCGCGCCCTGGGCGGCCAGGGCCGCGAGGTCGGCGTGCGTGAGCCCCTGGATGTGGGCCTGGCTGTCGAACACGACCAGCTCGGCGGTGCTGTTGCCGGCGCCGAGCGCGATCGACACGTCGCCGGGCAGCGCCTGCCATTGCGCGATCGACCAGTCGAGATCGCCGCCGGAGGCGACGACGAGATGATCGACGAGGTTCGTTTCGAACGCGGAAATGTCGCTGGTGAGCAGCGCCTCGAGATCCGACGCCGAGGCGGTGACGCTGACGTCGTCGCCGGCCGTGAGCGTGACCACGCCCGCGATGTCATCGTACTGGTCGAGCGTGATCGTCAGCATGTCGTCGCTGGCGTCGATGCTGTCGACGTTGACGCCGGCCAGGCCGGAGAAATCGAGCGCCGCGATATGGGCGCCGGTGTCGGAGATGGTGACCGTGTCGGTGGATTCGAAGACCGCGCCGCTGCCCAGCACCTGGTTGAGTTCCGCCGCGGTGACGGACAGCGTGCCGCCCGTGGCGTGGAGCGTGTCGACGCCGTCGGTGGACAGTTCGGTGCCGGCGCTGGCGCCGTCGAGGAAGCTGTCGATGTTGGCGGCCGTGTCGGCGATCGTGACGGCATCCGCGCCGGTCAGCGTCGTGGTGCCCAGGCCGCCGAACTGGGCGGCCGTGATGGTGAGCGTGTCGTCGGTGGAGTCGATCGAGTCGATGCCGTGCGCGGCAAAGATCGAGAAGTCGCTCACGCCCTCGATGTTCGAGGCCGTGTCGACCACGGTGACATGGGTGCCGTCGCTGAAGGCCGAGCCGCCCATCGCCTGGGTGTTGGCGACCGTCCAGGTCACCAGCGTGTCGTCGCCGGCGGGCGATTCTTCCCAGGTCTGCGCGCCCTCGGCGACGAAATGGGCGACCTGGGTGGCGGTGACGGCGGAGAGATTGGCCGCGCTGTCGAACACGAAGTTCTGGCCGGCGATGTGCGCGGAGTTATCAATGGTGAGATTGGTGGCGAGCGCGTTCCACTGCGCCACGTTCCAGATCACCTCGTTGAAGCCGTCGGTGTCGAGCAGGTGATCGACGTGGTTGGTGCCGAAGCCCGCGATCTCGGTGGTGGAGAGATTGTCGAGATTGCCGGTGACGGTGACGTCGTCGCCCGCCGTGAGCGCGACGACGCCCGCGATGTCTTCGTACTGGCTGAGCGAGATCGAGAGCGTGTCGTCGCTGGCGTCGATGGTGTCGACGCCGATGGCTTGCAGGCCGCCAAGCTGGGTGGCGGTGAGCGCGGCGATGTTCGCTCCGGTATCGTAGAGGGCGATGGAGTCGCTGGCCTGGAACACCGTGGGCGTGCCCTCGAGCACGGCGACGGACTGGGCATCGTAGTTGCCCGTGCCGCCGACGGTGATCAGGGTGTTGACGTCGTCGGTGATCAGGTTGGCATGCATGCCCGTGACATGCAGCATGGTGTTGATGTCGGTGTCGGAGTCCGTGATGGAGACGTCGTCCGCCGCGGTCAGATGCGTGCCGGCCGCGAGGATGGCCAGATACTGCGCCGCGCCGTCGTTCTCGCCGCCGTCGTCGAAATTGATGACGTCATCGGTGGCGTCGATATAGTCCACGCCCGTGGAAAGCGCGGTCTGCAGCACGGACGGCACATTGAGCGCGATGTCGCTGCCGGTGGACGCCCAGGTGACGACGTCGGAGGCGAGGAAATGGGCGTCGCCGCCGCCATGGGCGTCGGAATAGAACGCCGAGAGCTGGCTGGTGGTGACGGTGAGCGAACCGCTCAGCGAATGGATCACGTCGATGCCGCGCCCGAACATGCCCGTGAGCGTGGCGCCGGAGAGGGCCTGCAGCGTCGTCTGCGTGTCGGCGATCGTGACGACGTCGGCGGCGGTCAGATGCACGTTGGTCGTCAGGGCATTGAACTGCGTGACCGAGATCGTGAACGCGTCGTCGGTGGCGTCGATCGTGTCCACGCCATGGGTGTTGAAGGTCGAGAAATCCGCGACAGCGGAAATGTTGGCGCCGGTGTCGGCCAGCGTGACGTTGCTCGCCCCGGTGAAGTGGACGCTGCCGAGATCGGTCAGGTTCTGGACCGTCACGTCGATCGCGCTGGTGGCGTCCAGGAAGTCGATATTGTAGCCGGCCAGGCTGGAATAGCTCAGGGCGCCGAGATTGGCCGCGGTGTCGGAAATCGTGACGCTGTCGGCGGCGGCGAAGACCGCGCCGGTGCCGGCAACGTTGAGGAATGCGGCCGCATCGATCGTCAGGGTCCCGCCGGTGGCATGGATCGTGTCCACGCCGTTGGCGAGCAGGGCGGTGCTGGCCGTGCCGCCGTCGAGGTAGGTGACGAGGTTGCTCGCGGTGTCGGCGAGCGTGAGGGCGTCGCCGTGGGCGTCATGCACCGTGCCGAGCGCGGAGAGCTGGGCGACGCTGAGGGTCAGCATGTCGTCGCTGGCGTCGATGGAATCGAAACCGGCCGCGGCGAGCTCGCCGATCTGCGTCGCCGACATGCCGGCGATGTTGGCGCCGGTATCGGCCAGTGTGCCGGTGTCGCCGGACGCGATGGCGAGCCCGGTGCCGAGGAAGCCTTCGGCCTGGCTCACGGAGAGATTGAGCGTGCCCTCCGTGGGGTCGAGCACCTGCGCGCCGCTGGTGGCGAGCGCGCCGAGATCGGTGCCGGTGAGCGCCTCGATGTTGGCTTCGCTGTCGGAGACGACGAGCGAGCCACCCGCGTCGCTGACCGAGACGGTGGCGGGCAGCGCCTGCCATTGCGCCACGCTCCAGTCGAGATCGCCGCCCGAGGTGACGACGAGGTGGTCGATGAGGTTGTCGTCGAGGGTGGCGATGTTGACGGCCGTGATGTTCTCGAAGTCCGACGCCGCGGCGGCGAGCGTGACGTCGTCGGCGGCAGTCAGCACGACGCCGGCGACGTACAACTCATTGTACTGGTCGATGGTGATCGTCAGCGTGTCGTCGGTGGCGTCGATGACGTCGACGCCCGAGCCGTTCAGCGCGGTAAAGTCGAGCGCTTCGATGTTGGCGCTGGTGTCGGCCAGGGTGACGGAATCGCCCGCCAGGAACACCGCGCCGGCCCCGTGCACGGCCGTGAACGCCGCGGCGTCGACGGAGATGCTGCCGCCGGTGGCGTGGATGGTGTCGACGCCGTTGGCCGACAGCGCCGTCTGCGTGCCGGCGGTGTCGAGATAGGTGTTCAGGTTCGCCGCCGTATCGGCCAGCGTGATGGCGTCGGCGCCGGTCAGGTGCGTGGTGCCGAGGCCGGAGAATTGCGCCACCGTCAGCGACAGTGTGTTGTCCGACGACTTGATGGTGTCGACGCCATGGGTCGCGAAGGTCGTGAAATCGGAGACCGCCTGGATGTCCGCCGCGGTGTCGGTCAGCGTGACGCTGCTGGCGGCGGTGAAATGCACCGCGCCGAGATCGGTGACGTTCTGGACGGTGAGGGTGGTGTAGGCGTTGGTCGAATTCAGGAAATCGACGTTCTTGCCGGCCAGCGTCGAGAAGGTCAGGCCGTTCAGATGCGCCGCGGAATCGGAGATGGTGACGGTGTCCGCCGCCGTCAGCGCGACGCTGCCGAGCTCGCCGAACTGGGTGGCGTTGATCGTCAGCGTGTTGTTGGAGGCGTCGATGGTGTCGACGCCGTGCGTGCCGAAGGTCGTGAAGTTGGCGACGGCGGCGATGTGCGCCCCGGTGTCGGAGAGCGTGACGGCGCTGGCGGCGGTGAACACCACGGCGCCGAGATTGGTGATGTCGTTGACGGTGACGCTGATCGCCGTGGTCGCGTCCAGGAAGTCGACGCCGGCGGCGGCCAGCGTGCCGTAATTCGGGCCGACGACGATGTTGGCGGCGGTGTCGGAGATGGTGACGGTGTCGGCGCCGGTGAGCGTCGTCGTGCCGAGCGCCTGGAACTGCGCCTCGGAGATCGTCAGCGTGTCGTCGCTGGCGTCGAGCACGTCGACGCCATGCGCGGCGAAGGTCGAGAAATCGGACACGGCGGCGATGTCGGCGCCGGTGTCGGTCAGCGTGACGGCGCTGGCGCCGGTGAAGACGACCGCGCCGAGCGCGGTGAGCTGCGCGACGGTCAGCGTGGTGTAGGCGGTGGTGGCGTCCAGCTGGTCGACATTGGCGGCGGCGAGCGTCGAGAAATCGAGGGTCGCGAGATTGGCGGCGGTGTCGGAAAGCGTGACGGTGTCGCCGGCGGCGAGCGCGATGCTGGCGCCTTCGACGGCGTTGAACTGGTCGACGCTGAGCGTCAGCGTGTCGTCGGTGGCGTCGAAGGCGTCGACGTTCACGAGATTGCCGATGTCGGTGGCGGTCAGCGCGGCGAGATTGGCGCCGGTGTCGGCGAGCGTGACGGTGTCGGCGGCGGTGAGCGCGATGTCCTGGATGACGGTCTCGTTGTACTGCGCGACGGTGAAGCTGATGGCATTGTCGGTGGCGTCGAAAATGTCGATCCCGCCCGCACCCAACGTATCGATGTCGCCGGTGGTCAGCGCGGAGATCGCCGCGCCGGTGTCGGCAAGCGTGACGATGTCCGAGGGGGTGAGCGTGACGCTGCCCAGCGCGTCGAACTGGGCCAAATCGATCGTCAACACGTCATCGGTGGCGTCGATATGATCGATGCCGTTGCCCGCAAGATTGCCGATGTCGGTGGCCGACAGGGTCTCGAGGTTTGTGCTGGTGTCGGCGAGGGTGACGTCGTCGCCGGCGGTGAGCGTGACGCTGCCCAGCGCCTGGTACTGCGCGACGCTGAGCGCCAGCACGTCGTCGGTCGCGTCGAGATGGTCGACGCCCAGAAGGCCCAGCGAGGAGATCTCGCCCGCGCTCATCGCCGCCAGGTTGGCGCCGCTGTCGGCGAGGGTGAAGTCGGTCGAGGCGTCGACGCTGATGGCGCCCAGCGCTTCGAACTGGGCGACGGTGAAATCGAGGGTGCTGTCGGTCGGGTTGATCGCGGCCAGGCCCTTCTCGGCCAGCGCGGCGATCTCGGTGGGGGTGAGCAGCGCGATGTTGGCGCCGGTGTCGGCGAGCAGCGCGAAGGTGTCGGGATCGATCGCGACCGTGCCGTCGGCCAGGTGCGCGAACTGGGCTTCGTCCCAGCTCAGCACGCCGTCGGTAGCGTCGATGAAGTCGACATTGTTGGTCGACAGCCCGTCGATCTGCGCCGTCGTCAGATTGTCCAGCACCGACGAATCGTCGGCCAGCGTGACGTTGTCGCCCGCATCGTACGGACCGTTCAGCGTCGTGTCCGTCGTGTATTGTGCGAAATCGACCGTGATGTCCGACATTTGCGCTACTCCCTTTCGGCGGTCCGACAGCCGCGCGCCAAATTCCGTTCGCCGGCTATACGCAGCCGGCGCCTCCGCCCTTTTCAGGGCACTCTGACAAGGATGTGTTGAGCTTTATCAACACCCAGCCCGATTCACACTCCGCGCGAGATGCCCGTATCGGCAACGGCACCAGCCTGCGAAGACGTCAAAAAAAAGCGGTTCAGATACCTCATACGAGCGGCCGCCCTGCCCGATCACACAGCCGCATCAAGCCCCGATACCTGAATCCGTTCGCGGGGCAAGCTATCGGTTCGAAGGTTAATAAGCAAGGCGAGACCCCCGGAAATGGGCCGCAGGGATGTTAAGCTATTGTTAAAGATTCACAGAGGCTTAGGTGTTTAAGCTCACGCGTAAACCAGTGCGTCCCAGCGGCGGATTCGGAAGGACAGTTTTCGCGCTTTGCGCGGCATTTTAGGTGATTACTCATCCCTTTCCGGAATATCAGAGTTGAGAGTTGCGCTGTTCTTTGCCGGTAAGGGTTCCTTTTCCTGATTTGCACTATGGGAAGGTGCCGGCGGCGGGGCCCCGATCCCTGATCGGCCGGCCTCGATTGCCCGCCCGATTGACAGGATGGGCGAACGACGCGAGAGCCGGTCCATGGCCGTCTACACCGACGTCTCCTTCGACGATCTCGACGCGCTGCTCGCGCTCTATGACGTGGGCCGGCCGCTGAGCTTCAAGGGCATCGCGGAGGGCGTGGAGAACTCCAACTTCCATCTCAGGACGGACCGGGGTGCCTTCATCCTCACGCTCTACGAGAAGCGGGTGCAGGAGGTCGACCTTCCCTATTTCCTTGGACTGCTTGATCATTTGGCCTTTCGCGGCGTGCCCTGCCCAACGCCGGTGCGCAGCCGCCAGGGCCGGCTCTGGACCCATGTGAACGGCAGGCCCGCTGCCCTCCTCACCTGGCTGGACGGGTTGTCGCTGCTGCGTCCGGGAACGGCGGAGTGCGCGGCGGCGGGCGAGGCCTGTGCGACGCTCCATGGGGCGGGACGCGACTTCATTTTCGCCCGCCCCAACGCGCTGGGCCTGGAGGGCTGGCGCAAGCTCGCCGCGGCGACGGCGGCCGAGGCCGACAAGGTCCAGCCGGGCCTCGCCGCATTGATCGGGGGCTCCCTTGCCGGGCTGGAGCGCGAATGGCCGCAACACCTGCCCGCCGGGGTGATCCATGCCGATCTCTTTCCCGACAATGTCCTGTTCATGGATGGCCAGGTTTCCGGCCTCATCGACTTCTATTTCGCCTGCAACGACACCTATGCCTATGACCTGGCGGTGATGCTCAACGCGTGGTGCTTCGAGAGCGACGGCGCCTACAACCTCACCAAGGGCCAGGCGCTCCTTGGTGGCTACGGGCGCAGGCGCGGGCTGACGGCGGCGGAGCGCGCAGCGTTCCCGGTGCTGGCGCGGGGTGCGGCGCTGCGCTTCCTTCTGACCCGCCTCTACGACTGGCTGCACCCCGACAGGCAGGCGCTCGTCAGGCCCAAGGATCCGCGCGATTTCGCGCGCCGCCTGCGCTTTCATCTGCAAGCCGCCAATGCGGCGGCCTACGGTTTCTGAACGCGCGCGCGGATGTAGTCGCGCACGGCCGAGGTGTCCGGCGGAAGAACGTCGAAGCGTTCGCGCCTGACGAACACTTCGCGCAGGCGGCCCGGCATTTCCGGCGCGACGCCGCAGGCTTTCTCGACCGCGCCGGGAAACTTCGCCGGATGCGCGGTCGAGAGCACGACGACCGGCGCCTCCGTATCCAGCCGGTCCGCCGCCGCCCACGCCACCGCGGTGTGCGGATCGATCAACCTTCCGTGCCGCCTGTGGACGCGCGCGATCACGTCCAGCGTTTCAGAATCGCCCACGGCATGCGCGGAATAGCGCGCGCGCAGATTTCCAAGAACACGCGCGGGCACGACCAGCCGGCGCGTGCGAGCGAATGCCGCCATCGCGGCCGAGGTCCAATCCGCGTCACGGCCGCTCGCCTCGAACAGCGCACGCTCGAAATTGCTGGCGACCTGGATGTCCATGGAAGGGCTCAGGGTGAGCCGCGCCTCTCCCGGCTCGTAAACCCCCGTGTCCAGCGCGCGCGCCAGGATGTCGTTGGCGTTCGTCGCCACGACCAGGCCCTTGGCGGCGAGGCCCATGCGCATGGCGGCCTCGCCCGCGAACACGTCGCCGAAATTGCCCGTTGGTACGACGAAGACGGGCGGCGCTTTCAGATGCGCGGCGGCCGTGAAGTAGTAGACGATCTGGGCAGCGATGCGGGCGAAGTTGATGGAATTGACCGCCGTAAGCGCGGTCTCCGCGACGAACGCAGCGTCCGCGAACAGCGCCTTCACGATGGACTGGCCGTCGTCGAACGTGCCTTCCAGGGCGATATTGTGGACGTTGGCGAAGTCCGCCGTGGTCATCTGGCGGCGCTGGACCTCGCTGATGCGGCCCTTGGGATGCAGCACGAAGAGATCGACCTGCGCCAATCCGCCGAACGCCGCGATGGCGGCCGAGCCCGTGTCACCCGATGTGGCGGCAAGGATCGTGGCGCGGCCGCCGCGCGCCGCCAGCGCGCGCGCGAACATCCGCGCCAGCACCTGCATGGCGATGTCCTTGAAGGCGAAGGTGGGGCCGTGGAACAGCTCGAGCAGGTAACGACCGTTCCCGAACTCGACGAGCGGCGCGATGGCGGGATCGCCGAAGCCGGCATACGCTGCGCCAATATCCGCGCGCAGATTGTCCGTATCGGCGAACAGCGACAGCACGGCATGCGCGGCGTCCGCGTAGCTTTTGCCCGCGACGCCGCCGGGGCGCGGCCAGGCTTCCGGCATGGCGAGCCCGCCGTCGCTTGCGAGGCCGCGGAGCAGGCTATCGCAAAACGGGCTGGGCGGCGCCTTCCCCCGCGTGCTGACGTAGCGCATCAGCCGAGCTGGTCCACATCGCGCACCGCGCCGCGCGCGGCGCTGGTGGTGAGTGCGGCATAGGCCTGCAGGGCGGGCGAGACCTTGCGCGCGCGGTTGGCGGGCTTCCAGCGGACGCCGAATTTCGCGACGAGCGCGGCCCGGCGTGCGTCGAGCGCTTTCTCATCCACCGCGAGGCGCATGCTGCGCGCGGGGATGTCGATGTCGATGCGGTCGCCGGTCTCGACCAGCGCGATGGCGCCGCCCTCGGCGGCTTCCGGCGAGACGTGGCCGATGGAGAGGCCGGAGGTTCCGCCGGAGAAGCGGCCGTCGGTGACGAGCGCGCAGGCCTTGCCGAGGCCTTTCGACTTCAGGTAGCTCGTGGGATAGAGCATCTCCTGCATTCCCGGCCCGCCCTTGGGGCCCTCGAAGCGGATCACCACGACCTCGCCCGCCTTCACCGTGCCGTCGAGGATACCCTGCACCGCGGCGTCCTGGCTTTCGAACACCCGCGCCGGGCCGGAGAATCTGAGCAGGCTCTCGTCCACGCCCGCGGTCTTCACGATGGCACCTTCCGGCGCGAGGTTGCCGGTCAGGACCGCGAGCCCGCCGTCCCGGCTGAAGGCGTTCTCCACCGAGCGGATCACGCCGGCCTTGCGGTCGAGGTCGAGCTCGCCGTAGCGCCGATCCTGGCTGAACGCGGTTTGCGTGGGGATGCCGCCGGGCGCGGCGCGATAGAAGGCGTGGACGTCGCCGTCGTCGGTGCGGCGCACGTCCCATTTCGCCAGCGCCTGGGTGAGCGAGGCGGCATGGACGCTCGGCACGTCGCGATGCAGGAGCCCGGCGCGGTCGAGCTCGCCCAGGATCGCCATGATGCCGCCGGCGCGGTGGACGTCTTCCATGTGGACGTCGGCTTTCGACGGCGCCACCTTGCACAGGACCGGCACCCGGCGCGACAGCCGGTCGATGTCGGCCATGGTGAAATCGACGCCGGCCTCGTGCGCGGCGGCGAGCAGGTGCAGCACCGTGTTGGTCGAGCCGCCCATGGCGATGTCGAGCGACATGGCGTTCTCGAAGGCGGCGAAGCTCGCGATGCCGCGCGGCAGGGCGCTGGCGTCGTCGTGCTCGTACCAGCGCCGGGCGAGCGCGACGACGCGGCGGCCGGCCTCGAGGAACAGCGCCTTGCGGTCGGCATGGGTCGCCAGCATCGAGCCGTTGCCCGGCAGCGACAGGCCGAGCGCCTCGGTGAGGCAGTTCATCGAATTGGCGGTGAACATGCCCGAGCACGAGCCGCAAGTTGGGCAGGCCGAGCGCTCGATCACCGTCACCTCGGCGTCGCTCATCGTCTCGTCGGCGGCGGCGACCATGGCGTCGATCAGATCGACGGCCACGGTCTTCTCCTTCATCGTCACCTTGCCCGCCTCCATCGGCCCGCCGGAGACGAAGACGGTGGGGACGTTGAGGCGCAAGGCCGCCATCAGCATGCCGGGCGTGATCTTGTCGCAATTGGAGATGCAGACCAGCGCGTCGGCGCAATGGGCGTTGACCATGTACTCGACGCTGTCGGCGATCAGCTCGCGCGACGGCAGGCTGTAGAGCATGCCGTCATGGCCCATGGCGATGCCGTCGTCGACGGCGATGGTGTCGAACTCCTTGGCGACGCCGCCCGCCTTCTCGATCTCGCGCGCGACCAGCTGGCCCAGGTCCTTGAGGTGGACGTGGCCGGGCACGAACTGGGTGAAGGAATTGGCGACGGCGACGATGGGCTTGCCGAAATCGGAATCCTTCATGCCCGTGGCGCGCCACAGTCCGCGGGCGCCGGCCATGTTGCGGCCGTGGGTGGAGGTGCGGGAGCGCAGCTGGGGCATGGCACATCGTTCCTGGCGCCGCCCTCACGCCGAGCACGCGGATGACGCCAAGCCCGCCTGCTCAGTACACGAACAATCTGCCCAAATATCGGGCAGAGACCCGTTCGACGAAGAAAATTTCATGTCATGAATGATTTTCGCAATCCTACTTTACGTTCGCTTAAACCTATGTTCCTATGAATGCGCAAGTTCAATCCGCGCGAGCTTACGCACGTGACGCAGGGCCGTAACACCGTTGCGCATTCCGAGGCGGGCCTCAGGGCCAGCCCGAAGGCGCTCGGCCTGCTTCTTCTCGTACTCCTTATTGAGGACTCGCGGAGCGGGAACGGAGCGGCTTAGCCAAAGAAACGGCCAGAGATCGCGAAATCCGAAACCCCGCTCCCAAGAGCGGGGTTTTTTGTTGCGCGTTCTCCGGCCCCACCGGAGATCGAAATGCGTGTCTATACCAATGACGATGTGAACCCCAAGGCGCTCGCGGGCACCCGTGTGGCCGTGATCGGCTATGGCAGCCAGGGCCGGGCGCACGCGCAGAACCTGCGCGACAGCGGCACCGACGTGATCGTCGGCGTGCGCAAGGGCGGCAAGGGCTGGGACAAGGCGCAGGCCGACGGGTTGCGCACCGCCGAGCCGCGCGACGCCGCCGACGGCGCGGGCATCGTCGCCATCCTCACTCCCGACATGACGCATGACGCGATCTGGCGCGACGCGGTGGAGCCTGCCATCGCGGACAACGCCGCCATCCTCTTCGCGCACGGCTTTTCCGTCCACTACGGACGCGTCAAGCCGCGCAAGACCGTCGACGTCGTGCTGGTCGCGCCCAAGGGACCGGGCGACCTGGTGCGGCGGGAATACATGCGCGGGCGCGGCGTGCCATGCCTGTTCGCGGTCCAGCAGGATTCCAGCGGCAATGCCCGCGACCGCGCCATGGGCTATGCCCGCGGCATCGGCGGCACCCTGGGCGGCTGCATCGAGACGACGTTCGCGGAGGAGACCGAGACCGATCTGTTCGGCGAGCAGTCCGTGCTCTGCGGCGGCGTCAGCGAGCTCGTTCTGGCGGGCTACGAGACGCTGGTGGAGGCCGGCTACAAGCCGGAGGTCGCCTATTTCGAGTGCCTGCACGAGCTCAAGCTGATCGTCGACCTGCTGCACGAAGGCGGCCTTGCCAAGATGCACCAGTTCGTGTCGGAGACCGCCAAATACGGCGATCTCGTCTCGGGCCCGCGCGTCGTCAATGCCGAGACCAGGCAGCGCATGAAGGAGGTCCTGGACGACATCCAGTCCGGTGCCTTCGCGCGCGACTGGATCCTGGAGAACCAGGCCGGGCGGCCGCGCTACGAGGCGCTGCTCAAGAAGGACCTCGAGCATCCCATCGAACAGGTCGGCCGCGACCTGCGCGCGCGCATGTCGTGGCTGAACCCGCCGACCAATGCCGGATGAGATGACCATGTCCGGCGTCAACCCCGCCTCCATCGCCAGAGAAGCGGCCGGCACCGCCGCGCCGACCGGCGCGCGCCTGCTCGTCTCCGCGCTGGAAGAGGCAGGCGCCACCACCGTGTTCGGCTATCCCGGCGGCGCGATCATGCCGGTCTACGACGCGCTGACCGGATCGAGCCTGCGCCACATCCTGGTGCGGCACGAGCAGGGTGCGGCGTTCGCGGCCGACGGCTGGGCGCGCGCGACCGGCCAGCCGGGCGTGTGCCTGGCGACGTCCGGCCCCGGCGCCACCAACCTCATCACCGGCATCGCCAATGCGGCGATGGATTCGGTGCCGATGGTGGCCATCACCGGGCAGGTTCCGACCGGGCTGATGGGCACCGACGCGTTCCAGGAAGTCGACATCCTGGGCATGACGCTGCCGATCGTGAAGCACTCCTGGCTGGTGCGCGATCCGGGCGACGTGCCGGCGGTCGTGGCCGAAGCCTTTCATGTCGCATCGAGCGGGCGGCCCGGCCCGGTGCTGATCGACCTGCCCAAGGACGTGGCGGCGGGCGTCGCCACGCGCGTCAAGGCCTTCCACGCGCCCAACTGGGACGGCGACGGCGAGGATGCCAACGCCATCGCCCATGCGGGTGCGCTGATCGAAGCCGCCGAACGGCCCCTGCTCTACATCGGCGGCGGCGTGGGCATCGCCAAAGCCGTGCCGGCCCTGCGCGCCTTCGCCCGGCGCACCGGCATTCCCGCGGTGGCGACGCTGAAGGGGCTGGGAGCGCTGCCGACGGACAGCCCCCAATTCCTGGGCATGCTCGGCATGCACGGCACCCGCGCGGCCAACATGGCGGTGCAGGACTGCGATCTGCTGATCGCGGTGGGCGCGCGGTTCGACGACCGCGCCACCGGCAAGCTCGCGAGCTTCGCGCCGCATGCCCGGGTGATCCACATCGACGCGGATGCGGCCGAGATCGGCAAGCTGCGCGCCGCCGAGGTGGCTATCTCCTGCGACATGAGCCGCGCGCTGAACGCGTTGCGCCCCGTGCGCATGGACATCGCCGACTGGCGCGCCCGCACCGTGAGCGCGCGCACGCGGTTCGCTTTCGATTACGACGCGCCCGGCCACGGCGTCTACGCCCCTGCCATGCTGAGGGCGCTGTCCGTGGCGGCGGGCGACGATTTCGTGGCGGCGTGCGACGTGGGCCAGCACCAGATGTGGGCCGCGCAGCATTGCCGCTTTGCCGATCCGTCGGCCCATCTCACCTCCGGCGGGCTGGGCGCGATGGGCTACGGCATCCCGGCGGGCATGGCGGCGAAACTGGCGCGGCCGGACGCGCAGGTCGTCGCCATCACGGGCGACGGCTCGATCATGATGAACATCCAGGAGCTGGCGACGCTGAAGCGCTACAACATCGCGCTCAAGATCCTGCTGCTCGACAATTCCTCCCTCGGCCTGGTGCGCCAGTGGCAGGAACTCTTCTACGACCGCAATTACAGCGAGATCGATCTTTCCGACAACCCCGACTTCGTCGAGGTGGCGAAAGCCTTCGGCATCGAGGCCTTCCGCGTGGAGCGGCGCGACCAGCAGGACGCGGCTGTCCGGCGGCTGCTCGCGGCGCCCGGCCCTTGCCTCGCCCATGTCGTCATCGATCCCCTCGAAAACGTCTGGCCGCTGGTGCCGCCGGGCAAGGCCAATCACGAAATGATGGAGAAGAGACCATGAAGACCATTCACATCGAACTCGACCGCGCCGAAGGTTCGCTGCAGAGGCTCATCGGCCTCATCGAGCGCCGCGGCTTCCATATCGACGGCATGGCGATGGCGGGCGCGGGTGAGCACCGCACCGTCTCCATCGAGGTGCGCCCGCGCGACGCCGGCCGCCACGTCGACGTGCTGGGCCGCCAGATCGACCGGATGTTCGGCGCCCGCCGCGTAAATCGCGAGGAGGCGGTATCGTGCGTAGCGTAGACCGCGTCATCGTGTTCGACACCACCCTGCGCGACGGCGAGCAGGCACCGGGTTTCTCCATGGGCGTGGCCGGGAAGCTGCGCGTCGCCGCGGCCTTGCGCGACCTCGGCGTGGACGTCATCGAGGCGGGCTTCGCCTCGGCCTCGCCCGGCGACGAGGACGCCATCCGCGCCATCGGCGAGGCCATCGAGGGGCCCACGATCTGCAGCCTCGCCCGCGCCAACGCGCAGGACATCGAGGCCGCCATGCGCGCGCTGGCGGCGACGAGGAACCGTCGCATCCATGTCTTCCTCGCCACCAGCCCGATCCACCGCACCGCCAAGCTCAACATGAGCTGCGCGCAGGTGCTGGAGGCGATCGACCGTTCCATCCGCTTCGCGCGCACGGTGTTCGACGACGTGGAGTTCAGCGCCGAGGATGCGATCCGCACCGAGCGCGACTTTCTGCTTGAGGCGCTGCAGGTCGCGGCCGACGCGGGCGCGAGCACGCTCAACATCCCCGACACGGTCGGCTATTCGACGCCGGAGGAAATCGCCGCGCTGTTTCGCCTGATCGATGCCAAGGTGAAGCGCGGCCCGCACGTCCGCCTCTCCGCCCATTGTCACGACGATCTGGGCATGGCGGTGGCGAACAGCCTGGCGGCCGTGCAGGGCGGCGCCCGCCAGGTGGAGTGTACCGTCAACGGCATCGGCGAGCGGGCCGGCAACTGCGCGCTGGAAGAATTCGTCATGGCGCTGAAGACCCGCGGCGACATCTTCGCCGTGGATACCGCGATCGACACGACCAGGCTCGCGCCGACCAGCCGGCTGGTCTCCCGCGTGACCAACTCGCCCCTGGTGCGCAACAAGGCCGTGGTCGGCCGCAACGCCTTCGCGCACGAGGCAGGCATCCATCAGCACGGCGTGATGCAGGACGCGCGCACCTATGAGGTGATGCGGCCGGCCGATGTGGGCGTGACGGCGAGCGAGATGGTGCTGGGCAAGCATTCCGGCCGCCACGCCGTGGCCAAGCGCGCGCGCGAGCTGGGCTTCGAGCTGGGCGACAATGCGCTGGCGGATTTCTTCGCCGCCTTCAAGCGCCGCGCCGACGAGATCGGCGCGCTGAACGACGAGGAGATGCGCGCGCTGCTCGACGGCGGCGGCGCGGGCGAGCGCGGCTGGACGCTCACGCGGCTGGAAGCGCGCACGGAGAAATCCGGCCGCGCCGTGGCCGTAGTGGAGATGGCGCGCGACGACGCCTGTGTCACGCATGTGGCCATCGGCGAGACGGCGCTGGAGGCGGCGTTCAGCGCCGTGCGCCAGGCAGCCGGTGCGGACGCGGAGATCGCCGAGATCGACATCGTGCAGACGGGCTATGGTGCCGATTGCGGCGCCGAGGCCGAAACCGTCCTCACGGCGGGCCAGGAAAGCTTCCGCGGCCACGGCCGGGGCGCCGACCCGCTATGGGCGGGCGTGCGCGCCATCGTGGACGCGGTGAACAGGATCGTGCGTGCGCGCGGCGAAGGCATGGAGGAGGTGCGCAATGAAGCCGCTGGCTGAATTCATCTGGATGAACGGCCGCGTCACGCCCTGGGCCGACGCCAGGGTGCATGTGATGACCCACGCGCTGCACTACGGCACCTCCGTGTTCGAGGGCATCCGCGTCTACGACACGCCCGAGGGGCCTTGCGTGTTCCGCCTGACCGACCACATTCGCCGCCTGATCGATTCCGCGCGGATGTACGGCATCGTGCTCCCCTTCCCGGCGGACGAGCTGGTCGCGGCATGCAAGGCGGTCGTGAAGCGCAACGGGCTTTCGAGCGCCTATATCCGGCCCATCGCCTTCCTCGGCCAATGCGGCATGGGCGTGACGCCCGCCGACGAGACCATGAATGTGGACGTCGCCATCGCCGCGTTCCCCTGGGGCGCCTATCTCGGCGCGGAAGGCATGAGCAGGGGCGTGGATGTCTGCGTGTCGAGCTGGGCACGCTTCGCGCCCAATACGGTGCCGGCCGGCGCGAAGGCGGGCGGCAACTACCTCTCCTCCTATCTCATCGGCCGCGAGGCGCGGGTGCGCGGCTTCGTCGAGGGCATCGGGCTCGGCACGGACGGGCGGCTGTCCGAAGGCGCAGGCGAGAACCTGTTCGTGGTCAAGGATGGGCGCATCCTGACGCCGCCGGCCGCGGCTTCCATCCTCGCCGGCATCACCCGCGACACGGTGATGACGCTGGCGCGCGAGGAAGGCATCGAGATCGTGGAGCAGCCCCTGCCGCGCGAGGCGCTCTATGTCGCCGACGAGATATTCCTCACCGGCACGGCGGCGGAAATCACCCCGGTGCGTTCCGTGGACGGGATCGCCACCCGCGCGGGCGGGCCGGGCGCCGTGACGAAACGCATGATGGCGCGTTTCCACGGAATGTTCGACGGTTCGTCCGCCCGGCACCGCGACTGGCTGGAGCCGGTGCATCAAGCCACGGAGGCCCGGCATGCCGTCGCAGCCGCCTAGGACGCTGTTCGAGAAGATCTGGGACGCGCATCTGGTCGATCCGGAAGCGGAAGACCGGCCCGGCATTCTCTGCGTGGATCTGCATCTGATCCACGAAGTGACCTCGCCGCAGGCTTTCGCGGCGCTGGCGGAGCGTGGCTTGAAGGTGCGTTCCCCCCAACGCACTTTCGCCACGCTCGACCACTCCACGCCGACCAATGCCGAGCGCCGCTATGTCAGCGGCCAGGCGCAGGCGCAAGTCCGCATGCTGGAAGAGAATTGCCGCGCCCACGGCATCGCGCTGGCCGGATGGGACAGCGAGGATCGGGGCATCGTGCATGTGACCGCGCCGGAGCTGGGCCTCACCCTGCCCGGCTCCGTCGTGGTCTGCGGCGACAGCCACACCGCCACCCATGGGGCTTTCGGCGCGCTCGCCTTCGGAATCGGCACCTCGGAAGTGGGCCACGTGCTGGCGACGCAATGCCTGCTGCAGCGCAGGCCGAAGACCTTGCGCGTCACCATCGACGGGCGGCTCGAGCCCGGCGTCGGCGCCAAGGACATGGCGCTCGCCGTGATCGCCGCGCTCGGCACCGGCGGCGGCACGGGTTACGTGGTGGAATATGCGGGCGAGGCGGTGCGCGCGCTCGGCATCGAAGGGCGCATGACGCTCTGCAACATGTCCATCGAGCTCGGCGCCCGCGCCGGCATGGTCGCGCCGGATGAGACGACGATCGAATGGCTGCGCGGCCGCAAGCATGCGCCCCGGGGCGAGGCATTCGAACGGGCGGCCGCGCAGTGGCGCGCGCTCGCCGGCGACCCCGGCGCCGCGTTCGACCGCCAGGTCCGCATCGACGGGGCGATGATCGAGCCCATGGCGACCTGGGGCACGACGCCGGACACCGGCATTTCCGTCACCGGCCGGGCGCCGGCGCACAGCAGCCGCGCGCTGGACTACATGGGCTTCGACGCCGGCCAGCGCCTGGAGGACGCCGCCGTCGATGTCGTGTTCATCGGGAGCTGCACCAACGGCCGGCTTTCGGATCTGCGCATGGCCGCGTCTGTCATGCGCGGGCGCAAGGTGAGCGGCCGCGTGCGCGCGCTGATCGTGCCCGGTTCCGAGCGCGTGCGCCGCGAGGCGGAGGCCGAGGGCCTGCACGAGGTGTTCCTGGCGGCGGGCGCGGAGTGGCGCATCCCGGGCTGCTCCATGTGCATCGCCATGAACGGCGACATCGTGGCGCCAGGCCAGCTCGCCGTGTCCACCTCCAACCGCAATTTCGAGGGACGCCAGGGACCGGGGGCGCGCACGGTGCTCGCGAGCCCCGCCACCGCGGCGGCCTCGGCAATAGCGGGCCACATCGCCGATCCGCGGGACTATCTGGAGAGCAGTCATGCCTGAGCGCGAACCGTTCCACACCTTCACCTCGCGCACCGTGGTGCTCCGCGAGGAGAACATCGACACCGACCAGATCATCCCCGCGCGCTTCCTCACCACCACCTCGCGCGAAGGATTGGGCAAGCTCGCCTTCCACGACTGGCGCTACGACGCGCAGGGCCGGGACAATCAGGCCTGCGTTCTCAACCGCATCGCGCCCTGCGCGCACCGCGTCCTGGTAGCGGGCCACAATTTCGGCTGCGGTTCCTCGCGCGAGCACGCGCCCTGGGCGCTGACGGATTTCGGATTCCGCGCCGTGGTCTCCACCGGCATCGCCGACATCTTCACCTCCAACGCGCTGAAGAACGGGCTCCTGCCCGTGGTTATCGACAAGGCAGCGTGGGACGAGCTCGCCGCGCGGCCGGGCGAGAAGGCGACCGTCGACCTGGAAGCCTGCGAGCTGCGCTTCGGCAATCACGTCGCCACCTTCCAGGTCGAGGCCTTCGCGCGGCGCTGCCTGCTCGACGGCGTGGACACCATGGGCTGGCTGCTCAGCCGCCTTCCCCAGATCGAAGCTTTCGAAGGACGCGTCCGATGAAGACCTACAACATCGTTCTGTTGCCGGGCGACGGCGTCGGCCGCGAAGTGAGCGAAGCCGCCCGCCGCGTGCTGTCGGCGACGGACGAGCTGTTCGATTACGACATCCGTTTCCACGAGCAGCTCGTCGGCGGCGCGGCGATCGACGCCTCAGGCGATCCGCTGCCGCGGGCCACGCTCGACGCGTGCCTGGAATCCGACGCGGTGTTCCTGGGCGCGGTGGGCGGGCCCAAATGGGAAGGCGGCGCACGCCGGCCCGAGGAAGGCCTGCTTGGCCTGCGCAAGGCCATGGGCCTGTTCGCCAATCTGCGCCCGGTGAAAGTCTCCGCCGCGACCATCGCGCATTCCCCGCTCAAGACCGAGATCGTGCGTGATGTCGATCTGCTCATCGTGCGCGAGCTGACGGGCGGCTCCTATTTCGGCGAGAAGAAGCGCGATGCGAATTCGGCGTCCGACCTCTGCGTCTATTCGACTGAGGAGATCGAGCGGGTGGCGCGCGTGGCGTTCCAGGCCGCGCAGGGACGGCGCAACCATGTCACGCTGGTCGACAAGGCCAATGTGCTGGAGACCAGCCGGCTGTGGCGCGAGACCGTGACCAGGCTCCAGAAGCGGGAGTTCCCCCGCGTGACGCTCGAATACGTGCTGGTCGACACCGCGGCCATGCGCCTGATCCAGAAGCCCCGCGCCTTCGACGTGGTGCTGACGGAGAACATGTTCGGCGACATCCTGAGCGACGAGGCCTCCATGCTGCCGGGCTCCATCGGCCTTCTGGGCTCGGCCTCCATCGGCGCGGCGGGCCCGGGCCTGTTCGAGCCGATCCACGGCTCGGCGCCGGACATCGCGGGCCAGGACGTCGCCAACCCCGTCGGTGCCATACTCTCCGCCGCCATGCTGCTGCGCTACGGTCTGGACCGCCCCGATGAAGCCGATGCCGTCGAGGCCGCGGTGGCGGCCGTGCTGGCGACGGGTCGGGTCACGATCGATCTCGGCGGGCGGGAAAGCTGCTCCGGCTTCGCGCGCGCGGTGGTGGACGCACTGCGCCATGCCTGCGGCATTCCCGGCAACAAGAGCCATTGGGGCATGAGCACGGCGTGAACGGCAAGAACGGTCAGAGTATCCGGAATATTCACCGGACCAATATCAAATATTCAAAACCATGATTTGATCCGCTTCGCCGTTCGAGGGTAGCGTGGCCGCACCGTCACTTCGGAGAGGTGCGACCATGCCCGACAAGCCCGCCAGGCCCCCGCGTCCCAACATCCTGCTCATCACCTGCGACCAATATCGTTTCCCGCGTTTCTCCTACGGGCCGGAGCATGGCTTCCATGAGGACCTGAAGAACATCCTGGGCTTCCAGGGCGAGGTCGGGCCGGACAATGCCTACGCGAAGTTCTTTCCCGGCCTGATGAAGCTGCGCAAGAACGCGGTGGTGCTGCGCAACCACACCATCGCCGCCAGCGCCTGCACGCCCAGCCGCGCGGTGATCTACACCGGCCAGTACGGCACGCGCACCGGCGTGACGCAGACCGACGGGCTGTTCAAGAGCGGCGATTCCAGCAATTTCCCCTGGCTGGAGGTGAACGGCATCCCCACGCTCGGCACCTGGATGCGCGAGGCGGGCTACACCACGCATTATTTCGGCAAGTGGCATGTCAGCAATCCCGCCGGCCATTCGCTGGATCGTTACGGCTTCGACGACTGGGAGCTTTCCTATCCGGAGCCGCATGGCGCGCTGCCCAACAATCTGGGCGTCTTCCGCGACCTGGGATTCACGGATTCCTGCTGCGCCTTCATCCGCAGGAAGGCGCTGGCGCTGAACTACGACCGCGTCTACCAGTCCATGAGCGCGCACGATCCGGACTCCAAGGGGCCGGACATCGCAGATATCAAGCCGTGGTTCGCCGTCGCCTCCTTCACCAATCCGCACGACATCGCGACCTATCCGGCCGTGATCGCGCAGGCGCTGCCCGCGGGCGACCCGCCGCCGACCATCACGATCCCGCCGAATGGGCCCACCATCACGCTCAAGAACCAGTCCATCTTCGGGCCGCTGACGATCCCGCCCGAGGGCGAGATGTCGAATTATCCCGCCGCGGGCACCATGCAGATCCCGCTCAATCCGCTGGGCTTCCCGCAGGATTGCGCAAGGCTGCCGGAGAGCTGGGACGAGACGCTCGCGGACAAGCCCACCTGCCAGCACGATTACGCATACAAGATGGGCCTGGCGCTGGCTTCCAAGACGGGATACAACGTGGCGGGCCGCCTTCCGCCCATGGCCGCCGAGGAGAAGATCGACGTCGCGGTCAAGATCGCGCTCAAGACGTGCATCCCGTTCCAGCTCACCGAACATCCGGACGAGGAATGCCGCAAGTTCATCCAGCTCTATGCCTGGCTGCACGCGGTCGTCGATCCGCATATCGAGGCGGTGCTGACGGCGCTGGAAGAATCCGGGCAGGCCGACGACACCATCGTCATCTTCCTCACCGACCACGGCGAATGCGCCGCCGCGCACGGCATGATGCTGGAGAAGTGGCACACCGCCTACCAGGAGGCGCTGCACGTGCCCGTGGTGGTGAACTACCGCCCGCTCCTGAAGGACGCCATCGAGAAGAACGGCGGCTCCCCGCCGAAGATGAAGGGCGATGTGCTGCGCCAGTGCGATGCGCTGACCAGCCATGCCGACATCCTGCCCACGGTGCTGGGCCTTGCCGGCGTGCATGAGGAGGAGCGCCGCAAGATCAGCGCGAAGCTCGCGGAGAACCGCCCGGTGCCGCCGCTGCCCGGCGCCAATCTCGCGCCGCTCATCCGCGGCGAATGGGATCCGCGCGAGGTGCGTGAGCCCGACGGCGAGCTGCGCAGGGGCGTGCTGTTCATCACCGACGACGAGATCACCGCACCCCTACCCTTCCTGCGCGATGAGCACAACATCCATTCGGAGAAGCAGTTCGAGGTCTACAAGGCGATGGTGCAGTCGGTGCGCAGCGGCTCGGGCGGCAAGGGGCCCGTCGACATCGCGCCCGGCGCGGTGCGCCAGCCCAACCACGTGCGCTGCGTGCGGACCATGGAGTACAAGCTCGCCCGCTACTTCGATCCCTCCGGCAAGGAGCCGGATCAGTGGGAGATGTACGACCTCGCCGGCGATGCGAACGAAACCGCCAATCTCGTCGAGGTGCGCGCGAACCCGCCCAAAGCGAAAGACAGGAAGCTGCAGCCCGTGGTGGACGATCTGTACGGCCTGCTCGAATCCCTCGAACGGCGATACTTGTCCTGACGGCCGCGGCCCGCCTAGCATGATGTCCGCCTCAAGGGGGACATCATGCTTCGCTGGCTCATCGTGCTCGCGCTCCTGCCGCTCCCGGCCTGGGCCGCGACCTATACGCTGAATGCCTCGCCCACGACCGTCGCGTGGGGAAACTACGACGCCGCGCGCGCGCCGGTGCTGCGCATCCATTCCGGCGACACGGTCGTGTTCCGAACCTTGCTGACGAACAGCCCCACCGGGCTGGAGAAGGCGGGCGTGCCGCCGGACCAGGTCGAGCAGGCGCTGCGCGACGTCTACGCCCAGGTGACGGACAGGGGCCCGGGCGGGCATATCCTGAACGGCCCCGTCTATATCGAGGGCGCGGAGCCCGGCGACACGCTGGAGATTCACATCCGCAAGATCGAGCCCGCGATCGCCTACGCCTATAACGGATTCCGATATGGCGCGGGAATCCTGACCGACGACTTCCCTTATTCGCGCATCAAGATCATCCCGCTCGACAAAAAGCGCATGGTGGCGAACTTCGCGCCGGGCATCGAGATACCCCTGTATCCCTTCTTCGGCAGCATGGGCGTGGCGCCGCCGCCGGGCTTCGGCCGCTACGATTCCACTCCGCCCACCATTATCGGCGGCAACATGGACAACAAGGAGCTGGTCGCCGGCACCACGCTCTATCTTCCGGTGTTCGACAAGGGCGCGCTGTTCGAGATCGGCGACGGCCATGCCGGACAGGGCAATGGCGAGGTGGACGTGACCGCGATGGAGACCTCGCTGTTCGGCACGCTGGAATTCATCGTGCGCAAGGACATGCACATCGCCTATCCACGCGCGGAAACGCCCACGCATTACATCGCCATGGGCTTCGACGACGATCTCTCCATCGCCGCGCACAAGGCCGTGCGCGGCATGGTCGACTTCCTGGTCTCCGAAAAGCACATGAGCCGCGACAACGCCTACATGCTGGTGAGCGTGGCGGGCGACGTGGACGTGACCGAGGTGGTGGACCGCAACAAGGGCGTCCACGTCATGCTGCCCAAATCGATCTTCAAGCAGGCTTGGCCGCCCTGACCGTCGCGCGCACCAGCTCGTCGAGCGCGTCGATGCACGGCCGCAAGATGCCCCTGGGCGGACCGATCACGGAGAGCTCGGTGCAGGCGATGAGGAACGCTTCCGCGCCGGCCCGTTCGAGCGCACACGCGATGGCTTCGTAGCGCGCGAGATGCGCCGGCGTCACGGCGTTCGCCTTGACGGCGCGGATGAGGCCGAGCATCTCGCCTTCGCCGGCCGCGTCGGGGAACAGGGCGGAGTGCCCGGCGTCGGCCAGCCGGGCGGCGTAGAGCCCGACCTTTTGCACGGCGGGCGAAGCGAGCATGCCGATGGCGCGGACTTGCGGGAGCGCTTCGATCGCCAGGCCCACCATGTCGAGCACCGGGATGGAAACCGCGCGCGCGATCCGCGGCAGATAGTAATGCGCGGTGTTGCAGGGCACGGCGAGGAAATCCGCGCCCTGCCTCTCCAGGCCGCGCGCCATTTCGCACAGCACCGGCGCGGGGTCCGCGCCCGTGCCCTCGATGAGCGCGGCGATGCGCGAGGGGATCCCGGGGTTGTTGTCGACAAGGATGCGGATGTGATCGGCGTCGTCCGCGGCGGGTGTGGCGGCGACGATGCGGCGCAGGAATTCGACCGTCGCCTCCGGCCCCATGCCGCCGATGACGCCCGCAACTTTGCCCTGCCCGCTCACGAATAGCCCGGCAGGTCGAGCGCGTCCGGATAGCCAAACAGCCCGGCCGAGCCGCCGGTGTGCAGGAACACGACGTCGCTGTCCTTTGGGAAATGCCCCTTGCGGATGAGGTCGATGAACCCGTCCATCGCCTTGCCGGTATAGACCGGATCGAGAAGGATGCCCTCCATCCGCGCCACGAGCTTGACGGCCTCGATCATGCCCTTGGTGGGAAGCCCATAACCGGGCCCGACATAGTCGCTGTTGGCCACCACATGCTCGCGCCGCACGATGCCGGGCACGCCAAGATGCGCGGCCGTGCGCTGCGCCAAGTCGAAGACCGCTTCTTCCTGCCTGGCCTTCGGCGCGCGCACGCTGATGCCGAGCACCGGAATTCCGGCGTTGATCGCCACCATCCCCGCCACAAACCCGGCCTGCGTGCCGGCGCTTCCGGTCGCATGCACCACATGGCCGATCTTCAGCCCGCGCTCGTTGGCCTGCGCCACGAGTTCCAGCGCGCAATTGGCATAGCCCAGCGCGCCCACCGGATTGGAGCCGCCGCCTGGGATCACGTAGGGCTTTTTGCCCCTCTTCCCGAGGTCGGCGGCCAGTGCCTCCATCTCCGCGTTCATGTCGGCGCCGGCGGGCCGCGCCGAGAGGCTCGCGCCATGCAGCCGGTCGAGCAGGACGTTCCCGTTGAGTGTGTAGTCCGGTGAATTGTTTCCGGTGCGGTTCTCGAGCAGCAAATGGCAGTCGAACCCGAAGCGCGCCGCGGCGGCGGCCGTCTGGCGCGCGTGGTTGGATTGGGTCGCGCCCTGGGTGATCAGTGTGTCCGCGCCCTGCGCCAACGCCTCCCCCACCAGGAATTCCAGCTTGCGGGTCTTGTTGCCGCCGCTGGAAAGGCCGGTGCAGTCGTCGCGCTTGATCCAGAGCCGCGGGCCGCCGAGATGGCTTGTAAGCCGCTCCATCGGCTCGAGCGGGGTGGGCAGATGGGCGAAACGCTGGCGGGGGAAGCGGGCGAGATGCATGGGCGGGTCCGTCGGAGTGCGGCGCAACTATCCCGGACCGGCGGGCGCGCCGCAATCGCACGCTTTCCCGGGAACGGAACGGGGGCTTGCGGGGATTCGCGAAAATGAATCAAGCGCGTGCTGAAATCAAACTGCCGAAAATCCGACATCCAGCTTTCACGTTCATCTACAGATTGCGATGTTGCATATGCGCCGTACGAACAGATCGAATTAAAACGAGAAATCAATACTTCACTTGAAGCAAATTTCTGTGGACAACTTAGCATATCGCTCACCGGGAAATTTTCTTCTCAAATAGAGACGAAATTTTCACTTCACATCATTTGCGTATCTTAACCTGCGTTGGTAAAGGTCGCAATCAAGGTGCCGGCGGGAGCGGGCTCTTCCGCATCGGTGCAACCAACGGCAAGGAGGAGCGCATGCCGGTCGCGGTCAGCTATCCTGGCGTCTATCTCGAAGAAGTTCCCAGCGGTGTGCGTACGATCACGGGCGTGGCGACATCGATCGCCGCCTTTGTCGACTATTTTCCACAAGGCCCCATCGGCTCGAGCAACGCCGTGGAGATTTCGAGCTTCGCCGATTTCGAGCGGGGGTTCGGCGGGCTGAACACGCAAAGCGAGGCCAGCTACGCCATCCACCAGTTCTTCCTGAACGGCGGCGCGATGGCCTATGTCATCCGCGTGACGCCCGCTTCCGACGCGGCCAAGGCGGCCACGGCGACGCTGGATAAAGCCGGCGGCGGCGCGGTCCTGACGGCGACAGCCCAGAGCGAAGGCGCATGGGGCAACAGCGTCCGGCTCGACGTGGACTACGACCTGCACGTGACCTCGGACCCGGCGAATTCCTTCAACCTGACCGTCACCCGCTTCGCCGGGCCGACCAGCACCCAGGTCCTGGCGGCGGAGAAATACGTAAACCTCGTCATCGACAACACCAAGCCGAACGACGTGCGCACGGTGGTGAACAACGCCTCGCAGCTGGTGACGTTGAGCGCGGCCGCCAGCGATGCCCGCCCCGCCGCCAGCGGCACGATCAGCGCCTCTCTCGCAGCCGCCTATCCCGGCGCCGCCATCACCAACGGCGACAGCCTGAAGGTGACGCTGACCAACGCCTCGGGCAGCGCCAGCGGGACGATCACCTTCGCCACGGCGCCCACCAGCTACGGCGCGCTCGCGTCGGCCATCCAGAGCCAGCTGCGCGGCATCATGAACGGCGCCAGTGCCGCCATGCCGGCCGCGACCGCCACGCTCGAAGGCAGCGAGACCACGGCGCAGTACATCGTGATCAGCGCCAATCTCGGCGATCCGACCTCGAAGGTGACCTTCGCGGACGGCACGGGCACGGTGCAGTCCAATTTCCTGAAATTCGCCGACGCCGCGCAGGATTCGGCGCTCGCCGGCGGCGACGACGGCGGCGACGCCTCGGCATCGGACTTCCCCAACGCGCTGATCGGCGATCCCAACCTCAAGACCGGGATCTACGCGCTCGAGGACGTGGACATCTTCAATATCCTCTGCATCCCCGTGACGATGAAGCTGGACAACAACGGCGCCAAGGCCGTGGCGACGGAGGCGACCGCGCTGTGCCAGGCAAGGCGCGCGATGTACATCCTCGATCCGCCGGGCAGCGATGCGCCGGATACCGTCACCGGCGTCCAGAAATGGCTCGACGCCGCCGCCTCGCTCCGGAGCCGCAACGCCGCGCTCTATTTCCCACGGGTGAAGATCCCCGACCCGCTCAACAACTTCAACGACCGCACGGTGGCGCCGTCCGGCACCATGGCCGGACTCTACGCGCGCACCGACACCGCGCGCGGGGTGTGGAAGGCCCCGGCGGGCACGGACGCCACCCTGTCCGGCGTGGATTCGCTCGCCTACCGGCTGAACGACGCGGAGAACGGCATTCTCAATCCGCTGGCCATCAACTGCCTGCGCACCTTCCCCATCTACGGCAATGTGTGCTGGGGCGCGCGCACGCTCTATGGCGCCGACCAGATGTCGGACGACTACAAGTACATCCCCATCCGGCGGCTCGCGCTCTATATCGAGGAAAGCCTCTATCGCGGCACGCAGTGGGTGGTCTTCGAGCCCAACGCGGCGCCGCTCTGGGCGCAGATCCGGCTCAATGTCGGTGCCTTCATGCAGAACCTGTTCCGCCAGGGCGCCTTCTTCGGGACCACGCCCACGGACGCGTATTTCGTGGCCTGCGATTCCAGCAACAATCCGCAGAACACCATCGATCTCGGGATCGTCAACATTACGGTCGGCTTTGCCCCGCTGAAGCCTGCCGAATTCGTGATCATCCAGATTCAGCAGATGGCCGGACAGATCGCGAGCTAGGAGACACCCATGGCCGAATTCACCGTCAACGCACAGCGCTTCGATCCCTACAAGAACTTCAAGTTCCGCGTGAAATGGGACGGCAAATACGTGCTCGGCATCTCCAAGGTCGGCACGCTCAAGCGCACCACCGAAGTCGTCAAGCACCGGGAGGGCGGCGACCCGTCGTCCAGCCGCAAATCGCCGGGGCGCACCGAATACGACGCCATCACGCTCGATCGCGGCGTCACCCACGACACCGAATTCGAGAAATGGGCGAACAAGGTCTGGCATCTCGGCGCGGGGCTGGGCTCGGAGGTCTCGCTCAAGGATTTCCGCAAGGACATCATCCTGGAGGTCTACAACGAGGCCGGCCAGCTCGCGCTCGGCTACAACATCTACCGCTGCTGGGTGTCGGAGTATCAGGCGATGCCCGATCTCGACGCCAATGCCAACGCGGTGGCGATCCAGCACATCAAGCTTGAGAACGAGGGCTGGGAGCGCGACACCACCATTCCCGAGCCGACCGAGCCGAGCTTCACCTTTCCCTCGAGCTGACGCGCCATGCATGCCCCGACGGCCATCGCTGCGCTGGGGGTGTGGGAGCGCGGGCAGGGGCAGGACCAGACCGAACGCGGCCTGGCGCTGCTCACCCTCGCCTACGCCGGCGCCTCGCGCGAGTCGCTCGCCGATCTTTCCATCGGCGAACGCGACGGCGTGCTTCTGTCGCTGCGCGAGGCGATGTTCGGTCCGCGGCTGGAGGCCTGCCTGGATTGCCCGCATTGCGGCGCGGCCATGGAACTCGACTTCACCACCGACCGCATGCGGGCCGGCGCGCCGGCGCAGGGCGTCCTGACATTGGATGAATCGGGCTTCCGGCTTTCGCTGCGGCCCGTGACGAGCCGGGATCTCATGATCTGCGCGCAGGCCGGTTCGGGCGATCCACGCCTCGCGCTGCTGTCGCAGTGCCTGGTCTGGGCGGAATGCGGCGGCGAGGCCGTTTCCGCCGCCGACTTGCCGGCCCCGGTGATCGACGCCGCGTCGCGCGCGCTGTCGGATGCCGATCCGCAGGCCGACGTGACGCTGAATGTCGTGTGCGGGGCTTGCGGAAAATCCTGGCAGGCGCCCTTCGACATCCTTTCCTATCTCTGGGACGAGCTCGAAGCCTGGGCGCGGCGCATGCTGGCCGACGTGCACACGCTGGCACGCGCGTATGGCTGGCGCGAGGCCGACATCCTGGCACTGAACCCGCTCCGGCGCCGTTGCTATCTCGACATGGTGGCGCCGTGAGCGACTTTCTCAGCCGCCTCACGGAGCGCCGCCAGCGGCCGGCCGACGCCGTGCGCCCAAGGGTGCGTTCCATGTTCGAGGATGGCGGCGCGACACCTTCGCGCGGGCTCGGCGCACAGGAGGAAGTCGTCGAGACCGAAGCCGCGCAGCCCGCGATGAAAGCGGCAGCGGCAATTCCGGCGCCGCAGCAGGCGAGTGTCGCGCCGGCTCCGCGGCATCGCGAAACAACCGCGCATATGGAGACGAATCTTCATTCCGCGCCGGTTTTCGAAACGGCCTCCGCCCCCCCGGAATTGCCAGACCCACGCCCGTCCGGACCGGCGCCGTTCGCGCCCGCGCCGGCCCTTGCGGCTCACGAACCGGCAACGCCGGTCGACGCGCCGGCAGCGCGCCAACCCGCAGAGGCCTCAGGAACGCCGGAACCAGCGATCGTGCGGGCGGAGCAGCGGGCGGACGCCCCCGTCCGCATCGAACGGATCGAGACGCAGGTGGTGGTGCATGGCAACGGGCCGCCTCCGGCGATACCGGCGCCAATCGCCGTTGCGCCCTTCGCCCCGCCGCCCTTCGCGCCGGCGCGCGAGGCCAATGCACCGCGCGCCCCCGCGCCGCGGCGCGAGCCCGGGGCGAAACCGGCCCAGCCCGAGCCCGTCATCCACGTCACCATCGGACGCGTCGAAATTCGCGCGGTCGCGGAGCGGGAGCCGGCGCGCAGGAAGCGCGAGGCGGCTTCCGCGGTGATGTCTCTGGACGATTATCTGCGCGCACGGTCCAAGAGATGAGCAATTCGCTCGCCATCGCCACGGTGACCGCCACGCTGCAGGCGCTGCTGCTGGCCGGGCTCAAGAGCGCGTTCGCGACGGTGGGCGTGACCATCCAGCCCCTGGACAAGGCGCGGCCGACCGGCACCACAGGTCCGCAGGTCAATCTCTTCCTCTACCAGGTGCAGCGCAACGCGGCCTGGGCCAATGCGGACATGCCGCGGCAGAACCTTCCCGGCGAGCTTTCCATCCCGCCGCTGCCGCTCAATCTCTACTACCTGTTGACGGTGTACGGCGACCAGGACGACATCGCCGAGCCGGGCGGCCATGAGCTGCTCGGCCGGGCGATGAGCGTTCTCTACGATCACCCGGTGTTGAGCGCCGACGACATCAGGACGGCGACGACCTCCATACTCACGGACAACGACCTCGCCGACCAGCTCGAGCATGTGCGCATCACATTGCACCCGATCTCGGTCGACGAGCTGTCGAAGCTATGGACGGGATTCGCCACGCAATACCGGCTCTCCGTGGCCTACGAAGTGGGCGTGGCCCTGATCGAATCCACCCGCGCCGCCGCGGCACCCTTGCCGGTGCTGACGCGCGGACCGGGCGATTCGGGCGTGGACGCGCAGGGCAATTTGCTGCCGGTAGTGCCCACGCTCGTGAGCGTCACCGCACCCAACAGCCAGCCGGCGGCTGTCGTGGGCGATGTCGTGTCCATCGCCGGATACAATCTCGACGGCGCGAATCTCCACGTCGAGCTCACGCATCCCAGGCTCGCCACGCCGCTGGTGCGCCCGGTGATGCCCGGCCACACCGATACTTCGGCGCAATTCCTGATTCCGGGCGGGCCGCCCGGCGCATTCCCGCCGGGCTTCTATGGCGTGACGTTCAGCGTGAAGCGGCCGGGCGAGAATTTCGTGCGCACCACCAACCAGCTCACGCTTCCCATCGCACCGAAGATGAAGGTGACGCCGCAGACCGCCGCAGCCGGCACGATCAGCTACAGCGTCAGCTGCGCGCCCGAGGTGTGGGCGGGACAGAAGGTGCTGCTGCTGCTGGGCGACCAGGAGATCACCTATGTCTGGCCCAAGCCCGCGCCCGCCACGACCGCCACCCTCGGCTTCCCGAACGTGACGCTTGCGCGCGGCGTCTACCAGGCGCGGCTCAGGGTGGACGGGGTCGATAGCCTGCTCGTCGACCGCACCAAGAAGCCGCCGGTCTTCGATCCCAGCCAGAAGGTGACCGTGACATGACCGAAGCGGACGCCTGGCAGGACGAGAACACACGCTACCTCTCCGCCGCGGTCGCCTGGGTGCGCGCGGCGCTGGAGCAGAAGGCGGGCGGGGCGCCGAAGATCGTGACGGCCACGGCCTCGCCCACGGGAGATGCGCGCAAGCCCTTCTGGCGCGGGCGCGGCCAGCCGCGCGACGCGCTCGCGCCGGTGCCGGACGTCCTCATGCTCCCGCCCGAAACGGGCGCGCGCCTATCGCAGCCGCCGGAAGAACCGCCGCCGCAAGCGGAGAAGACGCCGCCCGCCCTGGTGACGCTGCGCGAGCGCCTCGGGCTCACGCGCTTCGAGCAGGACGTACTGGTGCTGTGCGCGGCCATGGAGCTCGATACCTCCATCGCCGGATTGTGCGCGCGGGCGCAGAGCGATCCGCTGCGCGGCTATCCGACCTTCGCGCTGGCGCTATCGCTGTTCGAGCAGCCGAGCTGGGACGTGCTTTCGCCGGAGCGGGCGCTGCGGCATTGGCGGCTGGTCGAGATCAACCAGCCCGCCGGGCAGACGCTGACATCGAGCCCGCTGCGTGCCGACGAATGGGCCGTGAATTACATCAAGGGCCTCACCTATCTCGACGACCGGCTGGCGCCGCTGATCTCGCCCATGACGCTCACGAACGCGCCGGACGCCGTGCCGCCCTCGCAGCGCGACGTGGCGTCGCGCATCCTCGACAGGCTGAAGCAGGGCTTCCCGAACGGGGCACTGCCGCCGATCCAGCTCATCGGCGGCGACGGTGCGAGCAAAGCCGCGGTGGCCGGATTGATCTGCGGCTCGTTCGGCCTGGCGACGTACAGATTGCCCGCCGCGATGGTGCCGGCTGCGCCCGCCGATCTCGAAAGCTTCGCGCGGCTGTGGCAGCGGCAGAGCCTGCTTCTGCCGATCGCGCTCTATATCGATGCGCGCGATGCGGATGCCGCCCAGTCGGCCGCCACTGACCGGCTGCTCTCGCGTCTGAACTGCCTCGTCATCCTGGATGCACGCGAGCCCTGGCCCGGACTGCAGAACGCCATCTCCGCCGACGTCGCCAAGCCCACGCCCGCCGAGCAGCGGGACATCTGGATGGCGTCCCTGGGCGCGTCGGCGAACGGCGCGCCGGCCTTGCTGGCAAGCCAGTTCCATCTCAACGCCGTGGACATCCGCGCGATCGCGCAGCGCGCCGTGGCCGACAGCACCGCGAGCAAGGCCGAAGTGGCCGACACCGCCTGGCGCGCTGCGCTCGCCGCCACGCGGCCCCGGCTCGATAACCTCGCCCAGCGAATCTCACCCAAGGTCACGTGGGACGACATCGTGCTGCTGCCCAACGAGGCCAAGCTGCTGCGCCAGATCGCCGACCAGGTCGGCAACCGCGCGCAGGTCTATCAGGACTGGGGATTCGAGCGGAAGACGAGCCGGGGGCTCGGCATCAACGCGCTCTTCGCCGGCGAAAGCGGCACCGGCAAGACCATGGCGGCGGAGGTGATCGCCAACCACCTCAAGCTCGACCTCTATCGCATCGATCTCTCGGCGGTGGTGAGCAAGTATATCGGCGAGACCGAGAAGAACCTGCGCAAGCTGTTCGACGCGGCGGAGGACGGCGGGGCGATCCTGTTCTTCGACGAGGCCGACGCGCTGTTCGGCAAGCGCACCGAGGTGAAGGACAGCCACGACCGTTATGCCAACATCGAGGTCAACTACCTGCTGCAGCGCATGGAGACCTATGGCGGGCTCGCGATCCTGGCCACCAACATGAAGAGCACGCTCGACCAGGCGTTTCTCCGCCGCCTGCGCTTCATCGTGAACTTCCATTTCCCCGCCGCCGGCGAGCGCCAGACCATCTGGCGGAAGGCGTTCCCGAAGGACGTGCCGCTGGAGGGCCTGGACTACGACCGCCTCGCCAGGCTCAACCTCACCGGCGGACAGATCGCGCTGATCGCGCTCAACGCTGCGTTCGCCGCCGCGCAGGCGAAGGCCCACGTCACCATGCCCATCGTGCTCGATTGCGCGCGGACGGAATTCCGCAAGCTCGAGCGCCCCGTTCACGAGCCCGATTTCCGCTGGCCGCCGGCGAATGTGAGGGTGGCGTGAAGGTCAAGCTCCACATCGACCGCATGGTGCTGGATGGGTTGACGGCCTCGCAGAACCAAGGCGTGCGCCTCGGCGCGGCGATCCAGACGGAATTGTCGCGGCTCCTGCGCGATCCTCTCGTCGCCGGGGCGCTGTCGAAGGGCGGCGCGATTCCCAAGCTGCGCGCCGGCCCGATCGGAATTTCCGCGAATGACTCGCCGAACAAAATCGGGGCGCGAATCGCCAAAAGCCTCGCTGCCGGTCTGGTGAGGCCGCGATGAGCGCGCAGCTTCAGGCCCGCCACGCGCAATCGCCAGGCCGCCAGGAATCGAATTCCTGGCAGCCCCGGCGCCAGTGCGGCTGCGGAACGCATACGGGCGGCGGTACGTGTGGACGCTGCGGGCAGAGCGCCGGCACGCTTCAGCGCGAAGGTGGGGGAAACTTGCCGCATCTCCCGCCAGCCGCCGGCGCGGGGCTTCGCGGGGCCGGTCTGCGCGAAAGCGGTCTCGCCGCGCTTGGCGATGCCGTCTCGGAGGCGATCCGGCGCGTGCCGCCAACGGGCGCCGCCGGGTCCTTCGGTCCGGCGCACGAATCTCATGCCAACGCCGTCGCGGACCTGGCGATGCGCGGACAGATGGCGGGCGGCGCTGCGCGGCCGGGACGGCAAACCGCCCCGCACGACGCTTTCGCGGACGTTCGCCTGCACACCGGACCGGCCGCCGAGGAATCGGCCGGGGCAACCGGCGCACGCGCCTATGCCGCGGGCTCCCATATCGTCCTCGGCCGTGGACTCGGCGATTCGCTGGACGCATCCGGGCGCTGGATCGTCGCGCACGAACTTGCTCACGTCGCCCAGCAGCGGGGCCGCGAGCCCGCCATCCAGCGCGTGGGTCCGCTGGAAGCCATCGCGAGGTTTTTCGGCGGCGGCACGTTCAGCGACCAGGAGCTCCAGCAATATCTCCAATATCTGCAGACCCATCAGGCCATCGAAGACCACTATGACAGCGACAACAAGGCGCGTGAGGTCGTCAGGCGCTGGAAGGCGGGCCAATCGGGATATGCGGTGCTGATCATTCCCATCCGCATCCTGCTGATCAAGGAGATGGCATCCGGATATCTCAGCGGCGGCGACCAGCAGGGCATTCTCGATCTCGTCACGGAATCCATCCCGGCGGAACGGGCCCACATCTTCCAGGCCGTCGACATGATCGCGCTGAAGGCCCGCTTCGACGGCGAGCGTCAGAAGCGGCTGGGCGCCCTTCTGGACCAGCATGACATCGACTCGCTCAGCCTCGGCGATGCCTGGAGCGTTCCGGAAACCAAGCGGATCATCACGCGCCAGGGCGACGGCGCGCTCCTGACCCGCGTCCTCGGCCTGGGATTCAAGATCTTCAAGTTCGCCACGGCCTTCGACAAGTGGCGCTATCCCGACGGGTCCGAGCGCGAGCAGGAACTGCTCGGTCTGCAGGGCAACACGGACAAAAGCGCTTCTCCGAAGCGCATCCGGCTGCGCCAGACCCTCAACAACGAAGTGGCGGCCACGACGCTCTACCATGAAAGCAATCACGCGGTGTCGCCGGAGCCAACGACGCAACAGGGCTATCTCGACGACGAGATTCACGCCCGCGTCGAAGAGGAAGGCTTCCGGTACCGGCACGGCGAAGCGCCAGACGAACCCGATTTCCGCACAAAGGCCGGCACGGCGAACGAACCCGCCATTCGCACGGCCGTCACCGGCTCACCTCACTACAATCCCCAGAACCGCCGGCGCGTGGGCCGCCGCTATGTCGGTGAACAGGAAACGACGGGATGGGATACGCCATGAGCGCACAGCCGCCCGCTGTCGCCGTGCGCGCGAGGGTGCTCGCCTTCGTGGCCGGAGCAATGACCGATGATCATGAAGATGGGCGGACGGAGAGCTTCGACGCAACGACGCTCGAGCTGATCGCGCCCCATCGGCTCAAAGGCCTCCGTCTCAGCGTCTATCACCGGCCTCCCGTACCCGAACCGAGCCCGTGGCGCGAGACGGACGCGATACTCAGTTTCGATCTGGATCCCGGACTGCTCGACGAAGGAACGCAGATATTCACGGCCGCCGCGCGCAATCTGAAGGTCGCGGAAGGTGGAGCCTCGAGGCCGGGCTAGGACGGCGGCGGCTGTCCGAACAGGGCATGGAGACGCGCAAACGGTGAGTTTGCGCGAACGTTGGTGTTTGGATATTCGATGATGTTTCGAAATATTGATTGCATCATTCGGCACAGACGGCCGATATTTCTCAAAGAAATACAAGAGGAAATTTGAATCGACATTGAACTATAGCGGTGCGTCTATTGTGTTTCATCTTCAGTGAGTATTGAAAAGCGAGAAAAATGATGCTGAGTTCCTGAGGCCGATACATTCAACGCTTGGGGTACCGAATGCTCCCGCGTTGCGCCGGCCAGGAGCCGGCAAGCGACAAGAATGGGGTGTGGTCGCAATGGAAGCCGACATCGCCAACCTATTGCTGTGCGGGCCGTGGCGATGACCACTTTTCCCGGCTCTCCCTCCGTGCTGCAGGCCGGCATCGTGCTGCTCGATCCCGACAGCTTCGCGATCCTGCCCAACGGCGTCATCGCGCTTCAGTACAATCCCGACACGCTGACGCGCACGCTCAAGGTCAAGGGCATCAGCGAGGGCGGCGACCGCTCCGAGGCGCTGCGGCTGACGGGTCCGGCCGAGGAATCCTTCAAGCTGGACGCGGAAATCGACGCGACCGACCAGCTCGAATTCCCCGACAGCAATTCCGACGCCGTCCAATACGGCATTTTCCCCCAGCTCGCGGCGCTGGAGACCCTGGTCTATCCCGCCAGCGCCACGCTCCAGGCCAACAACGCACTCGCGCAGGCCGGTACCCTCGAGATCATGCCGATGATGGCGCCGATGAGCCTGTTCGTGTGGAGCACGAGCCGTATCGTGCCGGTGCGCATCACCGAATTCAGCATCACCGAGGAAGCCTTCGACCCGAAGCTCAATCCCATCCGGGCGAAGGTCAGCCTCGGCATGCGCGTGCTCAGCATCGACGACCTCTACTTCAACGACAAGGGTGGCGGCCTCTACATGGCCTACCAGAAGCAGAAGGAAATGCTGGCCCAGAAATTCCACTTCGGAACGCTCGGCAATCTCGGGCTGAAAGGACTGCCATGAGCGGCGCAGGCCAGGTTCCCAACGATCCCGTCCAGGCGATGCTGGCGCAAGCCTCGCTCAGGAACACGCTGTTCTCGACCGCGAGCCGCTATTACGGCATCGACGTCGAAACCATCGCGCAGGACGGCCGCCTCATCGCCTACCTGAAGCGCCGTTTCGTGCCGCAGGCGAGCCGCTTCCAGCTGCTGCAGGAACACACCGTCGCCGACGGCGAGCGGCTGGACAATGTCGCCGCGCAATATCTTGGCGACCCCACGCTGTTCTGGCGGCTGGCCGACGCCAACAACGCCATGCGGCCGGAAACGCTCACCGAAAAGCCGGGCACGAAGATCCGCATCACCATGCCCGAGAACGTGAGCGGCACGGCGCTATGAACCGCGGCTTCTATCTCACCCTGATGATGGGCGGGTTCAACGCGAGCCCCGTGCCCCAGACGGTGATGGACGCGCTGACGGAAGTGCAGGTCAATTCCAGCGCGGGCGCGCAGGGCGGCTTCCAGCTCAAATTCACCTGGGGCAAGAACGCGGCGCTGGCACAGCTGCACGCGTCGGGATTCTTCGATCCGCGCCAGCGCGTGATCATCGCCGTCACCGTCAACGGCCAGAGCGAAGTGCTGATGGACGGCATCATCACCAAGCAGGATCTGTCGCCGTCCCACCAGGCCGGAAAATCCACGCTCTCGCTGACCGGCCTCGACCTCACCGCGCTGATGGATTTCATCGACCTGACGGGCATCCCCTATCCGGCGCTGCCCACCTTCGTGATCGTCGAGATGATCCTGGCGAAATACGCGGTGCTGGGCGTGATCCCGATCGCCATTCCGCCGATCCTGGCGCTGATCTCCAATCCGCTGGAGAAGATCCCCAAGCAGGTCGGCACCGACTATGCCTATGTGAAGAGCCTCGCCTCCAAGACGGGCGCGATGTTCCATCTCGATCCGGGGCCGAAGCCGGGGATGAGCACCGCCTATTGGGGCCCGGACCTCAGCAAGATTTTCGCGGGCGTGCAGCCGGCGCTGAGCATCAACCTGGATGCCAGCTCCAATCTCGACTCCATGAGCTTCAGCTACGACGGCTCGCTGGCCACGAACTATCTCGTCACCTTCATCGAGCCCAACACCAAGATCCCGATTCCCGTGCCGCTGCCGAGCCTGGATCTGATTCGCATGGCCTATGCCGCCAACGCGCCGACGCCGCTGAAATACGAGCAGCTGACGCCCGCAGCGTCCGAGGATCCCATCGGCACCGCGCTCGCCGCGCTGGGCAAGATGTTCGACGATCCCGATGTCGTCACCGGCAGCGGACAACTCGACGTGCTGCGCTACGGCCAGGTGTTCAAGGTCCGCCAGATCGCGGCGGTGCGCGGCGCAGGCACGTATTTCGACGGCAAGTACTACGTCAAGAGCGTCACCCACAACATCAAGCGCGGCGAATACAAGCAGAGCTTCACGCTGGCGCGCGGCGGCCTGGGCTCGACGGTTTCGACGGTGAGCGTATGACCACCACCGGCACCTTCTTCGGCGTCTATCGCGGCACGGTCGTCAACAACATCGACCCGATGCAGCTCGGCCGCATCATGGTTCTGGTGCCGGATGTCGGCGGCATCACGCCGTCGACCTGGGCGATGCCCTGCGTGCCGATCGCCGGCAAGCAGATGGGCACCTTCATGGTGCCGCAGATCGGTTCCGGCGTCTGGGTGCAGTTCGAGGCCGGCGACCCCGACCGGCCGGTGTGGACCGGCGGCTGGTGGGGGATCGCGGCGGAGGTGCCGGCGCTGGCGCTTGCCGGCGTTCCCGGCGATCCCAACATCGTCATCCAGTCGACGCTGCAGAACGCCATCGTGGTCAGCGATCTGCCCGGCCCCACGGGCGGGATCATGCTCAAGAGCACGACCGGCGCCACCATCATCGTCAACGACACCGGCATCTACATCCAGAACGGCAAGGGCGCGAGCATCATCATGACCGGGCCCACCGTCACCATCAACAACGGCGCCCTCGTGGTGGTGTGAAGGAGGAGACAACTCATGCCCGGATTTCTCGTGCAGATCGGCGCGACGGTGATCTGCTCGCATGGCGGACAGGCGCAGGCCACCGTTCCCAATCCGCGCGTGACGCTGATGGGGCAGCCTTCGGTGTGCCAGACCTCGCCCTATGTCGTTGCCGGTTGCGCCTTTCCGCCGCCGCCGAACGGCAACGGACCCTGCGTCAGCGTGCAATGGACGACGGGCACCACGCGCGTGATGTCGAACGGCCAGCCGCTTCTGGTGCAGTCCAGCACCGGGCTCTGCGCGCCGACCGGAACGCCCGCGATGGTCACCGTCACCCAGACGCGCGCGAGCGCGATGTGAGGGCGCCATGAACATCGATTTCCCTTTCCACTTCGACACCAGCGGGCACACCGCCCAGGCCAGCGACGCGGACCACATCCGCGACATGATCGAACTCATCCTCTTCACCAACCCGGGCGAGCGGGTGAACCGGCCGGATTTCGGCAGCGGCCTGCTACAGACCGTCTTCGCGCCCAATAGCACCGAGTTGGCCGCGGCCCTTCAGTTCACCACGCAGGCGGAGATCCAGCGCTATCTGGGCGACCTGATCGACCTGCAGGCGCTGGACGTCACCGCCGAGGACGCCACGCTCAAGGTGACGATCAAATATGTGATCCGCGCCACCCAGGCGCAGCAGACCCAGTCCTTCACGCGAAGCCCGAGCTGAGGAGCGAGCGATGAGCGCCGGCGGCTACGATTGCAAGGACGACGACGCCCGCAGGCGGGACGTGCGGCCCACCAGGCTTTTCGGCATAGACTTCGTCGAGGTCGAGGACGACCAGCTGCACCTGGACGTCTTCTTCCTGGGCCGCGCGCCGCAGAAGCTGGAAGCCGCAAATGTGCGCATCACCGGCGGACGCACGATCACGAACATCGTGGTCAGGAGCGTCTCCGTCACCTATCAGAAGGACAAGCATCTCGACGATTTCATGACCGTCGAGCTGGGCAATTACGGCGACTTCTCGACCTACACGCTGAGCCTTGTGAAGACGGACGAGAACGGCCAGCCCATGGACCAGCCGCTGGGCGGGTTCGATCCGTTCTATGCCAGCGCCGATTTCAGCTTCAAGGCGAGCTGCCCGACGGATCTGGACTGCAAGCCACAGGACGTCTGCCCGCCGCCCATGCGCCAGACACCCGAGATCAACTATCTCGCCAAGGACTATGGGAGCTTCCGTCAGCTGATCCTCGACCGGCTCGCGGTGACCATGCCGGACTGGGGCGAGACCCACATCCCCGACATCGGCATCACGCTGGTGGAGCTGTTGGCCTATGCCGCCGACTATCTCAGCTACTACCAGGACGCGGTGGCGACCGAGGCCTATCTCGGCACCGCGCGCCAGCGCATCTCCGTGCGCCGTCATGCGCGCCTTGTCGACTATGCGATGCACGAGGGCTGCAATGCGCGGGCGTGGGTGACGGTGGAAACCGACGCCTACGCCGCGTTGCCGGCCGGCAAGTTCTTCTTCTGCACCGCGTTCCCCGGCGCGCCGGACAACCGCGTGCTGGAGCCGGCGGACACGGCGAAGCTGGCTGCTGGAAGCTATGTGCGGTTCGAGCCGCTGCTTGCGGCGGGAATCGACACGGTCGAGGTCTTTCCGGGCCACAACGAAATCCGCTTCTACACCTGGGGCAACACATCATGCTGCCTGCCGGCAGGCGCAACCGCGGCGACGCTTGTCGATGCCTGGGACGCGGTGCAGCCGGCACCGGACAAGCCGCAGCAGCCCACGAGCGACACACTATCCGGCGGCACCGGCACCCCGCAGCCCGCGCCGGCGGCCGGACCCGAGGCGACGGCCGCGGTGGCGCCGTCGCGCGCGGCGGGAAGCGAGCCGCCCGGCACCGCGCGCAGGCTCAACCTCAAGGTCGGCGACGTCCTGGTCTTCGAGGAAGTAATCGGGCCCAGGACGGGCAATCCCGTCGATGCCGACCCCAGGCACCGGCAGGCTGTGCGCCTGACGAAGGTGACGCAAGCGGTCGACCCGCTCTATCACCCCTATTCGACCGACTATGGCCAGCCTGTCGTCGAGATCGAGTGGTGCTCGGAAGACGTGCTGGGGTTTCCGCTCTGCATCTCCGCCCAGCTTGCAGATTGCAGCTACGCGGATCACGTCAGCGTGGCGCGCGGCAACGTCATCCTCGTCGACAACCGGGGCCCGGCGGGCGATGCGCTCGGCACCGTCGGCGTGCTGACGACGACGGCCAACTGCCCAAGCGATTGCGAGCCGCGCGAAACGGTCGCTACGCCGGCGAGGTTCCGGCCCAAACTGAGCGGCCAGCCGCTCACCTTCAGCCAACCGCTGCCCGAATGCGGCTGCGCCGCCCATGCGCTGACGCAGGACCCACGCCAGGCGCTGCCCCAGGTCTCGCTAGCCGGCGAAATCGACACACCCAACGGGCCCGTGACCACCACATGGACCGTGAAAGCCGATCTGCTGGAGAGCGGGCCGAACGACGCGGACTTCGTGGTGGAGATGGACGATGCGGGGATCGCGCATCTGCGCTTCGGCAACGGTCGCGAAGGCCGCCTGCCGGACGCCGGAACGACATTCACCGCCAGCTATTCGGTGGGCAACGGAGCGTCCGGGAACGTCGGCGCGGAGACAATCGTCTACATCGCCTTCACGGACGTGCTCGGCAATGCAGCACGGCTGAGGCCGCGCAATCCGTTCGCGGCCACGGGCGGAACCGCGCCCGAGCCGGTCGCCGACGCCAAGATGTTCGCGCCATACGCCTTCCGCGACACGCTCGAGCGCGCCATCACCGCGGACGACTACACCGCCATCGCGAGCGACGACGACCGCAGGCTGAGCGAGCGGCCGCGCCTCGTGCGCCTGCTTGCCGGCGCCGATGCGCAGGGAACGCCCGAGACATTCGATCCTCCGCCGGACGACGCGCGGGCCGAAGACCAGGAAGAAGAAGGGCCCGAGATGCCGGCGCTTGCGCCCGATCTCTGCCTGATCCCCTTCGAGCGCCTGCAGCAGGCGAAGGCGGCGCTGCGCTGGACGGGGAGCTGGTACGAAGCGCATGTCTGCGTCGATCCGCTCGGTCGCGAGGGCGCGGACAGCGAACTGTGCGCGGAGATCGATAATTACCTCGATCCTTATCGCCGCGTGGGTCACGACCTTGCGGTCCGCCCGGCGAATTACACCCCGCTCGATGTCGCACTTTCCGTCTGCGTGGCATCGAACATCCTGCGCGGGCATGTGGAAAACGCGCTGCTCGATGTTTTCAGCGACCGCGTGCTGGCGGGTGGCAAGCTCGGCTTCTTCCATCCCGACAATCTGACGTTCGGAAGCGCGATCTATGCGAGTCGGATCGTAGCCGTGGCGCAGGCCGTGCCCGGCGTGACGGAAGTGCGGCTGTTGCGGCTATGCCGCTACGAACCCGGCTCGCCGCCGGCACAGCCGCCGACGGCTTTCGGCGCCTGCGGCGGAGCGGACGGCGGACCGCCGGGCGGCGTCCTGACGCTCGCGCCCTTCGAGATCGCGACGCTGGACAACGATCCCTCCAGCCCGGGCAAGGGCCGTCTTACGCTTTACCTGAGGGGCGGACGATGAAGGAAGATTGCGGCTGCTGCGACGGCATCGGGATCGCCACGCCGGTCACGGAATGCAATCCGCCGGGCCTGTCGGCCATTTCCTATCGCGCGGGTACCTTCGCCACGTTCTACGAGACCATGCTGGCGCGGCTTTCGAACCTCTATCTCGACGTGCCGGCGCTCGATTCCGATGAGGTCTCGCGGCTCTATCCGCTCCGGCAGCTGACGGCGCGCGATACCTCCGATGCTTCCATCGCGCTGCTGGATGCGTGGGCCGTGATCGGCGACGTACTGACCTTCTATCAGGAGCGCATCGCCAACGAAGGCTACCTGCCCACCGCCATCGAGCGCCGCTCGATCCTGGAGCTGGCGCGCCTCATCGGCTACCGCATGCGCCCCGGCGTTTCGGCGAGCGTGTATCTGGCGTTCACCGCCTCGCTCGGCTTCGCCGGCACCATCCCGGCCGGCGCGCGCGCCCAGAGCATCCCCGGGACCGGCGAGACACCGCAATTCTTCGAGACCTCCGAGCCGCTCGACGCCCGCGACATCTGGAACGCGATGAAGCCGCGGCTGACGCGGCCGCAATTCATCACACCGCACGACGACGACGGCGAGGACGATCAAGCGGTGACCGACGTCGCCTTCATCGACACGGTCTATCTGGACGGCGTCGCCACCAACATGAAGACCGGCGATGCCGTCCTTTTCCTGTTCGGCAACGAGGCGCCGTCTCTGCGGCTGGTCGAGGCCGTGGAGGCGCAACCCGATTTCAAGCGCACCGAAATCGCGTTCGTGCCCAACATGGCGATCGCCTCCAACGATGCGCTTCAGCTCATCATCAACAAGGCCACCTATCTTTTTCCTGGAAGCACGCTGGCGCAGAACGTGGCGGGCATCATCACCAGCCTGCAGAACAATCTGATCGCGACCCCCCCGGCCAACACGAGTCCGTTCGAGGCGGCCGTCGGCTTCATCCAGACGGCGTTTGCCCTCTTGCGCGAACAGCAGGCTATCGCCAAGGAACGCGACTTCAGCCGCGTCGCGGCATGGATCGAGCACGTGGTCGATCTCCTGCGCCACGCCGCCATCGCGCTCGCCGATCAGACGCCGGGCGACGAAGTGGCCGCGGTTCCCATGCGCTCGGCGCTGGACGCTTCGCCGTTGCGCAACCTCGTGGCGACGGTGAGCACGCTGTCGAAGGCCCTGTCGGTGCAGCCGGCGAATTCGCTCAGGCTCGGCCGCACGATCGGCAGGAGCTTCGCCTCGGATTCCGACATCGCGCCGCGGCTGCTGACGGCGCTGAAGCCCGCCGTGTCCAACTCGCTCTATCCGGCCTGGCGCGCCATCGCCAAGCCCGCCGACGGCGTCGAAGCCTACGCCATGCGCGCGAAAGCCACGCTGTTCGCGAGCCGCTACACCGGCCCCGCCACGGCGCCAAGCCCCGGCGGCAAGGTCACCTACGGCAGTCAACCCAAGATGAGCACCGACTGGCCGCAGCTGCTGGATTCGACGCACGCCTATCCCGCGTTCCTGCCGCTGGATTCGACCTACGACCAGATCAAACCGGGCACCTGGATCGCCGTGGACCGGCCCTACACCAAGAGCGAGGGCCAGCGCGTCGTCACCTATCACATGGTCACGGAGGTGCGCACCGTGAACATGGACACCAAGACCGGTTATGCCGCGACCGTGACGGGCCTCACGCTGACCCCGGGCTGGCTCACCGAATTCCAGCAGGTCGACCCGGCAGCGCCGGAGCAGCTCAGCGACGTGGTGGGTTCGACCGACGTGCTTCACGGGACCATCGTCCATGCGCAGGCCGAACTCATGTCCGTCGTCGAGGAGCCGATCGACGCCGATGTCGCCAGCGACGCGATCTCGCTCGACGGCGTGTATGACGGCCTGGAGGCCGGCCGCTGGGTGATCGTGTCGGGGAACCGCACCGACATCCCCAATGTATCGGGCGTCAAGGCGAGCGAGCTTGCCATGCTGGCCGAGGTGTCGCAGGGCACCGAGCCGCCGATGTGCACGATGTTCCCCGCCGGCCTCATCCCGTTCACGGAGATCAAATACACCACGGCCGCGAACGCCCAGGGCGACCGGCTGGTGGTGGGCGTGCCGTCCGACGACATGATCGCGGTTCTTTCCGGCACCAGCACGATTCCGCAGCCCGCCGTGCGCAATCAGCAATATTGCCAGCAGGTGGAGCTCGCGCCCGGGTTCTACGCCAATGCCTATGTGCCGACCGAAGACGAGATCAACGGCCTGTTCGGCGAATTCTTCGGGCTGCTCACCGATCCCGACACGAACCTGCCGTTGGCCGGCGGCAATGTGTACGCCGGCAATTCCGATCCGCACTTCGCCAAGAGCGACTACACCCCGCCGAAATATTTCGCCTGGCGCATTTCACAGGGCAAGCTGCACACCACCCTCAAGCTCGCGGCTCCGCTCGCCTACACCTACGATACCGCCAGCGTCGTGGTGTACGGCAACGTGGTCAAGGCGACGCACGGCCAGACCGTGGGCGAGGTCCTTGGCGACGGCAACGCGGCGAAGGCCTATCAGGCCTTCGCGCTCAGGCAGGCACCGCTCACCTATGTCTCCGCGCCGACGGCGGAAGGCACGAGCAGCACGCTCAAGGTGACGGTCAACGACATCGAGTGGCACGAGCGCGACAATCTCCTGCTCGAGGGCGCGAGCGACCGCACGTTCGTCACCCGCGCCACGGACGACGGCAAGAGCATGGTCGTGTTCGGCGACGGAACGCACGGCGCGCGCGCGCCCACCGGGACCGCCAACATCAAGGCGACCTATCGCTACGGCATCGGCGCGGCCGGCAACGTACGCGCGGAGCAGATCAGCCAGCTCGCCACCCAGCCGCTGGGCGCGCAGGGCGTGATCAATCCTTTGCCCGCCAGCGGCGGCGCCGACCGCGACGGTGCCGACGACGGGCGGCGGAACGCGCCCATGGCCGTGATGGCGCTGGACCGGCTCGTCTCCGTCAAGGACTACGCCGATTTCGCGCGCACCTATGCCGGCATCGGCAAGGCGAGCGCGGCCAGGCTGTCCGACGGGCGCAGGCAAGTCGTGCACGTGACGGTCGCCGGCGCGCACGACATCCCGATCGACCCCACCTCCGATCTCTACAACAACCTGCTGGAGTCGCTCATCGACTATGGCGACGCGTCCTGTCCGGTGCAGCTGGCGGTGCGCAAGCTGAGGCTGCTGGTGATCAGCCTCAACGTGGCGCTGCTGCCCGATTACCAGTGGGAAGCCGTCGAACCGCAAATCCGCGCCGCGATGCTGGACGGTTTCGGCTTCGATGCCCGCGCGCTCGGCCAATCGGCCTATCTCAGCGAAGCGGTGCGGACGGTGCAGGAGATCGAAGGCGTCAGTTACGTCGATCCGAAAACCTTCGACAGTGTCGCCGAAGACATCACCGCGGACGAACTCGCCAATCTTGCCAGGACATTGTGCCGCTGCGACGCCGTCGCGGCCGCACTTGCGCGGCCCAATCCCGATCCCACGGGCGCGGGCGACCGCATCCTGGCCGCGGAACTCGTGTTCCTGACGCCCGACATCGCCGACACGCTTATCCTCACGAATATCGGAGGCTGATGCATGCGCGCCGATCCCGACCGCATCTACAACCTGCTTCCCGCAATCCACCGGGCGCGCGATTCCGAGCAGGGCTATCCGCTGCGCGCGCTGTTCCGGGTGATCGGCGAGCAGGCACAGATCATCGAAGACGACATCGCCCGGCTCTACGAGAACTGGTTCATCGAGACCTGCCAGGACTGGGCAGTGCCCTATCTCGGCGCGCTGATCGGCTACCAGCCGCTGGAGTCGGTGAGCCGCAACCAGGCCTGCGCGGATTGCGGGGGCGATGCTTCCGCCGAGCCCATCATGATCCCGCGCCGCGAGGTGGCAAACACGATCCGCTACCGCCGCCGCAAGGGCACCCTGAGCGTCCTGGACGATCTGGCCGCGGCGGTGTCCGGCTGGCCGGTGCGCGCGGTCGAGTTCTACCGGCAGCTCGCGGTCAGCCAGAACGTCAACAGCCTCAGGCTCAATCGCGGGCGCACCGTGGACCTGCGCAATTGCGACGCGCTGGACACGATGGGCGGCGCATTCGACCGCATAGCCCGCAATGCCGATGTCCGCCGTGTCGATTCCGCCCATGCCACCGGGCGCGGCAGCGTCCCGGAGCTCGGCTTCTATGCCTGGCGCCTGAAGCCCTACACCGTCACGCGAGCACCGGCCTATTGCTACGACGCCGTGTCGCCCAGCTGCTACCTATTCAATCCGCTCGGCCACGACACGCCGCTTCTCGTCAATCCTTCGTCCGCGAAGCCCGGCGACCCGGCCGATCTTACGGTGCCGGACCGCATCCGCCGCCGCGCCTTCGAGAGCCGCGACATCGGGACGGGCAAGCCCGCATCGGGCATTCCGTTCTATTTCGGCGACGGCCGCAGCCTCATGATCTGGACGGGCAAGATGCGCCCGCTCGATCCCGCGCGGATCGTGCCGGCCGATCTCAGCGACTGGACCTATGCACCCACGGCAAAGGAGGTGGCCGTCGACGTGCAACGGGGACGCATCAAGTTCGCCGAGAATTTCGAGCGCCAGGCCGCCGTCACCGTCTCCTACACCTATGCCTTCAGCGCCGACATGGGTGGCGGGGAATACGACCGCACCATCCGCGAACCGGCGGGCGCGGTCGTCTACCGCGTCGGCCCCGACCAGACATATAAGACGATCCGGGATGCCTTGGCGAAGTGGGAAGCGGATTTCGCCTTGCCCAACGCCAATCCCAATGCCGCCATCGAAATCACCGACAGCGGCGTCTACACCGAGCCGCTCAACATCAAGCTCGCCAAGGGCCAGACCCTGCAACTGCGCGCCGCGAACAAGACGCGCCCGGTCATCCAGCTGCTGCACTACCGCAATACGCCAACCAACGATCTCGTCATCGAGGGCGACGAACAGAGCTGGTTCATCCTCGATGGCCTGGTGCTCTATGGCCGCGGCCTCCAGGTGCGCGGTGCGATATCGGGCGTGGCGATCCGCCATTCCACGCTCGTGCCGGGATGGGGCGTGGATTGCGAATGCAACCCCGAGCGCCCCTCGGAGCCGAGCCTGGAGCTGATCAACGCGCCGCGCTGCCTGAGCATCGAATCCAGCATCGTCGGCGCCATCCAGATCGAGCGCGACCAGCGGGGGAACGAGCCGCTGCAGCTGCGCGTCAGCGACAGCATCGTGGACGCCACCAGCCCCGACCTGCCCGCGATCAGCGCCAGCTCCAAGCTCTGCGCCGACGCGGTCTCCGTCATCCGGCGCAGCACGATCATCGGAGCGGTCGAAACCCGGGAGATGGCGCTGGCGGAGAACAGCATCTTCCTGGGCGACGTGACGGTGTGCCGCCGGCAGCAGGGCTGTGTGCGTTTCTGCTACCTGCCCTTCGGCGCGCGCACGCCCGCCCGCTTCGAATGCCAGCCCGACATGGCGCGCCAGGCCGTGCTCGACCGCTTCAACGCCGGCGACTTCGATCAGCCGGCACGCGACACACTGCTCGCCAGTGAGATGATGCGCGTGGAACCCCAATTCAGTTCGCTGCGCTACGGCAACCCGGCATATTGCCAGCTTGCCGATGCCTGCGCGCCGGAGATCGCCGGCGGCGCCGACGACGAGTCGGAAATGGGCGCTTTCCACAATCTTTTCCAGCCGCAGCGCGCCGCGAACCTGCGCACGCGACTCGCCGAATACACGCCAGCCGGCTTCGACGCCGGCCTCATCTTCGTCAGCTAGGGGCTCGCCATGAAAGCCGATTTCACCCGCAAGACTTTCCTGCCAACCAGCAATTTCAGCCGCTTGCTGATGCAGCAGGGCCGCGTGCAGCTTGATGCCGACTGGAACGAGCAGGCGGCCATCGAGTTCGAGCGCCTCCGCCAACTGGGCGCGGACCTGATGGGCTCGCATGGCGGGCCGATGCTCTCGGGCTATCTGGTGACGCCGATCTCCGCGGCCGTCGCGCCCGCCGGTTCGGCGCCGGACTTCGCGCTGTCTGTCGGGCGCTATTATGTGGACGGCATTCCCTGCAGCAACGAGACCTCGCCCTCCATCGTGACGGGCTACCCCGCCTCGGCCGCGGCAACGTCCATCTCGGTTTTCCCGTGGACAACCGACGGCGTCTCCTATGCCGTGGGCCAGTACATCTGGCTGTGGTGCGCGAACCTCGCAACCGGCCTTACGCCGATCCTGCTGCGCATCACCGGCATAAGCCAGGCGACGCAAACGTTGACGGTGGTGAGCGACACCAACCCGCCCGCCGGCACGTCGAAGCTTTCGGACTTCGTGGCGAACGCCACGAACGGCCCGCCGCAGTTTCACTTCGTGCGGCGCGCGCCGACCTATCTGTCGCAACCGGACTTCCCGGGCGCGGCACCCGGGCTCGCGCAGGGCAATCACTACCAGATATTCCTCGATGTCTGGGAACGCGCGATCACATACGTGCAGGACGATCGCATCCGTGAGGTTGCGCTCAACGGCATAGATACCGCCGCGCGCGGCAAGATCGTGGCGCAGGTGAAAGCCGCGCCTATTCCCGCAGTGGGAGCGTGCCCGACATCATGGGAAATCGCTTCGATTTTCCAGCCCGCCAACCGCGGCTGCCTGGCGGCGCGCGCCAGGCCGGGCACGGCCTCGAGCGACCCATGCACGGTCTCTCCGGATTCGCGCTATCGCGGGCCGGAGAACCAGCTCTATCGCGTGGAGGTGCATCGCCCCGGCCTGGACGCGGCCGGCAAGCCGCAGATTCCGAGCTTCAAATTCTCGCGCGAGAACGGCTCGGTGGTGTTCGCCATCGCGGGCGGCGGCGACACGAACGTCGTGACGCTGGATTCGCTGGGCCGCGACGACCGTTACACCCTTGCCGAAGGCGACTGGGTGGAAGTGATCGACGACGATTACGAGCTGCAGAACCGCGCCTCGCCATTGCGGCAGGTGCAGTCCATCGATCGCGCGCGGATGATCGTGACGCTGAATGGGCAGCCCGACTCCACGGTCGGCGGCAATCCGGCCAAGCATCCGCTACTGCGGCGCTGGGACCAGAAGCAGGGCGATCCGGCGCAGGGCGGATTGAAACTCGATCCCGACGGGAGCGTGCCGATCAATCTCGCGGCTCTGCAGGTCAATGTGAGCCTCAACGCGAATCGGGCCTACATCGCCGCGGACTACGCGGGCACGCCGGTCCAGGCCGCCACGCCGGCCGCGCAGCTCCAGGCCACGGATTGGCTCGAACTGGAAGACGGCGTGCAGGTCCAGTTCACCGCGCCGCCCACGTTCAGTTTCCCCGGCACGACGCAGCCGCTTCTGCAATTCCGCACCGGCGATTACTGGCTGATCCCCGCCCGCGTCGCCACCGGCGACGTCGAATGGCCGACGGAATTGTCGACCGACGCCACCGGCAAAACGACGAAGTCGGCGGTGCCGATGCAGCCGGACGGCGTGACGCATCACTATGCGCCGCTGGCACAGATCAGTGTCGATTCGGGTCATCTGATGGTCGACCATAGCTGCGCCGTCCAGTTCACCATCTTCAACGGCACGCTTCTGTTCCAGCAGGACGGCAAGAACTACTCGGCCAACTGGCCGGAGGCGACGGTGGTTCAGCCCATCCAGCCGACCCATGTCGAAAACCTGGTCAGGCCTGCAAAGGCGGCGAAGGAGACCAAGGCCACGGCCGGATCGAAGACGCCCAAAAGCTAGCTGCGCAACATATTGATTCATAAGAACAATCATTGAGATGCCGCGGCCAGGAGCCGTCGGCAGCCAGGACTTGGTGCCTTGCCCGATGACGACTGGCATTGGCGGCCTCGCCCCGCCCCGTGGCCGCTAAACCGTGCTATTCATAGAGAAAATCTGGTTGTGGGGTGACGATGGCGCTCGGCGAGAGCACAGCGCGCGCAAGGCAGGACGACCGGGGCGCCTTCGGCCGCTTCCTGCTCGACAGCGGCAAGCTGAACGAAGGCGGGCTGGCGCGCGCGACCTATCTTGCCGGCGAAAGCCAGGAGCGGCTCGAGACCGTGCTCACCCGGCTCGGCCTCATCTCCGAGCGCGACCTCGCGGATGCCTTCGCGAGCTTCCTGAAGATCACGATCGCGGCGCCTGGCGACTTTCCGGCGGTGCCGATCTTTGAGGAGAAACTCAGCCGCGCGTTCCTGAAGCAGAGCCAGGTTATCCCGCTTTCCGAGAGCGACAGCGAGATCGCGATCGCCGCCGTCAATCCCCTCAACGGCTACGCGCTCGACGCCGTGCGCTTCGCGCTCGGCCGCCCGGTTGCCGTGCGCGTGGCCTATCCCACCGATTTCGACGCGGCGTTCGAGCGGCTCTATGGCGAGGGCAAGTCGCAGATCAGCCAGATCCTGGTCGACGCCGAGGACCGCGCCCATGACGGCGCCAGCGACGACGTCGACAAGCTCAAGGATATCGCCAGCGAAGCGCCGGTGATCCGGCTGGTGAACCTGCTGATCGCGCGCGCGGTCGAGGCACGGGCGTCGGACATCCATATCGAGCCGATGGAGAACGAACTTCGGGTGCGCTACCGCATCGACGGCGTCCTGCAGCAGGTGGAGTCGCCGCCGCAGCGGCTGTCCTCCGCCGTCATCTCCCGCGTCAAGATCATGGCCAAGCTCAACATCGCCGAGCGGCGGCTGGCGCAGGACGGGCGCATCGGCATGGCCGTGCGCGGCAAGGACATCGACCTGCGCGTGGCCACGGTGCCCACCATCCATGGCGAGAGCGTGGTGCTGCGCATCCTCGACCGCGGGCATCTCGATCTCGATTTCGCGGCGCTGGGATTCGACGCGGAGGTCGCCACGCCGGTCCGCGACATGCTGGCACGGCCTTATGGCATCTTCCTCGTGACGGGCCCGACCGGAAGCGGCAAGACCACGACGCTTTATACCGCGCTGCTCGAACTCAATACCGTGGACAAGAAGATCCTCACCATCGAGGATCCGATCGAATACCACCTGCCGGGCATCAACCAGGTGCAGGTGAAACCGCAGATCGGCCTCACTTTCGCAAGCGCCTTGCGCTCCTTCCTGCGCCAGGACCCGGACATCATGATGATCGGCGAAATCCGCGACCTGGAGACGGCGCAGATCGCCGTGCAGGCGGCGCTGACCGGCCATGTGATCCTCTCGACGCTGCACACCAACGACGCGGCCAGCGCCATCACGCGCCTGCTGGACATGGGCGTGGAAGACTATCTCCTCACTTCGACCGTGAACGGCGTGGCCGCGCAGCGGCTGGTGCGCACGCTCTGCCCGCATTGCCGCGAGCCCTTCACGCCGGTGGCGGAGATCGTGCGCAAGCTCGGCCTCGACAGGCTCGCGGCCGGGCCGATCACGCTGCATCGCGCGAAGGGCTGCGAGCACTGCAACCATACCGGTTATCGCGGCCGCGCCTCCATCGCCGAGGTCCTGCCCATGACCGACGCCATACGCCAGGTCGTGCTCAAGAGCCCGGATGCCGGGGGCATCCAGGCGCTGGCTCTGGCGGGCGGCATGCAGACCATGCACAGCCACGGGCTGAAGAAGGCGCTGGCCGGCATCACCACCGTGGAAGAAGTCATCCGCGTCACGCGCGCGATCTGAAGCCATGCCAAATTTCCGCTACAAGGCAATGACGAATGCCGGGGCCGTGGTGAGCGGGACGCTGGACGCGCCCTCGCAGGCCGCCGTGATCCAGCAGCTGCGCGGACAGGGACACTTCCCCATTTCCGCCGTGCCCGCCGATGCGGACGAGGACCTCTGGTCGCGCCTCAGGAACCTGCAATTCAGCCGGCGCGTGTCGCCGCGGCTGCTCAGCACCGTGACGCAGGAACTGGCCGCACTGGTTTCCGCGGGCCTCGAGCTCGACCGCGCGCTCGGCATTCTGGTGAAGCTGAGCAACATCGGCGCCCTGCGCGAGCCGCTTTCGGCGATCCGCGCCCGGGTGCGCGACGGTGCAAGCCTCGCCGATGCGATGGCCGCGGAACGGGTATTTCCGAAATTCTACGTCAGCATGGTGCGGGCGGGCGAGCTCGGCGGCTCGCTGGACGTGACGCTGCGGCGGCTCGCGGATTATCTGGCGCGTAGCGCGGAGATCCGCGAGACGGTGGTGTCCGCGCTGGTCTATCCCGCGATCCTGCTCTGCACCACGGGATTCTCCATCGTCGTCATCCTGGTGTTCGTATTGCCGGAATTCGAACCGCTATTTGCCAACGCGGGCAAGGCCTTGCCGCTATCGACACGCATCGTCATGGATATCGGCGATGCCGTTCAGGATTTCTGGTGGCTGCCCATCATGCTCGGCATCGCCGGCTGGCTCTGGCTTCGGCAGGCGCTGCGCAAGCCCGGGTTCCGCAGGCGCTGGGACGGCTATTTCCTGAGGCTTCCGGTCTTCGGGTCGCTTCTGGCGGAGATCGAGATCGAGCGGTTCAGCCGGGCGCTGGGAACCCTTCTTTCCAACGGCGTGTCGCTGACGACCGCGCTCGGCCATGCGCGCGAGGTGCTGCGCAATGCCAAAATCGCAGAAGCCGTCGGGGAGACCGCCAGGAAGCTTCGCGAAGGCCAGGGTCTGGCGCAATATCTGGCGCAATCGAAGGTATTTCCGCCGCTGACGCTGGACCTGGTGCAGATCGGCGAGGAAACCGGCAAGCTCGACGAGATGCTCCTGAGGCAGGCCGACCTCGATGAGCAATCGATCAAGCAGCGCGTCGACCGGCTTCTTGCCCTGCTCGTGCCATGCCTTACGATAGTGCTGGGCGTGATCGTGGCCGGACTGATCGCCTCCATGCTGGTGGCGATCCTGGGCGTCAACGACCTGGCTCTGCAATGAAAAGGACATGCCAGATGAAACGCGAGGACTGCGCGGGCGAAGCCGGCTACACCCTGATGGAGCTTCTGGTCGTGCTGGCGATCCTGGGGCTGCTGGCTGCCATCGCCACGCCGCTCGTGCTGCGCTACCTCGACAGCGCCAAGGTCGGCACAGCCAGGACGGAAATCGCGAACTACTCCGCCGGCCTCGACCTCTTCAAATATGACGTGGGCCGCTATCCGACTACGCAGGAAGGCATCGAGGCGCTCGTCAAGGCGCCTCCGACGGCCGAGAACTGGAACGGGCCCTATATCAAGGTGACCAGCAGCCTCAACGATCCGTGGGGCCATCCCTTTGTCTACCGCTCGCCCGGTCAGCACGGCGATTTCGATCTCTACAGCTATGGCCCCAAAGGGAAGGAAGGGGGCGGCGATGCCAACCCGCCGATCAAGAACTGGTGACGAGGACGGCTTCACGCTGCTCGAGATCCTGGTGGCGCTGGCAATCCTGAGCGTGTCGCTGGCGACGCTGCTCGGCATCTTCTCGATGAGCCTGGACCGCACGCGGCAGAGCGAGGACGAGATGTCCGCGCGCGTGCTCGCCCAATCGCTGATCGCGCAGGCGGATTCGGTCAGCGACCCGAGGCTCGGCACGCTCAGCGGGACCTCGAACGGATATGCCTGGCGTCTCGATCTGAAGCCTTACGGTACTTCCACGCAGCCGGCTCCGGCGCCGGGGCTCGCCAGCGTATCGGCAAGTGTCGCGTGGAACGGGAGCGGCGGCCGGCGCTCGCTGATGCTCACCTCCCTGCGCACGATCCCGGGAGCGCAACTGCCGTGAGAGAGTCCGGCTTTACGCTTCTGGAGCTTCTGGTCGCGATGACGCTTCTCGCGCTCCTGTCGCTCGTGCTTTTCGGCGGCTTCCGCTTTGGCACGCGCGCCTGGGATCGCGCCGAGGACTCGACCGCCCGCGGCAACGAGATCCGCCGGGCACAGGACGACATAGGGACTGCACTCACGCGCGCCTATCCGGAGATGGATCTGAGCGACCCCAGGAATCCGCACATCTTCTTCAGCGGTGAGATGCGCGCTGTGACCTTCCTGGCGCCGGATCGGGCGAGGCCCGGCAGCCTCGACGTCACGACGCTGTCGCGGCAGGGTGACGCGCTGGTCATGACGTTGACGCCGGAGCTGGCCCGCAATCCCGCGGCCCAGACGGTCCGCCGCAAGCTTCTCGACCACGTGACGGGTTTCGAGCTTGGTTATTTCGGCGCGGCGCGCCCCGGCGACCCGCCGCGCTGGAACGCGAGCTGGCACGATCGCGGGCGGCTGCCCAGGCTCATCCGCATCCGCGCGGCGCTCGACAAGGCGCGGCCAGGCTGGACGGAAATGATCGTGGTCCCGCGCATCCAGGCCGACGTGAACTGCACCTTCGATCCGCTCACCAAGTTTTGCCAGGGGCGCTGATGGCCGCGGAGGAAATGGCACGGGACGACGACTGGCGCGACGTGCTTCGCGGCTGGCAGGCCGAATGGCGCGCGATGGGCACCGAGCACGCCTTCTGGAAAGCCGATCCTGAGATCACCGCGGTGGCCTTCGAGAATGGCGGCATCGTCGTTACGCGCGGCAACAGCGCCCATGAGGTGGAGATCGCGCATCTGCCGGAAGCGCAGGGACTTGCGGCGGCGGTGGCGCGCGCCGATGCCTCATCCTTCGGCCGCGACGTCGTGGTGCGCCTGCCCGAGACCGCGATCCTGCGCGCGAATGTGTGGCTGCCCAAGGCGCGCGCCAGCACGTTGCGCCAGGCGCTGCATTTCGAGCTCGAGCGGCTTTCGCCGGTCAGCCCCGGCGAGCTTTATTTCGATTTCGCCGAGGCGGCGCGCGACAAGACGGCCAACCGGGTCGAGCTCTCGCTCAGGATCGTGCGCAGGGACATCGTGGACGACGCCGTCCGCACCTGCCGTGGCGCGGGCCTTTCGGTCTCGGGCGTGACGATTAGCGGCGACCGGCGACCGGCGGACTGGCGGGAATTCCCCGTCGACCGGCCCGCCCATTTGCGGTTCCTGTGGCGGAAATGGAATCTCGCGTTCCTTGGCGGGCTCGCGCTTTTCCTCGCGCTGGCCGCGATGCTGGCCTGGTACGAGCGCAACGCCGCCGCGCAGGACATGCTCGCCGACCAAATTCTTCTGGAGCAGCGCCATGCGGCGATCGTGCACCGCATGGAAGACGACATCGCCCGCACCAGCGCGCGCATCGGATTCCTCGCGCGCCAGAAACTGGCGCCGATGACGGTGAGCGTGCTGGCGGAGCTGGCGCGCATCCTGCCGGACGGCACCTGGCTCGACGAAGTGGAGATCGGCAGCGGACGCGTCCACATCCGCGGTTTCTCGCACGCGGCGGCGGACCTCATCGGCGTGCTGGACAGCTCGCGGGTCTTCGCCAATGCCCAGTTCGGGGCGCCGCTGGTGCGCAACCCCGCCGGCAATGTGGAACAGTTCGATATCGTGGCCGATCTGCGCGGGGCCGGAAAATGACCGCGATCCCGGAAGACCTTCGCGGACGCAAAGGTGCGCTGCTGGCGGCGGCTGTGGCGGGCGGCGCGCTGCTGCTCATCCTTTTGGGGTTCGGTTATCTGGTGTTCGGCGGGCAGAGCGCGGACACAGAGGAGGCGACCCATCAGCTCGCCGTCTATCGCGCCGAGGCCGCGATGCAGCCCGCGCTCGAGGCTGAGCTCAGGCAGGTGCGCGCGCAAGCAGCCCAGGTTCCGGGGCTTATCGTCAGCGACAGCGCCGCGCTGGCGCAGGCGCAGCTGCAGGACGAGGTGAAGTCCATCGTCACCGCCAACCAGGGCGAGGTGCGCACGGCGCAGATCGTGCCGGTGTCGGCGGTGGACGGGTTCGAGATCATCGCCATCCAGTACGACCTCATGCTGCCCATGGCGAAGCTGGCCGACCTTACCTACGCGATCGAATCCCACTCGCCCTACCTCTTCATCGAGGATGCCGACATCACTTCACAGCAGGACTTCCAGTCGGGCGATCCGCAGACCGCCAATCCGATGGTAGAGGTGCGCTGGACGATCCACGGCTATCGCTGGGGGGGCGGGAAATGAACCTTCGCCTCTCCCGGGCGCAGATGGCGATGGCGGGGCTGTGCGCGCTGCTGGCGCTGCTTCTCATGTATGAGTTGATGGCACCCCCGACGCAGTTTTCATTGCCGGATGTTCATCTGAAGCCGAAGCTGCTGGCGATCCAGCCGCCGCCGCCCTTCATCGCCCCGCCGGTGGGCTCATTCAACGCCATCAACGACCGCCCGCTGTTCCTGCCGTCCCGCAAGGCCATTGCCGCGCCTGCGGCAGGGCCGGGCGCGCAGGCGGCCGGTCCCCCGCCCATGCCCAACGCGACGCTGGTGGGCGTGATCATGGACGGGCAGAACAGCATCGCCATGGTGAAGGTTGGCGGCGCGCCCTTCGCGCAGGCCATGGGCACGGGCGCCTCCATCGGCGACTGGCAGATCTCCGCCGTCGGAGCCGACCGGGTGGAGCTCAAGTCGGGCAGTTACACCCAGGAACTCCGCATGGATGCCCATGCCGTGCCGCCGTCGCCTTCGCCCGCACCTGGGCAAACCGCGCCGGGTACGCCGCAATAGCCATGGAATACCGCAAGGAAAATTCGGTATAAGATCATGATCGCGAAGAAGAAAAATAGAAGTGGGGCTGGAGCGGCGAATGACGGGCCGAATTGAAGCGTGGCTTGGCGCGCTGGCGCTGAGCCTCATGGCTGCGGTCGCGCCGGCACTTGCGCAGTCCGGCGGCGCCAATGGCGCGCCCTCGCCATTGCCCCAAACCAGCACGCAGATCTTTCCGGGTACGGGCCAGTTCACGGGCAACGCCAGGCGCCATGCCACCGTCGACGCAAAGGGCGACATCACGCTCAACTTCGTGAACGCCGACGTGAAGGATGTGGCCAAGGCGATCCTGGGCGACTACCTGAAGCTCAACTACGAGATCGCCTCCAACGTGCAGGGCACGGTGACGATCCAGACGAGCCAGCCGCTCTCGCGCGACCAGGTGATCCCCGCGCTCGACCGGGCGCTGCGCCTCAACAACATGGCGCTGGTGAACAACGACGGCATCTACGACGTCGTGCCGCTGGCCGACGCACAGCACGAGACCGGTGCGATCAAGGGGCCGGGCGGCGGCGTGTCCATGGAATATGGCAGCGAGGTGGTTCCGCTGCGCTATGTAAGCGCCGTGCAGATGCAGAAGCTGCTCGAGCCCCTGGCGCCCGCGCAGGGCATCGTGCATGCCGACGCCTCGCGCAACCTTCTCATCATCGACGGCACGGCCGAGCAGCGCAAAACCCTGCGCGAGGACATCGCGCTGTTCGACACCGACTGGCTCGCGGGCATGTCGTTCGCGCTCTACACGCCCACCTACATGGACGCGGACGAATTGGCGCGCGAACTCGACCAGGTGATGGGCAGCTCCGACAGTCCCATTGCCGGCGTGGTCAAGCTCATGCCGATCGACCGGCTCAACGCCGTGCTGGCGATCTCTCCGCAGAAGAAATACCTGGCCAAACTGCAGGCCTGGGTCGACAGGCTGGACCGGCCGGGCGAAGGCAGCGACCGCAAGATCTTCGTCTATCACGTGCAGAATGGCCGCGCCTCCGACCTCGCGTCCACGCTCGCCAAGGTCCTGTTCGGCGGTTCGACCGCGCAGGGCGGCAACCCGGGCCTCGTGCACACCACGCCCTACGGGACGCCGGCGGCGGCGGCAGCGCCGGCCTCTGCGTCCAGCACGACCGCGAGCGTCGGCGGTGGAATCAGCACCCAGATGGCGAGCGGCTCGGAGAGCGGCATCCAATCCTCCTCGCCCGAAGGCTATTCCGCATCCGGCAGCCTGCACGGCGAGCACGGCAATCCCGTCAGCATCACGGCTGATGAAGTGAACAACGCGCTGGTGATCTATGCGACGCCACGGGAATACGCGACCATCGACCATGCCCTGCACCAGCTCGACACCCAGCCGGTACAAGTCTTTCTCGAAGCCGTGGTCGCTGAGGTGACGCTGAACAACAGCCTCAAATTCGGGCTGCAATATTTCTACCAGCCGGACTCCAAGAACACCTTCACGCTCTCCAACACCTCCACCAGCACGCTGGGCCAGGCGTTTCCCGGGTTCTCCTACATGTTCTCCAATGGCAGCAACATCCAGGTGGTGCTGAACGCCTTGGAGAACATCACCCATGTCGAGGTCATCTCCTCGCCCAAGATCCTTGTGCTGAACAACCTGACGGCGACGCTGCAGGTGGGCGACCAGGTTCCAGTCGAAACCGCGCAATCGGTGAGCACGTCCGACGCAAATGCGCCTATCGTCAATTCCATCTCCTATGCCGACACTGGCGTGATCCTCAAGGTCACCCCGCGCGTCAATCGAGGCGGCGTGGTGATGATGGACATCTCCCAGGAGGTGAGCGCGGTCGATCCCACTATATCGACCGAAGGCGTGAATTCGCCCGCCATACAACAGCGCAAGATCGACTCCTCGATCGCCATCCAGGATGGCCAGACCGTGGCCCTCGGCGGGCTGATCACCGACGAAAGGAGCAAGGGAAAATCGGGCATCCCCCTGCTTCAGGACATCCCCATCGTCGGCAACCTCTTCACCAACGCGAATACGACGCACGACCGCACCGAGCTGATCGTGCTGATCACGCCGCATGTGGTGGACAGCAGCTTGAAAGCGCAGGCGATCACCGATGAACTTCGGCGCAAGCTTCCTTCCGTCGAGGCGATTCTCTCGCAAGACGGCAACTGAAGGCGAGCGCGGCTGGGCGCTCGTCTCCGTCCTGTGGGTCGTCGCCATTCTCTCCATGCTGGCGGCGGCGACGCAGGCGCTGACGCTGACATCCTACAAGACCGAACATCGCGCCCAGGACGCGGCGCGGGCGGGTGCGGACCTGGATGCGGCGGTGGCGCGCGCCGCCGCCGGCATCCAGGATCCCGACATGGCAAGCCGTTGGCGGGTGGACGGGGTGCCACGCAAATTCCTTTTCGACGGACTTGCCATCCGCGTCGCCGTCCAGGACCAGCTCGGATGCATCGACCTCAACACGGCGGACATCTCAATCATCCGCCAGTTGCTGCGGAGCCAGGGATTGAGCCTTCAGGCGGCGGATTCGATCGCCGGCAAGATCATCGATTGGCGGCAAGCCGCCGACCTGCAGAGCCTGCACGGCGCCGATGACGCGGACTACGCCGCCGCCGGCCTTCCCTATCGCGAGCGCCATGCGGCGTTCCAGAGCGTGGACGAGCTGCAGCTATTGCTGGGCATGACGCCCGGCCTCTATGAGAAGCTCGGCGACGCCGTGACCGTCTATTCGCACCGCACCGGCTTCGACACCAGCGTCGCGCCCCGGCCATTGCTGATGGCGCTTTATGCCGACGATCCGCGCCAGGTGGATGCGATCATGGCCCAGAGGCTCAACGGAGGCGGGCAACCGTTCGGCAATCCGAATTCCGTCCCGCCTGGCATCCTCGCGCCGGCCACGCCGCTCGGCGGGCGGGCCTTCGCGGTGGATGCGTCATTGAACCTCAATGGCCGGACGTTCACGCGCCACGCGGTCATCGAAATGACGGGCGACGACAAGGCGCCCTACATCACCCTGGATTGGCGCTGAGGCTGAGCGGGCCATACAGCCACACCAGCCACGCACCGGCCGCCAGATAAGCCCCGAACGGGATTCGCATCGTCGCCGAGGGTGCCTGGCCCAAAAGCGCGCGCGCCAGAATGACGGCGAGCGCCGCTATGGCCGCGTAGAGCACCACTGTCAGCAGCCCTTGCCAGGCGACCCACATGCCCACCGCGCCCAGCAGCTTCGCGTCGCCGAGCCCCAACCCGTCCCGGCCCCGGAGCCGGCGATAGGCAAATGCGATCGCGGCCAGCACGATGAACCCGGCCGCGCCGCCAATGAGATGATCGAGGAGCCCGTCCCGGTCGAACGCCAGTGCGGCCAGGAACCCCAGGACCGCCAGCGGCAGGGTGAGTGCGTCTGGAAGCAGGAACGCGCGCCAGTCGGTAGCGGCGAGTGTCAGCAGAATCCATCCGAACAGGCAGGTGGCGATGAGCACACACCCCGTGGTCGCCAGCGCCGCCCATGCGGCCAATGCCAGTGCTGAAATTTCCATGAAAGGCGCAAACATGCCGATCGGCTCGCCGCAGTAGCGGCAGCGCCCGCGCAGCAGGAGCCAGCTCGCGAATGGCACGATGTCCCTTGCGCGAAGCGTCGCGCCGCAGCGATCGCAGCGCGAGCGGCCCGATATGACGTCACGGCGTCCGGGCAGGCGTACCGCGAGCAGTCCCAGGAAGCTGCCCACGAACGGCGCCAGCACGCACATGACGATGGGCAAGACGAAGCGGCTGTCGAGCGCCACGGCGAGGAATCCCTGCAAACCCGCACAGCATGCTCAAGAACCGCCGCCCTTGAAAGCGCTCAGGTGAACGCCCCCGCGAGCAAGCCGACGGCCCTGCGCAAGCGTTCCGGCGGAAAGGAGTGCCCAAGCAGCACCTGCGGTGGCCCGCCGGCCAGCCTGAGCAGGCTCATTCCGGTGACGCAGACGCCCTGCTCCGCGGCGCGGGCCACGAAGACATCCTCTCCCAGGCCCTGCAGATCGAACGTCAGATGCGAGCCTGTGGGCTCACCCGACGATATGAGGACCGAGGGCAGGCTTTCCGAAATGGCGGAGAGGACGATGCGCCGCCGCTCGTCCTGGCTCTCGCGGCTGCGGCGCAGATGCTCGTCCAGATGGCCGCCATCGATGAAATCGGCGAGCACCATCTCGTTGGGCACGTTGGGATGGCCGTCGAGCCCGCGCCGGACCGCGAGGAACCGGTCGATGAGATCTGGCGGCAGCACCGCGTACGCGATCCTGAGCGCGGGGAACATCGTGTGATTGAAGGAATTGAAATAGATGACGTTGCGGCGGCCTTCCGCCGCCAGCGGACGGGGCGCATGCGGGCCCGCATCGCTCCAGCCGTAATCGTCCTCGAAGATCCAGGCGCTGTTTTCGTCGGACCAGGCAAGCAGCTGCGCCCGCCGCTGCGGCGACATGGTCGCGCCTGTCGGGAATTGCGCCACAGGTGTGACCAGTGCCACGCGTGCGCCCGCGCCGATCCGGATGCCCTCTCCCACGCCGATGCCTTCCTCGTCGACCGGCACCGGGACGAGCTGCACACCGCAATTGTGAAGCGACTGCTTGTCGCCGGTATAGCCCGGATCCTCGACCCAGGCGGCCGCGCCGGTGAGGCCGAGCGCCCTTACCGCGAGGTCGATGCCGGCCGGAATGCTGGTGGTGACGAGAATTTGCTCCGGAAGGCAGTCGAGCCCGCGCGCGGCCGCAAGATGCGCGGCAATGGCGCTGCGCAGCATCGGATGCCCCGCGGTCTCGCCGTCCTCCAGGCTCGCCTGCGACATGTATCGCCAGCGGCGGGACTGGAGCCGGTTCCACAGATCGATGGGGAACAGGTCGAGCGGCGGCAGGCCCGCCTGGAACGGCCCGGCGACGGATTTGCGCGCCGCGGGACGTCCGGCATTGGGATCGCGCGCCCTGACACCGTCATATGACACGTAGACACCCGAACCGCGGCGCGCTTCCAGCCAGCCGTCCGCGACCAGCCTGTCGAGCGCGTTGAGCACGGAATTGCGTGAGATGCCGAGCGATTCGGCGAGCAGGCGCGACGGCGGGACCTTCGAGCCGTGCGCGATGGCGCCGGTGACGATCAACGTGCGCAGGCGCTGATAAAGACGTTCGTGGAGAGGCTGGCCCTGACCGGCCTCCGCCAGACGGACGAAATTCAGGATGCGCGGGTTGAGGCCCGTGCCGGCCTGTTCGTCGTGCAGGATTTCGCCTTCACGCATCATCTCGGTCCCGTTTCGAGAATGCTGCATCCTGAATCTAGCTTGGCAATGGCGGAAGCGAGCTTCACAAAAACTTTTCCGGCCCTTTGTACCGTTCACAACTTCGTTGATTTGCCGCGACACTAACTTGCAAAATGCAAGCTAACAGCCGCGAACCGAGAATTGGTACTTTGCAGCTCTTTCAAGTGGCACTGGTCCAGGCGTGCGATCGATGACGATATCGCCCCATTGGCTCCGACAAGAGGCGGATGGTTGTCATGGATGAAATGCCGAATGGCCCTGCGGCCCCCGATGCGAACATAGCAGGCGCTAGCAACGCGAATTTCCCGCTGGCCATCGCCAATATAACCATTAACGCGGCATCGCCCGTGCCGATCTACGAACAGATCTGCACAGCCGTGCGCACCGCGATCGGCGGCGGCGATCTGCCGCCCGGGACGCCGCTTCCGACCAGCCGCGAGCTGGCACAGGCGCTCGGCGTCGGGCGTAACACGATCGTGAGCGCGTACTCGCGCCTGGCGGCCGAAGGGTTCCTGGTATCGAACACCCGTCGCGGAACCCGCGTGGCCGATGAGCCGGTGGGGGCGCCCGTGTTCCGCCAGGACAGCGCGCCCGCCGCCCGCGAGCCCGTCAATTCGATCGAGATCGGCTACCATGCAAGGCGCATCCTGGAGCTTTCCGGAACCGCCCCTGCCGCCGCGCGGCCCTTCGCACTCTATACGCCGGATCCCGCTCTCTATCCGCGCAATCCCCTGAGCCGGATGCTGGCCGAGGAATTCTGCCGGGCCACGGGCGGCGATCCGCGGCATGGCCACAAGCGCTTCCAGAACGCCGTGGCGGCATGGTTGCGGCACATGCGCGGCGTCAACTGCGAGCCCGCCCAGGTGATCCCGGTTCCCGGGATCGAGAGCGCGCTAGACCTGACCGCGAGGGTGCTGCTCGATCCGGGGCATACGGTCCTGGTCGAAGACCCGGTGATGGACGGTGTCCGCGAGGCCTTTGCGGCGGCGGGAGCGCAGATCGAGGTCATGCCGAGCGACAGCGTAGGCCCGGATCCGGCGCGGACCTCCGGCCCGCCGCCGCGGCTCATCTTCGTTTCGCCGTCGGTAAGCTTTCCCTTCGGGCGGCAGATGCCGGAGGCGCGGCGCAAATCCGTTCTCGAGCTTGCCTATCGAACCCACGCCGCGATCTTCGAAGCCGACATCTGCGGGGAACTCGCGTTCGGCGGCAGCCGGCTGCGCGCCATCCAGGGACAGGACAGCGAAGGCCGCGTCATCTACTTCGGGAGCCTCAACGAGGCGCTGGGGCCTCAGATCCGCGCCGCATACCTCGTGGTGCCCCCGAACCTTGCCGACCCCTTCGCCGCCATGGCGCAGCGCACAGCCTATGGCCCGGATTCCTTCGTGCTCTCGGCGCTTGCCGGGTTCATCGAGGAGAACCACTACGCGATGCACATCAAGAACATCCGTTCGATCTACGCGCGGCGGCTCAAGCTGATGGTCGAGGCCTGCCGCGGTCTCCTGCCGGAGGCCACGCTTCTCGAACCGTCGGGCGGGCTGCATCTGTCGCTTCTGTTCCCGCACGGGCTGGACGAGCAGCTGGCTTGCCGCATTGCCGCCGATTTCGGCGTTACGGTCGCGCCGCTGTCGCGGTTCTATCGCAACGGCACGCGCAATGCCGGCATCGTGCTGGGTATCGGCGCCGTGCCCGATCGCGCGGTGGAGGCCTCCATCCGCAAGCTCGCCACGGCCGTCTCCCAGGCGCGTCCCGTCGACATGGTGGCCTGACCAGGCGGCACCGGGGGCACTTTGGACGAACTACGCTTTCGTGCCTTGCTCCTGCGTGCGCCCGAACTGGCCACGGCGCGTGCGTTTTATTGTGGCGCCATCGGGCTCAGGGACACAGCGGCCGACGCCCCGATTGTGGAAGCGATCGACACCGCGGGCGCGCGCTTCTATCTCGAACAGGTACCGCCCGTCCCCGGGCCGCTGCCCGACCAGGCGCGCGCCACCGCGAGCTTCGCGGTTCATGACATGACGGAGGCGGTTACCCGCCTCTCCCTGGCGGGCGCCACCTTCCTTCAGAGCGCGCCGGTTGCGGCCGCCGCGGGTACGCAGATCGGGTTCCGCGACCCATTCGGCAACGTTCATGCCCTGGTCGAGCCGCCAGCGCCCGCGCGCTTCGATGAGCCGCGGGTCCTGCAGGCGGGAGCCAAGATCCCGATCGCGTCGGTGCCAGGCGCCAAGCGGCTCTATGCCGACACGCTGGGCTTCGTCATCGCCAGCGAACGCCGCTATCCCCCGCTTCTGCCGTTCGATCATCCCGACGGTTCGCGCGCCTTCGTGATCGAGGACCAGGAGGGCCAGGAACCCGATTTGCGCGTGCGTGCGCCGCTTTATCCGCGCGAAACCGGCGTGATCATGGTGCTGGAGGCGAAAAACCTCGAATACTGGCATGCCAAACTTGCGCGTCGCGCGCCGAATGCCAGGCTTTTCGCCCCGTCACGCTTCGCATTCGGCCGCAGGATGGCCTTCATCGATAGCGTCGGCCTTGCCGTCGAGATCTGGCAGTCCGGGACGTAGCTCCCGATTCCAAAAAAATGCGGCGGCCTTTCGGCCGCCGCAGGTGACTGGGGAGTGCGACTTCCTAGAACTTCACCGTACCGCCCACGAAGATGATGCGGCCAAGCGCATCGTACGTGTTCGGGAAGGTGTTGCCGTTGATGTCGCTCGCCGGCGCGGAGTTGTTGTCGATCAGCGGCGGCTTCTTGTCGAAGATGTTCGACATGCCGGCGCGCAGCTCGATGCCGTCGGTGATCGACCAGCTGCCGGACAGATCGAAGTAGTCGAACGCCGGGATGGTCGGGCTCGGTGTCTGCGACGCGTTGAGCACGTAGCAGAAGTTGAAGCCGCACGGCTTCGACGGATTTCTTCCCGAGAAGACCTGCTGGTCGTTTTCCGCACTGGAGAGATGGCGCCAGCGGAGCGAAACGGAGACATCGCTCGATGGGCTGTACCACGTCACGCGCAGGTTGGACTTCCACTTGTTCTCGGGCTCGCCGCAGTCCAGACCGTAGAGACCGTTGCACTTCACCTGCGTGCCATCGCCCTGCACGAACAGGTTCTTGGAAACCAGGGTGCCGATGAAGTTGATTCCCACCGAGCCAGCGCCATTCCAGCCCACGTTGCCGAGGTCGGTCTGGTAGTTGGCTTCGAAGTCCCAGCCCTTCACCTGGTCGCGCGACACGTTGCCTTCGGTCGCCACGACGAAGCCGGTATTCGACGTGATCGAACCCAGGACGTCGCGATGGACGAACGAGCACGCGGGAGCGAGCGGGTTCTGCGTGACGTTGACCGAGGTCGAATAGCAGTTTGTCAGGATCGATTCGATCGGTGTGTTGGAGATGAAGCCGTCGATCAGGATGTTGTAGTAGTCGATCGTGGCGGTGAAGCCGTCGAAGAAGGTCGGCGTCAACACGATGCCGGCCGTCCTGGTGAACGACACTTCCGGCTTGAGGAACGGGTTGCCGCCCACTTCTGCTTCGCACTGGTTGGTGGGACAGTTCAGGCCCGCCGAAAACACCGAACCCGAGGGCACGCCGGTCTGCTCGCAGAGAAGAGCGGTGGTCGCAACGCCGCCGGTGCTTGCCGAGCAAGGATCGAAGCCCGAGTTCGCCGACTGGCCACCGAGACTGGTGAACAGTTCGGCGACGTTCGGCGCACGAACCGCGCGCTCCAACGATGCGCGGAGGCGGACGTCGTCCGTCGGCGACCACTCGCCGGCGAACTTGTAGGTGCTGACCGCGCCCGCGCGGTTGTAGGACGAATAGCGATACTGCGCGTCGAACTGCAGCAGCTCCATGAACGGCATGCCTTCAACGATCGGAACACGCAACTCGCTGAAGCCCTCCTGCACGTCGTAACGACCGGCTGCCGGCGCCTGTGCGATGAAGCCCACCAGGTTGTTCGTTGCGAGATTGTCGTCTGGCTCAAATTTCGCCGCTTCCTGGCGGTACTCGACGCCGAGCACGCCGGCCACCGGGTTCTTCGCCCAGGGGCTCTTCAGGCCGATCTGGCCGAAATCGCCTTCGGTGTAGCCTTGAATGTCCCATTCATCGGTGTTCGCGATGGCCGCCATGTCCAGACGGATGTTGTCCGCCTGTGCCGTGGTGATCCCGTTTGCCGAGAAGAAGTTTATCGGCACGCAGCTGCCCGTCATGCAGCTGCCATCCGGATTGACCAGGAGGTCGCTCTGGAAGCGCGAACGGCTGGCGTCGTTCGTCAGATGCTCATCCTGGTTGGTGTGGCCGTACTGGGCCGACACGTCGTAGGTCCAACCCCACGCCAGGTCGCCGCGGAAGCCGAACACCATCTGATAGGCAGCGTGATCTTCGTCGGTGATGCGGGGCCCGACTGCAACCAGGCGCAGAGAGACCGCAATAAGGCGTTCCGTGGAGGTCGCATCGCCCGCCGTGGCGCACTGCGCGGCGATCGTGCCGGCCGTCGTGGTCGAACCGAAGATCACTTCGCGTTCCTGCGGCGACATCAGCGGGTTGCCGCAATTGACGCTGAAATTGCTCGACAGCGGCGACGGGCCCAACTGCTGGGTCGACTGGTTATCCGAGAATGTCAGCCGGGTGTAGAAGTTCAGATGGCTGTTGACGTCGTAGTGGCCGGACGCGCCGAACGCATAACGCGTGCCTTCCGTCTGAAAGTACTGGTAAGGCGCGAAGTTGAACGTTTCGCCGCGATAGGCGGTCAGCTGGCCGGAAGGCGTGAAGATCGTGCCGCAACCGTTGACGCCGCACTCGCCGCCCGGACCCATCGGAAGGCCGGTCACCGGATCGGTGCCCCCAAGCGCGGGGCTCCGCACGCGGCCCTGCTGAACAGTGCCAGAACCGGAGAAGCAGAAGCCACCGAAGTGGGTAGCCGGCGCCGTGGCCGCGCAGCCCGTGAAGTTGGTGGTCGCCAGCGCGTGGACGCCAAAGTCGCGGTTGTTCTGTGGAACGGCAGTGCGATGGTTGTATTCGCCGTAGATCGTGACGTTGCCTTTGCCGTCGCCGGAGTTGAAGCCCATGATGCCACTGGTATCGACGATACCCGCGTCGCCATGGTCGGAGAGGCTGTACTGGCCGTCGACTTCCATGCCCTGGAAGTCATGGCGAAGGATGATGTTCACCACGCCCGACACGGCGTCCGAGCCGTATTCGGCCGAGGCGCCGCCCGTCAGGACTTCGACATGGTCGACCATCTGGGCAGGAATCTGGTTGGTGTCGACTTCGCCCGACGCGTCGGCTGCGACGAGACGTTTGCCGTCGACCAGCACCAGGGTGCGCTTGGCCCCCAGATTGCGAAGATCGATGGTGGCGATACCACCCTGCGTCACGTTGTTCACTGTGCTGCTGTCGCCGTCTTCGACGGTCGAGGGCAGAGAACGGAGCGTGTCACCAACGGAGGTTGCGCCCGAGAGCTTGAACTCCTGCTGGCCGATGGCCGAGACCGGGCTCGTAGAATACAGGCCCTGCTGGGGAATACGCGAACCCGTGACCACCACGACTTCGCCGCCACTGTCCTGCGCCATCGCCGGCGCGGCCAGGCCCAATGTCGCGACCGACGCCGCCCCCAGAAGCAGAACGGACCGCAGATTGCGGCTTGCGTAAGCATTACCAGACATTCGATTTCCCCTCGAAGATGACGTTGCAGCCGCGCGCGCAGGCGTGGGCCCTGACCGCCACGCTAGGGATCGCGCGCCGGGCCATTCCATGAAAAAGGGGGTGGGCAAATCGCGGGCGGCGAATGTGTTGCATAAACGACGCCGCATGCGTCGCGTTCATAGAATGTATATTTCATCGATGTTTTATGAATACAGGGCCGGATGACGGGAACGTGAGCGGGCGCGTCCCCGGTACCAAACGGGCAAATGCGCCGTACATCGCGGGCGAATGACGCGCGCCACCGAAATCGCATCGCGCCGGGCTGAATCGCTTTGACCAATGGCGTGGCCGGGCGCCGCCTTGGCGGCGGGGGTTCGATTCAGAAGAGGATGGCGCGCCCGAAAGGATTCGAACCTCTGACCCCCAGATTCGTAGTCTGGTGCTCTATCCAGCTGAGCTACGGGCGCCTGCCGCGGGGGCTGGAACCTATGCATCCGGCCCTCCGAGTGCAAGCCGGATGTGCGTCGCAACCCGGCACCGGGCCGGGGAGGCTCAAGCCGCCGCCGCCCGGCTGCCAAGGGCCCGCGCGGCCATGGAAATTTCCACTTTGCGGCCCCGCGCCGCCCTTGTCCCCGCGCCGGGCGGTGGTTAAGACTGCCATACGGCATGCGGGCGGCCGGCTTGGGGCGCCGCAGCCAGGGTGTCGGGCGTGGGCTGACGGCCCCAGCGGAGAATCTGGAACATGACGGGATACAAGGCTGCGGGACGGTCGCTGGCCATTTGCGGGCTCATGACGCTTGCGGCGCTGGGGCTTTCGGCCTGCGGCAGCATCGACGAGGCCCTGTTCGGGGGACCGGACGAATCCAGCGAACCCGCGCCGGCCCCGGCACCCGCCAGCATGCAGGGCACGCTTCCCTCGACCATGCCGTCGGACACCGGGGCGCCCGCAGCGTCCGGCAGCATGGCCGGAACGCTGCCCGCGCCAGTCTCCGCCGGCAATTCCGTCTCCGTCGGCAATTCTGCGACCATCACGCCGGTCGCCATCGAGCCTGGCACGGACACCGGCACCGTCGTCAGCCACACGATCTCGAGCCTGCGCGGCGAACTCAGCACGCTGCAGGACCGCATCGTCGCAAGCGCCCAGCAGCTTGGCGATCTCAAGGCGGCGGGCGCGCAGTCGGCGTCCGATTACCACGAGGCCAAGGCGCACATCACCACCCGGCTCCAGATCGGCACCACCCGCGGCAATCCCGAGCTCGTGAGCGAATGGAACACCGCGCAGAGCTCGCTCGACGCGCTCACCACCAACATCAACTCGCTCAACACGCTGGGCACGCAGATCGCCGACGAGTCCTCGCGCGCCCATTACGTGCTCGACACCGTTCACGCGACCTTCGACGTTTCGGGCGCGGTGGACGAAGACCACCGCCAGCTCAAGACGCTGGAAGACGAGACCGACCAGACCATCGTGCTGATCGACCGGCTGATGATGGAAGTGTCGGACGACGTGCAGCGCCAGACCTCCTACGTCGCCAACGAGCGCGCCAATCTCACCACGCTCGCCGCCGCCATCAAGAACGGCGAGCTTTACGGCGCCGAACTGGGCAGCGGCATGATCGCGGCGTCCGTGCCGACATACGCCTCGCCGGCGAGCGGCGCGGCGCTGGTGACCATCAAGTTCGATCACCCCAACGTCGAGTACCAGCAGATCCTCTATACCGCGCTGGCGCAGGCGCTGCAGTCGCGTCCCGGCGCGAGCTTCGACGTGCTCGCGGTGTCGCCCACGCGCGGCACCGCCGCCGCCGTGCAGCTCGCCCAGACCGACGCCCAGCGCCACGCCCAAGCCGTGATGCGCTCCATGACCGACATGGGCGTGCCGGCCTCGCGGCTGTCGATCTCCTCGACGACCGACCCGTCGATCGGAACAAGCGAAGTGCGCGTCTACGTGCGCTGACTTTCAGCGGACGTAGTTCGCGAACCAGGCCAGCGTCTGCTTCCAGGCGTCCTTCGCGTCGGCCTCGTTGTAGGAGGGCCGGTAGTCGGCGAAGAAGCCGTGCTGCGCGTCCATGAAGACTTCGATGTGGGATTTGACGTTGCCGTCCTTCGCCAGCGCGGCCTTCATGTCTTCCACGTCCGAGACCGGGATGCCCTTGTCGAGCCCGCCATAGAAGCCCAGCATCGGCGCCTTGATCCGGTCCGCGACGTCCAGCGGAAACGCGGGCCGGAGCGGATTGGCCTGCGCCGGGCCGCGAATCTGGCCGTAGAACGCAGCACCCGCCTTCACCGCCGGATTGTGCGCGGTGTAGAGCCACACGATGCGCCCGCCCCAGCAGAAGCCCGTGATGCCGAGGTGGTCCGCACTGCCACCGTCGCCCGACGCGAAGCTCACCGTGGAATCCAGATCGCTCATTACTTCCTTATCGGGCACCCTGGCCACGATGTCGGTGATCAGCTCCCTGACGTGATCCATGTCGTACTTGCCGGGATCGCCGTAGCGGGCATAGAGGGAGGGCGCGATGGCGTAGTAGCCCTGATGGGCGAAGCGCCGGCAGATGTCCTTGATGTGCTCGTGGACGCCGAAGATCTCCTGCACGACGAGGATGGTGGCGAGCCCTGACTTCCCCGCGGGCCTGGCTCGATAGGCGGGGACTTTCCCGTCGGCCACCGGCACGTTGACTTCACCCGCATCGAGGCCCTTCGCGTCCGTGACGATCGTGGCCGCGTTGAGCGGACCCGTGGCAAGCGTGAATCCCGCCACAAGGCCCGTCGTGGCGAAGGCCCGGCGCGTGACGGCGGCGCCGTCGAATTCCCTGTCCATCCTCATCCTCCCTTGAACTGTTCTTTGTAGCTCCTGGCCTGCCCCAGCGATTGCGCTTCAAAGACGCCGCGCGCGATGGCGCGCGAAAGGCAATCCGCCGCGAGCGCGCCCAGCCGCATGACCTCGCGCGCGCGCGGCTCGGCGATGGCGCGCATGCCCGTCGAGACCGCGAACGCCGTGTCGCCGTCGAACGGCGCATGCACGGGCCGGAGCGCGCGGGCGAACCCGTCCGCCGCCATGATCGCCACGCGCTTGAGTTCCACGCGCGCCAGGATCGCGTCCGTCGCCACCACGGCGATGGTCGTATTGGAGAGCGGGCGTTGGCTGCCCTTCATGTCGGCCGGCAGATCGAGATCGATGCCGCGGAAGTCCGCCGGTGGGCGCGCGCCGCCGAACTCGCCGTCCTGCTCCAGTGCAAATGCCCAGAAGGCACGCGTGCCCGCGATCACGGGCGAGCCCACGGCATTGACGATGGCGATGGCGCCGACCGTGAAGCCGTCGTCCGTCACCGCCGAGGCGCTGCCCGTCCCGCCCTTGTACGCGCCCGCCACCGCGCCCAGGCCGGCGCCGGCATTGCCCAGCGCGAAATCGGACGACGCGGCTTCCGCCGCCTTGCGCGCGAGCGCGCGGTAGGGCGGCATATCGCCCCACGACTTGTCGCCGCCATTGGCGAGATCGAAGACGATCGCGCCCGGCACGATGGGCACGGGCGGCGCGCCGGGGCCGATGCGGAAGCCGCGCCCCTGCGCCGCGAGATGGGCCTGCACGCCGGAGGCCGCGTCGAGCCCGAAGGCCGAGCCGCCGGAGAGCGCGATCGCGTCGATCCCTTCGACCAGCGTGACCGGATCGAGCCCCTCGATGTCGCGCGTGCCGGGCGCGCCGCCCCGCACATCCACCGCCGCCGGGGCCGGCGCGTCCATCAGGAGCACGGTCACGCCCGTCCGGGCCTTCAAATCCTCCGCCTGGCCGACCTTCAGCCCTGCGACATCGGTGATCAGATTGCGTTTGCCGGCGCGAACCATGATGCTGACGCTAGACCTTGAAACCTGCCTCTGGAAGCCTCCGGAAATGACGCAATTGCGACTGTTGATAGCGTTCCTGCTCGCGCTGGCCTGCGCCACGGCGGCCGCCGCCAAATCTTCGCCGCACGAGATGATCGCTTCCGCCAATCCCTACGCGTCGGCGGCGGGCCTCAAGATGATGCACGAGGGCGGCTCGGCGGTGGACGCGGCCATCGCCGCGCAGATGGTGCTCACTCTCGTCGAGCCGGAATCGTCGGGCATCGGCGGCGGCGCGTTCATGATGCTCTACGATCCCGCGCGCAAGCGCGTCACCAGCTTCGACGGGCGCGAGATGGCGCCGGCGTCGGCCACGCCCACCATGTTCGAGGACGCGAGCGGCCAGCCGCGCCCGCATATGGAGATGGTCCCGGGCGGGCTTTCCGTCGGCGTGCCGGGCGTCATCGCCATGATGGAATTGGCGCACAAGCGCTACGGCAGGCTGGCTTGGGCGAAGCTCTTCCAGCCGGCCATCGATCTGGCGCAGAACGGCTTTCCCGTGGGCCGCAAGCTCGCCGCCACGATCCGCGCCTATCCGCAGATGGCGCGGATGCCCGACATCAAGCGCTACTTCTATCATCCCGACGGCACGCCGCTGGCCGAGGGTGAGATCCTGAAGAATCCGGAACTGGCGGAGACGCTGCGCGCCATCGCCGCGCATGGGTCGAAAGCTTTCTATTCCGGCGCGGTGGCGCAGGCGATCGTGGATGCCGTGCAGCACGCGCCCGTCAATCCCGGCGGCATGACGCTTGCCGATCTCGCGCATTACGACGCCAGGGAGCGCAGACCGGTATGCGGCACCTACCGCGTCTACCGGCTCTGCTCCATGGGGCCGCCAAGCTCGGGCGGAATCTCCGTGCTGCAGATCCTGGGGATGCTGGAGCGATTTCCCTCCGCCGAGCTTCAGCCCAATTCCCTGACCGAGACGCATCTCTTCGCCGAAGCGAGCCGGCTCGCCTTCGCCGACCGCGCGAAATACATCGCCGATGCCGATGTCGTCTCCGTTCCGGTGAACGGGCTGCTCGACCGCGACTATCTGCATCAGCGCGCGCTCCTGATCGATCCCGCGCACGACATGGGCAAGGCCGAGGCCGGCAATCCGCCGATGAAGAAGGCCGAATACGCGCCCCAGCGCACCCGGCAGCTTCCGGGCACCAGCCATATGTCCATCGTGGACCGCGACGGCGAGGTCGTGTCCATGACCACGACGGTCGAGTTCGTCTTCGGCTCGGAGATGATGGCCAAGGGCTTCTTCCTCAACAACCAGCTGACCGACTTCTCCTTCGAGGCCGAGCGGGATGGCGTGCCCGTCGCCAACGCGCCGGCACCCCGCAAGCGGCCCATGAGCGCCATGGCGCCCACCATCGCCTTCGACAAGAGCGGCCATTTCAAGTTCGCCACCGGCTCGCCGGGCGGGCCCGCGATCATCGATTTCGTGGCGCAGTCGGTCATCGCGCTCGTCGACGGCCATCTCGATCCGCAGGCTGCCGCGGCGCTGCCCCATGTGGTCAACCCCAATGGCACGACCTATCTCGAAGCCGGCACCCCCATCGACGCGCTGGGACCGCAACTCACCGCCATGGGACACGCGATAAAGGAAGTGCCGCTCGAAAGCGGGCTGCACATCATCGAAAAGGTCAAGGGCGGCTATATCGGCGGCGCCGATCCCCGCCGCGATGGCGACGTGGAAGGCGATTAACGCACGGCCACGGCGAACAGCCGCTGGAAGGGATAAAGCGTGCTCCCATTCGCGCGCCTGGGATAGGCGGCGGCGACACGGCGGCGATATTCCGCAAGGAACGCTTCGCGCTCCTGGCCCTCGAGCGCGTTGGCGAAGGGGCGAAGGCCCGTGCCGCTCATCCAGCGGAACACCGCATCCTCGCCGTCGAGCACCTGCACGTAACGCGTCTCCCAGATGTCGATGCTCTTCGCGAGGGGCTCCAGGATCGCGTAGTACGCCTCCGGCGCCAGCACGCCCGCCACGTCGCGGATGCCGCGGAGCTTTCCTGCCCACGGGTCCTTCTCCGCGATCTCATGGATCAGCGCGTGGCAGGGCTCGCCGAAATTCCGCGGCACCTGGAAAGCGAACGTCCCGCCGCGGGCCACATGCGCCATCAGGCGCGGGAGGAGCGCGGCGTGATCGGGCAGCCATTGCAGTGTCGCGTTGGAATAGACAACGTCGCACGGCGCGTCGGGAGACCAGCGCGCAACGTCCGCCTCGACCCAGCGTGCCCTCACGCCTGACCTTCGCGCTTCCGCCAGCATTTCCGGCGAATTGTCGACGCCCTCCAGATCGGCATCCGGCCAGCGCGCGGCGAGCAGCGCGGTCGAATTTCCCGGGCCACAGCCGAGATCGGCGACGCGCCCCGGATCGGCGGCCGGGATGCGTGCCAGCAGCTCCGCGGCCGACCGCGTGCGCTCGCTGCCGAACCCCATGTAGATTTTCGGATCCCAGGCCATGGCGGGACTACATACCGTCATGCCATCATTGTCCATTCGCACTCTGCTCATGCCGCATATTGGAGGATCGCATGCTTCGAAGGACGCCGATTCTTTTTGCCGCGCTGCTTTGCTCCGCCGCGGCTCACGCGCAGACCTGCCAGACCTTCCAGACCTCAAGCGACACGCCGCCAGCGCTGACGGGCCGCGTGGTCTATCAGGAGGACGATAGCGGGCGCCTCTACATGTACGATTTCGCGGCACGCCATTTCATCGATATCCCGCAGCTGGGCTGGGGCCTGACGGCCGCGCGCAATTCGGTGTTCTCGCCCGACGGCAAATCCATCCTGTTCACTGCCGTCATGGGCAAGGGCGGCAACGCCAAGCGTCAGGTCTTCTATTGGCGGATCGGGGCGGCGAATTACGTCAACCTCACGGACGGCAAGACCGTCCCCAACGAGGACCCCAAGTTCTCGCCCCGCGGCGACGCGATCGTGTGGAAGCAGAATTTCGGCATCGGTACGGCGGATCTCGTGATCGATCCGGACGATCCCAGCATGGCCCACATCGAGAATTTCCGGAAACTCATCAATGGCTCGCCGAGCGGTTTGGACGGTTCGCCAAGCACGCCGAACGAGGCATCGGCCCCGGTGTTCAGCCCCAGCGGCCGCTATATCTACTATTACGTCAATGCCCATGCTTACGCGCGCGTGATGCGCTACGACACCGTAACCAGGGTTTCCGCATCGCCGTTCGCATTCACGCCGGTCGACGGCATCCACTACTACTATCCCCTGGATCCCGATCTCTACACATTTCTCTACGTCAGCTGGCCGGATGCGTCGACCATGCACGACAAGGTCTACGTCTACTCCATACTCAATCAGACCGCCTATCTCTGGAACGGCACCGATTGCGACGCGGAGAACGCCGATCCCTCGCCGGTCGACGAAAACGACATCATCTTCTCGCGCAAGGCGGCGGGCGACCGCTACAGGCTCTATCTCGGGCAATTGGCCGATCCCGGCCACCCGCTGTCCGCCACCCCTGCCGCCGGGAAAATCTGGAACCTGCCCACCGGCATCAACGGCACCAAGGGCGACATGATCGGCGCCAACTACACCAACGCGCGCTAGCAGGCTGTTGAAGAAGTTTTCCAGGGTTTGGCGATGAAGTCGGCTTCGTCGCCATTGTGGAAGCAGATTTGGCCTTTGAGGGTTCCGTTAGGCTGAAGTTGGGCCCAGCCGTCGCCGGAAGCTTCGTCCATCTCGT